>NC_015580.1:155000-755000 GCF_000253255.1 Novosphingobium sp. PP1Y | reverse complement strand
CGCTTCCATGCGCCGAGCCGCGCCGTACTCGTCTCCACCTGCAGCTTTGCCCGGGAGCTGGCATCGCGCGGCATCAGCCATACGCGGCGCTGGAGCCGCGGCATCGACCAGCAGCTATTCACACCCCAGGGCGCGCGCCATCCGGCCATGCGCGCCCTGCCCGGCCCGGTCCTGCTCAACGTCGGCCGCGTCGCGCCGGAAAAGAACCTGGAAGCCTTCCTCGATGCCGATGTGACGGGCAGCAAGGTCGTGGTCGGCGACGGTCCGGCGCTCGAAAGCCTGCGCCGGCGCTATCCGCATGTTCATTTCCTCGGCGCGCTTTCGGGCGAGGAACTGGCGAGCGCCTACCGCGCCGCCGACTGCTTCGTGTTTCCCAGCCTCACCGACACTTTCGGGCTCGTGGTGATCGAGGCGCTGGCCTGCAGCACACCGGTCGCGGCCTTTCCGGTTACCGGCCCTGTCGACATTCTCGGGCGCGACGGTTGCGGCGTGGAAGCCCGTCTGCCGCGCCCGGCGGGAGCCGTCGACGATTCGCTCGCCTGCGCGATCACCCGCGCCCTGACGGTCGGCCGCGAGGATGCGGCGCGGCTCGGTGAACTCTATTCGTGGGAACGCGCAACCGACCAGTTCCTGAGCGCTATCTCGACTGCGGCCGACGACGCCGAACGCGACCTGCTGTCGGCCGCCTGAGCAGCCGCGTCGAAGATTGAACAGAATAGGCACGCCACCTGCACGGGCGGCGACAAGCTCAGCCTGAGCCGGGTGTGAGTTGCAGCTGGGCGGGTTGCCCGCTTCGCCGTGAGCAAGAGAGCAAGAAGCCGGGGCCGCGCAATTCCAGCGCTGGCCCCTCGCCTCACCGGATCGGCGTCAGTTGACGTCCATCGCATAGCCCGCCGCGCGGACGGTGCGGATCGGGTCGGTCTCGCCGGGGCGGTTGATCGCCTTGCGCAGGCGGCGGATGTGAACGTCGACAGTACGTTCGTCGATGTCGGAATCCATGCCCCATACGCCGTCGAGGATCTGCTGGCGCGACACGACGCGATTGGGCCGCTCCATGAAGTAGCGCAGCAAGCGGAACTCGGTGGGACCGAGGTGCAGCGGCTCACCGCCACGGCGGACGCGGTGGGAGGTGGCATCGAGTTCGATGTCGCCCCACTGCAGCACGCTACCGGCCAGCGAAGGCCGCGAGCGACGCAGCAGCGCCTCGATCCGGGCCAGCAGTTCGCGCGGGCTGAACGGCTTGGTGACGTAGTCGTCGGCTCCGGTCTTGAGGCCGCGGATCATATCCTCTTCCTCGCCGCGCGCGGTCAGCATGAGGATCGGGATCTGCGCGGTTTCCTTGTCCTTGCGCAACTGGCGGCAGACTTCGATGCCCGGCACGTTCTCGATCATCCAGTCGAGCACGATGGCATCGGGCGCCTGTTCCTGCACAAGCAGGAGCGCTTCCTCGCCGTCGCCGGTGCTGCGCACCTCATAGCCTTCGGCGCTGAGGTTCCAGGTCAGCAGTTCGCAAAGCGCGCGGTCGTCTTCGACGACAAGGACATTCGGGTTCATTCGGGAGCCCCTGTGTCATCGGTCTGGCTGTCGCGCTCGGTGCAATATTCGCCGGTCGCGGCGTAGTAGACCATTTCGGCGACATTGGTCGCATGATCGCCGATGCGTTCCAGGTTGCGGGCGATGAAGAGCAGCTGCGTCGCCACGGTGATGGTCGAGGGGCTTTCCATCATGTGCGTCAACAGCGATCGGAACAACGTGTTGTAGAACTGGTCCAGCTTCTGGTCGCGGCGGATGACTTCGACTGCAAGCGCGGCATCGCGCGAGCCGTAGGCGTTGAGCACGTCGCGAACCATGCCCTCGGCGATCTCGGCCATCGCCGGTACGAGCGTGATCGGCTCGACCTTGTTGCGCCCGTCGAGCGCATTGACGCGCTTGGCGATGTTCTTGGCATAGTCGCCGATGCGCTCGATCACGCCGGAGATCTTGAGCGCGGCGATGACGTCGCGAAGATCGTCCGCCATCGGCGCGCGCAGGGCGATCGTGCGCACCGCGAGACGGTCCACTTCCGCCTCGAGCGCGTCGAGCTTGGCATCGGCGGCGACGACCTGCCCGGCGAGTTCCTCGTCGTGATTGGTCAGCGCCTGGATCGCATCGCGGATCGCCACTTCTGCCAGTCCGCCCATTTCGGCGACGAGGCCACGCAGCTGTCCGATCTCGGAGTCAAAGGCCTTAACGGTATGGTCAACCATGGCTATTTCCTTGTCAGCCGTAGCGGCCGGTAATGTAGTCCTTGGTCTTTTCCTCGCGCGGGTTGGTGAAGACCTGGTCGGTCTCACCATACTCCACAAGGTTGCCAAGGTGGAAGAAAGCGGTGCGCTGCGAAACGCGCGCGGCCTGCTGCATCGAGTGCGTCACGATGACGATCGCGTAGTTCTCCTTGAGCTCGTCGATGAGCTCCTCGATCTTCGCCGTCGCGATCGGGTCCAGCGCCGAGCACGGTTCGTCCATCAGGATCACCTCGGGGCTGACCGCGATGGCGCGCGCGATGCACAGGCGCTGCTGCTGGCCGCCCGAAAGCGCGGTGCCGGCATCGTGCAGGCGGTCCTTCACTTCGTCCCACAGGCCGGCCTTGGTCAGCGAACGCTCGATCACCACGTCCATGTCGGCCTTGTTCGAGGCGAGGCCATGGATGCGCGGGCCGTAGGCGATGTTCTCGTAGATCGACTTGGGGAACGGGTTCGGCTTCTGGAACACCATGCCGACGCGGGCGCGCAAGGCGACCGGATCCATCGACGCGGCGTAGATGTCCTCGCCGTCAAGCAGGATCTCGCCGGTCACGCGGGCATCGGCAATCGTGTCGTTCATGCGGTTCAGCGAACGCAGGAAGGTCGACTTGCCGCAGCCCGAAGGGCCGATGAATGCCGTGACGAGACCGTTGTCGATATCGATAGAGACGTTGTCGATGGCCTTCTTCTGACCATAGTAAACGTCGACGTTGCGGGCTGTAAGCTTGGTTTCGGTCATGTCCCTACCAGCGGACTTCGAACTTGTTTCGAAGGTAGATCGCAAGGCCGTTCATCGCCAGCAGGAAGACCAGCAGGACGATGATGGCGGCGGAAGTGTTCTGGACGAAGGCCTTGTCGATTTCGTCCGACCACAGGAAAATCTGCATCGGCAGCACGCTGGAAGGGTCGGTTACCCCACCCGGCGGCGTGGCGACGAAGGCGCGCATGCCGATCATCAGCAGCGGCGCGGTTTCACCCAGCGCGCGGGCCATGCCGATGATCGTGCCGGTCAGGATGCCCGGCAGGGCCAGCGGCAGCACGTGGTGGAACACGGTCTGCACCTTGCTTGCGCCGATCGCCAGCGCGGCATCGCGGATCGACGGGGGCACGGCCTTGATCGCGTTGCGGCCCGAGATGACGATGACCGGCATCGTCATCAGCGCGAGCGTCAGGCCGCCGACCAGCGGCGAGGAGCGCGGAAAGCCCAGCGTGTTGATGAACACGGCAAGGCCCAGCAGGCCGAAGATGATCGACGGCACCGCCGCCAGGTTGTTGATCGAGACTTCGACCCATTCCACCCAGCGCCGGTTCTTGGGCGCGAATTCCTCGAGATAGACGGCAGCAAGCACGCCCATCGGAAACGAGAGCAGCAAGGTGACCAGCATCGTCAGCAGCGACCCCTTGGTCGCGCCCCAGACGCCCGCGACATGGGCATTGGTGGAATCCGAACCGGACAGGAACTGCCAGTCGATGCCGCCAAGACCATTGCGCAGCATGATGAAGAGCAACAGCGCCAGGAAGGCGAGGCTCAGGGCGACGGCGCTGAAGCCGAGCCGCTTGAACCGGCGCTCGGCCGCGTGGCGCTTGGCCAGGCGCCGGGTAAACTCGGGCGATTGCCAGCCTGCGTCAGTCATATGCTTCCCGGAAACGCTTCACGACCCGAAGGGCGATGATGTTGAGGATCAGCGTGACGATGAACAGCACCAGGCCCAGCGCGAAGGCGGAAAGCGTCTTGGGGCTGTTGAATTCCTGGTCGCCCGTCAGCAGCTGGACGATCTGGTAGGTCACTGTCGTCATGGAATCGAACGGATTGACCGAAAGTCGCGCGGCGGCACCCGCGGCCATGACCACGATCATGGTTTCGCCGATGGCACGGCTGATCGCCAGCATCACGCCGGCAACGATGCCCGGCAGCGCGGCAGGCAGCAGCACCCTCTTGATCGTCTCCGACTTGGTGGCGCCCAGCGCGAGCGAACCGTCGCTCATGGCACGGGGAACCGCAGCCAGCGCATCGTCCGCCATCGAGGAGACGAAGGGAATGATCATCACGCCCATCACGAGGCCGGCGGCCAGCGCGCTCTCGGTCGAGGGATTGGCCATGCCCAGCGAGCCTGCGAAGTCGCGGATAATCGGTGCCACCGTCAGCGCGGCGAAGTAGCCATAGACGACGGTCGGAATGCCCGCGAGGATTTCAAGCACGGGCTTGAGGATCTTGCGAATGCGGCCCGAGGCGTACTGGGTCAGGTAGATCGCGCTCATCAGGCCGAGCGGGATGGCGACCAGCATGGCGATGACGGCGCCGATGTAGATCGTGCCCCAGAACAGCGGCACGGCGCCGAAATTGTCGTTAAGGTCAGTGCCGCCCGCATTGCCCGGCGCCCAGTGGGTACCGGTCAGGAAGGCGATGGGCGAGACGTCCTTGAAGAACAGCCCAGCCTCGAACACCAGCGAAGCGACGATGCCGAATGTCGTGAGGATCGCCATGAGCGAGGCGGCGAGCAGCAGCCCGAGAACCGCGCGCTCAACCTGCGTGCGCGCCTTGAAGCCGGCACGAATCTTGGTGAAGCCATAGCCGCCGCCGGCCAGCGCCGCGATGACGACAAGCAGGGCTCCGATCAGTCCGAAGCGCTGCTGGGCTGCGCGCATCGGCTCGGCCAGGGCGTTGGACAGCGGGTTGAAGGCGACGGCATCGGGATTGGCGGCGATGGCACGGGCATCGGCAAGGATTGCCGCACGGTTCATGTCGTCCGGCGGAAGCTGGGCCGCAGCCGGATCGGCCAGGACCGCGCTTTCGACCAGGCCCGGCATGATCGCCGACCACACGCCCCAGGCAAGCAGCGCCGGGACCACGATCCACAGCGCCATGTGCCAGCCATGGTAGCCGGGCATCGAATGCATCGATCCCCGGCCGGTATAGAGCAGCCTGGCCCTGGCCCGCGCGGCAAACCAGCCGACGAGGCCAAGGCCGAAAACGGCCAGCAGGACTGCAGTGAAGATCATATCTGGCCGTTTACACGCTTACTTGAGGACCGAGGGGTCGAGCGGAGTCATGTTGGCGATGACTTCGGCATTCTTGGCGCGCACGTCTTCCGGCGCGACAATCAGGCCCTTCGCCTTGAGGTCGCCATCGGGTCCCCAGTGCTTGGTCCACTCCTCGACGTAGCCCTTGAGGCCCTTGATCGGGGCGAGGTGCTGCTTCTTGACATAGATGTAGAGCGGACGGGCGCCGGGGTAGGAGAAGTTCGAGATCGTCTCGTAGGTCGGCTCGACATCGGACATCGGAATGCCCTTGATGGTGTCGGCGTTCTCTTCGAGGAACGAGTAGCCGAAGATGCCGATGGCCTTCGGGTTCTGCGAGATCTTCTGGACGATCAGGTTGTCGTTCTCGCCGGCATCGACGTAGGGACCGTCTTCACGGATGTCGTGGCAGGTCGCCTCGTACTTGTCCTTGTCGCTGTCCTTGAGCGCGGCCATTGCCGGATCGGTCTTGCAGCCGGCCTCAAGGATCAGTTCCTTGAGTGCGTCACGCGTGCCCGAGGTCGACGGCGGGCCGTAGACGAGGATCGGTTCGTCGGGGAGCGAAGGATTGACGTCCTTCCAGGTCTTGGCGGTGTTGGGCTTGCCGAACGGGTCGGCGGCCAGCGCCTTGTAGATGTCGGTCGGGGTGAGCTTCATGCCCGGGCCGTTCTTGGCTTCGGCGAAGGCAATGCCGTCGATGCCGACCTGGATTTCGACGATGTCGGTCACGCCGTTCTTCTGGCACATCTCGTACTCGGACTTCTTCATCCGGCGCGAGGCGTCCTCGATGTCGGGGTGCTGGGCGCCGACGCCGGCGCAGAACAGCTTCATGCCGGCACCGGTGCCGGTCGATTCGATGACGGGCGACTTTTCGCCGGTCGCCTTGGCGTAGGCTTCGGCCACTGCGGTAGCGAAAGGATAGACAGTCGACGAGCCGACGGCCTTGATCTGGTCACGCGCGCCGGAGCCCGCCCCACCCGAACCGCCGCAAGCGGTGAGAGCCATCGCAGAGACGGCGGCAACGAAGAACGTCTTGGTAGAATGCATGGCAATACCCCTTGGGCTTCAATTCTGGGACGCCCCTATTGGGGTACAATGACACTTCTATGACGATGAAGTGACATTGTACGATTGCCCCTCAAATTACGGAAAGAACATCCGTTTTCAACCGCGGACGACTGGGCCCGAAAATGAGCCAGCCCCCGACCGGCGAAGCGCGCCGACCGGGGGCAGGTCTAGGGGTAGTTACAATGCCTTGCAAGGGAAGCGCGGCCAGCAAAATCCTGGCGGCGCTTCCCTTGCTGCAGGTCAGAAGTCGATCTGCGCGCGCATGCCCATGCTGTCGGCGGTGTAGCTGTCATCACCGTCAGCGGTAATCGCTGCGTCGCGCAACCACAGGTGGCCGTAATTGGCCGTGAAGCGCAGATTGCTCGTCGCGGCCCAGACCAATGACACGCCCGCGGTATCCTGGCGACCACCGACGATGTCTGAATCGTTGAGATCGAGATGATCGAATCGCAGATTGACCTGAATGGCGCCGATACCGCCCTCGTCGATTCCCTTGGCAGGCCGCAGCCGATCGAATATTCCGCCCTTGTAAGGCGCCTTCTCACCCGTGAGGACATATCCGACTTCCGCGTAGCCGCCCTTGAAGGTCGGATTGCTGAGACCGGGACGCACCGCCGTGATCGCGTTGCCTTCGACGACCGCATGGAAGGGCCCGGTCATGTAGGCAGCCTCAACGCCGTAGCGACGCTCGCTGGTGGCCGTAATGGAGCCGGTATCGACCAGGCGTACGTCCGCCGTATGCAGGAACGGCCGCGTCCGATAGCGCGTGCTTGTAACCGAACCGGCGAGATCGTGATACTGGGCCGAGGCCCCCAGATGCAGCGTGCCGTTGCCCAGCTTGGGCATGAAGACCACGCGCCCGTTGAGGCTCCAGCTCTTGTCCGTATCCGCGCTCATGCTCGACATGTCGTCGGCAAACAGGCCTGCTTCGACCAGCACGTCCTTGGTCTTGTAGTTCGCGGCGATACCAACGCGGCGCTCAAAGCCGAAGGCCTGGCTGAAGCTGCTGCGCTCCATGAAGGTGGTGTTAAGGACGGCGGTCATGTCCTCGAGCCCGGTGAAGGGACGCTGGTTGCCCAGAACGAGCGTAAGGTTCCGATTCGCCTTGTAGCTGATGTAGGCGTCCGCCAGTGCCAGGCTGGAATTGGTCAGGTCGGCATCGAAGCGATAGCCGATACCGCCCGGCATCGTCCCTTCGAAGCCCAACCAGGCGCGGCGCACTTCCGTTGCAGTGCCGAGCGAGGCATTGGCGCCCTTCGAAAGCCCGCTCGGCGCGTCGGTTCCGCCGATGTCCACCTGGATTCGGCCACGGGGCTTGAAGCTCCAGCCCTTGTCGTCGCTGAACTTGGGTGCGCCTTTCCAGGCGACCTTGACAGGCGAGGCCTCTTCGGCGGATTTCCTGGCGGTGCTGGCGTCGGCCCTTGCGACTTGTGCCGACTGGCTTGCGGCCTCGGCTTTGGCATTGGCCTGTTCAAGTTCAGATTCGAGATTGTCGATACGCTGCGCCATGACTTCCATTTTGGCGCGCATGGCCTGCAGTTCTTCCAGAACGGCTGCCGACTTACTGACTTGCGCCGCAGCGGGAAGCGCCCACCCGGCAGACACGGCAACGGCCAGGGCCGAAATTGCCTGTAATTTTCTCACTGAACCTGTCCTTTTATTTCCACTATATTTCGTTCGGCGACCCGGAATTGATTTCCATGCAAAAACAACAATACGCTCTGCTTCAGGATTGGGACCAAACCACGATTTGAACCGATCGCTCCGACCGGCTGGTTCACGCGTTTAATTACAAATTGTGTCTGCCCGTTTTGGGAGAACTACGGGATTGCGCGGATGCCCGTCGTTAGGGGGGGCATACCCCCGGCCTCCGCCGTCAACATTTTGTTACATTGCAGTCATGTTTGTCACCAAAGTGTCACTGAAAGGTCATAGAGGCCGGTCCCCACTGGGCCGGGGAATGCCCGGGGGAACCATGCGGAGTTTGATGAGAATGAGCCGATTGCTGGCCACCACCGCCCTTGCAGCCGTTGTCGCTGCACTTCCTGCACCTGCGATGGCGCAGGATATCGGGGACGCCGAAGCGCAGTCCATGCGCGAAGAGATTCGCGCGCTGCGAGCTCGCCTGGAAGCGCTTGAGAGCCGTCTGGCCATTGGCGCGGACGGGACTGGCGCACAGGCATCGAACGATGCGAGCACTCCTGCGGCTACGTCACCGATTCAGGCAGCAACGCCGGTTGCGAGCGAGCAGCCTGTGGCCAAGCCCAGCACGAAGATCGCATGGAAGGGCAGCCCCCAGTTCACCGAGGGCGACAAGCAGTTCAAGGTCAAGGGCCGCATCCAGGCCGATGCCAACTACGTTTCCGCCCCCTCGAGCCTTGCCGACAAGGGGCTTGGCTTCTCGAACGAGGTGCGCCGCATCCGTCTGGGTGCGCAGGGCAAGCTGGGTGCAGGCTTCGGCTACAAGCTGGAGCTGGAACTCTCCGACAACTCAGTCGACCTGGTCGATACCTATCTCAGCTATTCCAAGGGACCCTGGCTGGTCACACTCGGCAACCAGAACAGCTTCCAGTCGCTCGACGAACTGACCGGCGACACCACCGGCAGCGTCATGGAGCGCGCGGCCTTCACCGATGCTTTCAACTTCGAACGCCGCCTGGGCCTGGCAGCGCAATATTCGCGCGGGCCGTGGCTGGCGCAGGCGGGTGTCTTCACCGACGACATCAACGCGCTTTCCAACAGCAGCGACGGAGCGAGCGGCGGCGATGAGAACAACTCCATCAGCTTCGATGGCCGCCTCGTCTTCGCGCCGAAGATCGGCGAGACGCAGCTGCACTTCGGCGGCTCGGCGCACTGGCGCAAGCTAAACCGCCTGGAAGACAGCACCACGCGCTATCGCCAGCGTCCGCTCGTCCACTCCACCAATACCCGCCTGATCGGCACTCCGGCGATGAACCTGTCGGATGAAACCCACTATGGCCTCGAACTGGCGGCGATCTCGGGCCGCTGGCACGGCGTGGGCGAAGTCCACGTCCAGCGCGCCAACCGCATCGGCCAGCCCGACGTGACGTTCCGCGGCGCCTATGCCGAAGTCGGCTACTTCATCACTTCGGGCGACAGCCGGGGATACAAGGACGGCGTATTCACGTCATCTGCACCGGCCCACCCGCTGGGTGAGGACGGCATCGGCTCGATCCAGGTCAACCTGCGCTACGACTGGCTCGACCTCAACAGCCGCGACATCCGGGGCGGAACGCAGAACGGCTACATCGTCGGCCTGATCTGGTCGCCGATCCAGAACCTGCGCTTCAACGTGAACTATGCGCTGCTCGACTACAGCGGTGCGACGGCCCTGCCCTCGGGCGACCGGGACTACAACGCGCAGGTCATCGGCACCCGCTTCGAACTGGACTTCTGATGATTACCGCGGCGGTGGGGCAAGCATCTCCATCGCCGCGGTGCCAGATTTACTCCGCCGGCTGTTCCTCTCGCAAGGGAAGCATCATCGAGGCAGTCGTCCCGGTTCCCGGGCGGCTGTCGATGTCGAAGCGGCCGCGGTGGCGCTCGACGATGTGCTTGACGATCGAGAGGCCCAGCCCGGTGCCGCCGACCGCCCGGCTGCGGCTGGTGTCGGCGCGATAGAAACGCTCGGTCACGCGGGGCAGATGCTCGGGCGCGATGCCCTCGCCCTCGTCACGCACGGTAAGCAATACCCAGCCGGTGCTCGCCGCCTCGATCGAGACCTCGACCGGACCGCCGGCCTTGCCGTATTTCAGCGCATTGTCGATGAGATTGCGCAAGACTTGCCCGATCTGCCCGCGATCGCCGGCAATGACCGCCTTTTCGCAGTTCGCCTTGACCGTGACCGTCGCGCTGGTGCGGAATTCGCCCCCGATCTCGTTTGAGAGCGCAACCATGTCGACACGGTCGGCGGGCACTTCGTGCTTCACCGCCTCGATCCGGGAAAGCGACATGAGATCGGAGATCAGCGACTGCATGCGCTGCGCCTCGTGCCGGATCGTGTCGAGGAAGCGCAGGCGCACGCTTTCATCGCCGCCCGCCTTGGGATTCATCAGCGTCTCGACGTAGCCCAGCACATTGGCGAGCGGCGTGCGCAGTTCGTGGCTGGCATTGGCGACGAAATCGGCATGGGACTTGGCGACGCTGACCCGCTCGGACAGGTCGTAAAGACTGACCAGCCGCTCGTTCGAGGCCAGCACCCGGCAATCGACCTGCCAGACGCTGCCCCCCGTCGAAAGCCCGGAAACCTGCGCGGTACCGCCCTTTTCGCTGAGGATCGCCGCAACCGCCTTGGGGTCCCGAATGGCAATGCGCACGTCCTGCCCGACGATGTGCACGCCCAGCAGCGCCTTGGCCGCGGAATTGGCGAAGCGGACCTGCCCTCTCGCCACGACCATGGCCGGGGTCTGCAGATGTTCCAGAAGGCCGACACCCTCCACCGTCATGAACGCACTCTCCTTGCTCCATCCCCGATCGTCGGGCCAGCCAGGGTAGAAAACCCGCAAGACAGTGATATGGCAGCTCTTGCCGCTTGGAAACGGTACCGCAGCAAAGCATAGACAGCTTTTGTCGCGAACCGGCCAATTCGGAGACCTGTCCGCGAAGCGAGGTGGGAATTCGTATGCCGATAACCTAGCGCTCGCAGGGCACTATTGATATGCTGCAAATGCGAGGGGCAATTCGCCCGCCAGTTCCCATGCGCGTCCGACCCGGCGCACCTTGTCCATGATGGAAGCGTACACGTGACGAAATTCACTTCCGATCGCCTGCTGCTATTCGGTGCCACCGGCGATCTATCGCGCAGGATGCTGCTGCCGTCATTGTGTGCGCTCGATGCCGAAGGGCTGCTCGATCCAAGTATCGAGATCGTCGCCACCGCGCGTTCTGACATGGACGACCAGTCGTTCCGCAACTTCGCGCGCCAGTCGCTGGAGCAGTTCCTGCCGGCCAACCGCCGCGGCGGCCTGGCGACGTTCCTCAACCGGTTGAGCTACCAGGCGCTCGACGCCAACGAGTTGGAAGGCTTCAAGGCGCTGGCCGAAAAGGTGGGCAAGCCGGAGGAAGGCCTGTCGATCTTCCTGTCGACCGCGCCCAGCCTGTTCGAGCCGACGATCCGCGGCCTGCAGAGCAGCGGCCTGGCCGGGCCCAATGTGCGCATCGGCCTGGAAAAACCGCTCGGCATCGACCTCGCATCGAGCCGCGTCATCAACGATGCCGTCGCCTCGGCCTTTCCTGAGGAGCGGATCTACCGGATCGACCATTACCTGGGCAAGGAAACGGTCCAGAACCTGCTGGCGCTGCGCTTTGCCAACCTGATGTTCGAGCCGCTGTGGAATGCGGCGCACATCGATCACGTGCAGATCACCGTCGCCGAAACGGTCGGCCTGGAATCGCGCGTCGGCTACTACGACGATTCCGGCGCGCTGCGCGACATGGTGCAGAACCATATCCTCCAGCTCCTCGCGCTCGTCGCGATGGAACCGCCGGTTTCCTACGATGCCACCAACGTGCGCGACGAGAAGGTCAAGGTCCTGCGCAGCCTGCGCAAGGTCAACGTCAGCGAGACGGTCACCGGCCAGTACCGCGCCGGCGCGATCTCGGGCGGGGCCGTGCCCGGCTACGACGAGGAACTCGGCAAAGATTCGAACACCGAAACTTTCGTCGCGATCAAGGCGCACATCGACAACTGGCGCTGGCAGGGCGTGCCCTTCTACTTGCGCACCGGCAAGCGGCTGCCGCGCCGCACGACCGAGATCGTCGTCCAGTTCCGCAACGTGCCGCACTCGATCTTCTCGGGCCGCGGCGCCAAGACGGTGCCCAACCGCCTCGTCATCGGTATCCAGCCCGAAGAGAACATCACCCTCTCGCTGATGGCGAAGATCCCCGGTCTCGACCGCGAAGGCATCGGCCTGCGCAGCGTGCCGCTGGCGATCACCATGCCCGACGCCTTTGCCGGCCCGCAGCGGCGCATCGCCTACGAACGCCTGCTGCTCGACCTGATCGAGGGCGACCAGACGCTGTTCGTGCGCCGCGACGAAGTCGAGGCGCAGTGGGACTGGATCGATGCGATCCGCGCCGGCTGGGACGAGCAGGCGCTTGAACCCAAGACTTACACGGCCGGCAGTTGGGGGCCCTCGGCCGCCATCGCCCTGGCCGAACGCGACGGCGTTACCTGGCACGAATAATTCTAGGCGGTCGCAGGGCCGTAAAAGGCCGAAGCTCTCAGGGGGAGAGGAGCGAGGCCGGAAAGCAGGAGTGACATAATGACTGATCTCGCCCCGGCAGTGGCTCGGGTTACCGACCGCATCATCGAGCGCTCGAAGGACAGCCGCGCCCGATATCTCGATCTCGTCGCGCGCGAGGCCGACCGGCACTCGGACCGCAGCTTCCTTTCATGCTCGAACCTGGCCCACGGATTTGCCGCGGCCGGCGAGGACAAGTCCGCCATCGCCACCGGCAGCGCCAACAACCTGGCGATCGTCACCGCCTACAACGACATGCTTTCTGCCCACCAGCCCTATGGCCGCTATCCCGAGCAGATGAAGCTGTGGGCCCGCGAAGTGGGGGCGACGGCGCAAGTCGCCGGCGGCGTGCCCGCCATGTGCGACGGCGTCACCCAGGGCTTCGACGGCATGGAACTTTCGCTGTTCAGCCGCGATACCATTGCCATGTCGACCGGCATCGCAATGAGCCACGCCATGTTCGACGGCATGGCCCTGCTCGGCATTTGCGACAAGATCGTGCCCGGCCTGATGATCGGCGCGCTGCGCTTCGGCCACCTGCCCGCCGTCTTCGTGCCGTCGGGCCCCATGCCCAGCGGCATCTCCAACAAGGAGAAGCAGAAGACCCGCCAGCTCTACGCCGAAGGCAAGGCCACGCGCGAGGACCTGCTCGCCAGCGAGAGCGCCAGCTACCATTCGGCCGGCACCTGCACCTTCTATGGCACTGCCAACTCCAACCAGATGATGATGGAGATGATGGGCCTGCACATGCCGGGCGCCGCCTTCGTCCCGCCCAATACGCCGCTGCGCCAGGCGCTGACCCGCGCCGCCGTCCACCGCCTCGCCGGAATGGGCCGCAAGAGCGAAGACTACCGCCCGATGGCGCAGGTCGTGAACGAGAAGGCCATCGTCAACGCCTGTGTCGGCCTGCTGGCGACCGGCGGTTCCACCAACCACGCCATCCACCTGCCCGCGATGGCCCGCGCGGCTGGCATCATCCTCGACTGGGACGACCTGTCGGAGCTGTCCGCTGCCGTGCCGCTGATCACCCGCGTCTATCCCAACGGCTCGGGCGACGTGAACCACTTCCACGCGGCCGGCGGCATGGCCTGGGTCGTGCGCGAACTGCTCGACGCGGGGCTTGCCCACGAGGACGTGCTGACCGTCTCGCCGGGCGGCATGCGCGACTATGCGCAGGAACCGGTGCTGATGGACGAGGCCCTTGCCTGGACTTCCGCTCCCGCGAAAAGCGGCGACGACACCATGTTGCGCCCGGTTTCCGAACCGTTCCAGCCGGACGGCGGCATGCGCCTCGTCTCCGGCAATCTCGGCCGCGCCACGTTCAAGACCTCGGCGGTCGACAAGGAGCGCTGGACGATCGAGGCCCCCTGCCGCGTGTTCGAAACGCAGGAAGCCGTGGCCCAGGCGTTCAAGAACGGCGAACTCGACAAGGACGTCGTCGTCGTCGTGCGCTTCCAGGGACCGCGCGCCAACGGCATGCCCGAACTGCACAAGCTGACCCCGCCGCTCGGCGTGCTGCAGGACCGCGGCCACAAGGTTGCACTGGTCACGGACGGGCGCATGTCCGGCGCATCGGGCAAGGTTCCCGCCGCGATCCACGTCACTCCCGAAGCGCTGGGCGGCGGACCGCTCTCGCTGCTGCGCGATGGCGACGTGGTGCGCCTTTCGGCCGAGGACGGCACTCTCGAGACGACCGCCGACCTCTCCGCACGCCAGCCCGCCCCGGCACCCGCCGCGGAAATGGGCATGGGCCGTGAACTCTTCGCCATGTTCCGCATGAGCGCGGGCGGCGCCGAACAGGGCGGATCGGCCATGCTCGAAGTGGCAGGTCTGTGACGGTGGCTGCCGGGATGGAACTCGTCACTGTCGATATCGGCGGCACCCACGCCCGCTTCGCCATTGCCAGCGTGGACGCAGGCGGCGCGATTACGCTGGGTGATCCGGCGACTCTGCACACCAAGGATCACGCCAGCTTCCAGCTTGCCTGGCAGGCCTTTCGCGAAATGAACGGCGGCACCCTGCCCGATGCCGTGGCGATGTCGGTGGCCGGTCCGGTTGGCGGCGAAGTGATCCACTTCACCAACAACCCGTGGATCATCCGCCCTGCCCTCATCGAGGAAAAGCTGGGCGCGACGCGGCACACCATCGTCAATGACTTCGCTGCCGTGGCCCATGCGGTGGCCTGCGCCGCCGAGGACGATTTCCTCGACCTGGCAGGCCCCGAAAACACGCCGCTGCCCGCGTCGGGCACGGTGAGCGTACTCGGCCCGGGCACGGGCCTTGGCGTCGCCCATCTCTGGCGCGACGGAAAGGGCACCTATCACGTCCAGGCGACCGAAGGCGGCCACATCGACTTTGCCCCGCTCGACCAGATCGAGGACGCCGTCCTCGCCCGGTTGCGCAAGCGCCACAACCGCGTCTCGGTGGAACGTGTCGTCTCCGGCCCCGCCATCGTCGACATCTACCAGACGCTCGCCGCCCTCGAAGGGCGCGCCATCCATGAACTGAGCGATGTCGAGATCTGGACCGCCGGTACGTCCGGCGAGGACAGCCTCGCCGCCGCCGCCGTGGACCGCTTCTGCCTCTCGCTGGGCGCCGCGGCGGGCGACTATGCCCTTGCCCAGGGTGCCAGCGGCGTCGTGATCGCCGGCGGGCTGGGCTACCGGATCCGCGAAACCATTCTCAAGTCAGGCTTTTCCGACCGTTTCTGCGCCAAGGGCCGCTTCGCCGGCATGATGGCAAAACTGCCGGTCAAGCTGATCACCCATCCGCAGCCCGGCCTGTTCGGCGCGGCTGCCGCCTTCGTCAGGGAGCATACTGCATGAGCAACCTTTCCGCATCGGTCGAAAAGGTCATGCGCCTCGCACCGGTGATCCCGGTGCTGGTCATCGAAGATATCGAACACGCCCTGCCCGTGGCCGAGGCGCTTGTCGCCGGTGGACTCCCCGCGCTGGAAGTGACGCTGCGCACCGATTGCGCGATCGAGGCGATCAAGGTCATGAAGCAGGTACCCGGCGCCGTCGTCGGTGCCGGCACCGTACTCAACCCCGACGATCTCGACAGGGCGCTGGATGCCGGCGCCGAATTCATCGTCTCGCCCGGCCTCACCCCGCGCCTGGGCGAAGCTGCAATCAAGCGCGAGATCCCGTTCCTGCCCGGTACGGCCAATGCCAGCGACGTCATGCTTGCGCTCGACATGGGCTTCGACCGGCTCAAGTTCTTCCCAGCCATGGCTGCCGGCGGACCGCCCGCCCTCAAGGCGATCTCCGCCCCGCTGGCGCAGGCGAAGTTCTGTCCCACCGGCGGCGTCACTCCGGCCAATGCGCCGGAATGGCTCGCTCTCGATGCCGTAATCTGTGTTGGAGGTAGCTGGATGGTACCCAAGGGCAAGCCCGATCCGAAGAAGATCGAAGCCGACGCAAGAACCGCAGCCGGGCTTGCACGATGAGCGGGGCGGCGTTGAACACGGTCGAGGACCTCAACGCCCGCCTGCGGGAGCTGCACCCCCTGACGGCGCAGACCCCGCTTTACAATCCGGTGTTCCAGCTCGGGCTTGAGCTTTCGCGCAAGCTCGAGAACGGCGAAATGTCGCTCGATGACATCGAGCGGCTGGTCGCCGAAATGGAATGCGAGGGCCTGCGGGCCCGCGCCGCCCGGCTCGACCGCCTCGTCAAACCGGTCCCCGTCGCGCAGAACGACGTGCGGATCGACGAAATCGCGAACGAGGAAGAGTTTACCGAGTTCGCCGCCCGCTGGCAGCGTCCTGCCGCACATGTCGTCTTCACCGCGCATCCCACGTTCCTGCTCACCGCAGGACAGACCGAAGCGGTGACGCATTCGGCATCCAACGGCGATTTCAGCGAAGCCTCGGTTTGCGCCGCTTCGCCCGAACGCGACACGATCACGCTCGACTACGAACACGACAAGGCGATGGCCGCGCTCGCTCGTGGCCAGAAGGCCCGCGACCGGATCAGTGCCCGCCTGTTCGATATCGCCGCCACCCGCTGGCCCAAGCGCTGGAAGAGCCTGCAGCCGATGCCGGTGCGCTTCGCCACCTGGGTCGGCTACGACATGGACGGGCGCACCGACATCTCGTGGTCCACTTCGATCCGTTATCGCCTCGAGGAAAAGGCGATGCGGCTGGCCGCCTATGCGCAGGACCTCATGTCCACCGAGCCCGCCATTGCCGAGCGGCTCGAGCGCGCGGGCAAGCTCGCCGCGGACATGGCCGCGCGCTTTGCCGAAGACCTGTCCCAGCCCGAAGCGCTCTCGGCTGCGGCCAATGCGCTGACCGCCGAACATCCCGACAAGCTGGTCAGCCTTGAAGGTGTGATCGCCGAGCTGGAAGAGGAAGCGCGCCACGCCGATCAAGACGTCGCGCGCCAGTTGCTCGTGGTGGCCGCAGCGATGCGCTCCGATGGCCTGGGCATGGGCTGGATCCACTTCCGGGTGAACTCCTCGCAGCTTCAGAACGCGATCCGCCGCCGCATCGATCCGGACGGCAAGCTCAGCCTCGCCAGCCAGGCGGCGCTGGTCCGCATGCGCGAACTGCTGGCCGAGGTTAAGCCGCTGCGTTCCAACTTCGCGGCGCTGGCGATCGAGAACAGCACGGCGGTGCGCCAGTTCCTGGCGATGGCGCAGATCCTGCAGCACATCGATTCCGATACTCCGATCCGCATGCTCGTGGCCGAGTGCGAACAGCCGACTACGGTGCTGGCCGCCCTCTACTTCGCGCGCATGTTCGGGATCGACGACAAAGTCGATGTCTCGCCCCTGTTCGAGACGGAGAGCGCGCTGGAACACGGCGGCCGATTCCTCGACGCAGTGCTGTCAGAACCGGCTTACCGCGAATATGCCCGCAAGCGCGGGCGCGTCTCGATCCAGACCGGCTTCTCCGACGCGGGCCGCTTCGTCGGCCAGATTCCCGCCGCACTCGCCATCGAGCGCCTGCAGGGCCGCCTTGCCGAAGCCATGGCCGCGAACGCGATGACCGACGTTGCCGCGCTGATCTTCAACACCGGCGGCGAATCCATGGGCCGCGGCGCCCATCCTTCCAGCATCGAGGACCGCTTCGACTGGCAGATGTCGCCCTGGGCCCGCCGCCGCTTCCTGCGCGCCGGGATCAGGCTGGAGCCCGAAGTCTCGTTCCAGGGCGGCGACGGCTATCTCTGGTTCGGATCGGACGAACTGGCCCTGGCGACGCTGACCCGCATGGCCGAACGGCCGCTGTGGGGTGCGGATACCAATTCGCCGACCGACGTGTTCTATCGCCGTACCGACCTCAGCCTCGACTTCTACCGGGCGATCCGCGGCGTCCAGCACGAACACCTGGAAAGCCACACTTACTCGCGCGCGATCACCGCCTTCGGCCTGGGCCTGCTCAACGATACCGGCAGCCGCAAGTCGCGCCGACAGTCGGATCTTTCCGGCGACCGGACCATGAGCCTGCGCCAGATCCGCGCGATCCCGCACAATGCGATCCTCCAGCAGCTTGGCTATCCGGTGAACGTGATCGCCGGGATCGGCACGGCGGCCGATGGCAACATCGAGGAAATCGCCAGCCTGCTCATCGAAAGCGAGCGCGGGCGCCAGCTCATCCGACTCGCCCGCGCGGCCAATGCGCTGGGTTCGATCAAGACCGTGGCCGCCTATGGCGAGCTGTTCAACTCGGCCTACTGGGCCAGCCGCCCCTATCGCGGCGACGAGCAGCACATCTCCGATGCCTGCCTCAAGATCGGCGAGTACCTGACCAAGGACGACCGGACCGGCGTGTTCCGCCGCCTCGCCTCGCGCCTGCGGGTCGATGCGATGAAGCTGCACCGCCTGCTCGACCAGATCCCGGACGAATCGCCGCTGCCCGACCGCGAGCATACCCGCCGCAGCCTCGGCGTTCTGCAATCGCTGCGGATCGCGCTGTTCAAGCACATGTTCCTGCGCGCGGTCATGGTTCCGGCCTTCAGCCGCGCCAATGACATCAGCCGCGAGGACGTGCTGGAGATGTTCTTCTCGCTGCGCGTCGACGATGGTCTGTCGCAGCTGCGCCGGGCGTTCCCGATCAGCTTCCCGTCGATCAACGACTTCAGCGTCGACCTGCCGAGCGATTATCCGGACTCGAGCGCGTCGGGCTATTCGCAGATCCACCGCGACTACATCGATCCCATCGCCCGGTCCTATGCCCTGAGCCTGCGGATCACCACCGCCATCGCCAACGAATTCGGCGCTCACGGCTGACATCCGGCACGGCGGCCCGGGCGGAACGGTCTTCCACCCGGCGCTGCCGCACGGATCTTGCAAAACATCCTCGAAAAAAGTCGGTTTCCAGCCATTTGCGCGAAGTTTCGCGCGGTGGTGGACTTCGCCCTGCGCGTTACATATATTGCAAGTACGCGCAATAAATAAACAAAGAGGATGTCATGGTTGCCGCCCCCAGCACCGCCGTCTCCAGCCGGGAAACCCTGTTTCGCCTGCTCGCCTCAGCCGTCGGCGAGGACCGCGCCGCGTTCGCGCTGACGACGCTTTCGATCGACCCGGTGCTGCGGGGCACGGACGAGCGGCCCAGCCGCGCGCAAGTGGCCATGGCGCTCAATGCCGCGCTGTTCCTGGACCTGCTCGAGCGGGTCCCCACGGCCGCGCGCTACGTCGCGCAGATCCGCGCGAAAGGTGAGACGATCGCCTTCGACCACGGCGCGCTGCGCACCATCGACGGGGCGACCGGCGACCTGCCTTCGGGCTGCGAGGCCTTCACGCGCTTCCTTGCGCCGATGGGCTACGAAGTCGGCGGGCTCTACCCGCTACCCAAGCTGAAGATGACCGGCCGCGCCCTCGTCCATCGCGACCTGCCCGAAACGGTCCCGCAGTTCTTCGTCTCGGAACTGCATGTCAACGAGCTGCCCGAGACGACGCAGGCGGCAGCCGAGCGCGTATTCGCGGGTTCGCAGGATCCCATCGGCGCCGCAGAGTGGTCGGCGCTGCAGGCGCTCGATGCGCAAGGAGACTGCTCGCCCGAACAGGCGGCGACCATCGTTGCCGGCGCCCTGCGCGCCTTCGGGCGGCAGCATCCGGCACCGGCCCTCGCAGACTACGAAGCCCTGCTCGAACACAGCAAGGAAGCCGCCTGGATCGCCACCGAAGGCAACGCCTTCAACCACGCCACCACGCGCACCGACGATGTCGTCCAGCTTGCCGAGGACCTTCGCGAGGAAGGTTATCCCATGAAGCCCAGCGTCGAGGTGTCGCAGAACGGCCGCGTGCGCCAGACCGCGATCCTTGCCGACAAGGTCGAACGCCCGTTCCGCCTTGCCGACGGCTCCGAAATCATGCGCGAGGTGCCCGGCTCGTTCTACGAATTCATCACTCGAGACATCGACCCGGCAACCGGTATGCTGGACCTGACGTTCGACTCCGGGAACGCCACCGGCATCTTCGCAGTCACGAGGCAGCAATGAGCCATATTCAGTCGATCGATCCCGCAACCGGCGCTGTGGTCTGGGAAGGCGCAGCCGCCGGCCGGGCAGAAGTGGACGCGGCACTGCGCTGCGCACGCAAAGCCTTTCCCGGATGGGCAGCACTTGCCGTAGACGACCGGGTCGCTGCCGTCCAGCGCTTCAAGGCCGTGCTGGAAGCGCGCAAGGAGCAGATTGCCGCGATAATCAGCCGCGAAACCGGCAAACCGCGCTGGGAGGGCCTTGCCGAACTGGGCTCGATGATCGGCAAGGTCGGCATCTCGATCACCGCGCAGGCCGAGCGCGCCGGTGAAAGGCGCAGCGACATGCCCTTCGGCGCGGCGGTCCTGCGGCATCGCCCGCATGGCGTCATGGCGGTGCTCGGCCCGTTCAACTTCCCCGGCCACTTGCCCAACGGCCACATCGTCCCCGCCCTGCTCGCGGGCAACACGGTGGTCTTCAAGCCCTCCGAAATGACGCCTGCCACCGGCGCGGCGATGGCCGAGGCCTGGGCCGAGGCCGGTCTTCCAGAGGCCGTGTTCCAGTGCATCCAGGGCGCGCGGGAAACCGGCGAGGCGCTGGTCTCAGGCGCGATCGACGGGCTGCTGTTCACCGGTTCCGCCGGTGCGGGCGCGCATTTCCGGCACCTCTTCGCCGACCGGCCCGACGTCATCCTCGCGCTGGAGCTGGGCGGCAACAACCCGCTCGTCGCATGGGACGGCGACGTGGAGGAAGCCGCGGCCATCGTCGTCCAGTCCGCCTTCGTCACCACCGGGCAGCGCTGCTCCTGCGCGCGCCGCCTGATCGTGCCCGATACAGCCTTCGGCAATGACCTCGTCGAAGCGGTCGCGCACCTTTCCGGGCGCCTGCTGATCGGCGCATGGGACGAGACGCCCGAGCCCTATATCGGCCCGCTTATCTCGAGCGGCGCCGCCGCGAAGGCCCGCGCGCAGTTCGAGGGACTGGTCGAGCGCGGCGCGCGCGTGGTCGAGCCGTTCGGCAGCGTCGAGGACCGCAGCGCCGCATTCGTGCGCCCTGCCATGCTCGACGTGACCGGCGTATCGGTTCCGGACGAAGAGATCTTCGCCCCGGTCCTGCAGGTCTGCCGCGTGGCGGACTTCGATGCCGCGATGGCAGCGGCAAACGACACCCGCTTCGGGCTGTCCGCCGGTCTCGTCAGCGCCGATGACGGCCTGTGGCAGCGCTTCGTCCTCGAAAGCCGGGCGGGCGTGGTCAATCGCAACCGGCCAACGACCGGCGCGGCAGGCTCGATGCCCTTCGGCGGTCTGGGCGAGAGCGGCAACCACCGCCCCAGCGCCTATTACGCCGCCGACTACTGCGCTTACCCGATGGCCAGCTTCGAAGCCTCCGACGCGAGCGGCAACATGGGCGCGCTCGACGGAAAGCTGCGTTGATGACCGGGTTGACGCACGACGAACGCACCTTGCTGGCGCCGGTCGAGCGCGCGCCGATCCTCGAACGCACTCTGGACTGGGCCGCGATCAACAGCGGCACCGGCAACCTCGATGGGCTGGCCGCCATGGCCTCACGCCTTGCCGATGCCTTTGCCGTGCTGCCGGGCGAGGTATCGCTGGTCGAGCCTGCGCCGGTCGAGAAAGTCGATGCCACGGGCCAGACCCACGAGGTCGCACATGGTCGCCATCTCGTCGTCTCCGTGCGGCCAGCGGCCAGGCGCCGGGTGATCCTGACCGGCCACATGGACACCGTCTATGCCAAGGACCACCCCTTCCAGACGTGCGACTGGCTTGACGACAACACCCTGCACGGCCCCGGCACCGCAGACATGAAGGGCGGCCTCTCGCTGATGCTGGCGGGGCTGGAAGCCTATGAGCGGGGCGGGCCCACGCTGGGTTACGACGTGATGATCAACGCCGACGAGGAAACCGGCTCGCTGTCCTCGGCGCCGCTGATTGCCCGGCTTGCCGAGGGCAAGCTGGCTGCGCTGACCTATGAACCTGCGCTTCCCGGCGGGATCATGGCACGCTCGCGCCCCGGTTCGGGCAATTACGCAGCAGTGATTACCGGCAAGTCCGCCCATGCGGGGCGCAACCCCGAGGACGGGCGCAATGCCGTCCTCGCGGCTTCGGACCTTGCCATGCGTCTTGCCGCCGGCAAGCGCGAAGGGCTGTCGGTCAACCCGGCGCGGATCGAGGGCGGTGCGCCCAACAATACCGTGCCCGACCTTGCCATCGTGCATTTCAACATCCGCCCGCGCACGCCCGAGCTGGCCGAGCATGCCCGGCAGATGATCGAGGCGGCCATCGCCGATGTATCCGTCCGCCACGAAGTTCAGATACACCTGCATGGCGGGGTTTCGCGCCCTCCCAAGCAGGTGGGCGAGAAGACCGAGAAGCTGTTCGGCCTCGTTTCCCAGGCTGCGGCGGATCTGGGGCAGGCGATGACCTGGAAGGACACCGGCGGCGTGTGCGATGGCAACAACATTGCCGCCTGCGGCGTTCCGGTGATCGACACGATGGGCGCCTGCGGCGGCGCGATCCACTCGCCGGACGAGTACCTGCTGGCCGACTCGCTCGATGCCCGCGCGCAATTGACGGCGCTGGTCATGCACCGCCTCGACAGACACGGAGTTGCCCGATGACGTTCCTGCTGCGCACGGCCCGGGAAAAGGATCTCGATGCCCTCTACCGCATGGCCAAGGGCACCGGGGGAGGGTTCACCAACCTGCCGCCCGACAAGCCGACGCTCAAGGGCAAGCTGGAACGCGCCGCGCGCGCCTTTGCCCGCGACGAGGACACGCTGAACGACGACCTGTTCGTCTTCATCCTCGAGGATACCGAGACCGGCAAGGTGCACGGCACCTGCCAGATCTTTTCGCAGGTCGGCACCGAGTGGCCGTTCTATTCCTATCGCATCGGGCGCATCACCCAGCACTCCAAGGAGCTGGACCGCACTTTCCGGGCCGAGATGCTGACCCTGTGCACCGACCTCGACGGATCGAGCGAGGTGGGCGGGCTCTACCTCGATGCGACCGAGCGTTCGGCGGGCGTCGGCAAGCTGCTGGCGCGCAGCCGCTACCTGTTCATTCGCGCCCATCGCGCGCGCTTCGCCGACCGCACCCTAGCCGAACTGCGCGGAGCCATCGACGATGCCGGCAATTCGCCCTTCTGGGACGGACTTGCAGGCCGCTTCTTCGACATGAGCTTTCGCGATGCCGACGAATTCTACGGCCGTCACGGCAACCAGTTCATTGCCGACCTCATGCCCAAGCACCCGATCTATACCGCGCTGCTGTCCGAAGGGGCCCGGCAGGTCATGGGCCAGCCCCATTTCTCCGGCCGCCCGGCCATGCGCATGCTGGAGAGCGAGGGCTTTGCCTTCCAGAACTATATCGACATCTTCGACGGCGGCCCTTCGATGATGGTCGAAACCGACCGCATCCGCACCATCCAGGAGGCGAAGGACGCCAAGGTCGCGCTGATTACGGCCAATGTCGAAGGCTCGCCCTCGCATCTCGTCTCCACCGGCCACCTTGCCGGATTCCGCGCCTGCCTTGGTCATCTTGCCGAGACCGAAGGCGGGGTGAGCCTCGACGAACAGGCCGCCAGACTGCTGGGCGTGAGCGTTGGCGATACCGTAACTTACGCCCCTGCCTGAGGTGCTCTGATGCTGACGGAAATCAACTTCGATGGAATTGTCGGACCCAGCCACAACTATGCCGGCCTGAGCCTTGGCAATCTGGCTTCTGCGAAGAACGCCGGGAAGGTCGCGCGCCCCCGCGCCGCGGCGCTTCAGGGCCTGGCAAAAATGCGCGCGAACCTCGAGCGCGGGCTGGCGCAGGGTTTCTTCCTGCCGCAACGCCGTCCGGACGAAGGTTGGTTGCGTCAGCTCGGCACCGACATGGCTTCAGCCAGCGCGCCCTTGCGGGCCAATGCCCTGTCCGCCTCGTCGATGTGGGCGGCCAATGCCGCAACCGTCTCGCCCGGCCCGGACACCGCCGACGGGCGCTGCCACCTGACCGTGGCCAACCTCGTGACGATGCCGCACCGCAGCCACGAATGGCGCGAAACGCTGGCGCAATTGCAGATCGCCTTCGCCAACGAAGCGCATTTCGCGGTTCACCCGCCGGTCCCTGCCCCCTTCGGAGACGAGGGCGCGGCCAATCACATGCGACTGTGTGCGGGCCATGACCGACCCGGCATCGAGGTCTTCGTCTACGGCGAAAGCGGCGGCCCTTTTCCGGCGCGCCAGCACCGCGAGGCAAGCGCCGCCGTCGCTCGCCTGCATGGCCTTGCGCCGGAGCGCACGGTCCTCGCGCTGCAGTCGGAGGCGGCCATCGCCGCGGGCGCGTTCCACAACGACGTCGTCGCCGTTGCCAACGAGCGGGTCCTCTTCACGCATGAACAGGCCTTCGCCGACCGCGAGGGCCTCTATACAGAGCTCCGCGGCAAGCTGCCGGAAATCGAGATCGTCGAAGTGCCCGCCAGCGCGGTCAGCCTCGCCGATGCGATTTCCTCCTATCTGTTCAATGCCCAGCTGGTGACGCTGCCCTCGGACGAAATGGCGCTGGTGCTTCCGGGCGAGGCGCGAGAGACGCCCGCGGTCTGGCAATGGCTGGAAGCGCATGTCGCGGGCAACGGACCGATCCGGCACCTCTTCGTCCACGACTTGCGCGAATCGATGGCCAACGGCGGCGGCCCGGCCTGTCTGCGCCTGCGCGTAGTGGCCGATCCCGCGACGGTCGACCCGCGCTTCATCGCGACACCCGAAAAGCTCAGCGCAATCGAGGCGCTCGTCGCCCGGCTCTGGCCGGAACAGCTTGCAGTAGAGGACCTCGCCTCACCCGCGCTATGGCAAGAGCTTGTCACCGCCCGCGCGGCACTTTGCCGCGAACTGGGCCTCGAAGAACTGGATCGCGGCGCGTTCTGAGCGAAACTTCTGCCGCGCTCAGAAGCGGGCGGAAACGGATACCCCCGCGCTTCCCGTATCGCCCCAGGGCATGACGCGCACTTGCGCGTCACGGCGCGAGGTGATCAGGAACCCGGCGGCCTCGCCGATCGCGGCGCCGGCCAGAACGTCGTACCAGTGATGCTTGTCCGCCCTCACGCGCGAGACGCCGACGACGGCGGCCAGCACTTGCGCAGGCAGGCCGACCTTCCAGCCGTAGCGGTTCTGCAGGGTCGCCGCGCTGGCGAAGGAAATGGCCGTGTGGCCGGAGGGAAAGCTCTTGCGGTCGCTGCCATCCGGCCGCGTCTCTGGAAATGCCTCCTTGAGACCCAGCGAAACCAATTCGGCCGAGCCGAGGCTGCCTCCCGCCTGCAGCACTCCGGCGGTATCGCCCTGTGCCAGGGGAACGCCGAGCGCGGCCACCACCAGCACATCGCGCCCGGCATTTCCGATGTCGCGCCATGTGCCCTCGCCCGCCCTGGCCGGCGTGGCACCCGTTGCCAGCACGGCAGCGAATGCAAGCCCGAGAAAGTTTCGGAACCTGGGTGGAAGAGCAGATACAGTCACTTGTGCAAGACGCCGCGCGTGGCTTCGCTCCGCAGTCAGGCGGCGGCGTGACTGTCCGAAACCGAGGATGGCTCGGCCATGGGCACCCTGTCGACCTGGCGCACTACCGAATCGTGTCCGAGCTGGTCCTGCTCGATCAGGCACGGCGAAAACTGGACCCTGCCGCCACTTTCGAAGGCGGTCGACACGAGCACGCCGGACCGCGATTTCTTGGCCATGTACATGAGTTCGTCGGCCGCGCGCAGTTCGCCGTCGATGGAGGTCGAGCCTTCCGGCAGGAGCAGGACGCCAAGGCTGCACGTCAGGTGAAAGCGGCTTTCGCCGAATTCGGTGTTCAGGGCGGTGTCGAGCCGGTTGGCGACCGCAGTGCCGGAGTCCTTGTCCTTGAGCTTCATGAAGATGACGAACTCGTCGCCGCCCATCCGCGCCAGCACGTCGCCCTTGCGGATGGTCTTGCGCACGGTCTCGGCGAAGACCTTGAGGTTCTCGTCCCCTTGTGCGTGACCTTCCTCGTCGTTGACGCGCTTGAGGCCGTCGATGTCCGCATAGATCAGCGCATGCCAGCCGCCGCTTTTCCGGTTCTTGCGCAGGATCTCGAAGAAGGCGGAGCGGTTCCAGGCCCCGGTCAGCACATCGATGCGGGCCGCGCGCCATTCGCGCTCGCAGGCCTTGCGGGCCGCACCGATGACGAGAACCACGATCAGGATGCCCAGGATCCGCACCGCCAGGTTCGGAGCGCCATCCGGACCATTGCCAGTGGCAAGCAGGAACTCGCCCGTTGCAAGCCTTACGCCGATGATGCCGAAACCGATGGCCACGGCGACCAGCGAGTTGAGCGACCATGCGGCGAAGGCAAGGATCGCCAGGTAAACCGGGCCGAACCAGATGCCGGGAGAGGCATGGACCTCGATGATCGCCAGGATCGGCAGGAGCGTGGCGACGATGACCCAGGCCATGCGCGGCGAGACGCGAAACAGATAGGAGTGCTGCAGCCCATGCACCTCCCGGCTGGCGAATCTCCGTTCTGTGTGGCGTCGGGAAGTCATGCGCACTTATGTACGCACTATGCCTAATTCTAAGTAAACGCCCTTAGTCCCCTGACACGATGCCGCTGGAAGGGCGCTGCAAGGTCACTTCGGGCAATCCGGCTGATTGTCGGGATGTGCGGCCACGAAGGCAGGATGGGCCAGGCATGCCGCCTCGATCCGGGTCATCTGCGGCATTGCAGCAAGATCGAAATCGAACCGCCGCGCATTGTAGAGCTGCGGCACCAGCACGCATTCGAACAGGCCGGGCGCATCGAACAGGAAATCGCCCGATCCGCGCGCCGCCAGCTTCGCCTCAAGCGGGACGAGGGTCTTTTCCAGCCAGTGGCGATACCAGGTGTCGATCTCTTCCTGCGAGTGGCCGAGTTCGGCCTTGAGATACTTGAGTACGGGCAGGTTCAGAGGGGCGTGCAGTTCGGTTGCGATCGCCATCGCCAGCTCGCGCATGACGAAGCGGTCCTCGACATCCACCGGCAGCAGCCGCCTGTCGGGATGGCGCTCGTCGAGCCATTCGAGCACTGCCATCGACTGCGCATAGAACCTTCCCTCTGCCTCGAGCGCGGGCACGCCCGCGAAGGGATTGATCCTGCGAAATTCCTCGCCGCGCTGCTCCGCCTTGAGCAGATTGACCGGCACGATCTCATACTCCAGCCCCTTCAGGTTGAGGGCGATGCGCAGGCGATAGCTCGTCGAACTGCGGTAGTAGGAATAGAGACGCATTGCGGTCCGCCCTTTCAGCTTTCCTGCGCGATCTTCTCGTGCAGCCAGGCGGCATGGCGCGGCGCCTTCTTGGTGCGCGACCATTCCTCGAGCATGTCCTCGGCCACGTCGTTGAGGCGCTTCATCTGTTCGGGCGTACCGAATTGCCAGGCCAGTTCAAGACGGTGGCCGTTGGGATCGAAGAAATAGATCGACTTGAAGACGCCGTGATGCGTCGGCCCGACCACTTCCAGCCCGCGTTCCTCGGCCCGTGCCTTGGCGGCGAGCAGGTCTTCCTCGCTATCGACCTTGAAGGCAATGTGCTGGACCCACGCCGGGGTGGCCTCGTCGCGGCCCATGTCGGGCGCATTGGGCAGCTCGAAGAATGCCAGCACATTGCCGCCGCCGGCATCCATGAAGATGTGCATGTACGGATCGGGCGCACCTGTGGAGGGCACGTTATCCTCGGCGATGGCAAGCATGAAATCCATGCCCATGACATCGCGGTAGAACTCGACCGTCTCCTTCGCATCCCGGCAACGATAGGCAACGTGGTGAATGCCCCCCAGTCGGGGCGCTCCGTTAGCATGCTGGCCTTCAGTCATCGAATCGCTCTCCGCTTGTTCGTGAACCTGCCGGACCGGCGACCCGGAATGGATTTCGGTCCGGCAGGCCTTGCGGGGCCGCGCATCGGGCGCCGACGCGCTGGCCCCATCGGTGTCACTCGGCCGGTTCTTCCACCTTCAGCACGCCGCGGCGAACCTGGTCGCGCTCCATGGATTCGAACAGGGCCTTGAAGTTGCCTTCGCCAAAGCCTTCGTCACCCTTGCGCTGGATGAACTCGAAGAAGACCGGCCCGACCTGCGCTTCGGCGAAAATCTGCAGGAGAAGGCGCGGGCTGCCGCCATCTGTGGTGCCATCAAGCAGGATGCCGCGCGCCTTGAGTTCACCGGCAGGCTGGCCGTGACCGGGCAGGCGCTCATCAAGCATCTCGTAATAGGTCTCGGGCGGAGCGGTCATGAACGGTACGCCCAGCGCCTTGAGGCGGTCCCAGGCCTTCAGCAGATCGTCGGTGATGAGCGCGATGTGCTGGATGCCCTCACCGTTGAACTGGCGCAGGAATTCCTCGATCTGGCCCTTGCCGCCTTCGCCTTCCTCGTTGAGCGGAATGCGGATCTTGCCGTCGGGCGCAGTCAGCGCCTTGGAGGTAAGGCCCGTGTATTCGCCCTTGATGTCGAAGTAGCGGATCTCGCGGAAATTGAAGAGCTTCTCGTAGTAGTCGGCCCAATAGGCCATGCGCCCGCCGTAAACGTTGTGCGTCAGGTGGTCGATGCGGTCGAAGCCGGCGCCTTCGGGGTGCCGTGCGACGCCCGGCAGGTATTCGAAATCGATGTCGTAGATCGACAGCGCGCCATCACCGTCGCGCTCGTAGCGGTCGATGAGATAGATGATCGAGTTGCCGATGCCGCGGATGCCTGGAAGGTGCAGTTCCATCGGCCCGGTCGCGACCTGCACCGGCTCGGCCGAACGGGCGAGCAGTTCGTCATAGGCCTTGCGCGCATCGCGCACGCGGAAACCCATGCCGCAGGCGCTCGGGCCATGCTCGCGGCTGAAGAACCAAGCCGGGCTGTGCGGCTCGTAATTGGTGATGAAGTTGATCTCGCCCTGGCGCCACAGCTCGACGTCCTTCGAGCGGTGGCGGGCGATCTTCGTGAACCCCATGGCCTCGAACACCGGCTCCAGCACGCCCTTTTCGGGCGCGGAGAATTCGACGAACTCGAAGCCGTCGAGGCCGATGGGATTGTCGAACAGGTCGGTGGGGGACTGGGTGGTCATGGGGTCATCTCGCGTTTCGGATTGTAGGGGGTTTCGCCGGGCAGGCTTTCGCCCGCCGGCAGCGCAGGCGCATCGCGCCACTGTTCGTAGACGGGCCCGAAATCGAGGCCGACCAGGTCGTCGATGAGCTGGGGCAGGCTTTCGAGCACGAAGTAGGTCTTCTGGAAATCGTCGATCATGTAGCCGGTGCGCATGACCCGGACCGGATCGAACGGCAGGCGCAGGACACCGGAATCGTCGATCGAATAGACCGTCTCGCTGTGGGAGGAGATGATCCCCGCGCCGAACACGCGCAGCTCATCGCCTTCGCGCACGAGGCCGAATTCGATCGTGTACCAGTAGATGCGCGCCAGCATCGGCAGCGCGTCCATTGCCATCGCCCGCTCGCCGGCCTTGCCATAGAGTTCGAGGAAGTCGGCGATCGCGGGATCGAGCAACATCGGCGCGTGGCCGAAGAAATCGTGGAACACGTCCGGCTCGACCAGATAGTCGAGCTCGTGCTCCTCGCGGATCCAGCGCGTCACCGGAAATCGGCGGTGGGCCAGATGATCGAAGAATACCGCATCGGGAATGAAGCCGGGGACCGCGACGAGCTGCCAGCCAGTGGCCGGGCCAAGGATGGCGTTGGCATCCTCAAAGCGCGGGATCCCCACGGCGCAGTCGAGACGGGCCAGACCCTCGCGGAAGGAGCGGCATGCATAACGGTCGGTGAGTGCCGACTGGCGCGCATGAAGCCGCCGCCAGCGCTCGTGCATCTGGGGCGTATAGGCATGCCAATCCTGCCCGACGGTATAATCGTCGGAGGCACCCTCGTACTCGCCACGAAGGCCGCTGGCGCTGGTATCCGTGCTGGGCTTCTTCATGGATTGGACAATACCACGAACTTCACTTCATATTCATGCGATTGTCTCATAGTTTAGCTGTGGTATTGGTGGATTCCACCATGAACAGTCATTCCGGTAGGTGATCCGTGCCCCTAGACGAATTCGACCGCAAGATCGTCCAGTCGCTCCAGATCGATGCGCGCATGCCCGTGGCGCAAGTGGCGGAACGCACGGCCCTTTCCGCCACCCCGGTAAGCCGCCGGATCAAGCGGCTGGAGGACGATGGCGTAATCGTCGGCTACCAGCCGATCCTCGACGCGCGAAAGCTCGGATTCGAGCTCGACGCCTATGTGCTGATCAATCTCGACGCGCACAGCGACGACAACATCTCGCGCTTCGAGCAGGCGATTCAGGACAATTCCTATGTCATCGCCTGCCACGCGGTGACCGGCGACATGGACTACCTCGTCCACGTGATCGCGCGCGATGTCGAGCACCTGTCGCAGATCACGCTCAAGTCGCTGCTGCGCATTCCCGGGGTGCGCGACGTCAAGTCGATCATCGTGCTTGAGACGATCAAGGAAATGCGCGCGATGCCGCTGGACTGAGCGAATTCGATTGATGGCCGCCCCCCGGACCCGATCCGGGGGGCGGCGAACCTGTGGGCTTCTCTTCAGCGGCCCAGCAGGTTGCGTGCCTGACTGGCGATCTGGGCCAGCATGGCCGGCGTAATCGGGGCGGTGTTCTCCGCCCGCGCCACGGTGGCCCGGAACGTGCTGATCGAGGTGCGGTGGTGCCGCCCCCATTCCTCGACGGCGGCGATCGGATCGGACTTGCCCAGCTTGCTGCGCGCCAGCGAGCGCAGGAACTCGAGCCGCATCTGCTGGAAATCGCGGGCCAGCCCGGCAACCAGCAGGCGCTCCCAGGGATCGGACGGGTTCATGATCGCCGCGCTCGACTGCGCCCAGTCGAGCCCGAGGCCAGTGCCGATACGGGTAAAGGCGTTGACCAGCTTGCGCGGATCGATGCGGGTGCTGTCGGCCAGTTCGGCGATGCCGACCGCACCGTCGAGATCGAACAGGTGCGCCACGTCCGTGGCTTCCGCTTCCGGTGCGCCGCGTTCCAGCAGCGCCGCGCGCAGCCGCTGCGAATGGGCCAGGGTCCGCTCACCCAGGAGGGACTGGGTTCCCACGCCCAGCGCTGCCACGTGCTTGCCAATCCGCTCGAAGAACTCATGCGGCGGAACCTGCCCGGCCCCTGCGCGCAGCAGGTCGGCCATGTGCCCGCGCGTGGCCACTGCGACCCGGTCGAACATCAGCAGGCGCGCATCTTCCGACATCGGCGCGGCTTCCAGCCGTTCCCACAGCGTTTCGAGATCGAACAGCTGGACCGCAAGGGCGAAGGCCGCGGCGATTTGCGCCAGCCCCACGCCTTCCTCTTCGGCCAGCTCGAAGGGATGGACGATGCCGAGGCGATTGACGATGCGGTTGGCCAGCTTGGTCGCAATGATTTCAGGCGCAAGGCGATGGCCCTTGATGAAGCGCGCGAACTTGTCCTGCATCGGTTCCGGGAAGGCCCCCAGCAGCAGATCGGTCAGGCTGGGATCGGCCGCCAGGTCACTCTGCTCGATGGCGTCCTGCAACACCAGCTTACCGCTGGAAAGCAGCACGGCCAGTTCGGGACGGGTAAGCCCCTGCCCGTCGAGCGCGCGGCGCTGGAGCAGGTCGTTCTCGGCCAGCCCCTCGTTCCGGCGGTCGAGATTGCCGCTTTCCTCCAGCATTTCGATGAGGCGAATGTGCGACGGCATGGACGAGGCCCCGCCCCGCTGCGCGATCGAAAGCGCAAGGGCCTGCAGGCGGTTGTCCTCCAGTACCAGTTCGGCGACTTCGTCGGTCATTTCGCGCAGCAGTTCGTTGCGCTTCTTTTCCGAGAGCTTGCCCGAGCGGCGCGCCGCTGCGAGCGCGATCTTGATGTTCACCTCGTTGTCCGAACAGTCGACGCCGGCCGAATTGTCGATGAAGTCGGCATTGATGCGCCCGCCGCGCGCGGCGAACTCGATGCGCCCCGCCTGCGTCACGCCGAGGTTGGCGCCCTCGCCGATGACTTTGACGTGCAGGTCGGCCGCATTGACGCGCAGCGTGTCGTTGGCCGGATCGCCCACGGCGACATTGTTTTCGCCGGCGGACTTCACGTAAGTGCCGATGCCGCCGAACCACAGCAGGTCGGCCTGGCTGGAAAGGATCGCCGTGATCAGCGAATCCGGATCGAGCGCCTCGGCCTCGATGCCCAGCGCCGCGCGTATTTCCGGCGAGAGGGGGATCGACTTGAGCTTGCGCGGGAAAACTCCCCCGCCCTTCGAGATCAGCGACTTGTCATAATCGTCCCAGCTGGAATGCGGCAGGTCGAACATGCGCTTGCGCTCAGCCCAGCTGCTTGCCGGGTCCGGATCGGGATCGAAGAAGATGTGCCGGTGGTCGAAGGCGGCGACGAGCTTGATCGCCCTGGACAGCAGCATGCCGTTGCCGAAAACGTCGCCCGACATGTCGCCGCAGCCGATGACGCGTACCGGCTGGCTTTGCACGTCGATGCCCATTTCAAGGAAATGGCGGCGCACCGAAAGCCAGGCCCCGCGCGCGGTGATACCCATGGCCTTGTGATCGTAGCCATTGGATCCGCCGCTGGCGAAGGCATCGTCGAGCCAGAAGTCGCGCGATTCCGCGATGCCGTTGGCAACGTCGGAGAACTTGGCCGTACCCTTGTCCGCCGCGACGACGAAATAGGGGTCCTCACCGTCGAGGATCACCACGTCTTCGGGATGGACCACCTTGTCCTTGACGATGTTGTCGGTCACCGAAAGCAGGGTGGCGATGAAAACCTCGTAGCAGCCCTGCCCCTCTGCCGCCCATCCGGCCCGATCGAGCGCGGGATCGGGAAGCTGCTTGGGATAGAAGCCGCCCTTGGCCCCGGTCGGCACGATCACCGCGTTCTTGACGCGCTGCGCCTTCATCAGCCCGAGGATCTCGGTGCGATAGTCGTCGCGGCGATCGGACCAGCGCAGGCCGCCGCGTGCAACCGGCCCGGCGCGCAAGTGGATGCCTTCGACGCGCCGAGAATAGACGAAGATCTCGCGCCAGGGCAGCGGCCGGGGCAGGCCGGGAACGAGCGCGGAATCGAACTTGAAGGCCAGTGCCAGTTGCCCGGCATGGGCAAAGGCATTGGTGCGCTGCATCGCCAGCACGAGATCGCGGTATGCGCGCAGCAGGCGGTCGTCGTTGATGGCGACGACATCGGCGAGACCTGCGCGGATCTGCTCTTCCGCATCCAGCCTCGCCTGCTCCCTGTCGCCCTGGAACTGCGGGTCGTGAATGGCGCGGAACAGCGCGATGATCGCTGTCGTCACGCGGGGCGCGCCCTGCAGCGCATCGACTACGGTGGCGATCCCGAAATGGGTACCGCCCTGGCGCAAGTAACGATACCAGGCGCGCAGCCAGTTGGTCTCGCGCTTGGAGAGGCCGAGCATCGGCACGAGGCGGTTGAACGCATCGTTCTCGCTCTCGTTGTTGAGGACCGAACACAGCGCATCCTCGATCATTTCGCCGAGGCCCAGAACCTCCTCCGCATTGCGGCCGACCGGCAGCGCCAGCGTGAAATCGTGGATCGTGCCGATGCGCCCGCTCTCCAGCGGCGTGGGGACTTCGGCAAGGACGCGGAAGCCGAAATTCTCAAGCGCCGGAACCGCATCGGACAATGGCAGGCTGCCCTCTGCCTGATAGACCTTGAGGCGCAGGTGCGCGGCATCGTCGCTGGCATGGCGATAAAGGCGCGCGTCGCGCAGGCCATGGCGATGTTCGCCCTCCGCTGCCTCGCCCACGACCACCTTGCGCATGTGCGAGATGTCCAGCGCGGCTTCGACCGGGCCGTAATCGGTGCGGTAGGACAGCGGGAAGGCATCGGCATAGCGCCCGGCGACGGCGGCCGCACGCGCCGGGTCCATCCCTTGCGCCAGGACAGCCTCAACCGCTTCGCCCCAGCCGCGCAGCATGACCTGCAGGTGCTGGTCGAGCGCATCTTCATTGAGCGCGCTGGCGCCTTCGCGAATGTCGAGCGTGAAGCGCATCATGGCCAGGTTGCCGGCTTCGACCTGCAGGCTCCAGTCGATGGTCGGCGCTTCTGCCGCTTCCTCGATCATCGACTGGATGCGGCGGCGCATCTGGGTCGAGACCATGTCGCGCGGCAGCCAGACGAACACGAAAAGGTGGCGCGAAAGCGGTGCGCTGGTGATCAGCAGGCGTGGCCGGGGGCGGTCCACCAGCCCCGTCATCGTCGTCGCCAGCCGCTCCACGTCGTAGGAACCAAGGCCAAGGACAAGATCATGCGGCAGGCTGGTCAGCGCATGGGCCAGTGCCTTGCCGGTATGGCCGATCGGATCGAGGCCGAGCTTGCCGGCAAGACCGGTCAGCAGCACGCGCAGGCGCGGGACATCGCCCGGAGGCGCCGCGAGCGCGGCGCTCGTCCAGATTCCGGCATGGACCGAAAGGGCAGTAACCCGGCCCTCGTCGATGACCGGAACGATGAAGAGGTCCATCGGCACGCGGCGGTGGACGGTGGCCATGCGGTTGGCCTTGATCACCATCGGCGAAACGATGGTGCCCGCCTCGACCTGGCGGTCGAACTCTGCAAAGGCCTGATCGTAACTGGTTGCAGACAGGATATCGCGGGTTCCGCGGCGACACACACCCAGCAGCTGGCCGTGCGTACCGTCGCGCCGACGCGTGACATGGCCGAGCTGGGTGAGCATCCCCCCGGCGAACCAGCGCAGCAGCGCGGCGCCTTCGGCGTCGTCGACCTGTTCGGCATCGATGGTCATCGCCTCGACCATGCGCGGCCAGTCCTTCACAGCGCTGCGAACGTCGGCCAGGGTGGATTCAAGCGAGCGGATCAGGGCACGACGCTGGCGGGCATCGACACGCGCTGTCTCGATATAGATCATCGATTCACGCACGGTGCCCGCCGCGTCCAGCCCGGGGAATTCCTCGAGCTGGCCTTTGGCGTTGCGCTTCACCGACAGCACCGGGTGGGCGAGGCGGTCGATGACGAGCCCGGCATCGGCAATCGCTGCGGCGACCGAGTCGACGAGGAACGGCATATCGTCGTTAATCAGGGCAATGCGCAGGTAGCGCCGTTCGTCGCTTGCGGAAGTGAGATCGACCACAGGCTCACCGGTGGGACGGTTGGTAGCTGCATCGAGAAGGCTGCGCGCGGCATCCTCGATCCACGAGGCATCCGCGGGTCCGTCGACCGGCAGCAGCGAGTCGCGAATGCGATCCGCAATCACCCCCTCCAGCCGCCCGGATGCGCCTTTGGAAGACTGCTTCGACCGCGCCTTGCCGGTTACGGCCACTTCGCCTGCACTCATTTCCTTCTCCGCGATTTGCTGTCGGGATCGGAACTTGCCCTCGCCGGAGGGTCCGACTCGACAATCTCTGTTATAGGCCCGGAATTGGCTTCCGGCATCAACCGCCTTCGCACGACGAGCGAAGGCGGCATTATTTTTAAACGCTTTTTTTCTGTTTCTGGTTGCGACCCAAGGGCCGGTTGCTTCTCGAGGTGATGCTTGCCACGCGTGTAACGAAATTACGGCACAGAACAATAATCAATCTTCAGCATGTCATGTCGAAATTGGTCGGGCCAACGCGAGATCGTGGTGTTCCCGCTCGTCCCGCCGCTCAAGCCTTGCATCCCCGATGGCCAAGCGAATGGGCGAAACTTCGGCCCCTGCCCATTCCAAGGCATGGGGCGCCGCCTTCTCGATGCTGGGGGGCCAAGGCTGCCCAATCGATTTGCAGGGGCAGGCCGATTGTGCGAGCCATGGACCAGTCAAGCGGCAGTGAGCGCCTCCTGCAGCGGAGAATGGTCCATGTCGATCGCACAGAAGAAGCCGCGCCTGCCGCTCGCTCGCATTGTCGAGATGAACGTCGGCTTCTTCGGCCTGCAGTTCAGCTTCGGCCTGCAGCAGGCGAACATGGGGCCCTTCTACGGCATTCTCGGCGCCAGCGAGGCAATCATGCCGCTGCTCTGGCTGGCAGGCCCGATCACCGGCCTTTTCGTCCAGCCGATCATCGGTGCCATGAGCGACCGCACCCGATCGCGCTTGGGCCGCCGCACGCCCTATTTCCTGATCGGCGCGGTGATCTGTTCGCTGTGCCTTCTGGCCATGCCCTATTCGCCCACGCTCTGGGTTGCGGCGAGCATGCTCTGGCTGCTGGATGCAGGCAACAACACCGCGATGGAACCTTATCGCGCTTATGTCGCGGACCGCCTGGCACCGGACCAGCGCCCCACCGGCTTCCTTACCCAGAGCGCCTTTACCGGTCTTGCCCAGACCCTGTCCTATCTCAGCCCTTCGCTGCTCACCGCCGTGATCGACCGCAACGCGCTCGATCCCAATGGCATTCCCATCGTGATCCGCATCGCCTTCGTGATCGGCGCGATCCTGTCGATCGCGACGATCGTCTATTCGGTCTGGCGCGTACCGGAACTGCCCCTTTCCGAGGAACAGCGCGCACATATCGACAGATCGCCGCTCACAACAGGAGCCACCTTGCGCGAGATCGGCAGCGCCATCCGGCAGATGCCGCGCCCCATGCGCCAGCTTGCCCTGGCCATGCTGTGCCAGTGGTATGCGATGTTCGTGTACTGGCAGTACATCGCCTTCGCGCTGTCGCGCTCTCTGTTCGATACGACTGATCCCGGTTCCGAAGGCTTCCGTTCCGGCACATTGACCGCCCAGCAGCTGGGCGCCTTCTTCAACTTCATCGCCTTTCTTGCCGCCCTTGCCCTCATCCCGATCGTCAAGCGCCAGGGCGCACGCAGCACCCACGCCGTGTGCCTGACCGCCTCGGGGCTGGCCATGCTGGCCATCCCCAACGTCGGATCGCTGCCGCTGCTTTACGCGCTGATGCTGGGCATCGGCCTGGGCTGGGCCGGCATGATGGGCAACACTTACGTCATGCTCGCCGATTCCATCCCGTCCGAGCGCTATGGAATCTACATGGGCATCTTCAACATGTTCATCGTCATTCCCATGCTGATCGAAACTTTGACAATGCCGGTGATCTACACGCCACTGCTGGGCGGGGATTCGCGTAATGCATTGATGTTTGCCGGAGTACTGATGTTGACCGGCGCGATTGCGACACTGTTCGTTCCGGCAGGGGGCAAGCCAAGAACATGTTAATGATTATGAACAAATAGTCACCTTGATGACTAGCAACTTCCTGCCCGCCAGCCTTGGTGGTAAGAGCCGCGGCCGGAATGGGGACATATGAAAAATAGCGAAAATCACCTCGGTAAGAACGGGGAACCTCAAAAAGTCCGCACTCTTGCCGATCTTGCCCGCATCGCAGGCGTTTCGGCCGGCACGGTTTCGCGAGCGCTCGCCGGCAAGTCGCTGGTCAATGCCGAAACACGCGATCGTATCCAGACGCTGGCGCGGGAGCACGGCTTTCGTCCCAACCAGATGGCAAGCAAGCTACGCTCGCAGAAGACGGGCCTGATCGGCGTGGTCGTTCCCCTCGGCCACGAAAAGCGTCAGCATATCTCCGACCCGTTCTTCCTCACGCTGCTGGGCCAGATCGCCGACGAACTGACGGAAAGCGGCTACGACGTCATGCTGCGCCGCGTGATCCCGGAAGATACGACCGACTGGCTGGAACAGTTGACCGGTTCGGGGATGGTCGACGGCGTCATCGTCATCGGCCAGTCGGACCAGTTCGACATCATCGAAAGCGTTGCCGGCCATTACCATCCGCTGACCGTGTGGGGACATCACACCCCGGGACAGAGGCACTGCGTGGTCGGAACCGACAATGCCCTTGGCGGTCGCATGGCGGCAGAGCACCTGATTGCTTGCGGCGCGCGCAGCCTTGCCTTCCTCGGCGTCACGACCGGCATCGAGATCGCGGCCCGCTATCGGGCGGCCAAATCCGTCGCCGATGCAGCGGGCATCCCGCTCGTCCACCTGCCGATCGACCTGGCCGCCGCCACCATGGCATCGCAAATCGAAAGGACTTTGCCCGACTGCAAGGTCGACGGCATTTTCGCCGCATCCGACCTGATCGCGATGTCAGCCTTGCGCGTCCTGCACCAGCATGGGCGCGCGGTTCCCGACGACGTGCAGATCGTGGGTTTCGACGACCTGCCGCTCGCTTCGCAGACCATGCCGCCGCTCACGACGATCCGGCAGGAAATCGATCTGGGTGCAAGGATTCTTGTCGAAAAGCTCAAGGCGCGCATCGCCGGGGAGGATACCGATCATTTCGTGAATGCCCCACAATTGATCGTGCGCGGAACGACCAGAAGCGCCGCCTGACCTTTTTCAGCCGACAAGGCACTGCTTAGCGCAGGTTCAGGTTGCATGCCCTAGAGAAGGGGCGGACTGTCGTCCAAGGCGCCCAGATACCGGGAGAAGCAACCATGGCCATTCGCCCCGTCCCCATCATCCTGCTGGCAGGTGCAGGCGCCCTCGCCCTGGCTGCCGGCACCCTGCTGCCCGCCGAAACGAGCAGCGCGGCCAGCCGCATCCCGCCTCCCCCGGCGGAAAAGGCCGTACCGTCCGGCGATCAGGTGGCCGTTCTGGCAGGCGGCTGCTTCTGGGGCATCGAAGGCCTCTACGAGCATGTGCGCGGGGTAAAGTCAGTCACCTCGGGATATGCCGGCGGACAAAAGAGTACGGCCAACTACGGCGATGTGTCCTCCGAGAAAACCGGCCACGCCGAGGCCGTGCGGATCGTCTACGATCCAGCCAAGGTCAGCTACGGCACCCTGCTCCAGATCTACTTCTCGGTCGCGCATGACCCGACCCAGGTGAACCGGCAATACCCCGACGTCGGCCCCAGCTACCGCTCGGCGATCTTTCCGCAGAACGCCGTCCAGCGCGCCACGGCGCAGGCCTATATCGCCAAGCTGACCAAGGCGAAGAGCTTTCCCAAGCCGATCGCCACGAAGCTGGAGAGCGGGGCCTTCTATCCTGCCGAAGCCTATCATCAGGACTTCATGCGCAAGAACCCGCAGCACCCCTACATCGCACGCTGGGACAAGCCGAAGCTGGCCGCGTTCCGCAAGGAATATCCCAGCCTCTACCGCAATTGACGACGGCGCGAGCTAACCTTCCGCCAGTGCCAGGCCGGCCGCCCTCGCGCTCGCCCAGGCCCACTGGAAGTTGTAGCCGCCCAGCCACCCCGTGACATCGGCAGCCTCGCCGATGACGTAGAGGCCGGGCACCTTGAGCGCTTCCATGGTCTTGGACGAGATACCGCGCGTGTCGATGCCGCCGGCCGTCACTTCCGCCTTGGCGAAGCCCTCGCTGCCGTCGGGCACGAAGGGCCAGCGCGCCAGCTTCGCTTCGGCCGCGCCGAGCGCCTTGTCGGAGAGGTTGCCCAGATCGCCGGCAAGGCCGAGCCTGTCGCACAGCGCCTGGGACAGGCGATCGGGCAGGTCTTCGGAGAGCAGTTTGCGCAATGTCGCCTTCGGACGATCGCGCTTCGCCTGCTTCAGCCACCCCTCCACGCGGTCCGGCACGAACTGCGTGGTCACGGTATCGCCGCGCTGCCAGTAGCTGGAGATCTGCAGGATCGCCGGGCCGGAAAGGCCGCGGTGGGTGAACAGCGCCGCCTCGCGAAAGGCCGGGGCGCCCTTCCCCTTACCCTCGACACGGGCGATCACTTCGGTGGACACGCCCGAAAGCTCGCGAAACAGCGTGTCATCGCCCGGCAGGGTCAAGGGCACCAGCGCCGGACGCGGCTGCACGACCTTCAAGCCGAACTGGCGCGCCAGGTCGTAGGCGAAGCCGCTAGCGCCCATCTTCGGGATCGAGGGACCGCCGGTAGCGATCACCAGCGCAGGCGCGCTCGCCTCGCTATCGCCGTAGCGCACGCGGTAGGCGCCGTCGGCATGGTCGACGCCGCCGACGGCATCGCCGCAGTGTACCTCGACGCCGCCCTTGGCGCATTCGTCCAGCAGCATCGCGACGATCTGCCTGGCGCTCTGGTCGCAGAAGAGCTGGCCCAGCGTCTTTTCATGCCAGGCGATGCCATGGCTTTCGACCAGCGCCAGGAAATCCTGCGCGGTGTAGCGGCTGAGCGCCGACTTCGCGAAATGCGGGTTCTGCGAAAGATAGCGGTCAGGTCCGGTATGGATATTGGTGAAGTTGCAGCGCCCGCCGCCGGAAATCAGGATCTTCTTGCCCACTTGCGCGGCATGGTCGAGCAGCAGCACGCGCCGACCGCGCTGACCCGCCGTGGCAGCACAGAACAGCCCGGCCGCACCTGCGCCGAGCACGATCGCATCGTAGCTTGCGGTCACGCCGGAACCGGCTCGGACACCAGTTCGAGAGCCAGCGCCTCGGCCACGCGAATGCCGTCGACCGCGGCGCTGAGGATGCCGCCCGCATAGCCTGCACCCTCACCCGCCGGGTAGAGACCGCGGGTATTGAGGCTCTGGTAGTCGCGACCTCGGGTAATCCGCACCGGCGAGGAGGTGCGCGTTTCGACACCGGTCATCACCACGTCGGGATGATCGTATCCCGGCACCTGCCGTCCGAACACGGGCAGCGCCTCACGAATGGATTCGATCACATAGTCGGGCAGACACTCGCTGAGGTCGGTCAGGTGCACGCCGGGCTGATAGCTGGGCGTGACGACGCCGAACTCGGTGGAAGGCCGTCCGGCAAGGAAATCGCCGAGCTTCTGGCCCGGCGCCTTGTAGTTGGAGCCGCCCGCCTTGTAGGCCAGTTCCTCGAACTTGCGCTGGAAGGCGATGCCCGCCAGCGGATCGCCGGGATAGTCGCGCTCCGGATCGATATCGACGACGATACCCGAATTGGCGTTGAATTCGGCGCGCGAGTACTGGCTCATGCCGTTGGTGACGACACGGCCCTCCTCGGACGTGGCGGCAACGACGCGACCGCCCGGGCACATGCAGAACGAATAGACCACGCGCCCGTTCGAGCACTTGTGCGAAAGCGAATAGGCCGCCGCGCCCAGAATCTTGTTGCCCGCGCTCGGCCCGTAGCGGGCGGTATCGATCCAGCTTTGCGGATGTTCGATGCGCACACCGATGGCAAAGGGCTTCGCCTCGATATGCACGCCGCGCTCGTGCAGCTTGTAGAAGGTATCGCGCGCAGAGTGACCGACGGCCATGATCACGTGGCGTGCGGGCAGATATTCGCCATCGGACAGATGCAGGCCGACGAGGCGGCGTTCGCCGTCGGCGCCCTCTTCGATCTCGAAGTCCTCGACCCGGGTCTGGAAGCGGTATTCCCCGCCCAGCTTTTCGATCGTCTCGCGCATCGACATGACCATCGTCACCAGGCGGAAGGTGCCGATGTGGGGATGCGCCTCGGTGAGGATGTCGTCGGGCGCCCCCGCCTTGACGAATTCGGACAGGACCTTGCGGCCCAGATGGCGCTGGTCCTTGATGCGGCTGTAGAGCTTGCCGTCAGAGAAGGTACCGGCACCGCCTTCGCCGAACTGCACGTTGCTTTCCGGGTTGAGGACCGAGCGGCGCCACAGCCCCCAGGTATCCTTGGTCCTCTCGCGCACGGCCTTGCCGCGTTCGACGATGATCGGCCGGAAGCCCATCTGCGCCAGCACCAGCCCGGCCAGCAGGCCGCAGGGGCCCGCCCCGATCACGACCGGGCGCGGACCGTCATAGTTCGCGGGCGCATGGGTCACGAACTTGTAGGACGTGTCCGGCGTCTGCCGCACGTGCTGGTCGTCGGCGAAGCGGGCCAGCACCTCGGCCTCGTTGCGCAGCACGATGTCGAGCGAATAGACCAGCTTGATCGCGGCCTTACGCCGGGCGTCGTTGCCGCGGCGCACGATGGTCATCCGCTCAAGATCGGCAGGATCGATGCCCAGGCGGGCGATGACGGCCTGCTCGAGCTCGGCGGAACTGTGATCGAGTGGAAGTGCCAGGTCGGATAGGCGAAGCATGGCGCCGCCTTATACGGGATAGCGCCCGTACGCCATGGCCTTGCAGCCAGTTCGCAGGATTTTAATCCAGCACTGCGGCAAGCCACTCGGATGCTTCGGCAATAGCCCTGTCGGCAATCGAGGAAATCGCCACAGCTTCCAGGAAGCTGTGCGTGGCGCCATCGTAGATCTTCAGGTGCGCCTCGACGCCCGCCGCGGTCAGGCGTTCGGCCATCAGCACATTCTCGTCCAGAAGGATGTCGCAGCGCGCGACGCACAGCCAGCTCGGCGGCAGGCCATGCAATTCGGCGTGGAAGACCCGGGCGCGCGGATCCATCCTCTCCGGTGAAAGGGCATCGGCGCCGAGGTAGCTTTCCCAGAACTCGTCCATTTCGGGACCGGTCAGCATATAGCGGTCGCCGTCGCCGTAACGCTCGTAGCTGGCACGCCATTCGCCGTCGAAGGCCCCGTAATTCAGGAGCAGTCCGCAGGGCATGGCGGCCCCAGCATCGCGCCGGTCGATGGCCGCGGCAACCGAGAGATTGGCGCCCGCGCTGTCACCGCCAAGGGCATAGCGCTTCGGATCGAGCCCGTGGTCGGCGCCTTTCGCGGCCAGCCAGTCGAGCACTTGCGCAATGTCGTCCAGCGCGCGCGGAAAGCGGTGCTCGGGCGCCAGTGCATAGTCGATGCCGATAACAGCGCAGCCCGAGCGCGCCGCATACTCACGCATCAGGCGGTCATGCGTGTCGATGCTGAACAGGGTCCAGCCGCCGCCGTGGAGATAGACGAGCACCGGCAGGTCCGCGTCCGCCACCGGCCGGTGGATCCGGACGCGGACCTGGGACTGCCCGACGCGCAGCTCCTCGCTGGCATGCATCGCAGGGCCGCCCCGCACCCATGGCTCGCGCTGACGCTCGGCAATCGCACGCCGTTCCGGCGCGGACAGCCCGGGCCGCGAACCGAGCGCGGCCGAGGACGCGAACATGCGGTTCAGGAAGTCCCGGATCTGCGGATCGACATCGTCGTTTTCGAACATGACCTTCTCTTGGGGCATGGCCGGAAAGTCCGGCGCTGGCCCCCTCATATCGGAAAGGATCTGCGGCCCGGCGGGAGGGAGAGGAAAGGCGCCGGGCCGCAGTCTAGGCTGGCTTCGTCAGAAGTCTGCCGAGATGGAAGCCTTGAAGGTCCGCGGCTGGCCTTGCAGCAGGGCCGAGGAGAAGGCGTCGTAGGCCGAGGCCCAGTACCGCTTGTTGGCAACGTTATCGACGTTGAATCGCAGCGTGACGGGCACGTCTCCCGCAGCGAGGACATAGCGCGCGCCGAGGTTGAACACGGCCCAGTCCGGCAGGCGCAGCGTATTGGCCGCATCGACCCACTGCTTGCCGGTATAGATCACGCGCCCGGTCAGGGTCAGGCCCTCGATCATCGGGGTATCCCACTCGATGTTCGCGTTCGCGGTCCAATCCGGCACGCCCTTGGCATCGTTGCCCTCGGTGGCATCGCCGGTCTTGGTCAGCTTGGCGTCATTGACCGCAAGACCCGAGATCAGGCGCAGGCCGGGGGCCAGTTCGCCGTTGAGCGTAAGCTCCATGCCGCGGTTGCGCTGCTCGCCGTTGACCGCGAAAACCAGCGTATTGTTGTCGATGTACCCGTTGGGCTTCTTGATCTGGTAGAACGCCAGGCTCACGAACATCGGGCCGATCTTGCCCTTGCCGCCGAACTCGTACTGGGTCGAGACGTAGGGCGGGAAGACTTCGCCGAAGTTGGCGGCGCCGAAGCCGGCGGAGGGCCCCTGTTGCAGCGCCTCGATCCGGTTGGCGTAGAGCGACAGCCCCTCTACCGGTTTCACGACCACGCCGACGACCGGCGTCACCTCGTCGGCATCGTAAGCCGATTCCGGCAGGCCGCCATCGTAATAGCCATAGGTCTTGATGTTGAGCGTCTGCAGGCGCAGGCCGCCGGTCACGAGGATGCGATCGTCGAGGAAACCGACGGTGTCGGAGGCAAAGGCCGACCAGAGCCGCGTGCGCGAGATCGGGTAGGGATCGTTGAGATCGCCGCCGACAAGCGAGGAAGTCAGCGGATCGAGCTGCGGGGTATCGTAGAGATTGGTCGGGAAGCCGGCAAAACCGTCGCCATAGAGGAAGTCGAAGGCATTGCGGTTGACCTGCCAGCTGGCATTGCCGCCCACGACGATCTCATGCGTGACGGCGCTGCCCAGCTTGACGCGCGCGCCGACCTCGGCCGCTTCGTTATTGTCGGTGCGCGGCACGTAAAGGGCATTGCCCGAACCGTCGCCAGTGGTCGCATCGAACAGGTTGAAGCCGCCATAGATACCGTCCTCGCTGCCGTCGCGCGCGCCGGCCTTGGCCCAGAGCGTCGCATTTTCAGCAAAGTCGTACTCGAAGTTGAAGACGCCGAAGATATCGCGCAGCTTGCTGTAGGTGTACTTCTGCGAATAGTTGGCGCTGGCCTTGGGCACCCGCGGGATGGTCGCGGTATAGATCGTCACCTTGGGGCGCAGATCGTCGACGCGCACCTTCTGGTAACCGAGGTCGAGCGAGACGCGAACCGGGCCATTGGACCAGTCGAAGCCGGCGCCCAGAACGCCCGACATGCGATCCTCGCGGTCGATGCCGAGCTGGCCGTCCTGGTAGTTGCCGTTCACGCGCACGCCGAAGTCGCCGAAGCGGCGCGAGACGTCGAAGCTGCCGCCGAAGTGCGAATCCGAGGTATAGCCTGCAGTCACGCGGTTGAGCGGCGCGTCACCGGCGCGCTTGAGCAGCAGGTTGACGCTACCGCCAAGGCCCGAACCGCCCGGCGCTGCGCCATTGAGGAAGGCCGACGAGCCATTGAGCACCTGGACGCTTTCGAAAAGTTCCGGCGCAATCAGCTGGCGCGGGGTGATACCGTAGAGACCGTTGAGGCCGACGTCGTCGCCGAACAGCTCGAAGCCGCGGATGACGAAGCTTTCCGCCGCATTGCCGAACCCGTAGGTCGTGCGCACGGTCGGATCGTTCTCGAGCACTTCGCCGAGCGACTTTGGCTGCTGGTTGAGGATCAGCGTTTCATCGAAGCTGCGCACGTTGAAAGGCAGGTCTTCGGCGGCCTTGTTGCCCAGCACGCCCGCCGAACCGCCGTTCTCGACGTGGGTGGCGTTGACCCGCTGTGCGGTGACGACGATTTCCTTGGAGTCCTGCGCGGCGGCCGGGCTGGCGATGGCGCAAAGCGCGGCGGCGAGGACGGTCAGGCTGCCGCGCTGCCGGAGCGCCGCGGAAACACTGGTGCGAGTGACCTCAAAATCATTCTTCATGTTAACCCCCACTGGCAAACGATCTTCGCTCTTGCGATCTGCTCGTATCGGGCGGTCCTCCCTGCGGGCCGCCACTTCGCCACAATCCCCCGGCCCATAGTCCAGCAAAACATCCAAGTTTTGCGAGTTCAGGGGACCAAAGGATCAGCCGTGGACTTTCTTCCCTCCTGACCGGGCCTCTCCGACCCGCACATTGCCCGCCGCGTCCCGATCGATCCGTGCAAGCCACGGATCGAAAACGGCAAAATCGGCGCACCGGGCTGAGACATGGATTATTGTGCAGGTTTCCTGCCGCCGATGCCGGGCCGAGCCGCACGCGCAAGATTGCATGGCATCGTGAAATGCGACATGCCGATCGGGCGGGCAGGACCGTGCATTGGCCCCGCCAGCATCACACGCCTGGCCGCACCCGTCAGCGTCAAGCGGGTATGGCCGCGGCAGCGAGAAGCGGATCGGCACAGGCCGAAAGCACACTGCTCGGTCGCCGCAAATCCCGCGCGGGAGAGGAAGGTACGGCGGCCGAGACTCCTGATCGATGCGTACCCGTCAGGCTCGTTTCTAATGGATCGCGACTAGCGCCCTATTTGTCGGCCAGAACGCCCAATTCGAAGAAATCGATGGGGCCAGATCATTCTCGCGGCTCAGTCCGCCCTGGTGGCCGCCGCGAGGGCGGCGATGGCGCGTTCGGCTTCCGCTTCGTTGAGGCTCGCAAACCCCAGCCGCATGCCCTTTGCCGCCGTATCGCGGGCCATGAACGAGCGATGGCTGGCAAAGCGCAGGCCCTGCTCCCGCGCCCGCGCCTCGATCAGGTCGAGGTCGCCGGAAAAGCGCAGCCAGAAGGCCAGCCCGCCATCCGGGACCGCGAAACTGCAATGCTCGCCAAGATGCTCGTGCAGCAGCCTGGCAAAGGACTCGCGCCGCTCGGAATAGACCCTCCAGGCCTTGCGCGCGTGGCGACGCACCTCACCGCTTCGGATCAGTTCGGCGGCGGCATCCTCGGTCACCGTATTGCCCATGCCGTCGGTCAGCGAAACACGGTGGGCGATGGCGTCGATGACCTTTTCCGGCGCGGCCATGTAGCCGATGCGCAAGGCAGGCAGGAGCAGCTTGGACATCGATCCCAGGTAGATCACCTGGGCCGGGGCATATCCCGCCATCGGCAGCAGCGGCTGCGACTGGAAATGGAATTCGTGGTCGTAATCGTCCTCGATGATCGCCACCCCGAACTGGCGGGCGAGATCGAGGAGCTGCAGACGCCGCTCGGGCCGCAGCGCGACCGTCGTCGGGAACTGGTGGTGCGGCGTCAGGAAGATCGCGCGCACCGCATGGCGGCGGCAGCATTCCTCCACTTCCGCCACATTGATGCCCTCCTCGTCGAGACCGACCGGGATGACCTTGCCGCCCAGCGCCCGGATCGCGGCGACGGCGGGCTCGTAAGTCAGTTCCTCGACGATCACCGTATCGCCCGGCTCGATCAGCACCTGCAGCGCCAGGAACAGGCCGTTCTGGCTGCCGCGGGTGATGCAGATGTTCTCCATCGAGACTGGCAGACCGCGCTGGGTGCGCAGCATTTCGGCCACTTGTTCGCGCAGGCCTTCCGATCCACGCGGGTCGCGGTACTGCAGACGGTTCGAGCGTGAAGCCCGGCTGATCGCCGAGCGATAGGCGCGGGCAAGCTGGTCGGCGGGAAACAGCCGCCCGTCGGGTGCACCTTCGTCGAGCTTGATGCCCTTGCCGCCGGGCAGGGCAAGAGGCCGGTCCGGCGCCTCGGCAAAGCGGTAAAGGGCCTGATCGAACCTGGCTCCGGCTTCGACCGAAGGTTCTCCCGATGGGCTGCTGGGCAGCGAGCGCGAGACCATGGTTCCGCGCGTGCCCTCGGTCGATAGCCAGCCCTGCGCGATGAGATCCTCGTAGGCGAGGACCACGGTCTTGCGATTGACGCCGAGCGCGCCGGCCAGTTCGCGGCTGCTGGGCAGGAACGTGCCGGAAGTCAGGCGCCCGGTCTCGATGTCCCGGATCAGGGCATGGATGATCTGCATGTAGATCGGCGTCCCGCGTTCGGGATCGATCCGTTCACTCAAGGTAACCTGCCAGGGCCGCAGCATGTTTTCAGTCTCCCGTGAGCGTGCTTCACGCTCCCTCCACACCGCCTGCCTAACAGGCGCCAGTGCATTGGACCATAGAGATATTCAGTATTGGCACTTGTGCTGGACCAGACCGAAGATGATCAAGGACCCTCGGGTACGACTATGGGGGCATGAAAATGGGCGCAGACTGGACCGCGCGCACGAGACAGGACGGCATGAAACGGATCGCAGGCCCATGCTGAACCCGGCATTCGACCGATACAGGCATGAGGACATACGGCGACTGATCGCCGAATATCCGCTCGCCTGGGTGCTTTGCCCGGGCGCGCCCGCGGCATCGGCCAGTCTGCTGCCGATGCTGGGGACTTATGACGAGGATGGCGCGCTCACCGGCCTTGTCGGCCACATGTCGCGCCGCAACCCGCTGCACGCGCTGTTCGCGCAAGGTGGCAAGGCGCAGTTCCTGTTCACCGGCCCGCAGGCCTATGTCTCTGCCGAACATGCCGGTCGCCGCAAGTGGGGTCCGACCTGGAACTACGCGCAGGCGCGCATCGAGGCCGATGTGCGCATCGACGAAGCGTTGACCGCAGGGGCCGTCGCCCGTCTCGTCGCCGCTTGCGAGGAAGGGCGCGAGAAGCCCTGGGACGTGGCCGAACTGGAAGAACGCTACGCCGGCATGCTTGGCATGATAATCGGTTTCAAGGCGCGCGTTACCTCGCTCGATGCGACGTTCAAGCTGGGGCAGGACGAAAGCCCGGAAGTGCTGGAGACCATCCTTGCCAGCCATCCGGACGCCGATTTGCGCAACTGGATGGAGGCGTTCAACCGGGATCGGCGCAAGTGAGGCGCAAGAGTTACTTCCTCACCCATTGCCTTGGCCCGGGAGCGGCGGCCATACCGATATAACACCGCAGCGGTCTGCCGGGCCGCCACGACACGGGGACATGATGCGAAAAGCACTCGCCGCAGCACTGCTTGTCACGGCACTGAGCCTTCCCGGCGCAGGGCTGGCGGACCTTCCGCTCAAGCCCGAGCGGGTGCTTACGCTCCACCCGGAGCGCACCACATGGTCCTCGGTAACGGTCTCGCCCGATGGCCGCACGCTCGTCTTCGACGTGCTCGGCGATCTCTACACGATGCCGGCCAGCGGCGGGAAAGCGCGGCAGCTAAGCGAAGGCCTTGCCTTCGATGCCCAGCCGACCTTCTCGCCCGACGGGCAATGGATCGCCTTTACCAGCGACCGCAGCGGGTCCGAGAACATCTGGATCGCGCGCGCCGATGGCTCGCAGGCCCGGCGCATTTCCGCCTTCGACGACGATACCGCGATGGCCTCGCCGACGTGGAGCGCTGACGGCAGGACTGTCTTTGCCAGTCGCTACCGACCCGACCTCAACAATTACGAGTTCTGGCAGTTTCCCCTGACCGGCGCGGCGAGCCTGCTCGAACCGATCAAGCCGGCCAGGGACGCGCCGCGCTCGGCCTGGCGGTCCACGCTCGGCGCGGCTGCGTCGCCCGATGGTCGATACCTCTACTACGCACGCCGGATCGACGGGCTGGAATTCGACGTCCCGACGAAGTGGACGATCCTGCGCCGCGACCTTGCCACCGGCAAGGAAGTGGAGGTGATCGCCGGGTCGGGCGGACGCGGAACGGGGGAGGAAACCTTCTTCGCGCCGCATGTCTCGCCGGACGGAACCCGGCTCGCCTATGTCACCCGGCGCGAAGGGCGCAGCTTGCTGCGCCTGCGCAATCTGGAAACCGGCGAGGACGCGGCGCTGGGCGAAACCGAGCTGGACGCGCTGCAGGCGTCTTCATGGCAGGGCATGGTCCCGGGCATGGCCTTTACGCCTGGGGGGGACGCCCTGATCCTCAGCCATGGGGGCCGGTTCGAACGGCGCGAGCTTGCCGATGGCAGCAGCCGGGGAATCGAGCGCAAGCTGACCGCACGCGTCGCTCTTGGCCCGTCCACGCGCTTTGCGATCCACGAGCCGACCGGGCCGGTCGAGGCGAAGCTGGCGATGGCTGCATTGCCATCCCCAGACGGGCAGCGGATTGCCTTTGCCGCGCTGGGATCGCTGTGGGTGCAGGATCTCGGCGGCAAGATCGCACGGCGCCTGCCGTTCGATGGCGAAAGCCCGGCGCAGATGGCCTGGTCGCCCGATGGCAGAACCCTGACTTTCGTCACCTGGTCCGAGGCCGAAGGGGGCGCCTTGTGGACCATGCCTGTCGGCGGCAGCGGTACAGCCACGCGGCTGACCCGGTTCCCTGCATATTACCGTTTCCCTGTCTTTACGCCTGACGGAAAACACCTGCTCGTCCTGCGCTCCTCGCTGGAGGAGCGGCGGCAGACAAACTTCGAATTCGGCTCCTTGCGCAAGAGCGAACTGATCGAGTTGAACGCCGACGGCAGCGGCCTGCGCCTCGTCGCACAGGGCGACTTCGGGGCGCGGCCGCACTTTGCGCGGACCGCCCCCGGCAGCGTCTTCCTGCTCGATGCAGGCGGACTTGCCCGGGTCGACATCGGCACGGGCAAGGTCACACCCGTCGCCCATGTCACCGGACCGGCGTACTACTTCGTCGAAGGCAACGCAGACGCCGACGACATGCGCATCAGCCCCGATGGCAGCCATGTCGCGGCGATGATCGCGAACCGCCTCTACGTGCTGGCCACGCCCATCGATCCGGCAAAGGAAGTGGACCTCACCGCCGCCGACAGCCCCGCGCACGTGCTGCCCGGCATCGGCGTCGACTGGTTCGAATGGAGCGGGGACCGCAGCATCGACATGGTCAGCGGCACCCTGTTCACCCGCCGCGAGGCAGCAGGCGGCAGCGAACTGGCCGCCATGCGTCTTGAAGCGAGCCTGCCGCGCGCCGTGCCGCAGGGATCGATCCTGCTGCGCGGCGCCACCGTCCTCACCATGGCGCAGGGCGACAGGGCTATCGAGAACGCCGATGTCCTCGTGAGCGGAAACCGCTTCGTGCAGGTCGGTCCGCGCGGCAGCTTCGATGTTCCCCCAGGCACCGCTATACGCGACGTTTCGGGCAAGTTCGTCGTGCCCGGGTACATCGATGTCCACGACCACATCGGCTCGATCCGGCGCAACAACCCGGCACGCGAGCTGTGGGGGATGCGCGCGAGACTGGCCTACGGCGTCACCACCAGCTTCGACCCCTCGACGCTGTCGGTCGACCACCTCGACTACGAAGGCATGGTCGATGCCGGACTCATCCTCGCCCCGCGCATGCGCTCGACCGGAACGGCGGTGTTCTCACGCCAGCGCATCGCCTCTCTTGGCGATGCCCGGCGCGTTCTTTCGCGCTATTCGCAGGGCTATCGTCTTTCGAACCTCAAGGAATACCGCACCGGGAAACGCGAAGTGCGCCAATGGGTGGCGATGGCCGCGCGCGAGCAGCACCTGCTGCCCACCACCGAAGGCGCGCTTTCGCTCAAGCTCGACCTGACGCAGATCCTCGATGGCTATGCGGGCAACGAACACGCCCTGCCCGCCCCGCAACTGGGTGACGACCTGATCCAGGTCCTCGTTGCCCAGCGCACAAGCTACACCACGACCCTGAGCATCACCAACAGCGGCTCACCGGCGATGGACTGGTTCATCGCCCACGACGATCCGGTGGTCGATGCCAAGATCCGCCGGTTCTGGTCGCCCAGCGCCATTCGCCAGAAGCTCACCAGCGGACGCGACTTTCATCCCCTCGGGGAAACCCGCTTCCGCGAGATCGCGCGCGATGCGGCAACGCTGGCCAAGGCAGGTGGGCTCGTCGGCATGGGCTCGCACGGAGAGGCCCCGGGCATCGGCTATCACTGGGAAATGGAAGCGCACGCGCTGGGCGGGATGACGCCCGAAGCGGTGCTGCGCGCGGCGACTGCGGGCTCTGCCGAGACGATCGGGCGACTTGCCGATCTCGGGACGATCGAGCCGGGCAAGCTGGCCGACCTCGTGGTGCTCGACGCCGACCCGCGCCGCGACATCCGCAATGCCCGCGCGATCGATGCCGTCATGCGCGGCGGCTTCCTTTACGATGGCGACACGCTTCGCCCGCTATGGCCGAAGGCCGGCGAAGCGCCCCATGCCTGGTTCGAAGGGATGGACGCGGAACAGTGGCTGCCCCTGCCCGAACCCCAGCGCCCGGACGAACCGGAGCACTGAGAAAGCACTGAGAAGGAGCATCCACCGGTCGCGGCCGCGCGGCGCGGCGGCGTCAGATGCTCAATGTCACCCGCAGACCCGCGGCCAGTGCGTCTTCCACTCCGGGCGCGGCGCCGGGATCGATGACGTATTGCAGGTCTGGCTGAATGCTGAGCCATGGCGTTAGCGCCTTGGCGACGGTGAGTTCCAGCGCCGTCTCGGCGCGCCTCGAAGCCACTGCCTTGCGGTAATCGGCGGAAGTACGCGCATGGGCAATGGCCGCGCCGAGTTGCCAGTCGCCGGGCAGGTCCAGCGTGAACCCGCCTGAAAGGAACGTGCCGAAGGGATTGACCGCGCCGCTCGCCACCCCGCCGCGCGCGAAAGCGCTGAGCTTGTGATTGGCATTCTCGGACAGGACCATTTCGCCGCGCAGATAGGCGCCCCGGCTTTTCGCCGTGCCCGATCCATCGTGCGTGTCGAAGCTGGCAGTGTATCCCCAGGCCCCTGCCAGAATGCGCACAGGCCCCTTCGACCAGTCCGCCTCGCCGATCAGCAGCGCGCCGTCGCCATGACCCAGCTCGATCGCGGTGCGCTTGGGATGATCGGGATCGCCCGGCACGCCGTCGAGCGCGGCAAAGCGCACCGTCAGCCCCTCGCCCACATCGGCCTGAACCCGCAGCGCCAGGCTCGTCACCGGGAAAATCGATGGGCCGCTTTCGCCCGACTGGCTGATGTCCGTACCGATCCCATGGGCGCTGCCGATGAACAGGGCCCCGGTTTCGAGCGCATCGAATTCCGAATTGAGATCGTAGAGCCCGACCTTCACCGAAGCGCCCGGCGCAATGTCCTGCTCGACCCATGCCTCGTAGAGGCGCAGGGCCCGCACGCCGGTCTCGATATTGCTGACAACCTGGGCATCCCCGGTCAGTTCGCTGAGCGAGCGCCCGTTGTTATACAGAACGTATCCGAAGACCCGGGCGCCTTTCCAGCCCACGGCGGCGTCGAGATCGAGCTCGGCCGTGACGTCCAGATTGTCGAGATAACGCCAACCGCTGCCGATCCCGCCCGAATTGTGCCAGACATCCGCGGTATAGGCCGCGGCGACGTCCAGCATCGCCTCGGTGCGCTTCATCCGTTCGGCTTCACCTTGCCGCCGCTCCGAGGCGGTCTGCACCGGATGGCCCGGGTCCATTTCCTGCGCCCCGGTCTTTTCAGGCACGGCAAACAAGGCGGCGAACGCCGCAGCGCCTGTCCAGCAGGCACGTCTTTCGAGGAATGAAGTCTCAGGCATACCGCAATGGCTACTTCTTATGCTGGAACGTGAAACATCCAAGATTTTCGCAAAGCGATGGTCCAATCACCGTGCCGTCGCTCGGACCTCGAAGCCGGGTCTTGCACGATTGCAGCCCGCCGCACAGACTGCACGCTCGCCTTTTCGGTACCGCTGGCTTAAGCGCGCCGCACGAACCCGCAGGAGGACACCGTCATGTTCATCGCGATGAACCGCTTCCAGGTCATCCGGGGCGAGGAAGAAGGCTTCGAGACCATGTGGAAGAGCCGCGAGAGCTTCCTTCATGAAGTGCCCGGCTTCGTCGCCTTCCATCTGCTTCGTGGCCCCCAGGGCGAAGACCACACCCTCTATGCCACGCATACCGTCTGGCAATCGAAGGCGGACTTCGAAGGCTGGACCCGTTCGGAAGCATTCCGCAAGGCGCATGCCGGGGCGGGTTCCGCCAAGCCGCGCTACCTGGGCCCACCGCGTTTCGAGGGATTCGAGGCGATCCAGACCCTTGATGCCGATGGAGTGATCAGCTGAGCGAGGCCCCCCTCTTCCAGCGCATCGGCGGCGGCGACACCATCGACCGCCTCGTCGACAGTTTCTATGGCCGCATGGAACGGCTCGAAGAGGCGCGAACAATCCGCGCCATGCACCGCGAGGACCTTGAACCGAGCCGATCGATCCTCAAGCGCTACCTGACCGAATGGCTTGGCGGACCGCCTGCCTACTCGAGCGAGCGCGGTCATCCACGCATGCGCATGCGGCACATGCATGTCCCGATCGACAGCGCCGCGCGCGATGCCTGGCTGCTGTGCATGCGCGGGGCGCTCGACGAAACCGTATCGGGCGAGGCCGAGCGCACCGCGATCTACGAAGCGATGGCCAAGCTGGCCGACTGGATGCGAAATACCGACGATTCGCCGGCTTGACGCAGTTTCAGGCCATGGCCGGAATAGGCGCAACGATTCCAGAAAATGATGCTTAACACGCGGATAACTTGTCGATTGCGCGCACCTGCGTGCTTTTTGCGCTAGTACAACAGAGATGCAAGCGCGCAGCAGGTGATAAAAATCACTTATTACCGGGCTTTAACAAATAGCGTGTTGCGGTCTACAATGCATCGCACTTATTGGCCACGAGGCTCGGCGCAAGGGGTTACGCCGCGACTGGTCAAGTTCCACATCAAGTCTTCGGTGCGGAAATACATGGCGAATATATTGGGGGGATATTGAGGTGCGTACGTTTCGGTCGATCTTGGCTGTAGCTGCACTCGCCGTCCCGGCTGGTGCCTCCGCGGCTTCGCCAGCCCCGCTTCGCCCTTCGGCGGAGGAAAGCTTCCCGATCGGCAATGCCGGGCCGGCCTGCGAAGTCCAGGGCACGGCGATGGGCGACCAGCGCCGCTCCGTGTTCGACCGCAAGTGGATGATCCTGTGCGCAGACGTGTCCCGCGCCGTGGGCACCGCCTATACCTTCCGCGACAAGTCCGACGCCATCCAGCGCGCGGCTGCCGGACGCACGGAGAAGCTGGTTTGCCCCGCAGGCAGCGATGCGCCGGGTGCGCAGGGCCTTACCTGCACGGACAGCCAGTCCGGCCTTGAATGGCGTATCTACATCCAGGAGACCGAGCGCGGCACCGTCGCGGTCGAAGGGCTGGCCGCATACGATGACGCGCTGCGTCTGACGCTGCGCTCCCTTGTTGCGGACCGCGTCGTCGAAGGACCGATCTCGATTGCCAACCTTGCGGCCAGCGACGGCCTGAGCCTTGCCCGCGCCCGCGCCGAGAACAGCGATCCCGGCCTGCTTCTCGGCCAGGGGTATCGCGGCAACAGCGCCGGCTCCTATGCCGAAGCGGCCGAATTCTTCGCCGCAGCCCCGGCGATCCTGGCCGATACCACGCAGGACGGCGCCGTATCGCACGAGGCACAGATCCACGAAGCGCTGGTCAACCGGGCTCTGCAGCTGTCCAACCTCGGCGCTTTCGGCCAGGCCCGGCGCAATTTCGCCGAGGCGCAGGGCATGGACCTGCGCGATCCGGTCCAGACGCGCCTCGCCCGCAACTACGCCGCCATCGATGCGCTCAACCGCGGCGCCCCGCAGGAAGCGCTGGAGATCCTGTCGCGCGAAGTCCCGCCCTTCACGCCCACCGTCGCGGCTGATGGCGCCCTGAGCATCGACCGGCAGACGGCGGCAAGCCTCAACGGGGCAGCAGGCGCAAGCCTGACCGCACTGCTCGGCCAGCCGACCCGCCTTTCGCCGCAGGACCGCGCCGCCGTGATCGATGCGCAGGCCCTGCAACTTCGCGGCACGGCGCTGCGCCTCGACGGCAAGCCCGACGAAGCGCGCGAGGCGCTCGCCCGGGCTTATGCCGATGCGATGAAAGTGCAGGACGGCCGGATCATCTCGATCACCCGCCTGCGCGCGCAGATCATGTCCGAACTCGCACTCGGCTACGAGGCGCAGGGGCGCTTTGGCGAGGCCGAGAGCAACCTTCGCGGCGCACTCGAGCTTGTCGAGACGACCTATCCGGACAGCGCCTCGGTCCATGTCGTGAGCGCCCGCCTCGCTGGCTTCCTCGCCCGGCGCGGCAAGTCCGACGAAGCCCTGGCGATCTATCGCGGCGTCATCGCCGACGTCCAGCGCGACCAGGGCGTGCTGGTCGGCATGGAACACCTCATGCGGCCCTACTTCGACCTGCTGGCCGGCGAGGCCACGCAGGATCCGGCAAGGGTCGAGGAACTGTTCACGGCCAGCCAGTTGCTGCAGCAGCCCGGCGCGGCGGAAACGCTGACGCAGCTTTCCCGCCAGCTGGAAGGCGGCTCGGACGATGCCGCCGGCCTCTATCGCCGCTCGCTCGGCATTTCGCGCGAACTGGAGCGCACCCGCGTCGAGATCGCGCGTCTCACCGCCGCGCAGCAACCGGGCGAGACCGATGCGCGGATCGACGCCCTGCGGGCCCGGCGCGACCAACTTGCCGGCGCGCAGCTCGAAGCGATGGACGCGCTCGCCAAGTTCCCGCGCTATCGCGCCGTCGCGCAGCGCACGGCAACGGTGGAGCAGTTGCGCGCCTCGCTCAGGCCGGGTGAAGGCTACTTCAAGCTGGCCCAGCTGGCCGGTTCGCTTTACGGCGTTCTCATCACGCCAACGCAGGCGCGCGGCTGGAAAGTCGCGATGAGCGCGCAGGAGGCCGAGGACGCGGTCGACACCTTGCGCGATTCCATCTCGCTCACGATCAACGGGGTACAGTCCACCTACCCCTTCGACATCGATACCGCGGTCAGCCTCGACACGGCTCTGCTCGGCCCCGCGCGCGTCGAGATCGCCTCGCTTTCGCACCTGATCTTCGAACCGGCAGGCGCGATGCTCAAGCTGCCGATCAACCTGCTGACCGACGATGCCGGGGGCGTTGCCGCCTACCATGCCAGGGTCAAGGCCGGGGGCGACGAGTACGACTTCACCGGGATCGACTGGCTTGGCCGCGATCGCGAGGTGTCGACCGCGCTGTCCGCCGCCAGCTTCCGCGATGCCCGCGCCGCACCGCGATCCGCGGCCAAGAAGGAATACCTGGGCCTGGGCAACAATGTCCCGCTCGGCCCGGTCAGCGTGCGCCCCGGCATCCGCTCGGGCGAAGGGGTGGCCATCGATGCCGACTGCACCTGGCCGCTCTCGACCTGGAACCAGCCGATTTCCCCGCGCGAACTGAACGAGGCAGCGAGCCTGCTTTCGGGCAGTACCGACCTGATGACCGGCGCGAATTTCACCGACGAAGCGATCATGGCCCGGCCGGACCTCGGCGCCTTCCGCATCGTCCATTTCGCCACCCACGGCCTTGTCACAGCCCCGCGCGTCGGTTGCCCGGTACGCCCGGCCCTGCTCACTTCCTTCGGCGATTCCCGGTCGGACGGACTGCTCTCCTTCCGCGAAATCTTCGACCTGCATCTCGACGCCGACCTCGTGATCCTCTCGGCCTGCGACACGGCAGCGGGCGCGGGTCTGGAGGCGACGCGCGAAGCCGGCCTTGCCACTGGCGGGGGCGAGGCGCTCGACGGCCTCGTGCGCGCCTTCATCGCGGCGGGCGGACGGCAGGTGATCGCCAGCCACTGGCCCGCACCCGACGATTTCGACGCGACCGAGCGGCTGTTCAACGGCTTCTACAAGGCCAAGAACGCCTCGATCGGCAATGCCCTGCGTACCTCGCAGACAAGCCTGATGGACGATCCGCTGACCTCGCATCCCTACTACTGGGCAGGTTTCGCCATCGTCGGCGACGCGGCGCGGCCGGTCCCGGCGCACTGAGCGCGGCACGGCCATGGCAAGCACTCCCGACACAACGGCCCAGCCCCCCACCGCCACCCTGCTGCGCAAGGGCTGGCGCAAGGTGCGCGCAGCCAGCAAGCGGCAGATGGCCGCGACCGTGATGCTGGTATTGGTCGGGGTGATCCTGGCCCGCTTCAGCTGGAACATTCCGGTCGTCGGCGATGCCGAGGATTCGCTTTACGACTTGCGCAGTTTCGTCATGGCCCCGCAGGTCGACCAGGACCAGCGCATCCAGATCGTCGCCTATACCGACCAGACCCTGATCAACGCCAAGAAGCGCTCGCCGCTCGATCGCGGCATGCTTGCCGCGGCGCTGCGCAAGCTCGACGCGATGGGCGCCAAGGCCATCGGCATCGACATCCTCTTCGACCAGCCGCAGGACGAGGACGCGCAGCTCGTCCAGACCCTGCGGGCGATGCGTACGCCCACGTTCGTCGCCTATGCCGATCAGGCAACGAACAAGGACGACATCAACTACGAGCAGCAACAGTACCTGAAGAGCCTGCTCAGCCAGCTCAAGGGCAGCAATGCGCATCCGGCCAGCATCCGCCTGACCAACTACCAGGGCGCGACGCGTGTCTGGCCTTCGCTCGAACCGGGCCTGCCGCAGCTTCTCGGACGCGCCATGGTCGCCGCGGGCGGCACCGGGCAGGAAAAGGCCTTCGCCGGATATACCGGATCGATCCGCTATCGCCGCGCGAACAGCGATGCGCCGGTCTTCTCGTCCATCCCCATTGACCTGTTCGCCTCGCTCGACGATCCCGAAATGGCCGCCGCCTTCGCCGCGCAAGTCGAAGGGCGCTACGTGCTGATCGGCGGCCAGATCATCGATACCGACCAGGTCACCACCACCCTCACCAGCTATACCGGCACCACCGTACCCGGGATCGAGGTCCATGCGGCAATGATCGCGCAGATGCTCGACGGCGCGCACCGCACCCCCGTCACCGGGTGGGAACGCTGGGCGGTCGGGCTCATCTTCATCTTTGCTGCGTCGCTGACCGCCCTGCTGGACGGACGGACCTGGAAGATCGTTCCGCTGTTCATCCTCCAGTTGGCGATGATGATCGGCCTGCCCTTCTACCTGGAAGCCTCAGGAGTAGAGACTTACGGCACCCCCGCCTTCGGCTGGATCGCCGGCTGGATACTTGCCTTCATCGGCGTATCCAGCGCGGTGCGCGCGTCGGGCGCTGTCGAGCGCCGCTTCGCACAGGGCGCGCTGGGCAAGTACCTGCCGGCCGACATTGCGCAGGAAATCATCGACAACCCGGAACGGCTGACCCTCTCCGGCAGCAAGCGCGAACTCTACATCCTGTTCAGCGATCTCGAGGGCTTCACCAAGCTGTCCCACCAGCTCGAGCCGGAAGTCGTCGCCAAGCTGCTCAACGAATATCTCGACAAGCTGACCACGGTCGTCCTCGAGCATGGCGGGATCGTCGACAAATACGTGGGCGATGCCGTGGTCGCCTTCTGGGGGGCGCCCATCGCCAGGCCGGACGATGCCCAGAAGGCCGCGAAATGCGCCTATGCCATGTGGCAGGCGGGCGAGGAATTCCGCAAGTCAGTCGATCCATCGCTGCCGCCGATCGGCCGCACCCGCGTTGGCCAGCATTTCGGCGAGGCGGTGGTCGGCAACTTCGGCGGCGAGCGGCGCATCCAGTACACCGCGCTTGGCGATGCAATGAACACGGCCGCCCGCCTCGAATCCGCAAACAAGAGTTTGGGGACCTCGGTCGTCGCCAGCGGCGAATTCGCGGAGCGTTCGGGCCTCGACTGGTGGCGCCCGCTGGGCCGCGTCGTCCTGCGCGGCCGGGCCAAGCCGGTCGACATCTTCGAGCCTGCCCCCGATTTTCCTGCCGCCGATCGCGAAGCGCTGGCCGATGCCGTCGCCCTGATCGACAGCGACCCGGCCGCCGCCGCGGACCGCATCGACGCGCTTGCCAGTGCCCACCCGGACGATCCGGCCTTGCGCAATCTCTCGGAACGAACCCGTAAACTTGAAGGGAACAAGGCCTATGTCCTCGGATAAGCGCCACTACGCCGCCCGCGCCGCACTGCGCGGCATGACCGCCATCGCCCTGATGGCCCTTCCGGCCACCGCGATGGCCGGCATCGTCGTCGCCTCCAGCGGCCCCTCGGCAAAGTCCTACCCGCCGGGCACCAAGCTGCCCGACGACGGCGAAATCACGCTCAAGGCATCGGACAGCGTGACCATCCTCGACAAGCGCGGCACCCGCGTCCTGCGCGGGGCCGGCACCTTCCCGGTCGGCTCCACCGCCGGCCCCAGCCGCACGACGACTTTTGTCGCGCTGACCACCCAGCGCAGCGCCAGCCGGGTGCGTACCGGGGCCGTTCGCGGCAGCGGCCCGGACGGCAAGCCCCTGCGCCCCAACCTGTGGTACGTCGATGTCACCAGCCCCGGCCCGGTCTGCGTGGTCGATCCGGCCGAAGTGCGCGCCTGGCGGCCCAGCAACGAGGGCGACGAAAGCTACAGCGTCAAGCCGGCCGGCGGCGGCAGCGCCACGACGCTTGCCTTCCAGACCGGCTCGATGGTCGCGCCCTGGGAAGTCGCGATGCCAGTGACCGACGGGGCAGCCTACGTCATTTCGCGCAGGGGCCAATCGGATGTGGAAGTGACCTTCGAGCTGCTGCCACAGCTGGACTACGCACCCGAAGACCTTGCCGAGGCACTTCTGGCCAAGGGCTGCGAGAGTCAGGTTTCACTGCTGGCAAGCTCGCTGGTCCTGCCGACCGACTGAGCACGCGGCACACAGGGGTAAGGGGGTCCCGGCCGGGGCCCTGACACGAAGGATTTGCCGGACAGACAGGTCCGGCCGGGGGAATGAGAATGAGGGCGATTGCGATCGCGGATCTGAAACGGAAATGCGGCGCGCGGAGCGGTCCGTTGCGGCGGAGCATGATGCTCGGCCCGGCGATTGCAGCGGCCGCATTCCCGCTGGCGGCACGGGCACAGACGGCCGCGCCCACACCCCAGCCGCAGACGCGCGAATCCCTCGATCCCGGCCGCGTCCTCGACAGGCTTCCCGCACCGCGTCCGCGCCTTGAAGTCGAAAGCCAGATCGAGCGCGGACCATGCCCGCTGGCCGACCCGGCTTTCGCCCAGACCCGCGTCACGTTCTCGCGCGTGAATTTCGCGCATCTCGAAGCCGTCGACCCCAGCGTACTGGACGACACCTGGAGCGACATGGCCGGGCAGGACCTGCCCGTTGCCGCCCTGTGCGAAGTGCGCGACCGCGCCGCCACGGCCCTGCGCGAGATGGGCTACCTGGCCGCCGTCCAGATCCCGCCGCAGCGGATCGAAAAGGGCGGACAGGTGCAGATGGACGTGCTTGTCGCGCGACTGGTCGAAGTGCAGGTGCGCGGCGACGTCGGCGCCAACGACAAGGCGATCGCGGCGCATCTGGCCCAGCTGACCGAGCAGCCCTGGTTCAACACCCATGTCGCTGAACGCCAGCTCCTGCTGCTGGGCGACATGCCCGGCTACCAGGTCCGACTGACGCTCAAGCCGGCCCGGGGCGCGCCCGGCGAGGTGATCGGCGACGTTCTCGTCCGCCGCGAGCCCTTCGAGCTTGTCGGCGGTATCCAGAATCTCGGCTCGAAGGCGAACGGACGCGAAGGCGGCTTCATCCAGGCGACCTTCAACGGTGTCACCGGCCTCGCCGACCGCACCACCGTAAGCCTGTTCAACACTTTCGACTTCAAGGAACAGACGGTCCTGCAGGCGACCCACGACTTCGCGCTGGGAGCCAGCGGGCTGCGCGTGGGCGGCAGCCTGCTGTGGGGCCGCAGCGAGCCGTCGGGCGCCCTGCCCTTCGAAAGCGACACCATCGCCGCAGACATCGGGGTAAGCTATCCGCTGATCCGCAAGCGCGCCGTCTCGGTGAAGGCGGCCGGCGGCCTCGAAATCGTCAACCAGGACATCGATTTCGCAACCACGCCGCTCACCCGCGATCACCTGCGCGTGCTCTACGCGCGACTCGCGGCCGATACCGCCGACGGTGCAAGCCTTGTCGGCCACGGCGGCTATACCGCGGCCGAACCGCGCTGGCGCCTGGGGGTTCAGGTCGAGGCCCGGCACGGGCTCGATGCGCTGGGCGCCAGCCGGGACTGTTCGCCCCTCTCCAACTGCCTGACCCCGCACGTTCCGATCAGCAACCTGCTCGCCGATCCCAGTGCCTTCGTGCTGCGGGCCGAGGCCACGGCCGAATTCCGCCCCATGCCCAGGCTGGCCCTCGCGGTTTCACCCCGCGCACAGTATTCGCCCGATCGCCTGCTGTCCTACGAGCAGTTCAGCATCGGCAACTACACCGTGGGGCGCGGCTTTGATCCCGGCACGGTGCTGGGCGACAGCGGCATCGGTTCCTCGTTCGAGCTGCGCTACGGCAGCATCGCCCGGGCCGTTGACAAGGCCCTTGCAGTGCAGCCCTATGCCTTCCTCGATGCCGCGCGCGCCTGGCGCCACGGCAGCGACGGGCAGAGCGCCTACTCCGCCGGTGGCGGCCTGAGGGCGCGCTGGGGCGGCAAGATCGACGCCAACCTCTCTTTCGCAGTTCCGCTGCGACGCGCCGGGTTCCAGCAGGAACGCGGCGATGTACGCGTTCTTTTCACAATAAGGGCACGGCTCTGGCCGCAGGATCCGTCATGACCATGAAGCCCCATACCGCCATCGTCTGCCGACACCGCGCCTCGCTTTGCGGAGCGAGCCTCTCCGCGCTGGTCCTGGCCATCGCCGCCACCCCGGTCGCGGCGCAGTCCTTCCAGGGCACCGGGACGGTCAACTCCGGTATCGCCTCCATCGTCGACGGCACCGGGACGACCGATGTCTTCATCGGCTCCACCGAAGTCGTAATCGACTGGACGACGAACGATCCGGGCGGCAGCGGCAACGTCATCTTCCAGACAGGCGGGACCACCGCCAACTTCACCGATTCGGGAATCAACGGCACCGACTACACGGTGCTCAACCGGATCGTGCCCGTCGATGGCACGGGCAATCCCACGAGTTCGACGATCCAGTTCGACGGCACCGTGAACAGTACCCTGGCCGGCGGGACCGGCGGCAATGTCTGGTTCTATTCGCCCAATGGCGTGATCGTCGGCTCGACCGCCACCTTCAACGTCGGCGGGCTGGTGCTCACCACCAATCCGATCGACACGACCGGCGGGCTATACGGACCGACCGGCCAGATCCGGTTCGCCGGCGCGGCCGGATCGCTGGCCCCGGTAACGATCCAGAGCGGGGCACAGATCAATGCGCTGCTCAACCCGCAAGTGCCCACGAACGCGGCCTACGTCGCACTCGTCGCGCCGCGCATCGAGCAAGGCGGCACCGTGCGATCGGACGGATCGATCGCCTATGTCGCGGCGGAAGTGGCGGACATCACGATCAACGCCGGCCTGTTCGACATCAACGTCACCACCGGCACCACCGATGCCAACGGCGTGGTTCATACCGGCACGACCGGCGGCTCGGCCTCGACCAGCGCGGCCGACGTCAAGACCGCCTACATGGTGGCGGTGGGCAAGAACGACGGCCTGACGATGCTGCTGAACGGCGGCATCGGCTACGACGCCGCCGCAGTCGCTACGGACGACGGCAGCTCGGTCGTCCTCTCGGCCGGACATGGCATCGGTTTCGATGCCGGGAATCCGCTTGTCGCAACCGGCAATATCGCCATCGGCGATGCGCAGTTCACTTCGGTGACCACCGCATCGGCGACCGACACGATCACCGTCGCGCCGACGACCCTGACGCAGTTCGATCGCTTCACGACGCTGAGTGCCATCAACCTTGTCCAGCTCGACGCATTGGGCGGTGCGCAGATCGTTGCCAACGACACGACCGGCCTGCCTTCGGACCTGCTTTTTCCGCCCTTCGGCATTGCCTATGCGCTCGACGTCAACGCAGGCTACGCCGACCAGGGCGGCGCGGTGGCCATCAACGTCGACGGCGGCGGCGCACTGACTGCGGCAGGCCGCATTCGCCTGCGCGCAATCGGCGATGCCACAAGCACGACCGCGCTCACGGCCAACGGTCAGGGCGGCAGCGTTGCCATCAACCTGGGCGCCGGATCGATCACCGCGCCCAATCTCGAGATCGACGTCAGCGGTTATGGACAGGACATTGCGGCCGGCATCGGCGGTAATGGGAACGGCGGCAGCGTCACCATTGTCAGCGCCGGTACTCTGGCTGCGGACGATCTGAACGTCAGCGCCTACGGGCGCGGCGGCAGCGGCGATACCGGCGGCAACGGGTTCGGCGGCACGATCCAGCTTACCGCCACCGGCGGCGGAACGGTGCCCGCCACGAACTTCAGCCTGGACGCTTCTGGCGACGGCGGTGACGGCGTCAATGTCGGCGGCAACGGCACCGCCGGCCAGATCGACGTGCTGGTCGATACCGGCGGGTCGCTGGGATCGGCCGCCAGCTTCTATACTTACGCAACCTCCTACGGCGGATATTCCGACGTTCAGGGCGGCGACGGCACCGGCGGGGCCATCACGATTACCGACAACGGCGGCCTGCTCGACTTCGATAACGTGGGGCTCTACGCCAGCGGCTATGGATCGGGCGGGAGCGGCAATGGCGGCGACGGCTTCGGCGGCACCGGCCTCGTTTCGCTGAGCGGCAATGGCCAGAGCTGGGGCAGCCTGTACATCGAGGCCAGCGCCTATGGCGGCGAGAGCTATGGCGGCGGCTTCTCGGGCAATGCCACTGCGGACCTTGTGAACGGCGCGCGCGTGAACGTCCAGGGCGTGGCGCTGAACCTCGGATTCAGTCTTGACGTCCATGCCGATTCCTACACCGCCGCAAACACCGTCTCCGGCGGCTTCGCCAACGGCGGCAACGCGCTGGTCAGCGTGGGATCGGGCGGATCGCTCACGGTCGGCTCCGACACCTCCATCACCGCCAATGCCGGCTTCCAGGTGGAAAGTTCGGCAGGTCCATCCATTTTTTCACCGGACATGACCGCAGGCACGGCCGGACTCACAATCGACAACGCCGCAGTCACCCTGCCCAGCCTGCTGGTCGAAGCGCAGGCCCAGACCACGGGCGGCCAATCGGGCGCGGGGACCGCGACGGGCGGAACCGCGACCGTTTCGGTTGCCAACAACGGCAGCCTCGTCGTCGACAGCGCACTTGGCGTGTTCTCGCCTTCGCTGCCCGGCCTCAACATTCTGGCCGGAGCCTACGGCGATTACGTCGATTTCTTCGCCTCGCCGGGCGCCGACCAATATGGTGCGGCTGCGCAGGGCGGGACGGCCAGCCTCATCCTCAATGGCGGCACGATCGACGTGGCGGACCCGGCTCTCGTCTACGCCGGGGCCATCGGCGGGATCTTCACCTCGGTCGGCGGCGCGGATTCGCTGGGTAGCGGGACCGGCGGCACTGCACAGGTTGCGATCGGCGGCGGCACCATGACGCTGGCGTCCACGCTCGACGTTTCGGCCGAGGGCATCGGCGGCTCGGTCACCGGCGGCGCGAAGGGCGGCAATGGCACTGGCGGCCTTGCGGGCGTCGACGTCACGGGAGGCGCCCTGATCGTCAACGGCACCGGGATCTCGGTGGACGCCAGCGGTTCGAGCCTCGACGTCGATCCTGCGGCCAACGGCAGCAGCGGCGACGGTACTGGCGGACAGGCGCGGCTGGCAGGGTCTGGCGGCACCATCACAGTCGCCGGGATCACCCAGGTCACTGCACGGGGCCTTGCCGGCGCAGCCGGTCTGGGCGGCGTCGGCGGCAACAGCACCGGCGGCCTCGCCGTGCTGTCCGGCAGCGGCGGCGGCATTGTTACGCTCAACGGCCTCGTCTCCGTCCTTGCCGACGCCATCGGCGGCGACGGTTCGGTAGCGGGCGCGCTGGGCGGCAATGCCTTCGGCGGCAGCGCCAGTGCCGGACAGCAGGGCACCGGCTCGATGACCGTGGGCACCGACCTGCGCGTCGACGGCTCCGCGACGGGCGGCGCCAACAGCGTGGATTCGCTGACGCAGGGCCTCGCGAGCGGCGGCAGTGCCGGCCTCGCCTCGGAAGGGGGCACTTTCGACGTGGTGGGCAATGCAGTCCTCACTGCAGATGCCTCGGGCGGGACAAATCCGGGCGGCACCGCTCCGCCGACCGTCGCAGGATTCCTGAAGATCGGCAGCTCTGCGGCCACCCCCAGCGGGGCGCTGACCGTCTTCGGTACGTTCGACGCAACCGCGACCGGCGATACCGCCCGGGCCGATGGCCAGGGCCTCTACCTGCGCACCGCCGACGCGGCGATATCGGTCGTGGGCGAAACGACCTTCACCACCACCGGCGATGCCGTCTTCAATATTCTCGGCACCGGCAGCCTCGATGCCGGCGGCGCGCTGACGATCACCTCGACGCAAGGCCAGATCACCGGCACCGGCCTGATCACCAGCGCCGGCAACATGCTGATCGACGGCGCGACCGGCATCGATCTCGGGAGTCTGAGTTCGGGTGGGACAACCGGCCTGTTCTCCGCGCTGGGCCCGGTAAACATTGCCGACCTGCTCTCGACCGGTCCGGTGACTGTCTCCGGCCTGTCGGTCTCGATCGGGTCCAGCGGCGGCCTGACATTCGCCGATGCCGATGCGACCGGCGGCGATCTGGCCCTGGCCGTCACCGACGACCTCGTCGTCGCGACAGTCGATGCCACCGGCGCGGTGACGCTCACCAGCAGCAATGGCGCGGTCAGCATCAACGGCGCGGTCAATGGCGCCGGCATCGCAATTGGCGCAGGCACGGACGTCACCGCCAACGCCAATCTCACCTCTGGCGGAACCCTTGACGTTGCCGCGGGCGGGACATTCTCGTCGACCGCACTCGTCACGGCGACAGGCAATACCGCGATCGTGGCCGATGCAGGAATTTCGCTGCCAAGCCTCGTTTCGGGCGGCACCACCGTGCTGCAGTCGAGCGCCGGTCCGGTTGCGGTGACCCAGCTCACCTCGACGGGTCTTGTCACGGCGCTAGGCCAGTCGATCGACATTGCCTCGACCGGTGCGCTTACCTTCGCTTCCGCCGACGCCACGGCAGGCAACCTGTCGATCCAGACTGCAGGCGACCTCACCTTCGGCAACGGCAGCGCAACGGGCACTGCCCAGCTCACGAGCACTGGCGGCTCCATCGCGATCACCGGCCTGCTGAGCGGGACCGGCGTTACACTGAACGGCGCACAGGACGTGACCTTCGCCAGCCTGACCTCTGCCGATGCGCTGGCAATTACGGCTGGCAATGCAGTCACGGCAAGCGGCGCCATCGTCAGCGGCGGCCAGGCCTCGATCACGTCCGGCACCGCGCTGAGCCTGCAGGGCCTTTCGTCGGGCGCAAGCACCCTGCTGCAGGCGAATGGTACCCTGGCGGTAGCCGACCTGCTCTCGACCGGTCCGGTCACGGCAAGCGGCACGTCGCTCGACATCGCCTCGAGCGGCAGTCTTGCCTTCGCCGATGCCACTGCAACAGGCGGAAACCTGGCGCTTCGCACGCAAGGCAACCTCGACATCGTCAATGCAAGCGCCACCGGCAGCGTCGACCTCGCAAGCACGGCCGGCTCGTTCTCGAACACCGGGAACGTATCGGGCGCCGGCATCGCGATTGCCGCCGGGCAGGACGTCACGGCAACCGGCGCGCTCAACTCCAGCGCCGATCTGGCGGTCGATGCGGGTGCCAATGCTGCCATCGCCGGCAATGCGACGGCAACCGGCCTCCTTGCGATGAGCGCGGGACAGACCCTGACCATCGACGGGTTCGCCGTCGGCGGCACGATGACCGCCACTTCGCAGGATATCGTCATCGGGCCGGACGCACAGGTCGGCCAGCGCGGGCGGACGACCAGCGTGACGTTCACGAACAGCAACGGCGCCAACCTCAGCAGCATCGGCGGTGCTGCAGCGGGGAGCGGCTACAGTCTCGATAATGGAGAACTGCAACAGGTCTTCGCCGATAGTGCGATCTCCTTTTCGGTCCAGACCGGAACCGGCGAAGTCCGGGTCGGCGACCTCGCGCTGGGCTTTGGCCCCGGCCTTGCGCTCGGCACCGGCGGGACGCTTTCGCTGACATCGAACGGGCGCATCTCTGTCATCGGGAACGTCGCGCTCACCACTTCCGGCGCGCTCGACACACTGGCCCTTGCCGCGCCGAGAGTCGAAGTCGCCACGGACCTGGGCGCAATCGCCATGACCAACGCGAATGGCGGCGCGCTTGGCCTCCTGCGGGTCACGGCCGACCGCTTCACCGCCGCCACCTCGGGCGCAATCGGGCAGATCGACACAGCGCCGGACATCACCGCGATCGATGGGCTGATGGGCCAACCGGCGGCGGGTTCGGGAGGCGGTCTGCTGGCAGGCGCGATCGAGGCCAGCGTCACCGATGGCATCTTCATCCAGAACCTGGGCGCAACCACCGCCTTCGCCGACCGGCGCGGCTTCACCGCCAATGCCCTTTCGATCACCACCGCAGGGACGGGCACAAGGATCGTCGTGAACGGGGTGCTCATCGATTCGGCCGGAAACGCACTGACCGGCCTCGACACCGTGACCCTGGTTACCGTCAACGGCAATGCGGCGGCTGCGGGCGGACCGTTCAACCCGCTCTCGACGGTTAACGGGTGCGTGATCGGGCTGACCTGTACTTTGCTGCAAACAGACAATGGGCTCGAATCAATCATCCGCACCAAGACGGATATCGAATATCCGGTAACGCCCGAAAATAATGTCGGCGCACTACTTTCACCGCCGCCAATCCAAATTAACGTGGATTTGCCGGAACTTGTACGTAACCTTACGTTGCCCTTGGTCGACGAGCCGGTTACAGGGGTTGGCAACGAGGATCTATGGGGCGATAGCTGTTCTCCGGACACGGAGGGCTGCGTAGGGGGGCAATCCAAGTGACCCATTCGGGGGTAATCGGAACCGGACTTCGCGCAGGGACGCGCCTGTACCTGACCATCGCGGCGATCTTAGCCGCTCTGGTCATGGTCTGGTCCAACGCCGCCACGGCCGACAGCTACGAGGGTGTCGCCAGTTGCGCCGGGTCGACCTGCCACGGCCGCAGCGAAGGCGACGGCAAGGTCGTGCGTCAGGACGAACTGCGCATCTGGCAGGAACCGTCGAGCGAGACCGGCGCGCACAGCCGTGCCACTGCAGTCCTTTCCACCCCGCGCGGCCAGCGCATCGCCTCGGCTCTGGGGCTGGGCAATGCCGCTTCGGCCTCTGCCTGCCTCGGCTGCCATGCCACGAATGCGCCCAATGCCGCGCGCGGGGGACGCTTCCTCGCCTCCGACGGGGTGGGCTGCGAATCCTGCCATGGCCCGGCTTCGGGCTGGCTCTCCAGCCACTACGCAATGCCGGCTACCCATGCCTCGAACGTCGCGGCGGGCATGATCCCGCTCGAAAAACCGCAAGTGCGCGCCTCGGTCTGCCTCGACTGCCACTTTGGCAGCGACAAGCCGGGCCAGTTCGTCACGCATTCGATGATGGCGGCGGGCCACCCGCGCGTGTCGTTCGAGCTCGACCTCTTTTCCTCGCTGCAGGCCCACTATAACCTCGACGCCGACTACGTGAAGCGCAAGGGAAGGCTGGACAGCCTGCAGCTCTGGGCCGTGGGCCAGGCCGAAGCGGTCAAACGCTCGACGCGCCTGTTCACCAATGCCTCGCTCGCCACCGAGGGCATGTTCCCGCAGTTCTATTTCTACGACTGCCACTCCTGCCACCGCCAGATCACCGACAATCCGGCCGCGAAGCGCACGTTCGAGACCAATCCCGGGCGCCCGATCCCCTTCGGCAACCCGCCCTACAACGACGAGAACATGATCATGCTCTCCGCCGTCGCTTCGACGCTCGCGCCCGGTCAGGCCGCCCGCTACGACGCCGCCGCAAAGGCCTTCCACGCCGCCATGGCGCAGGGCCGCCCGCAGGCCGCCGAAGCGGCGAGGGCACTGTCCTTCGCCGCGGGCACGCTTTCGGACGCGCTGGCCGGTCGCCACTATTCGAACGATACCGCCTTCCAGGTGATCGCGGCGATCGCCGGCAAGGCGATCACCCCGCGCCTGACCGACTACACCGGCTCGGCCCAGGCAGTCATGGCCGTCGATACCCTGCTCAATGCACTGGTCCGCGAAGGCCGCGTCACGGTCGGTGCTGCGGCCGGCATCCGCGCGCAGATCAACCGCGCCTACGTCGCCGTATCCGCGCCTGAGAAGTTCGATCCCGGCTCCTTCCGCGCGGCGCTGGGAAGCGCTGCCCGCTCGATCGAGGCCCTGCGCTGATGCGCTGGCGGGGGGGCACCATTGCAGCGCTCGCGGCGACCCTGATGCTCGCCGCCTGTGGCGGGGGAGACGGCAGTACGTCCGGCGGTTCAGGCGGCGGCGGCAGTTCTTCGGGAGGCGGCAGCTCCGGTGGCGGCTCCTCGGGCAGCGGCACGACGCTGGAGGATTACGAGGCCCCGGCGCAACTGTCGCTGAGCAGCGCAAATGTCGGCAAGATCGTGGCGCAGGCGGCGGCGCAGGCCAACCAGTCCGGCCATCCCTCGGTCATCGCCGTGGTCGACCGCGTCGGCAACGTCCTTGCCGTGTTCCGCATGAATGGCGCGCCCGCCAACGCCAGGATCCCCGATGCGCCCAATGGCGACAACATCGACATCCAGGGCCTCTCCGTCCCGGCCGAAGCCGCGGCCATCGCCAAGGCAGTCACCGGCGCCTACCTGTCGAGCGCGGGCAACGCCTTCACCAGTCGCACTGCCAGCATGATCGTGCAGGAGCACTTCCCGCCCGCACCGAGCACCGTGGGCCTGGAAAGCGGGCCGCTGTTCGGCGTGCAGTTCAGCCAGCTTCCCTGTTCGGACTTCGCATCACGCTTCAAGGCTTCCGGCACCGACGCGCTGATCGGGCCCAAGCGGTCGCCGCTCGGCCTCTCGGCGGACCCCGGCGGCTTTCCGCTCTACATCAACGGCGTGCTGGTTGGCGGCATCGGCGTGAGCGGCGACGGGGTCTACGGCCTCGACGACAACGTGCTCGACACCGACACCGACTTCGAGGAACAGATCGCGCTGGCCGGCACCGTGGGCTTCGAGGCCCCGGAGGCGATCCGCGCCAACCGCATCTACGTGGATGGTACCCAGCTGCGCTACTCGGACGCGACCTATTCCGGCCTGTTCGACGTGGCCGGAGCGACTTATGCGCAGACCGCCCCGGCGCTCGGCAGCCTGGTGGCGGTCAAGGGCTACTTCGAAACCGCAGCTCTGCGCGCCGGTACCGCCTACGGCTCGGAAACCTCGGGCATCCGCGCCTCGACCACCGCCGAATTCTCGGACCGCGACGCCTACGTCCTGACCGACGGCAGCGGCACGAACCGCTACCCGATCCGCGCGGGAACCGACGGCGCCGACATCGCCCAGCCGATCACGGCGGACGAGGCGACGGCGATCCTCGAGGAAGCCTTCAAGGTCATGACCCGCGCCCGGGCGCAGATCCGCCAGCCGCTCGACAGCCGCGCGCAAGTCTCGATTTCGCTGGTCGATACGCGCGGACAGGTGTTGGGCATCGTGCGCTCTCCCGATGCGCCGATCTTCGGCACCGACGTCTCGCTGCAGAAGGCGCGCACGGCCACCTTCTTTTCCGGCGCGCAGGCCGGCGCCCAGCTTCTGGCCGATCCCAGCAGCGATGTGCAGGCCTTCGTCGGCAAGGTGCGCACCTTCCTCGATGACCAGAGCGCACTGACCGGCACTTTCGCCTTTGCGGACCGCTCGGGCGGCAACCTGTCGCGCCCCTATTTCCCCGACGGCGAAGTCGGCAATCCCAATGGCCCACTCTCGCGCCCGATCGCGCAGTGGAGCCCGTTCTCCACCGGCCTGCAATCGGCGCTGGTGCTGACCAATCTCGCCCAGCACCTGCAGTACGTCACCGGGGCAAGCGCCACCGACACGCAGCAGCGCTGCACATTCCTGCCGGACGTCGCCACGAACCAGAACCGGCTGCAGAACGGCATCCAGATCTTCCCCGGTTCGGTCCCGGTCTATCGCGGCAATGTGCTGGTCGGCGGCATCGGCGTATCGGGTGACGGCATCGACCAGGACGACATGATCAGCTTCCTGGGCAACCACAATGCCGGCGTGCGCCTCGGCACCACCGGCAATGCCCCGGCAGCGATCCGCGCCGACCGGATCGTCGTCAACGTCAACGGCGCGATGGTGCGCCTGCGCTTCGTCAACTGTCCCTTCGCGCCGTTCCTCGATTCCAGCGACCAGAACGTCTGCGAGGGCCTGTAACGATGCCTGTGCCGGTTCTTCTGGTCCCCCTGGCTGCGGCGCAAGCCGCGCCGCAGGAAATCCCCGAGCCCAACTTCGGGCAGGAGGATACGCAGCCCGAGCAGCCGATCCTCGAACCGCCGGGCACCGAGACCCCTCCCGAAGACGTCGATCCCGGCGTGATCGACGGCCGTCGCCGCCCCGGCTACAACCCGCCCCTGCCCGAGCGGGTGACGCAGAACAACGAAGGCGCGGTGCGCGCGCCCCCGCCCGAGGCATTTCCGACAGACCAGGTCCCGATCCCCGACCGCTGGCGCCTGATCGAGACGCTGGGCGTGGTCAAGGAACGCTGGAGCGACCCCTATCACCAGAACACGCTGAAGGGTGACCGTCCGCTCGATCCCAAGAAGGTCAAGTGGCTGCCGATCAAGGGCGACGACTGGTTCTTCGGCCTCAACCTGATCTCCGACACCGTTCTGGAACCGCGCACCTTCCCAATTCCCGTGGGCGTGCAGACGACCGAGCGACCGGGTTCCATCGACGTCTTCGGCAAGGACGCCAGCCTCGTCTTTTCGCAGACCTTCATCCTCGGGCTCGGCCTGACCAAGGGCAATACCGCGTTCAAGCCGCCCGCAGTCGAATACCGCGTCGCGCTGGCGTTCAACTACAACTATGTCAACGTGCCCGAAAAGCGCGTGCTCTTCGTCGAGCCGAGCAAGCCCTCGCACCGCTCCGACCATTTCGTCGGCGTGCAGGAAGCCTTCATCGACTACCACCTGCGCAACACTTCGGACCGCTACGACTTCGATTCCGTGCGCGTGGGCATCCAGCCTTTCCAGGCCGATTTCCGGGGCTTCCTGTTCAACGACAACCAGCTCGGCATCCGTTTCTTCGGCAACCGCGACAACAACCGCGTGCAGTACAACCTCGCCGCATTCTGGCGTCTGGAAAAGGACACCAACTCGGGCCTCAACTCGGTCGTCCAGCGCCCGCGCGACGATTTCCTGTTCGTCGCCAACATCTACCGCCAGGACTTCCTGATCCCGGCGCTGACCAGCCAGTTCACCGTTGCCTACAACCGCAACCGCGAGGCCGGCCGGATCGAGGTCGACGATAACGGCTTCCCGGTGCGCCCGGCCCTGCTCGGCACTCTCAAGGGCCGGAATTACGACGTCGTCTACCTTGGCTACAACGCCGATGGCCGCGTCGGCCGGATCAACCTGACGGCATCGGCCTACGGTGCGCTCGGACAGGACCGCAACAGCTTCTTCACCGACCGCAAGGCCGATATCCGCGCCTTTTTCGGGGCTGCCGAGCTGAGCTACGACAAGGACTGGATGCGCTTTCGCCTGTCCGGCCTCTACGCCACCGGCGACGGCGATCCCTACGACAACAAGGAAACCGGCTTCGACGCGGTGTTCGAAAACCCGATCTTCGCGGGCGCCGACACCAGCTACTGGATCCGCCAGACGATCCCCTTCGCCGGCGGCGGCCGCGTGGTCAGCGTCAACGGGCGCAACGGCATCCTGAATTCGCTGCGCTCCTCCAAGGAGCAGGGCCAGTCGAACTTCAACAACCCGGGGACCGTGCTGGTCGGCGCCGGCGCGGATTTCGACCTCAGCCCCGAAGTGCGCCTGTCCACCAACGCCAATCACCTGTGGTTCGAGAACACCGCCACGCTGCAGACCCTGCGCAATGAAGGCTCGATCCCCAAGGACATCGGCTGGGACCTCTCCGCCGCCGCGATCTGGCGCCCCAAGGCAACGCAGAACATCGTCGCGCGCCTCAGCGCCGCCGCGCTCGTTCCGGGCAAGGGCTTTCGCGACCTCTTCGACAATTCCGAGGGCCACCGGAACTACTACTCCGTCCTCGCCAACATCATCGTGAGTTACTGATGCAGCGCCTCAGCCGGATCTTCCTCGCTTTCGCGCTCCTGCTGGCGCTGGCCATCCCCACCGGACGCCTGCTCGCCAGCGAGGAGGAAAAGCCGGTAGAGCGCGACTATTCGCTGGTCCGCGCGCCCGCTGCGCCCGCTGGCCAGTCGGCGGTGGACATGGATGCCAAGTCGGCGGGCTGCCTCACCTGCCACACCGCCAGCGATGCGCCCACGATGCATGCGACGCCCGCGGTCAAGCTGGGCTGCACCGATTGCCACGGCGGAAATGCGCGGATCACCGGACGGCCCGAACTGGGCTTCGACCATCCCGACTACATCGCCGCGCGCGACAAGGCGCACGTCCTGCCCCAGTTCCCGGAAAGCTGGCACTGGCCGAGCGCCGCCAACCCGCAGCGCAGCTATACCCTGCTCAACAAGGAAGCGCCGGAATACATCCGTTTCGTCAATCCGGGCGACTACCGCGTCGCGCGCGAAAGCTGCGGCGCCTGCCACCTGCCCGCCATCGAGGCGGCGGAACGCTCGCTGATGGCCTCGGGCGCGATGCTGTTCGGCGGCGCGGCCTACAACAACGGCATCGTCCCCTACAAGAACTACATCTTCGGCGAAGCCTATACCCGTGACGGCGAGCCGGCGAAGATCGTCTCGGCCGGCAACCCGCCGGGCACCGTCACCGCTGAACAGAAGGCGCGCGGCGCGCTGGCCGCACTCTATCCGCTGCCGCGCTGGAACGTCACGCCGCCGGGCGACGTGTTCCGCGTGTTCGAACGCGGCGGGCGCGTCATCAACTCGACATTCGCCGAAGTCGGCCTGCCCAACCCGACCGGCTCGATCCAGCGGCTCGAGGAACCGGGCCGCCCGGACATCAAGCAGTCGAACCGCGGCCCCGGCACCGGCCTTCGCGTGGCGATCCCCGTGCTCAACCTGCACAAGACGCGCCTCAACGATCCCTATACCTGGTTCATGGGCACCAACGACCAGCCCGGCGACTACCGCTCATCCGGCTGCACCGCGTGCCACGTGATCTATGCGAACGACCGCGAACCGCGCCATTCGCTGATCTACGCCAAGCTCGGCCGCGACGGGCAGACGGTCACCAGGGACCCGACCATCGCCGCGCTCAAGAGCCAGGGCGAAGGCTACGGCGAGAACGGGCACGGCTCGCTCAAGACCGGGCACGAGGCCGACGATCACGGCATCGCCAAGCCCGCCGACGATCGGGAAAAAGGCCACCCGCTCCAGCATGTGTTCACCCGGGCGATCCCGACTGCGCAGTGCATGAACTGCCACATGCACCAGCCCAACATCTTCCTGAACAGCTACCTCGGCTACACCATGTGGGACTATGAGGCCGATGCGCCCAAGATGTGGCCCAAGCAGCAGAAGTACCCGACCGCCGAGGAAGTCCACAAGGTGCTGGAACGCAACCCCGAGGGCGCATCACCCAAGGGCAAGTGGGCCGACCTCGATTTCCTGCGCAACGTCTACGACCTCAATCCGGAACTGAAGGATACCCAGTTCGCCGACTACCACGGCCATGGCTGGAACTTCCGCGCGATCTTCAAGCGCGACCGCGAGGGCAACCTGCTCGATGCCGGCGGCAACCAGGCTACCTGGGGCACCGACAAGGAACACATCGTCTCGCCCGACGATCCGGAAAAGTGGCGCAAGGAGAGTGAAGGCAAGTTCGTCCCCGTCGGCACCAATCCGGGCAAGACCGTCCACATGATGGACATCCATGCCGAAAAGGGCATGCAGTGCGCAGACTGCCACTATTCGCAGGACAGCCACGGCAACGGGCTGATCTATGGCGAAGTCGCCAACGCGGTCGAGATCGGCTGCAAGGACTGCCACGGCACCGCCGACGCCTATCCGACGCTGCTGACCAGCGGCCCGGCCGCGCCGCCCAAGGGCACCGACCTGGCCCTCCTGCGCAATCCCGACGGCAAGCGCCGCTTCGAGTGGAACACCGACGCCTCGGGCCGAAAGCACCTGATCCAGCGCTCCATCGTCGATCCGGACCTTTCGTGGGAAGTCTCGCTGGTCAGGGACGCGGTCGATCCCGCCTCTCCCACCTTCAACGCCAAGTCGGCGCGCGCCAAGCTGATGAGCAAGTCCGGCGCGGACGACGGCACCTTCGGCTTCGGCCCCGGCGTGCCGATGAGCGACCGCGCCCACAAGGACGGCGAGATGGCGTGCTTCACCTGCCACCTCTCGTGGACCACGAGCTGCGGCGGCTGCCACCTGCCGATCGAGGCGAACTGGAAGACCACGCTGCACCACTACGAGGGTGAGGAAACGCGCAACTTCGCGACCTACAACCCGCAGGTCGCGCGCGACGAGATGTTCCAGCTCGGCAAGCACATGACGACCAAGGGCGCGGAAGTCGCCCCAATCCGGTCGACTTCGGCGCTGGTCCTGTCCTCGACCAACGTCAATCGCGAGCGCATCTACATCCAGCAGCCGCCGATCAGCGCGGCGGGCTTCTCCAGCCAGGCCTTCGCGCCGCACTTCCCGCACACCGTGCGCCTGACCGAGACCAAGACCTGCAGCGACTGCCACCTGTCCGAAAAGGACGACAACAACGCGATCATGGCCCAGACGCTGCTGCTGGGGACCAATTTCGTGAACTTCGTCGGCCTCAATTCATGGGTCGGCCTGGACGGCGGCTTCGAGGCCGTACGCGTCACCGAGTGGGACGAACCGCAGGCCGTGATCGGATCGTACCTCCAGAAATATGCCTACCCCGACTACTACAAGCTCCACGTCGAGCGGAACGGGCGCGAGCTGAAGAACTGGACGCGCGGCAAGGCCTTCGACAAGGACCTGTCGGGCGAAACCCATCCCTTCGAGCAGTTCCGCAATGTGACGCAGGGCACCAGCGGCGAGGTCGGCTGCCTCCAGCTTCGCGGCGAGTACATGTTCGTGGCCGAGGGCAAGGGCGGCTTCGAGGTCTATGACGTCGCCTCGGTGGCCAACAAGGGCTTCTCCGACGCGGTCGTCTCGGCGCCCTTCTCACCGCTGGGCCACAACACCCACGTGAAGACCAAGAACGCGACCTGCATGGCGCTGGCGACCAACCAGCCGGTTGCCCCCACACGCAACCGGACGATGGAAGCGACGATCCTGAAGGACGACAAGGGCCAGACGCTCTACAAGGCCGATGGCACACCGTTCACGCTGCGCGACGCCAACCAGGAACAGGCTTTCGAACCGATCTACAGCTATGCAGCCATCACCGACAGCGAAGAGGGCCTGATCCTCGTCAACATCGACACGATGGCCGATGGCGAATTCCGCAACAACAAGCTCAAGCGCGCGGTGACCTGGAACCCGGATCACGTTCTCGACGGTGCGCGGCACATCATCCTGGCGGGCGAAGTGGCCTACATCACCGCCAAGGCCGGACTCGTCGTCGTCGACCTGCACGACCCGCTGCACCCGCAGCTCTCGGCCGTACGCCCGCTTGAAGACGCCCGCGCCAGCGCGGTCCAGTTCCGTTACCTGTGGGTGACCGACAAGGAGGGCCTCAAGCTCTTCGACGTCACCAACCTGCGCAACCCGATCGCGGTGCCGCAGGCGACGGTGCCACTGGCCGATGCCCGCCGCATCTACGTCGCACGCACTTACGCTTATGTCGCGGCCAAGCAGGACGGCCTCGTCATCGTCGACGTGCGCAGCCCGCCCAACCCGCGCATCTACCAGAAGGTGACTTTCGACGGGCAGCTCGACGATGCCGAGGACGTCATCGTCGGTTCGACCAATGCCTCTCTGTTCGCCTATGTCGCTGACGGTCGCAACGGTCTCAAGGTGCTGCAGCTCACCTCGCCTTCGAGCCAGCCGAACTTCTACGGCTTCTCGCCCGCGCCCAAGCCCGAGCTGATCGCATGGGCCAGGACGCCAAGCCCGGCCCGCGCCCTCTCCAAGGGCCTCGACCGCGACCGCGGTGTCGACGAAACCGGTGGCCAGATGGCCGTCTTCGGTCGCCTCGGCTCACGCCCCTTCACCCGCGAGGAAATGGAGCGCCTGTTCATCAACCGCCGCGGCGTGCCCTTCAAGGTAACCGACGAAGTCGACATGAGCGTCTGGGTGCCCAAGCGCTGATCTGACAGAGGGACTGCGGGGGCGCTGGGCGCCTCCCACCCTTCGACCGGATCGGGGTGAATGGCGCAGCGCAGCCCTTAGAGAGACCAGGTCCCGAATCGGCTTCGGGACCATCGCCAGCGTCAATCGGGCCGTTCGCCCACGATCACCCGCACCACTTCCTGAAACGCCTCGTCATAGCGCGCCAGAGCGTCGAGCGCACCGACGGCCTCGGTATGGGAAACGAGACGGCGGCCGTCCCAGCGATGCAGGGCATAGACCGGCAGCTCGGAGGAGATCATCGTACGCCCGTCCGGCCTGTCCGGGTCAACCGGGTTCAGATCGAGCGCAACCGTCGCTGCGGTTGAGCCGACCACGGTGACCGGGATACCTTCCCACAGGGTGTGGATCGGGCGGTGCAGGTGCCCGGCAACGATCCCCCTGATCTGGGCGTGGCCCGAGACGGCCTCGGTCAGACGGGTGATCCACGGTTCGCGCTCATCGCTGTCGAGCCAGTCGATCCCGCTTTCGAATGGCGGGTGATGCATGGCGATGACGGTCGGCCGGTCGGGGTGCGCTGCCAGTTCCGCAGACAGCCACGCCGCGCGCGCCTCGCAGAAGGCGCCGCCATGGCGGCCTTCCTCCAGCGTATCGAGCACCAGAACCCGCAGCGGGCCGAGATCGATCGCGTACTGCACGAAGCCGCTATTGTCCGGGCAGTCCGGGAAGGCTTGCAGCATTGCTGCGCGCATGTCGTGGTTACCCACCATGGGCGCCACCGGAAACGGGCAGTCACGCACCAGCTCGGCCAGTCGAGCGTAGCTTTGCGGGTCGCCGAACTCGGTCATGTCGCCGGACATAAGCAAGAGATCGGGCCGGTTCGGTCCATCCACCAGGCGTTCCAGCACGGCCTTCAGGCGATGCGTGTTGTAGCCCCCCGTTTCGCTTCCGCTGAAACCGATGTGCAGGTCCGTAATCTGCGCGATCAGCACTGGGGCTTCCTTGCGAAGCCTGCGTTGATGCCATTCATGGGCCTTACTCCCTCCGAAGTGCGACCTTCTTAGGAGATGACAGGTTGACGTCCGGTTTCCGGTCCGCCGAACCCGTCTCGGTGATGTGATAACCATGACACATCGCGCAGCTCGATGGCACCTTCGATTTGGGTGCGTCCTCACCGAGATGGCACGTGCGGCAGGTCTTGATCCCCGGCAGCAACACGTCGCTGGCGCTGGTCGAGGTCTCTGCGGCGTGGCAGGTGGTGCACTTCTCCTGCTTGTGCGCGGCATGGTCGAACCAGCCGTGATCGAAATAGCGCATCGGCTGCGATACCGGCACGACGCCGGGCCGGCCGTTGATCCGCGTCGGGCGGTGACACTCGCCGCAGATGCCGTCCTTCGACAGCGCCACGTCAAGCTGCAGCCCCGGCCAGGCGCCGCCCGAATAACGGAACTGGTAGAGCCCGCCCTCGGCATATTCGCCCGGGCGCTTGCGGTTGGAGACGAGCGGCTTGCTGTGATCCCACTTGGCCGCCAGCAGGTCTGCGGTCAGTTGCTCGACGTCGCCGTGGCGCAGGCGGCGCACGATGCCGCCGACGCGCTCGTAGGCAAGGCTGTGGCAACCCTCGCAGTCACGCTCCATGTCGATCGGCTTGAAGCGTACGCCCTCTTCGGTCTTGCGGTGGCAGTCCTTGCACTCCAGCCCGTTGGAACCATAGCCGCGCTCTGCCCCGATGTTCCTGGCCATGCGCGCGGCGCCGCCCATCGGATCGAGGTGCAGCTTGTGCGGGAAAGTCAGGCCGTTGTCCTCGCGCAGCTTGCTGTCGAGCGAGACGAAGGACGGATGCCTCGTCACCGGATCGGTGATCACCCGCGCGGTGAACTGCGGGTGCAGCTTGCCGAAATCGCCGGCATCGCCAAGCCGCGTGTCAGGCAGGTTGCTCTTGAGCTGGCCGTGGCAATCGGCGCAGAACTGCTGGCTGGGCGCGGTCAGACGGGTCGGCCCCTTGTGCTCCGAGTGACAATCCTGGCAGGCGCCGGGACCTTCCTTGCCGAAAGCATGGGCCACCTTCCACAAGGCTGCCTGCCCCAGCGGCAGGTTGCCGCGCGCCGCTGCGAGACGCACCGCCGGTGCGTGATCGTGAACGTCCTTGTGGCAGCTGCGGCAAGTCTCGTCCCGTACGGATTCGAATGGTTTGACGTGGCAGGCCACGCACTTGTCGGTCAGCGAGTGGTGCGCGAGGCTCAGTTCGCCCGGGTTCCAGCTGCCGTCGTTGATGACGCTGCTCTTGTCCGCGGCCTGCGGCCCCTTCACGCTCATGATGTTGGTCACGATCGGCAGCGCCAGGAACGCCAGGACTATGACGATCGCCAGCGCCCATGACATCCGCCGCTTGCCCGGCAGAACGCCGCCCAGCGAAAAGCCGCGCTTCTCCTCGAGGTTCCCCGAACGGGTCGCGGCGGTTTCCGCCTTGCGGACGGTAAGCAGTACCGCGCCGTCCTCATCCTGCGAGACGGTGATGCGGTAAGTGCCGAAGCCCAGCTCGGCGCCGCCGAGGCTGTCGATGGAAGCGGAGCGGGTTTCCGCACCATCGACGACGAAGCCAAGCGTGCCCACCGCCTCGACGCGCAGCCGTGCGCCCGAAACGGCCGAGACTTCGGCGTGACGCGGCTCCACCGCGAGGTCGGGCAAGTGAATGTCGCACTCGGCCGAACGCCCGATGCTGAGGGTTTCGCCGGCAATGTCCCGGTCGCGGACGATTTCGCGTCCCGTCGCGGTCTGCTCGATCTGGCGGATCCTGAAAGTCATGCCGCCCTCACCAGTAATAGAACACGGAAACGATGTGGGCGGTCAGCGCCGCGAGCAGAGCCATCGTGGCGGGTACATGGACGTAGAGCCACACCTCCAGCATGGCCTTGAGGCGCATGTGCCGGCGCATCCTCTCGAGCTGGGCCTTTCGCCGGACCAGCAGCTTTTCCACCCGTTCGATCGCCGGATCGGCAGAGCCGGAAAGCGCCAGCCCTTCCAGCGCCTTCTGCGTCGTGCAGCCCGGGTAATGGCCCGAAAGGCGGCGCAGCAGGCCCGGCGAGAACGGGTCTTCCTCCAGTGCTGCCAGCACCAGATCGGACGGCCCGCGCGCAAGCGGCTGCGCGGCTTCGTTTAGCTGACGGTCCAGCGCGCGAATGGCGTCGACCATCTGTCCCTGCGTCATTTGCTCACGATTGGAACTGAGCGCGGTGGGCAGCGAAGCATAGGCCCAGATGCCGAACATGCCCGAGACGATCACCAGCATCATCAGCGCATAGGCCAGGGTGTGGACGTTCCAGCCAAGCTGGAAGCCGGTGTGCAGCGTCGCCACGACGATCAGCGAAAGGCCAAGGTACACGTGCGCCGAAGTCCAGGCCTTGAGGGACCAGCGCCCCTCGGTGATCGCGCGCTTGCGGATGCCCAGCAGCGAGAGCCAGACGATCAAAAGGGCGCCGATGGTGCCCAGGGTATAGCCGATCCAGGTACCGCCGCCGGGCCGCGGCTTGGGATCGGTGAGGAAATAGGCCGCGATGCACACCACGCACAGCGCGGTCGCGATCTTCATCCAGCGGAAGCCGCGATGACGCAGGAAACCCTCGTGATCGCTGCGATATTCGCGGTTGGCAACGTGGCCGGTTTCGGATGCACTGGCCATTATTCGCCCTCCGCCAGCTTGGCGACCGAGAGGAAGGCCTCCGGCGAAACGCGGATTGCCGCCCCGGTAGGGCAGGCGCGCACGCAGGAGGGCCCGCCGTCGATCCCGGCGCACATGTCGCACTTGATCGCCTGCTTGGGCCGCTCGACGCCGTCGGCATGCGCCTTGCGCCAGGCCTTGCTCGGCTCACCCGGCCCAGGCCCCTTGCCGAGGAACAGCCACGAGAGGATCGAGGGCTTCTTCGGTGGCACCGAATCCATGCGGATCACGCCATAAGGGCAATTGCGCTGGCAATTGCCGCAGCCGATGCAGGTCTCGTCGATGAAGACTTCCCCGTCCGGGCCCCGCTGGATCGCGTTGGGGGGGCAATCCGCCATGCAGTGCGGATGTTCGCAGTGGCGGCACGAAGTCGGTACATGAAGATGCGCGTAAGTCGTCCCCGCCTCGCGGTCGAGCCGTGAGAGGCCGTCATGGCTGTCGGCGCAGGCCTTCTCGCAATTGTCGCATCCCACGCAGAGCGTCTCGTCGATCAACAGCACGTCGGTCGCCTCGCCGATGCCGTTGTCGACCAGGAACTGCGCGGTCTGGGAATACATGTCGACGACGCTCGAGAAGTTCTCCTTGCGCCCTTCGACGAAAGTATTGATCTCGCGCCGTCGCTCCATCTCGGCGAAGGCCTTCTGCTTGAGCTGGGGCTTGCGCGCCAGCAGACGCACGAAAGCCTCACCCGGCAGGCGGATGACTTCGGACTTGATCGCCGCTCGCACCGTCGCGGACCGGCGCGAGCCATCGATCACGGCCATCTCGCCGACATAGGCGCCGGCCGGAAGGTAGCTGAGGAACACCGGCTTGCCGCCGATCTGGCGCTCGACGATCATCGAACCGCGGCGGATGATGAAAATGTCGGTGCCTTCCTCGCCCTCCTTCATCAGCACTTCGTTGGCGCGCAGTTCCTTGACTTCCGCCCCGTCGACCAGCTCGGCGATGTCGTCCGGGGTGAGGCCCGAGCCGAATATCTGGAGGAGCTGGCGCTCGATCGCGATGCGGTTGACGACCTTGGCCGCGGCCGGGGCCGTCGCCATCATCTTCAGCGCGGCGGAACGCGAAAGTTCAACGACGATCAGGTCCTGCGCCGCGCGCACGGTGGAGCCGCGGCGGCGGCCGGAAATGAGGCCGACCTCGCCGAAGATGGAGCCCTGCCCGATCGGCACGGTGATGGAGGGATCGTCCTTGTTGACCTCCACCGCCACCGAACCTTCGGCGATGGCGAAGAGCGAGGAGCCCGGCTCGTTGCGCTGGAATACCGCCTCCCCCTTGCGGAAAGCACTGACGTCGGAATCGAGCATCAGTTCGCGCAGTTGCAGCGCTGAAATGTCGCGGAAGATCTCGATCCGGCCGCCGAACAGTTCCAGCCATTCATCGACGCTGCGCCGGCCCGGAAGGGCCGCGAACTTCTCCGCCAGGATCGGTTCGTCGGCAGGCTTGAGACCGGTATTGCCGTTGAGGAATTCGACGACGTCGTAGCCCTGGTTCATGCAGTGCTTGATCAGCGGATAGCCCGCCAGCGCGCCGATGACGTGAATGCCCGGGCGCGTCGTCTCGAATACCGGCGACAGCACCGGGAAGGCCTCGCGCTCGGGACTGGTGAATTCGATGCCGCAATCCTCGACGAACTTGCGCGGCGGGGCCGAGCCGGTGCGCGCAATGATGCGGTCGCAGCGAATGGTTTCCTGCCCGTCGCGGGTATCGAGCAGAAGTTCGCCGGGCCGCACTTGCGCCGGCGTCGTCTCATTGCGGATGATGATGCGTCCGGCGGCTTCGGCCTCCATCAGCAGCTTGACGTTAGCCTCTTTGGCTCGCGCGAATTCGGTACCGCGGTTAAGGATCGTGACGACATTGCCCTGCGCCGGATCGGCAGCCAGGCCCAGCGCGTTCTCGATCCCGGCATCGCCGGTACCCACGACGGTAATGTGCTCGTCCACATATTCGGTGGGATCGTCCAGCTGGTACTGGATATGCGGCATGTCTGCGCCTTCGCAGCGCAGGCGGTTGGGGTTGCCCTGGGTGCCGATGGCCAGAATCACCGCTTCGGCCTCGATCGTGTCCCCGCCCTTGAGCGTCAGGACGAACGCGCCCTTTTCGCCCTCGATCTTGGTGACTTCCGACTTGTAACGCACAGTGATCGCATTGCTTGCGGCCTGCTCGTCCCAAATCCCGAGGATCTGTTCACGCTTGCCCGCATCGAACTCGAAATCGGATCGCAGCACCAGCGAGGAAGGCGTCGCCATGACGTGCTTGCCCTTCTGGTACTTGAAGATGGTGTCGGACAGGTGATCGGTCTTTTCCAGCAGGACGTGCGACATGCCCAGCCTGGCCGCCCTGCCCGCCGCGCTCATGCCTGCGGGGCCGGAGCCGATAATAGCGATACGGACGCGATCTTTCACAACTTCCCCCTCGTCGTGCCGACCGAACATTGCAAAGCCACGCGAAAAACCGCATTTGCGCAAAGCTGATCCGTGGCCTGTCCCCTCAGCCGACGGTACTGTAATGAATGGGAAATAGCGATGACACAACCGACGACGACAATATTTCGTCCGCAAAGAATCGCTCTGGTACTTGCAGGACTTGTCGCCGCCGGGGCCGTGGGGGCTGCGATACTGCGCGGTGACGAGGTTAACACTGCATCAGGCAATGCTGCCATGGCCGCATCAACTTCTTTGCCGGCCAGTGCCTCGATCGACGATCTCGAGAAAGCGGCCAAGGACACGCCCAAGGATTCTGCAGCCTGGCAACGCCTTGGGCTCGCCTATTTCGAGGCGGCGCGATTCGCCGAAGCGGCAAACGCCTACGGCAAGGCAACCGAGCTGGCGCCCGGCACCGCCGTCCTCTGGTCCGCGCTTGGCGAGGCGCGGGTCATGGCCAGCGATCGCGATCCGATGCCGCCGCGCGCCGTCAGCGCTTTCGAAAAGGCCATCGCCATCGACCCCAAGGACCCGCGCTCGCGCTATTTCATGGCAGTAAAGCGCGACTTGTCCGGCGATCACCAGGGCGCCGTGGACGACTGGATCGCACTGCTGAAGGACAGTCCGGCCGATGCGCCCTGGCGTGCCGACCTCGTGCGCACCATCGAACAGGTGGGCAAGATCCACCAGATCGACGTTGCCGACAAGCTCGCCGCAGCGAACGGCAAGGCCGCCTCCAGCGCTCCGGCCGGCGCTTCACTTCCGGCTGCAGCCCGCGGCATTCCCGGCCCCAGCGCACAGGACCTCGCCAATGCCTCGCGCATCGCACCCGGCGAGCAGCGCAACATGGCCGAGGGCATGGTGTCACGCCTTGAACAGCGGCTGGAAAGCGATCCGTCCAATATCGACGGATGGATCATGCTCATGCGCAGCCGCCGCACGCTCGACCAGCCGGAAAAGGCGCAAAAGGCCCTCACCGACGCCATCGCCGCCAATCCGGGCAAGGCCGATTACCTGCGCCAGCAAGCCGGTATGCTCGGCATTCGGGACAAATAAAGGCCGCCTTCGGGCCCAGGTCAGCCATCCCGGCGCCCGTCGCGCCCCTCCTCCGATGGCGGGAACATCTTTGCAAGAAAGCCGAGAATGGCGAGATTCACGCCGGGCGCGAGGACTGCGCCCGCCAATGAGCCCAGCCCGGCGCGGTCTGCCAGCAGGTTCCAGGGCAGCCCCAGCGGCATGAGAAAAACGGCCGAGAGCGGATCATTCTCCTGCCCGAACCAACCGAAGGTACCGATGGTCAGGGTCACAAGCGCAAGGATGTAAAGCGCCAGGAATATTCCGAAGAGCCACCTCACCTTCGCATCCCTCCACGGCATTGCAGCCGTCTGGACAGAGACATCGCAGGATAGGTGACAGGGTTCAAAGTTCGCCCTCGCTCCCGGTGTACATGACCCCGGCAATGGTGCCGTCACGATTGCCCCGGCACAGCCATGGAGCATGGGCGCCTTGGACATTCACGTAGATCTTGATCGTCGGCCCACTCCCGTCGATGCTTCGGGTGCCCAGGACGGGCGCGTGGGTCACCTCTCCCACGCTGGCAAGGCATTTTCCTTCAAGTCCGCCGGGTACCCGGGCGAAGTCGCGGACCGGGGGCTTTGCGGGAATGCGCGGCTCGGTCACCGCGACGGGCAACGGGGCCAAGGGCGCCCCGGGCGTCTGCATGGCCGCTTCACTGGCAATGGCCATGGGTTCGGCAACGGTAGTGACCTCCTCGCTTGGCGGCACAAGCGGCTTTTCCTCATTGCCCGTACCGCGCCCTCCTGCAGCAAGCGACAGGCCGGCAAGGACAGATACCCCAAGGGAGCGGCAGGCGATGTACGCAATCATTGGAGGTGCCGCGCGATGCGGACAATTTTCCGCCCCCGGCCTGCCTCGGTGGTAATGCAGGCAGGAGGCGGAAAGTCATGAGAGAGACGCCGCCTCGCGGGGGCGATCTCAATCGGGCCCTGTAACCCGGGCTTGATCGCCTGAAAGTCTGCGGGGGGAATCCTGCTCCGTCGCATGACGAAGAACGGCGCGGCACTTCGTGCATCGATGCTGTCAAATAATGAAAAGTCCTGCCGCGTCACTGCTTCTCTCTCCATTCGGCAAGAAAATGCTCGCATAGAGTTCAGGGCTTAGGAAGGTTAATGCGGACTATCATCCAATTCAATTTAAAATAATAACGCAAAACCGGACACTTGGGAAAGACTACCGGAACATCTGCTATTTCGTGATTTACTTGACATGAGCGCGCGCCGTCCCGTGAACCGACTGCAATGTCGCAATTGTACAATTTCCCGAGCTGCACCTCGAGAACGGCGACCCTTGGGCCGCGTAAGGAATGACGGGAAAATGCCGGGATCGGCGGTAGCGCCAGGCCAAGACCGAAGTCCCGACGCCAGAAGCGAGAAGCATGGCAGCTGCTCTGAATCCGGCGCCGGGACCAGTGCCGTGCCGGCTACGCAATAGCAGGGGGGCTTGTACCGGCCGGCGTTAACGGTTGAATCATCAGCGAGTCATGGCGCTAGTCTGACCTGACAATTCCCCTTGTGGCAGAGCGTCGGACACTTGGTGTCATCCGCGAATGGGGTCTTCACGGCAGTCATATTCAAGACGAATTGGGAAGCACGTCTCATCAAGCTGCCCCACACTCCTCCACTAACCATGGAAACTACCATAAGTTATAAGAGCTGGCGAAACGAATTCGTCTCAAAGCAACAACGATTAAACTTATTTAACAGCAGTAAGGTGCCGTTCCGTGCGCGCAGAACACTTCGGACTCGCGCGAAATTGCCGCAATCACCGGTTCTGAAATGCCCCGGCAAGGCCAACAATTCCCGGCGACACCACCCGCTAGCAAGGAGGAAGTCGGGATCAGGATCTTGCCGGAGTGCTTGAGCTCGCGCTGCCTGCCCCGCCTCTCCTAGCGGTTGGGCAGCGCCTTGAGCACGAACTGCATGCAAACCAGGATTAGCGCGACAGCGAAACTATCGGCGAACAGGTCTCCCCATTCCGCATCGCGATGCAGCGCAGGGATCATCTGCACCACTTCGATCAGAGCGCCCACCACGACGAGTCCTAACGCCAGAAGCAACCGCGGAATACGCGGATAGGCCAGCGTTCCAAGGATCGCCAGGCTCGCAAATGCCGCCATGTGCTGGATTTTATCCGGTACGATACCGTGCAGGTCGTTGGAGTCGGGCAGGATTGCCATGACAACGGCGAACGCCATCGCCGTCCAGAAGGCTGTCTTGAGATATTTTTGCACCGCAGCATTATCGGCGAGCCCGCTGCCGACTTCAATAGAATTTCGCTTCGCTCCGGCCGCGATTTTCATCGCTTCGCCTTCCGGCCCGACTAACGCTCGCAGCTTCGGTCTTGTTGCTGCTGCAGAAGGCTGGCGCGCCCGGCAGGGTTCGAACCTGCGACCCCAAGCTTAGAAGGCTCGTGCTCTATCCAGCTGAGCTACGGGCGCGCACGCGGGTCCCCATAGCGCGGTTCTCGCGCAGCGCAAACCGCGAGGCCTGTTGAAAGTCCCCTTTGCCTGCACGGCGTTGCAGGTTACGCACAGGTGATGAGCACGCAGCCCGACGCGCAACCCCACCTGACCCGCCTTGACGGTCAGACCGGCGCCCGCCGCCACTTCCGCTATTTCGACTACGTGATGACCGCCTTCGTGGTGATCCTGCTGCTGTCGAACCTGATCGGAGCGGCCAAGCAGGCGCAAGTCGCGCTGCCGCTGGTGGGCACGATCACCTTCGGGGCAGGAGTGCTGTTCTTCCCGATTTCCTACATCATCGGTGACGTCATGACCGAGGTCTACGGCTACGCCAATGCGCGCCGATGCATCTGGGCAGGCTTCTTCGCGCTGCTGTTCATGGTCGTCATGTCGCTGGTGGTCGTCAACATTCCCGCAGCGCCGGACTGGGCGCTCGCTTCGGCCAGCTACATGGTGGCGGGCAAGGAAGTGACTGCACCCAACCAGGCGGCCTATTATGCGATCTTCGGCCAGACGCCGCGGATCGTCCTTGCCTCGCTGGTCGCCTTCTGGGCCGGCGAATTCGTCAATTCCTTCGTGCTGGCGCGAATGAAATTGCTGACCGCGGGCCGCTTCCTGTGGATGCGCACGATCGGCTCGACGATCTTCGGCGAAGGCGTGGACAGCGCACTGTTCTATCCCCTGGCCTTTCTCGGCGTTCCCGGATTCACGCCGCACACGGTGGCGATGCTGGCGCTCACGCAATGGATCATCAAGACGCTGTGGGAAGCCGTGCTGACGCCCGCGACATACCTCGTCGTCGGTTTCCTCAAGCGGCGCGAAGGCGTGGATGTCTATGACGACAATACCGACTTCAACCCCTTCGCCAAGACGAACGCGGTCTGAGCCTGCAAGCAGGGTCGCAATGACGGCACCGAGCGGCTAGGCACGCGGGCGATGGCCCTCGACCGCATCCTCCTGTCCCGTTTCCGCAACCACCGCGAGACCGCGGTGGAAGGCACGGCGCAGTTCAACCTGCTGGTGGGTGAGAACGGCGCGGGCAAGACCAACGTGCTCGAAGCGATCTCGCTGATGGCGCCGGGACGCGGCCTGCGCCGGGCCGGGCTCTCCGACATGCCCGCACAAGGCAGCGAAGGCGGCTTCGCGGTCAGCGCCTTGCTGATGACACCGGATGGCGAGCCGGTTCGCCTCGGCACAGGCGTTGCCGCCGAGCGGCCCGGGCGCCGCCTCGTCCAGATCAACGGAGCGGAAGCTCCGGCGGTACGGCTGGCCGAATGGCTCTCCATCGGCTGGCTGACCCCGGCGATGGACCGCCTTTTCGTAGAAGGAGCAGGAGCGCGGCGGCGGTTTCTCGACCGGCTGGTGCTGGCGGTGCGGCCCGACCATGCCGGGCACGCGACCCGTCTCGAGAACGCCCTGCGCGAACGCAACCGCCTGCTCTCGGACGACATGCCGCCCGATCCGCGCTGGCTCGATGCCATCGAACTTCAGATCGCCGAGGCCGGTGCGGCCGTCGCCTCCGCGCGCGCCGATCTCGTCGCCCAGCTCGACACGACACTGGCGGCGCTGCCGGATTCCCCTTTCGCGCGCCCCTCGCTCGCCTACCAGCCGGGCGGTCCGATCGATGCCGAGCCCCTCGCCCGGGCGCTGCGCGAGGGACGGGCGCGCGACCGCGCCGCGCAGCGCACGCTGACCGGCCCGCACCGCGACGAAGTGGTCGTGACCATGGCCGGCAAGGGCCAGGCCGCCGCCGAGTGTTCCACTGGCGAACAGAAAGCGATGCTGATCGCGATCACGCTCGCCCACTCTCAGCTGCTGGAAGACAATAGCGGCAGCCGGCCGCGCCTGCTTCTGCTTGACGAAGTGGCCGCCCACCTCGACCCCGTGCGCCGCGAAGCCCTGTTCGACCGCCTGCGCGCAGGTTCGGCGCAAGTCTGGCTCACCGGGACCGAACTCGCCCCCTTCGATGCGATTGCCGAGGAAGCGGCAATCTGGGAAGTGCGAGCAGGTGCAGTGCAGCGGCGCTGAGCAGACCGCAGGCACCGCCAAGCCAGAGCGGGCCTTGGAGACCTGACCGAGACGCCCCCCGGCGAAAGCCGCAACGCTCGGATCAGCGCGCCATCCGCTCCTCTCCGGCCGAGGCGGTTGGCGGCACCGCCACGTCCGATGCCGCTTCGGAGGCTTCGGCTTCCGCACCGGTCGGCAGGGCATCGGCCACGTCGTCGACCGTGGCGGTCACGATGGCGTCGACGCCCAGCGCAGTCGGATGCATGTGGTCCGGCTGCATCAGGTCCGGCTTGTCGATCACCGGCTGGAGGAAGAAGGGCACCAGTGCCGCGTCGTACTTCTCCGAGAGCTGCGCATAGATCGGGTTGAATTTCGCCGCGTAGTCCTTGCCCAGGTTCGGCGCGGCAAGCATGCCAAGCAGGACGACCTTGATGTTTTCCTGCTTGAGGCGCTGCAGGATCGCCTCGAGGTTGTTGCGTGTCGTCGCCGGAGGCAGTCCGCGCAGCATGTCGTTTCCGCCCAGGCTGATGATGACCAGCTCCGGCTTTTCCTTCTGGCTGCTCAGCGTGAAGTCGAGCCGCTCCAGCCCTGCCTCGGTCGTATCGCCCGAAACGCCCGCATTGATGACCCTTGCGTTGATGCCGCGCGCGCGCAGGGCCTGTTCGAGCCGGTCAGGATAGCTCTCGCCATCGTTGAGACCGTATCCGGCAAGCAGCGAATCCCCGAAGGCCAGGATCGGGCGCTCCGGCCCCATGACCGGGATGGCCGGCGGCGCATCGAGCGCACTCATCGTCTCTTCGGCCACCGGAGGCGTCGCGGCCTTGTCGCAGGCGGCCAGCGCCAGCGGGAGCGTAAGCAGGGCAATTGTCAGGGCGCGCAAGGCTTTCTCCTTGTAGGATCGCACTTTGCTATCCCATATGGGGGCGGTGACAAGCCTTTCCCAACATTCCAACGCCTCTATCGTTGCCCGTGACCTGCGCCTGACGCTGGGCAACGGGGGCAGCGCCGTCGAAATCCTCAAGGGTGTCGACCTGACCGTGCCGCAAGGCCAGACCCTCGCCCTGCTCGGCCCGTCCGGCTCGGGCAAGTCCTCTTTGATGTCCGTGCTTTCCGGACTGGAACGCGCAAGCTCGGGCACCTTGTCCGTTGCCGGTGAAGACTTCGCCGGGATGGACGAGGACGCGCTGGCCCGCGCCCGGCGCGGCCGCATCGGCGTGGTGCTGCAGGCCTTCCACCTCCTGCCGACGATGACCGCACTGGAAAACGTCGCGACGCCGCTGGAGCTTGCCGGGATGTCCTCGGCCCGCCAGCGCGCCCATGAGGAACTGGCAGCCGTCGGCCTCGACCATCGCCTCAGCCACTATCCCGCACAGCTGTCGGGCGGCGAACAGCAGCGCGTGGCCATCGCCCGTGCCCTGGCCCCGCGTCCCTCGCTGGTTTTCGCCGACGAGCCGACCGGCAATCTCGATGCGCGAACCGGATCTGCGATCATCGACCTGCTCTTTGCCCGGCGCGAGGAGAGCGGCGCGACGCTGCTGATCATCACCCACGACGAGAACCTCGCCAGCCATTGCGAGCGGATCGTGACCATCGCCGACGGGCGCATCGCCAGCGACACGCTGCCGGCATGAACGCAACGCTGCCCTGGGCCACCGCCTGGACCATCGCGCGGCGCGATCTTTCGGCGCGGTTCAAGGGGCTGAGGCTACTGCTTGTCTGCCTGTTCCTGGGCGTGGGCGCGATTGCGGCCATCGGCACACTGACCGGCTCGATCGAGAGCGAGCTGGCAACGCGCGGGCGGCAGATCCTGGGCGGTGACGTCGAACTGCGTGTCTGGCAGCGCGGGCTGACCGATGCCGAACGCAGGGCCCTGCAATCGCTCGGCACGATTTCGGACGGCTTGCGCATGCAGGCGATTGCCCAGAAGGGCGAGCTTACTGCCCCGGTCGCGCTCAAGGCGGTCGCCCCCGACTGGCCGCTCTACGGCAAGCTCACCTTGCGCGACGGGCGCAAGGTCGGCGCGCCGCCCGAGGGGACCGTGTGGATCGCGCAAGGAACCGCCGAGCGGCTGGGCGTGAAAGTGGGTGACAGCTTCCGTCTGGGCGGCCAGCCGCAGAAGGTCGGGGGGATCATCGCTTCCGACCCGGAACAGCTCGGCGAAGGATTTTCGCTGGGAGACACCGCGATATCGGCCATCGGCCTGCCAGAGCGCGCGGGATTGACCGCGCCAGGGGCCATGTACCGTAGCGCGATCCGCCTCAAGCTGAAGGACGGACGCGATCCCGACGCGGTCAAGGAGCAGATCGAAAAGCACTTCCCCGATGCCGGTTTCGAGATCCGCACCCGCGACCGCGCCGCGCCATCGACCGAACGCTTCGTGCGGCGCATGGGCGAATTCCTCGTCCTCGTCGGTCTGGCCGCGCTCGTCATCGCAGGCATCGGCATCGGCGGCGGGGTTTCCTCCTACCTCGAGGCGCGGCGCAACTCGATTGCCACTCTCAAGGTGCTGGGCGCGACCAGCGGCGACATCGCGCGGATCTACCTGCTGCAGGTCGGCGTCGCCGCCTTGGCGGGCAGTCTTGCAGGGCTGCTGGCGGGCGTGCTGGTCACACCGCTGCTGGCCGAGGCGCTCGGCTCCCTGCTGCCGGTCGACACAGGCTTCACCGTGTCTCCTGTCGCGCTCGCCACGGCTGCGGCCTACGGGCTTCTCGTCGCGCTGGTCTTTGCCGCGCCGCCACTGGTGCGGGCGCGCTCCTTCCCGGCAATGGCGCTGATGCGCGCGCGGGTTTCTCCGCTTTCGGCCGACCGCAAGGCCCTGCTTTTGCCGGTCGGCATGGGACTTGCGGCCATTGTCGCGCTGGCGCTGCTCAATGCCGCGCAGCCGATGGTGACCTCGGGCTTCCTGGCGGGCGCGGCGCTGATGCTGGGCATGCTGGCGCTTCTCGGACACGGCATCGGTTTTCTCGCGAGGCGCCTGCCGCGCCCGGCCAACCCGATGCTGCGCGCAGGACTTGCAAACCTGCACCGACCCGGCTCGCAGACCGGCGCGCTGGTCACAGCGCTTGGCTTCGGCCTCTCCGCCTTCGTGCTCATCGCGGGCGTGCAGACCAGCCTCGAGGCCAATATCCGCCGTACCCTGCCCGCCCGCGCGCCCGACTTCTTCGTGCTCGACGTACCGCAGGACCGCGCCGACGAATTCCGCAATGCCGTCGAGCAGACCGTCCCCGGTGCCGGGATCAAGCTGGTGCCCAACTTGCGCGGGCGGATCCTCGCCTATGGGCCGAAGGACCAGATGACGCGCGTGTCCGACCTCGACGAGATCCCCGAGGGCGCCTGGGCCCTGCGCGGCGAAAGGGGCCTGACCTATTCAGTGAACGTCCCCGACGGCAGTAGCGTGACTTCCGGCACGTGGTGGCCCCAGCTCTATCGCGGCGAACCGCTCGTCTCGCTCGACGAGAAATTCGCCGATACCGTCGGCCTCAAGGTGGGCGACTACGTGACCATCGGCCTGCTCGGCGTGGAGCGGACCGCCCGGGTGGCCGCGCTGCGCCGGATCGACTGGGACACGATGGGCTTCAACTTCGTGCTGGTCTTCTCGCCCAATGCCCTTGCCGATGCGCCGCACAAGCTGGCCGCGACCATCGAGGTGCCTTCCGGCACTTCGACCGCCGGCCTTCTGCCGAAACTGGCGCGCGCATTCCCGTCGAGTTCGGTGATCGAGACCGGCAGCATCCTGCGCGAAGCACGCGATCTGCTCAGCCAGATGTCGACCGCGATCCTTGCCGCGGCGTCGGTTGCCGTGCTGGCGGGGCTGGCCGTGCTGTTCGGCGCTATCGCCGCTGCGCGCGCCAGCCGTACCTACGACAACGTGATCCTGCGCGTTCTGGGGGCGAGCCGGGGCCAGCTGCTCGCCCTGCAGGTGGCCGAATACGGCCTGATCGCGCTGGTACTCGCCCTCGTCGCGCTGGCAAGCGGCAGCGCCATGGCTTGGGCGGTGATCGTCAAGCTGTTCGAATTCGAATGGCTGCCCGACTGGCCCCGCGTGATCGCGGTGCTGTGCGCCGGGCTGGCCCTGATCCTGACTTTCGCGCTCGCCGGTTCGCTGCCGCTGCTGCGTGCGAAGCCGGCGCGCGCGCTTCGGGAGCTTTAGGCGAAGACCTGCGCGCCCGTCGGGTCCTTGGGATCTTCGCCGAAGCGGTTCGGCCCGGGCGTGCCGGGCAGGAACATGATCACGATCAGCGCGATGTTGGCGATAAAGCCGACCAGCGGCACCATGCTCAACACGATGAAGCCCAGATACCACCAGCCGCTCATGTCGCGGTCATGCAGGCGGCGGACCGTGACCGCGATGCTCGGCACGATCACTGCAAGGCCGTAGATGCCGATCAGGGCTATCGGCAGCATCGTTCCCGCACTGAACAGGGTACCGGTGACATCGCCGCCGGCCAGCGCCGAGAACGACAGCCCCATGACGCCTGCCAGCAGGCCCAGCAGGGCGATGACAATGACATTGAGCAGGGTGAAAGACCAGTATTCCATGCGCCGCGAACGGCCTGAGAATTCGGCGTAGCGCCGAAACGGCATGAACATGTATTCGATCATAAGGGCCCCTCTCGATAGTATGGCCACACTATAGGCCCGTTCACTCCACCGGCAAGTTAACGCAGCGGCAATGGAACTGGCGCAGGAAAAAGGGGCGCGAAACCATCCGGCTTCGCACCCCTGCATCAGTCGGCCGGTCCCGCGTCTCCTCCCTCGCCGCGGGGTCGGCCTGCGCCCTCGCTTCAGAAGCGATAGCGCGCCGCCACGCCGTAAGTGCGCGGCTGGTTCGGGTAGCCGGAAATCGAGCCGGGCTGCGCCGGACTGTCGAAGATCTGCAGGATCGAGCGGTCGTTGAGCAGGTTGCGTCCCCAGACCGACACTTCGACGCCGTTCGCCATCGCATAAGTCAGCGAGGCGCTCAGCTCGTTGATGTCCTGCTTGAAGTCGCGCGCTGCCTGGATCGCGTCAGTGGCATCGACTATCGCGCCGGTGGCCGGATCCTTGACGGTCAGGCCCGGCAAGCCCTCCACCAGCATGAACGGCGCCTCGTAGTGATAGTCGCCGCGCAGGATCAGGGCATCGCCGTTGCCGATCTCCTGCGTGTACTGGCCGCCGAAGGTGACCGAGAGCGGCGAATATCCCGGCGGCGTCGAACCGCTGATGTCGCCCACACCCGATGATGCGAAGCTGTCGTACTTGCCGTCGAGGTAAGTCATCGACAGGCTCAGGAGCAGCGGCTCGACAGGCTTGGCCGTACCTTCGAACTCGATACCAAAGACCGACTGCTTGCCCGCATTGGCGAGCAGGAAGCCTGAACCGGTGAAGATGTTCGACTGGAAGTTCCTGATGGTCTGCTTGAACACCGCAAGATTGGCGGTAACGAGGCCCCAGTCGCCCTTCAGACCGGCTTCGTAAACCGTCGAATCCTCGGGGTCGGCATAGCGGCTGCCGGCGCGCAGGTTGGTGACGGCAAGCCCCTGCTGCCGCAGGGCAGCGAGATCGGTCGCGGTCGGCCGGCTGTCGCGCGAGAGGTTGACCGAGGCCGCCTTGTAGCCCGTCGCATAGCTGGCATAGACATTGACCGTCGGCGTCAGGTCATATGCCACGCGCGCGGTGTAGCTGAAGTCGCCATCGCTTACCTTGCCCGATTCCACCGCATTGGGCACGTTCATGAATGGCGGGAAGTACTGCAGCGCCCGCAGCGGGGCGAGCGGATTGGCGGCCGGGTTATTGGCATTGCCTGCCGCATAGGCAGCGGCATCGCCTGGCGAAAAACCCTGCTGGAGCGCGCCCTGGTAAAGCAGCGCCTGCCGGAACGGGGCATAGGCCGCCGCATCGAGGTCGATGCCAGCAAAAGTATCGTCCGCCGTCGTCCCGGTCGCAAAGCGCTTCTTGTCGTGGGTATAGTTGAGACCGCCGGTCACGGTCAGGCCCGGGGCGACCTCGAAGTCGAGCTGGCCGAAGAACGAATAGGCCTCGTTCTTGAGCTTGTAGGCTTCGGTCAGGCCGGTGCCGGGCGTGTAGAACGTGCCGACATACTTTGTCGGATCGCCTTCCAGCGCGCCGAAGGTCGTCTCCAGTGTCGGGATGCTCAGCGCCCCCCCCGAGAGCCTCTGGACGAGCAGATTGGCGTAGCTGCGGGCGTCATTGCCCCAGTAGACCTCGTTGTTCTGGTCGATCTTCTCGTTGAAATAGTAAGCGCCGACGAGCCCGTGGATGCGCTCGCCGATGTCGAAGTTGGCACGCAGTTCCTGGGTGAAGGTCTTGATCCGCAAGTCCTGGAAATTGCGTTCCAGAAGGTCCGCGCTCGAGAAGTCGGAATCCTGGTCGGTCACGATATTTGAGCGACGATAGGCCGTGATCGAGGTCAGCTGGACATCGCCAAGATCGTAGTCGACCTGCCCGGAAAGGCCCCAGTTCTCGATGTCGTTGGTCGAAAGCCGGTTGTTGTAGGTGACGTTGTCGAATTTCTCGTCCGGCTGGTTCACGACGCCGCCAAGCGCGAAGATCGCCGCCGTCGGCAGGGCCTGGCGCAAGTTGACCGCAGCACAGCAGTTCTCGTCGATCTTGCCGTAGTCGCCGATCAGGCGAACCTGCAGATCGTCGTGGTTGTCGAACAGCAACTGGCCCCGCGTGAACCAGCGGTCGCGGTCGTTGGTGCGCTTGCCGGTGCCGAGGTCGCGGACGATGCCGTCGCGCTTGTTGAGCCCGCCGGCAAGGCTCACCGCAATGGTATCGCTGACCGGTCCGGTGACGCGGCCCTTCACGGTCACTGCATCGTAATTGCCGTAAGTCGCCTCGAAGTTGCCGCCCAGTTCGAACTGCGGCTTCATCGTGACAATGGAAATCACGCCGGCCGAGGCATTCTTGCCGAACAGCGTCGATTGCGGCCCGCGCAGAACTTCGATCCGTTCGACATCCGGGAAGTCGGCAATCATCGAAGCCGAGCGCGAACGATAGACGCCATCGACGAAGAGGCCCACCGAGGGTTCGATCCCGGCATTGTTGGCACCGTTGCCGAAGCCGCGAATGTAGAAATTGGTGTTGGCCGAGCTTTGCAGCTGGTTGACGCGCAGCGATGGCACGAGCGTCTGCAGGTCCTTCAGGTCGCGGACCTGCGCGCGCTCGATGGTTTCACCGCTGGTTACCGCGACGGAGACCGGCACGTCCTGCAGGGTCTGCTCGCGCTTGGTCGCGGTAACGACGATTTCGTCGCCTGTGAGCGTTGCATCTTCGGCATTCTGGGCCAAGGCTGTGGGTGCCCAGACACAAGCCGCCGCGGCAACGCCAGTCATCAAGCCCATGCGCGCGAATTGACGGCGACGCGCCGTGCTCGCTCCGCGCACACGGAAGAACTCCGCGGCGGCGGCAACAGAAATGCCTTTCATGCAATCCTCGCTGTACAAACCCGTCGGGCGGCCTGTGTCTATCGCTGCACAGTACGCGCCGCATTCAATGCTTGGACAATTACGAGGGAATTCAAGGGGACACAATTAAGTCATTGCCATTCGGGACGAATAGGCGATGCTTGTGGCACGCGCGCCACAGCAACTGTACGATTGTGATCACAAGCAGTACCGCTTGCCGGAATCACTTGTATCGGCTAAGGGCGCGGCAATTTTGCGGTGCAGCAAACGGCATCGCGATGATGCCATTTGGCCCCCTCGAATTGTAAGGCTAACGATGTCCGCCCCGCTTCCCCTGCGCAATATCGCGATCATTGCGCACGTCGACCACGGCAAGACCACGCTTGTGGACCAGCTTTTCCGCCAGTCCGGCACCTTCCGCGACAACCAGCGCGTGGAAGAGCGTGCGATGGACTCCAACGACCTCGAGAAGGAGCGCGGGATCACCATTCTTGCGAAGCCGACCTCGATCGAGTGGAACGGCTATCGCATCAACATCGTCGACACCCCCGGCCACGCCGACTTCGGCGCCGAGGTGGAACGCATCCTCTCGATGGTCGACGGCGTGATCCTGCTGGTCGACAGCTCGGAAGGCGCGATGCCGCAGACCAAGTTCGTCACCGGCAAGGCGCTCGGCCTCGGCCTCAAGCCGATCGTCGTCGTCAACAAGATCGACCGCCCCGACGGCCGTCACTCCGAAGTGCTCGACGAAGTGTTCGACCTCTTCGTCAGCCTCGACGCCAATGACGAGCAGCTCGATTTCCCGACGCTCTACGCTTCGGGCCGCAACGGCTACGCCAGCTACGATCCCGACGCGCGCGAAGGCACCCTGACCCCGCTGTTCGAAAAGATCGTCGAGCACGTTCCCGCGCCGAACCTCGACGTCGACGCGCCGTTCTCGTTCCTCGCCACCCTGCTCGACCGCGACAACTTCATGGGCCGCGTGCTGACCGGCCGCGTCCAGTCGGGCACGCTCAAGGTCAACGACCCGATCCGTGCCATCGACATGGACGGCAAGGTGATCGAAACCGGCCGCGCCACCAAGGTCCTGACTTTCCGCGGCCTCGACCGCGTGCCCGTCGATGAAGCCCGCGCCGGCGACATCATCGCGCTCGCCGGACTCGAGAAGGCGACCGTGTCGAACACCATCGCAGATCCCTCGGTCACCGAGGCGATCCAGGCCCAGCCGATCGACCCGCCGACGCTGGCCATGCGCTTCGCCGTCAACGACAGCCCGCTCGCCGGACGCGAAGGCGACAAGGTGACCAGCCGCATGATCCGCGATCGCCTGATGCGCGAAGCGGAAACCAATGTCGCCATCCGCGTCACCGAATCGGCGGACAAGGACAGCTTCGAGGTTGCCGGTCGCGGCGAACTCCAGCTTGGCGTCCTGATCGAGACGATGCGCCGCGAGGGCTTCGAACTGGGCATCAGCCGCCCGCGCGTGCTGTTCCAGACCGACGAGAACGGACAGCGCACCGAACCTTACGAAACCGTCGTGATCGACGTGGACGATGAATATTCGGGCACGGTCGTCGAGAAGATGCAGCGCCGCAAGGCCGAGCTGACCGACATGCGTCCCTCCGGCGCAGGCAAGACCCGCATCACCTTCTCGGCCCCCTCGCGCGGCCTGATCGGCTACCACGGCGAGTTCCTTTCGGACACCCGCGGCACCGGCATCATGAACCGCCTGTTCGAGAAGTACGACGCGCACAAGGGTCCCATCGAGGGCCGCCTCAACGGCGTGCTGATCTCCAACGGCACCGGCGAGGCAGTGGGTTACGCGCTCAACAGCCTTGAGGATCGCGGCGTGCTGTTCGTCAAGCCGCAGGAGAAGATCTACGAGGGCATGATCATCGGCGAGAACGCCAAGCCCGACGATCTCGAAGTCAACCCGATGAAGTCGAAGCAGCTGACGAACTTCCGTTCGACCGGCAAGGACGACGCCATCCGCCTGACCCCGCCGCGGGTCATGACGCTCGAACAGGCAATCGCCTACATCGACGACGACGAAATGGTCGAAGTCACGCCGCAGTCGATCCGTCTGCGCAAGGCGATCCTCGATCCGCACGAGCGCAAGAAGGCCAGCCGCAAGAAGGAAGCGGCGTAAACCGATCCAAAAAAGCCTCCCCGGGCCATCTCGGGGAGGCTTTTTTTCTTGAAGCAGGGCTTAGATTGCCCGGGCACTCTCCAGGACACTCACCCTGAGCCTGTCGAAGGGTGGGGATGTGTCTCCCGGCCATCGGCCTGCCGCGAGCAGCGCACGCCTTATTACAAATCGCGACAAGTTCAGTGGCGGTTCAGTACCGGCCTGCCATGATCCTCTTCTAACGTGCCCGCCGATACCGCCGTCACCCGGTTGGCCATCCGAAGGGAGACGCCCAAATGAAATCCACACTGAAATCTCTTGCCACCAAACTCGGCCTCGGCGCCGTGCTGGCAGCCTCGACACTTGCCATGGCCGCTCCGGCCGAGGCGCGCGGCCGCCATCACGACGGCGATGACGCAGCCATTGCCATCGGCGCGGGCCTGATCGGCCTCGCAGTCGGCGCAGCGCTCGCCGACGATGGCGACCGCTATTACTACGACCGCGACTACTATCCCTCTCGCCGCTACGTGACCGTGCGCGGCCATCCGGGCTATTACTATTATTACGAAGGTCGCCCGAACCGCTATTATCGCGACCGTTACTACGATCGCTATTACGGACGCTACTACCGCGAACGCTGGAACCGTGGAAACAACTGGGGTCGAGACCGTCACGACTGGCGTCACGATCGGCGTGACTGGCACCGTGACCGCCGCGACTGGCGTCGCGATCGCCGTCATCGCGACCGCGATTACCGCTACGAACGGCGTTATCGCCACTGATCCTCTGACACACTCCATCCGGGCGGCGGCCACCGCGTGACATAAACGCAAGCCCCGCCCTTTTTCGTTCATCTTCGGATGGGATCCCGGGCCTCTCCCCCTCGCCAAGCGGGGCGGGGGAGGCTATGGCGCTCGCCACCATGGACACCGCCGACCTGCGCATCGCCCTGTTTTCGGGCAACTACAATTACGTTCGTGACGGGGCCAACCAGGCCCTCAACCGTCTCGCCGAGTATCTCCTGCGCCAGGGCGCCAAGGTGCGCGTCTATGCGCCTGTCGTGGCCGAACCCGCGTTCGAGCCGACCGGCGACCTCATCGGCGTCCACTCCGTGCCCATTCCCTCGCGTTCGGAATATCGCGTTCCACTGGCGATTTCCGGCAAGGCACGCAGGGATCTCAAGGCTTTCTCGCCTCACATCGTGCATGTCTCCTCGCCCGACCCGGTCGGCCATCAGGCGGTGAGCTGGGCCCGCAAGCGCGGCCTGCCGATCCTCGCTTCGGTGCATACCCGCTTCGAGACCTACCTGCGCTACTACAACATGGCCTGGGGCGAACCGGTGATCGAGGCGATCCTGCGCCGTTTCTACCGCCGCTGCGACGCTCTGGTCGCTCCGTCCGAATCGATGGCGCAATTGCTGCGCGAACAGCGCATGAACTATGACGTCTCGATCTGGTCGCGCGGCGTCGACCGCGAGATTTTCCACCCGGGCCGCCGCGACCTCGACTGGCGCCGTGCCCACGGCATTGCCGACGACGAAGTGACAATCGGCTTTCTGGGCCGGCTCGTCATGGAAAAGGGCCTCGACGTCTTTTCCGACACGCTCGACGAACTGCGCCGCCGCAAGGTGAAGTACAAGGTCCTCGTCATCGGCGAGGGTCCGGCGCGCGAGTGGTTCGAGGCGCGCCTTCCCGGCGCCGCTTTCGTCGGTTTCCAGCAGGGCGCGGACCTGGGCCGCGCCGTCGCCAGCATGGACCTGCTGTTCAATCCCTCGGTCACCGAGACTTTCGGGAACGTGACGCTGGAGGCGATGGCCTGCGGTCTGCCCGTCGTCGCCGCTGCCGCAACCGGCAGCCAGAGCCTAGTCGACGATCGCGTTTCCGGCCGCCTCCTGCCGCCCGGCGCGATCCACCAGTTCGCCGAGGCGCTCAAGGCCTATATCGAAGACCCGGCACTGCGGCTCTCGCACGGCAAGGCAGGCGAGGATCGCGCCGCCGAGTTCAGCTGGGACAAGATCAACCAGGCGGTTGCCGACACCTACATCCGCCTGATCCGCCAGAAGTCCGGCGCCAGGGCCTGACCGCGCGCAGGCGCTCTCAGGAAAGCACGTAAAGCGCACGCATGCGCACGGCGAACCAGAGCAGGGCGATGGCGACGATCCAGATCAACGCGCTCATCACCATGCCGCCCGCCCCGGTGACGGCCGCGGGCGCATCGCTGGTCCACTGATAGACCGTAGTCAGCGCAAGACCGAGCAGCGAGGCGGCGAAAGCCGCTATCGCCCAGCGCGAGCGCATGACCAGCAGGACCGAGCCAAGCAGCGCGCCCCACGTGCCCAGTGCCCAGGCGACGATGGACCAGGCGGGAAACGTGTCGATGTAGTCGATCATGTCGGGCGGAAACTGCGCAAGGTAGGTCGGGCTGCGCGTCACCGTCAGGGTGAAGTCGAGGCAGCCGAAGGCATTCCACGGGATCGACAGCAGCGCTGCCACCCAGAAGTACCAAGGGGTCCCTACGCCGGTCGCTTTGTCCATCGCATCCCACCATTTTGCATTTCCTTGTGGGCGCAAGCCTATCGCGCGCGGCAGACCGGTGCAATTGCGGGCGACTCTCGCTAGATAGGCCCCATGGCCGACCTGTTTGCCGAAGATATTCCCGCAACGCCTCCCGACGAACCGCGCGAGGATGCTCCGCTCGCCGACCGGCTGCGACCGCGCACGCTGGCCGACGTGGTCGGGCAGGAGCACCTGACCGGTCCGGAAGGCGCGATCGGACGCATGGTCGCGGCCGGACGCCTGTCCTCGATGATCCTGTGGGGTCCGCCCGGCACCGGCAAGACGAGCACGGCGCGCCTGCTGGCCGATGCCGTGGGCATGCGCTTTGCCGCGGTCTCCGCCGTCTTTTCCGGGGTGGCAGACCTCAAGAAGGCCTTCGCAGAGGCCGAAGTGGCCGCAAGGGCCGGGCAACGCACCCTGCTATTCGTGGACGAGATCCACCGCTTCAACCGGGCCCAGCAGGATGGCTTCCTGCCCTTCGTCGAGCGCGGCACCGTCACCCTCGTCGGGGCGACGACCGAGAACCCCAGCTTCGCGCTCAACGCCGCCCTCCTGAGCCGGGCGCAAGTGCTGATCCTGCACCGCCTCGACGCCGGGGCGCTGGGTGCGCTGATCGACAAGGCCGAGGCGCTGGAAGGCCCCCTCCCCCTCGATGCCGCGGCGCGTGAGGCGCTGATCGCATCGGCCGACGGCGATGGCCGCTTCCTGCTCAATCAGGCCGAGACGCTCTATGCCGCCAAGATCGCGGAAAAGCTCGACCCGGCCGGGCTCGGCCAGTTCCTGCAGCGGCGCGTGGCCGTCTATGACAAGGACCGCGACGGCCACTACAACCTGATCTCGGCGCTGCACAAAAGCCTGCGCGGATCCGATCCGCAGGCCGCGCTCTACTATCTCGCCCGAATGCTGACGGCGGGCGAGGAACCGCTCTACGTCCTGCGCCGCCTGGTGCGTTTCGCCTCGGAAGACGTCGGACTGGCCGATCCCCAGGCCCTCGTCCAGTGCCTTGCTGCCAAGGATGCCTACGAATTCCTCGGCTCGCCCGAAGGCGAACTGGCGATCGTGCAGGCCTGCCTCTACCTCGCCACCGCCCCCAAATCGAATGCGGCCTACATGGCGTTCAAGTCCTCGTTCCGCAGCGCAAAGGAAACCGGTTCGCTCAGCCCGCCGGCCAACATCCTGAACGCGCCGACCAAGCTTATGAAGGACATCGGCTACGGCAAGGACTACGCCTACGACCACGACGCGCCCGACGGCTTTTCCGGCGACAATTACTGGCCCGAAGAGATGGCTCCGCAGACCTACTATGCGCCGGTAGAGCGCGGTTTCGAACGCGAGATCCTCAAGCGCATCGACTGGTGGAACCGCAAGCGCGCCGAGCGGCGCGAGCAGTGAACGCCGCGGCGCATGGCGGGCCGCGCTTTCGCCACTTCATGGCGATCGACTGGTCCGGCGCTGTCGGCCCGCGCCAGAAAGGCATCGCGGTCGGCCTGTGCGACCTCAGCGGCGCAGCGCCGCAAATCGTGCGCCCGCGCAATCACGCCGTCTGGTCGCGGCAGGACGTACTCGATCATCTATTGCACGACCTGCCCGACGACACCCTGGTCGGGCTCGACCTCGGCATCTCGCTGCCTTTCGCCGACGCCGGGGCCTTCTTCCCCGGCTGGAACGAAAGCCCCGGCGATGCCCGCGCGCTCTGGGCGCTGATCGATGCGGTCTGCGCGGGCGATGCGGACCTATGCGCCACCAGTTTCGTCGACCACGCCAGGGCCAGCGCCTATTTTCGCCGTCACGGCGGGCGGGAGGGCCAGCAATTCCACCTGCCCGGCGCGGCACATCGGCGCGGGCGGATGCGCGTGACCGAGGAGGCGCAGGCCCGCGCGGGCTGCAAGCCCTATTCGAACTTCAACCTCGTCGGCGCGGCACAAGTCGGCAAGTCCAGCCTGACCGGGATGCGCATGCTCCATCGCCTTGGCGGCACAGTGCCGGTCTGGCCCATCGACCCGCTGCCGGCGCGCGGGTCCGTCATCGTCGAGATCTACACGACGCTGGCCGCCGTAGCGGCAGGCCGCTCGCCTTCCCGCGCCAAGATGACGACGTTCGAGGCCTTGGCTGACGCGCTCGCGGCGCTGGGTTCCCCGCCCGCCCGGGGCAGCGGCGCGATCGACGATCACACCAGCGACGCGCTGCTCACCGCCGCCTGGCTGCGCCGCGCCGCCTGCGATCCGGCACTCTGGCAACCGGCTGAACTGACGCCGGAATTGGCCTGCACCGAGGGCTGGACCTTCGGCGCGGTATAGACCACAACCTGTCCCATCGAGGGCGCCCCTCCCCCCGGTCCGGGCGTCGCTCCACCAAACCGATAGGGACACACTATCACATGAAACACAAACTGCTGGCAGGTCTGGCCTGCCTTGCAATGGGAGCCTGTGCAACCGCCGCGCCCCCTCCCGAAGCGCCGATGGCGGCCGCACCTGCGGCCGAGGCTCCGGCAAGCGCGTGGAAGGCCTTCGTCCAGAAGACCATCGACGACTGGATGATCCAGGACCCTGCCTTCGCCGTCTATCAGGGCGCACACCAGTTCGACGGCAGGCTGCCCGACTGGAGCGAAGCCGGTCTCGCCAAACGTGCCGCCTTCCTCCACTCGGTCATCGACCGGGCGAACGCCTTCACCGGCCTGTCCGACGCCGACAGGTTCGAGCGCGATTACCTGGTGCAGGTTGCCAAGGGCAGCCTCTTCTGGATCGAAGATGCCGACCAGCCGCACACAAACCCAACCTGGTACATCAACGGCGGGCTCGACCCGAACGTCTATGTCAGCCGCAACTATGCCGACAAGGCAACGCGGATGAAGGCCATGATCGGTTTCTTCAAGGCGGTGCCGACTGCCGCGAAGAACATCCGCGCCAACCTCAAGCCCCAGATGCCCGCCAGCTTCATCAAGCTGGGCGTCGCCGGCTTCGGCGGTTTCGCGGAGTACTATCGCGGCGATGCCCGCGCAGCCTTTGCCGACGTACAGGACCCTGCGCTGCAGGCCGAGTTCAAGGCCACGTCCGAAGCTGCGGCAAATGCCATGCAACAACTCGCCGACTGGCTCGCCGCAGCCACGCCGACGCAGGACTTCGCGCTGGGAGCCGAGCGTTTCTCGCGCATGCTGGCCGCGACCGAAGCGGTCGATGCCCCGCTGGACGAGCTTGAAGCGGTGGGTCAGGCCGATCTCAAGCGCAACCAGGAGGCGCTGAAGAAAGCCTGCGCCGCCTATGCCCCGGGCAAGGACATCCAGGGCTGTTTCGACAAGATGCGGGCCGACAAGCCAGAGGGTGGACCGGTCACCGCCGCGCGCAAGCAGATCCCCGATCTCACTGCCTTCGTGCGCGCGCACGACCTGGTGACGATCCCGGGAACCGAGCAGGCGCTGGTCGAGGAAAGCCCGCCCTACAACCGGCAGAACTCCGCCTACATCGACCCGCCCGGACCGTTCGAGAAGGGCATCCCCTCGATCTATTACATCTCGCCGCCGGACCCTTCGTGGTCCAAGCAGAAGCAGCAGGACTACATTCCGGGCAAGAACGACCTGCTGTTCACCTCGGTCCATGAAGTCATGCCCGGCCACTTCCTGCAGTTCCTCCACTCGAACCGCTCGCCGTCATGGGTGGGCCGCCTGTGGGTGGGCTATGCCTTCGCCGAAGGGTGGGCGCACTATGCCGAGGAAATGATGTGGGATGCGGGCCTCGGTGACGGCGATCCCGGCGTCCACGTCGGCCAGCTCTCCAACGCCCTGCTGCGCAACTGCCGCTATCTGTCAGCCATCGGGCTGCACGCCCGCGGCATGACGCAGGAGCAGTCCAAGCGCATGTTCATGGACGAATGCTACCAGGACGAGGGCACGGCCGAACAGCAGGCCGCGCGCGGGACCTACGACCCGGCCTACCTCAACTACACGCTGGGCAAGCTGATGATCCGCAAGCTGCGCGACGACTGGACCGCCAGCCGTGGCGGTCGCGGCGCATGGAAGCAGTTCCACGACAGCTTCCTGAGCTACGGCGGCCCGCCGATCCCTCTGGTTCGCCAGGCGATGATGCACGAAGACGCACCGCACGCGGTCTTCTGATCCAAAAGCGTTTGCACCCAACGCATAAAACTCTGGACCGGCGCCCCTGCCTCGCGGTAAGGGCGCCGGACTTGTTTCGTGCAGCCGCGACAGCGCGCCGCACCGGGCCGGCTTAGCTCAGTTGGTAGAGCACCTGATTTGTAATCAGGGGGCCACGGGTTCGAATCCTGTAGCCGGCACCATTTTCCCTTCCCGATAGAGCCAACAGGCCCGCCCAAACCAAGCGGTTCGGACGGGCCTGTGTAAACTTCTCGATTTGTCGGTACCGCCCTTGAGGCGCCCGGGGACGCAGCTTCAGATGATGCGCGCCTCGATGAGCAGGCGGATTGCGGCGTTGATGCCGACATCGCCCAGCTTGGTGAGCAGGTTCGCGCGGTGGATTTCCACGGTCCGGTGGCTGATTTCGAGCTGCTCGGCGACGGCGCGGTTGGTCAGACCCTGGGCAAGACCTTCCAGCACTTCCATTTCACGGCGCGTCAGGCTTTCGATCGACTTCTTGGCCCGGATCGCGCGCGCGCGGATGTGGCCGATGCGGTCTATGGAGACGCGCGCTTCCTCGACCGTCTTGCAGAATTCGTCGACATTGGTCGGGCTGTCGCTGTAGCCCACCGCACCTTCATTCACGGCCCGCACGATCTGCGACGTCGTCGGATTTTCAGCAAAGGCGACGAAGGGAAGCCATTTCTCCATCTGCAGCATGAGGTGGGTGAGCGTGGCGATGTTGTTGTTGTCGTCCGCGATGAGAATCATGCCCGCATCGGGCCAGCGCGATGCCAGTTCCTCAACCGCTTCGAAAGGAACGATATAGATGCCACGCTTCGACATTTCGTAGCTCACCGTCGCGCGGCGCTTTTGATTCTGATCCACCAGAAACAGGTGGAAATTCCCTTGGTACATTGGCTTGCGACCCCATGTTTTTGTCCAATCCGCTGGACGAACAGGGGCCTCGCCCGCACCGTTCGGTGCGATCCCCACGTTCATCCACCCCATTTTGGCTATATCTCGAGTTATCTCGATGAGGTGAGATTGGGCAACTACGTAATTGCACGTAGCCAAGGCTCGCAGCGAATTAAATTCGTGAAAGAATCACCCAAGCAATTGCAAAGAAATGATTTTCGTCAAGGTGATTTTCTGTCGCAAGACGAGATTTTTTTCATCCCGGCACCTCGACGCGAATCAAAAGATAGGGACCGCAGCTTCCAGCACGAAGGCGGCGAACGCCAGAACCAGACCGATCCGAAAGGTTCGGAAGGCATAGGAAAGATAGCGATACTTCTTGCGCTGGAGCACCACGCCGTTCTGGTAGATGTCCCGCAACATCGTGCTCAGCACCCGGCCATCGGTTTCTGCACGCTGCATGGCACGGTCGATGAATTCCTCCTGCGGCAATCCGGTAAAGACCCCGAAGAAGAGAAGATTGTCCAGCTCGTCGTCCGACAACTTTGGCGGAGTCACCTTTGGCGTCACCGCCGCCATCGCGAACAGCGCCGACAGGAAAGCGGAGAGGACGAGGATGAGCAGCGAGACGCGGTAGTTGCCGCCGCCGAACGCGCTCACCGACAAGGTGAACACGAGGAATGTCACGCCCATGAGGATATTCGCCTTGTGATCGGCCATCTGGCTGAGCACGGCGTGATTGGTCATGGCAGTGCGCACCATGTGGATGGCGTGCACCGAATAGGTCCTGTCGTCGTAGAGCCCGGCCTGCCTGCGGTCGGGCTCATGGCGGGCGGGTCCATGGCAGGCAGGCACGTCCGAAGCGGCTTCCTCTGGCTTCACCGTTTCGGACATGCGCCCCTCCAGCCCTGTTACACCACGCCGAACGCCAGCATGGCATCGGCGACTTTCTTGAACCCGGCGATATTGGCGCCGCGAACGTAATCGACATAGCCGCCACCGCGTTCGCCGTAAGTCAGGCAGCGGGCATGGATGCCGGACATGATGTCCTTGAGCATCTGCTGCAGTTCCGCCTCGGTCCAGGGACGGCGCCCGGAATTCTGGCTCATTTCGAGACCCGACACCGCCACGCCGCCGGCATTGGCAGCCTTGCCCGGGGCGAACATGATCTTGGCGTCCTTGAAGACGTGCACCGCTTCGAGGTCGGAAGGCATGTTCGCACCTTCCGAAACGGCGATGCAGCCATTGGCGACGAGCGCGCGGGCATCCGCGCCGTTCAGTTCGTTCTGCGTCGCGCAGGGCAGCGCAACGTCGCAGGCGACGTTCCACGGCGTCTTGCCCTCGTGATACGAGGCGCCCTTGAACTCGTCCACGTACTCGCTGATGCGGCCGCGGCGGTGAGTCTTGTGGTGCTTGACCCAGTTTATCTTATCGAGGGTCAGTCCATCGGGATCGTAGATGAACCCGCCGGAGTCCGAGAGCGTCACCGGCTTGCCGCCCATGTGGACGATCTTCTCCGCCGCATGGGTCGCCACGTTGCCCGAACCGGAGATGACGGCAGTCTTGCCGTCGAGGTCGAGCCCGCGCGCCGCCAGCATCTCGGCCAGGAAATAGACTGCGCCGTAGCCGGTCGCCTCGGGACGGATCAGCGATCCGCCGTATTCCAGACCCTTGCCGGTCAGCACTCCGGTGAAGTGGTTGGTGATGCGCTTGTACTGGCCGAACATGTAGCCGATCTCGCGCCCGCCCACGCCGATGTCACCGGCGGGAACGTCGACGTCGGCACCGATGTGGCGATAGAGTTCGGTCATGAAGGACTGGCAGAAGCGCATGATCTCGCGCACCGACTTACCCTTCGGATTGAAGTTCGAGCCCCCCTTGCCGCCGCCCATCGGCAGGCCGGTAAGCGCGTTCTTGAAGGTCTGCTCGAAGGCCAGGAACTTCAGGACGCTTTCGTTGACGCTGGGATGGAAGCGCAGACCGCCCTTGTACGGGCCGATGGCATTGTTGTTCTGCACGCGCCAACCGCGCTGGACGCGGATGTTGCCGTTGTCGTCTTCCCAGCAGACACGGAAGGAAACGACGCGGTCCGGCTCGGCAATGCGCCGCAGGATCTGCTGCTCGTGATACTGTTCCTTATCGGCGATAAATTCGAAGATGTCTTCCGCGACTTCCTGCACGGCCTGAACGAATTCGGGCTGGTAGGGATTACGGCGCTTCACGCCCTCCATAAAAGCGTTGAAATCAACGTGGTCGGTGATGGCCATAATTAATCTCCCTTTACTATATTCAGTACTTCCCGCGTCGTTCGCACAGTTCTCCTGCGTCAGAATACGACTGCGGATCAAGGCCGTACAGAGCTAAAGTGGACAAGTCGTTGATTTGGGAAACACCGGCGCGGCGATTGCGAAAGCAGGCCTGACCCACGGCTGCGGCGCCGGCCAGCAGAGTGCCCGAGCGCAGGAGCGCCCGCCATTACCTGGCGGGTTTGGCCGGCGGCTTGGCAGCGGCCGATTTGGGCTTGGCCGTCGGCTTGGCCTTGGGCTTTGCAGGCGCCTCGGGCTCGCTGTCCCGGGCAATCTTCTCAAGCTCCTTCTCAGGGGAGACGAACACGTCCTCCCCCTTGGCCTTGCGACCGATCGAGTACCTGTAGATCGCGTAAGCGCCAGCGCCACCAACGGCCCACTTGAGTAGTTTCACGAAGCGTCCCCTCGTTACCTGAACCAGCATCACCGCCCTGCCCGGATGCTTCCGGACAGGCCCGCTACTGCCAATTGGTAGTCGATAAGCGCGCGATTGCAACGCAGGAGCGGGCGGTTTTGCGCCCGGTGCAGGCCGAGCGGATCAGCCTTCGGACACCCATTCGCGCCGCAATGCCGGGCCCGCCAGCGCCATGAGCACGGCGGCGATCAGGTAGAGGACGAGACCGAAGAGCATCGAATAGCGCAGCGATTCCTCGCCATAGACCGGCGCCAGCGCCGTGGAGAGAGCGCCCAGCGCATAGATGCCGCCGCCCAGCCCGATCAGGTTGTTGATCAGCAGGAACAATGCCGATGCCGTGGCCCGGGCGGGCGGTTCGACGAGATGCTGGATCGCCGAGGTCACCGGTCCGAGCCAGATATAGGCCAGTGCCTGCGGGACGAGGAACATGAGGAAGGCGAGCGGCACGCTCGAAGTCCAGATGCCCCCGGCGAACAGGGGCACGGCAGCCACGAACGCCATCGCCGGCACCCAGGCGTAGAAGGCACGGTTGGCCCGGCCGAGACGGTCGGCGAGCAGCCCGCCCGACAGCACGCCCACGCTTCCGCCCAGGAGCAGAACCGCGCCGATGAACCAGGACGTCTCGACCAGATCGAGGTGGAAGCTGCGCTGGAGCAGGCTGGGCAGCCAGAAAGCGAGGCCGTAGCCCAGCATCGAGCTGGAGGCGGCGCCGAACGAAAGCAGCCAGAAGCCGCGCTTGCGGGCGAGCAAGGCCGCGATCGCGAGGAAGCGCACGCCCTCCCCGTCTGCCGGAGACGCCGGGGCGGCAGGCTTGGGGCGATCGCGCACGACGAACTTGAAAAGCGGCGCAATCAGCAGCCCGGCAATGCCAACGACGAGAAAGGCCGCGCGCCAGTCCACCCTTGCCGCAACATAGCCTCCGGCCAGCACGCCGGTTGCCGAACCCAGCGGAATGCCCAGCGAATAGACCGAGAGCGCGAAGGCCCTGCGTTCGCTGGGAAAATGATCGCCGATCACGGCATAGGATGGGGCAACCCCGCCCGCCTCCCCGACGCCGACGCCAAGCCGGGCGAGGAAGATGTGCCAGAAACCCTGCGCCGCGCCGCAGACCGCCGTGAACAGGCTCCAGATCACCAGCGATCCGGCTATCACCCAGGACCGGCTCGTGCGGTCAGCCAACCACGCCAGCGGCACGCCCAGCGTCGAATAGAGGATGGCGAAGGCAAGCCCGCCGAGCATCCCCATCTGCGCGTCGTCGAGACCGAGATCGGCCTGGATCGGTGCGGCCAGGATCGCGAGGATCTGGCGGTCGACGAAGTTGAACACATAGACCAGCAGCAGCATCGCCAGAACGAGATTGGGCGAAGCCAGTCGCCGGGGCGCAGTGCTGGTCATCTCAGTTCACGTGCTCCTGGCAGAAGGACCTGATGGCCGGCAGGGCCGCAGGCTCATCGAGGATCGGGGCATGGCCGACGCGCGGCACTTCCACGGCGGCATAAGGCCCCCTGTGCCGACTGGCCATCTCCTCGACCGTCGCTCTCGACAGGAGATCGGACAGCGCACCGCGAATGACAAGCACCGGCATCCGGTCGAGCAGGTCCCACAAGGGCCACAGGTCGGGCGGTACGACAGTCGCGTCCTCGTCCGAAAAGCCCTGCGAGATCGCCGGATCGTAAGCGAAGGAAACGGTGCCATCGGCATTCTCGGCGCAAGTGCGCCTGGCAAAGGCCATCCAGTCTGCGCTGCCGAAATCGGGGAAGGCGGGCGCGTTGATCGCACGGCACCGGGCTGCGGCTTCGGTCCAGGAGGCCATCGCCCCGCGCGGGCCAACATAGCTCTTGATGCGATCCAGCCCTTCGTCCTCGAGAACCGGGCCGATATCGTTGAACACCACGGCCGATGCGAGTTCGGGCCGCAGCGCGTTGATGATCAGCGCCATCAGCCCACCCATCGAAGTCCCGATCATGCCGACGCGCTCGATACCCAGTCCATCGAGCAGGGCCAGCATGTCCTGTGCGTAGACGTCCGGCCGGTATTGCGCAGGATCGGGGTCCCGGTCGGAGAGGCCCCGTCCGCGCTGGTCGGGCACGATCAGCCGGTAAGTGCCGGCCAGGTGCGCTGCGAGCGGCTCGAAATCCGCACTGTTGCGGGTCAGGCCATGCATCATCAGCAGGACCGGGGCCTCGTCGCCCGCGGCTGCGGGATAATCGCGCGCGGCCAGCTCAAGGCGCCCGCAGGCGCTGCGATAGCGGTGGTCGCGGTAGTCCATCGAACAATCCTTTCACCTGCAGCGGACCTGGCGGGATCTTGCGGGGGGTGCTCCGTAAGGGTGGAGACGAAGACCCCGCCAGGCTGCCGCGCAGTTGCCCCGATCAGAATTCCACTGTCGCGGTGAGGAAGACCTGGCGCGGATTGCCGTAGAACGCAGTCAGCGTACCTTCGCTGCCGAGCGTCGGGATCGGGTAGCCATTGGCACCCAGATTGACCGCGCCCGTCTCTTCGTTCTGCGAGATGTAGCTGTAGCCCGAAGTGATGTATTCCTTGTCGAGCAGGTTCTTGCCGTGCAGGCCGATGCTCCAGCCGCTGCCCGGCGCGGAATAGACCAGGCTGGCATCCCACAGGGCATAACCCTTCTGGTCGAGATAGGGGCTGGGGAACTCGAACTGGTGGGTCTTCGAGCGGTAGGACACCGTCGTCGACATGCTGAGATCGCCCTCGCCGACCGGGGTCGAGTAAGACAGCGTTCCGCTGGCGGTCCACTTGGGCGTATTCTGGATATTGCGATACTGCGCGACGTCGACAGTCTGCCCGCCGATCAGCGTCTCGTACTTCTTGAACTTGGCATCGATGTAACCGATCGCGGTCGAGAAATTCAGCCGGTCCCCTGAGGCGACGAGGTCGCGTGCCAGGCGGGCATTGGCCTCCAGTTCCGCGCCCTGCATCCTCGCCTTGCCGGCGTTGGAAACGACACCGCAGAAGGTCGGCACGCCATTCACCGTGCAGGCAACCGATCCGGGGATCTGGATGTCGGTGTAATCCATGCGGAAGATCGCACCGGCAACATAGAGCGCGCCGCCGAGCAGGTTGCCCTTGTAGCCCAGCTCGTAGCTGTCGACCGTCTCCGGCTTGAAGCTGAGGTACTGGGCGATTTCGGCATCGCTCAGGCTGCCGTCGCCATCGAGGTCGTTGGCGTTCTTGCCGACGCCGCGCGGATCGAAGCCGCCGCCCTTGAAGCCCTTGGAATAGCTGGCGTAGATGTTGTGATCGGCGCTGGGCTTGAAGCTGAGCGACACGCGCGGCGTGAACTTCTTGAATTCGTTGCTGCCGCTGAAGTCGGTGTCGGTCGAGAACAGCACGCCCGGATTCTGGAAGCCTGCCGAGCCGCCGAGAATATAGTTCTGCTTGAGGATGTTCGCCTTACGCTTGTCCCAGGTGTAGCGCCCGCCAAGCGACAGGCTGAACTGATCGGTCAGGTCATAAGTGAAATCGCCGAAGATCGCGTAAGTCTTGGTACCGACGTCGGCTTCGGTATGACCGGTGAGCATCGGCAGGACATCGGCAAAGGTCGTGTAGAGCCGGCTGTCGAAGTAGGTGTCGGCCGTGGCGTCGAGATAATAGACGCCGACAAGACCCTGCAGCGGCCCGCCGTCATCCCACTGCAGCTGGAATTCCTGGCTGACCTGCTCGTTGTGATAGAACGCCGGCACATCGAGGTCGACGGTCGGCAGCGCATCGAAGTCGATCGGCGAGGCACTGTTGTCCTTGCGCCAAGAACTGATCGACTTGAACGTCAGCGCGTCGGTCAGCTCGGCCGTGGCGTTGATGGCAAAGCCATAGGCCTCGACGTCCTGCTTCGGATCGGTCAGGCCGCCGCGCGTATCGAACACATCGGAAAGGACCGGCGCGCCCGAAGCGAAGCCGGGGATCAGGCGATGGCCGCCGCGGGCATTCGACTTGTCGTGGGTGTAGTCGCCGGAAATGCGGATCAGCACCGGCGCACCGTAGCCGCCGATGTCGAGGCTGCCGCGCGCCGCCCAGACGTTCTTGTTGTAATTCTCCGCCCCGGTAGTGAGGTTCTTGCCGAAGCCGTCGCGGGTGAGCCGCGCTACCGAACCGCCCACGCGCACGAGGTCGCTGATCGGGGCGGAAACCGTCACGACGCCATCGACCTGGTCGTAAGTGCCGATGGTGCCCTTGACCTTGACGTAGAAGTCCTGCGGCAATTGCTTGGTCACGTACTTGACCGCGCCGCCGATCGTGTTGCGACCGTAGAGCGTGCCCTGCGGTCCGCGCAGCACTTCGATGCGTTCGACATCGTAGATGTCGAGTACTGCGGCCTGCGGACGGTTGAGGTAGACGTCGTCGAGATAGATGCCCACGCCCTGTTCGAAACCGGAAACCGGATCCTGCTGGCCAACACCGCGGATGAAGGCGGAAAGCGTCGAGTTGGTTCCGCGCGAGGGCTCCAGCGTGACGTTGGGGGCCGACTGCGCGATGTCGGTGACATCGATCGCGCCGGACTTCTCGAGCTGGGCGCCGCTGAAGCTGGTAACCGCAATCGGCACGTCGACGAGGCGCTCCTCGCGGCGGCGGGCCGTCACGATGATTTCAGCGCCGGTCGTCTCCTGCGCTTCGGCTGCTGCCTGCGCATCCTGAGCGAGAGCCGGAGCGGCCAGCCCCAGCGATCCGGCAAGAGCCAGAGTACTGCAACCGAATGTGAGAAAATGCGCCTTGAGCATCACTTCACCTCCCAATGAACCTTGTCGTTGCCGCTATCGATACCGAGAGTTGAATCAGGTTTCAACATTGAAGATTTGCCAATCGCCATTGAAGGGGATAGCTGTGGCATTGTGACCACAGCAGATGCGCCCGAACCCAAGATTTCCGCCCCCTCCGACAAGGCTCCCAGAACCGAGCGGGGACGAAAGACGCTGCGCAAGTTGCTCGACGCCGCGGCGCTCGAATTCGGCGAGCACGGGTTTCACGAGGCATCGATAACGGGAATCACCCGAAGGGCCGGAACGGCGCTGGGCAGTTTCTACACCTACTTCGATTCGAAGGATGAGATCTTCCGCGCGCTCGTCGACGACATGAGCGGCAAAGTGCGCGAGGCAGCCAAGAAGGCCCTGGAGCCGCCCCTTCCCGCGCTCGACCGCGAACGCGCTGCCCTCGGGGCGTTCCTGCACTTCGCGCGTGAGCACAAGGAGATCTACCGGATCATAGACGAGTGCGAATTCGTCGATCCCGCCGCCTTCCGCGCGCACTACGAAACAACGGCAGCGCGCATGACCGACAGGCTCAAGGCCGGTATCGCCAGCGGCGAATTGCGCGAGGACCTGGGCGAAGCCCACGCCTGGGCGATCATGGGCATGAACGTCTTCCTCGGCCTGCGCTACATGGTGTGGTCCGACGAAACCAATCCGGACGAAATGGCGGAACTGGCCTGCTCGATCCTGCGCGAAGGCATCGCCCGCCCCAAGGGCGACTGAGAAGCCGCGCAGCGGCCCTCGATGGCTTGATCAGGCACCGGAGTGTGGCCGTTAACTTTTGCGGCCCGGCAGTCCTCCAAGGGGACAGCGCCCCCGCGCCGCTGGTACTTCACGCCGTTTTAAGCGATCATCGCCAGAACGGTACCGGCAGATTCGTCAAGGACAGGACTACGTGAACGGACGCATCCTCCTCGCTTCGGGCTTTATCGCCCTGGCCGTCATTGCCGGCGTCCTGATGCTTGCCGCGTCTCCCGACAAGCCGCAGCCCGCATCGCTCTCCGAAGCCCGCGTGGCAGCGGCCAAGGCCGATCCGGCAACGGTGGCCCCTGCCTCCGAAGCCCTCGCCGCACAGGCCGCAACGCCTGTCGCCAAGGCCGACGAGCCTTTCGTGATCAAGCGGATCCTGCCCATCGACGGCCCGATCAAGTACGGCGAATGGCACTGGGACGACACCGATGTCCCCGACGGTCCGATCGTCGTGACCGTGGACCTCGACGCCCGCGTCCTTTCCGTGTTCCGCAACGGCTACGAGATCGGCGCGACTGCCGTGCTGCTCGGCACCGAGGACAAGCCCACCCCGCTCGGCGTCTTCCCGATCACGCAGAAGGACAAGGACCACGTGTCCAACATCTACACCGGCGCACCGATGCCCTACATGCAGCGGCTGACCGACGACGGCATCACCCTGCACGGCTCCAAGGTCGAGCTGGGCTATGCCAGCCACGGCTGCATCGGCATGCCCGAGCCTTTCGCCGCCAAGCTGTTCCGGACCACGAAGCTGGGCGACAAGGTCTACATCACCCGCGGCAAGCAGGTTGGCATGGGCGACAGCCTCGTCGGCGCGTGACCGTCAGGCCCTGGGGCGGCGGGCCGCGCGCACCGGCGCCTTGCTGAAACTCCAGCGCCCGGCATTGGGACGCACGACAAGCGCGCCAATCGACGCCGGACTGCCCTGAACCAGCGTCTCGAACAGCCGCGCCACTGCACTGCCGCGCGGCTCCGCTCCGTCCAGTTCACGCACGATCCGGGCAAGCACCCGCAGGACGACGGCACGCGGCGCCTGCGGCCGGTAGCCCAGGCCCATCGGCTCCTTCTTGACGCACGAACGCCATTCGAGCGCCGCCATCCAATCGAGCGCGGCATCGGCCTCGGCAATGTACTGCGCGCTCTGGGCGATCGCGGAAACATCGAGCCAATCGGCATCGGCAAGTGCCTTGCGCACCCGCACCCGATCATATTTGTCGTCCGCATTGCTGGGGTCCTGCGCCGCCGGGATTCCGGCCTCGGCTACTACCTCGGCCAATTCCGAGCGGCGCCAGCCGAGCACCGGGCGCAGCAAGGGAATGTCGCTATCGGGCACCTGCCCGCGCCCGCGGGTACCGGCCAGCCCGGCGACTCCGCTCGCCCGGTTCAGGCGCATCAGCAGCGTCTCGGCCTGATCGTCGGCATGATGCGCGGTCGCCAGCGCCGCCAGCTGCCGCGCCTCGATCCATCGGGCAAGCGCCGCATACCGGGCGCTGCGCGCCTCGGCCTGGACATTCCCGGGCGCCACCTCGACCCGAAGCGTTTCGTGCGGCACGCCCAGGCGCGCACATAGCGCGGCGACGTCGGCCGCTTCCTGCGCGCTTTCGGGGCGCAGGCCGTGATCGACGGTTGCCGCCCCGACCCGGCCCGGCAGCGCCGCAGCGGCGAGGAGGAGCAGCGCCGTACTGTCAGGGCCGCCCGACACCGCAATCGCCAGTCGTGCGGGCTGCGCATCGATCGCCTCGGGCCAGAGCGCGGCCAGTCCCTCGCGGAACCGGGCTACGCGCTCGGCCTGAGGAATCAGCCTCGCGGCCGAGGGATCAGCTGCAGGAGAGTCCATTGCGCGTGGCGTCGTACAGGCTCTTGAGACGACCTGCCGCTTCGGCCGCATAGGTCTGGCTGAATTCGGCCAGCGCGATACAGGCGCGCTTGGTATCCTTGAGCTGCTTCATCGAAACCGCCAGGTAGAGCAGGCTGTCAGGCGCACGCTCGCCGTTCTTGTCGGCCTGGTAGTTCTGGACGAACCACTTGGCCGCCTCGAGCGCATTGCCATCGTCGAGATAAGCGCGGCCCAGAAGGTTGCGTCCCCAGCTTGCACGGCTGCTCTTCGGGTACTTTTCGAGGAACAGCTTCAGCTGCTGCTCCGCCTCGGGATAGAACTTGGCATCCCAGAGACGGTAGCCGTAGCTGTACTCATCGTCGGCCGGATCGTCCGTCTGCGGCTTGACGATGGCCTGCACCGCCTGAAGGCGGGACGCGGAAGGAACCGCTGGCGCGGACGGCTTGGCCGTTACCGGAGTTCGGTTAAGCGAGGATGGCTGGTTGGCGACGCCGCTCATCGTAGAGAGGTTGGCGGCAGGCGCGCTCGTTGCGGGCGCCGAGGTCGCCGCCAGCGAAGCCGCACCCGAAGCGGCCGCGACCGGCGCGTCGGCCGCCAGCTTCGCTTCCAGCTGGTTCAGGCGGTTGGTATTCTGTTCCACTTGCGCTGTCAGGCGGCTCATCTGCGCCTCGACCGCGTCCATGCGTCCGAGCAGGTCGGTCACCGGCGTGCTGGTGGGCACTTGCGGCCCGCTAGACGCCGAAGGCGCAGGCGTGGAGATCTGCGGCTCAAAGAACTTGCCATCGCCGCCCGGGAAGACCTTGCGCTGCAAGGCCCGAACTTCGGCCTCGACCTTGGTCAGGCGGCCTTCCGTGGAATCCTGCGCCAGAGCCGGCACCGTCCCGCAAACCAGCAGGGCTGCAACGACCGAGGTCGCCAGTAGGCGTCCGCTCATGAACCGCATCCCTCGCCCAGCCCGAAGTGAACCAATCATCGCCAAATCTACTCCAAGTCGGGGCCCACCGCCCCATCACCATTGCCCCCGATGCCATTGCCCCCAATGGCATCGCACTCTGGCCTGCGCCGGCAAAACCGGCGATTAACCATGCGCGATACGCCGGATGTTTGCAGAAAGCGGACGTGTGTGTCGAGGCAGCCTTACTCGGAAACCGTGGAAACCGCAGGATCGGACGGCCGCGGACTGGGCGTTGGCGAAGGCGTCGGAAGAGGCGCAGTTGTGGACGTCGGCCTCGCTTGCGGCGCGGGCCTGGCCGATGCAGCCTCGCTCGGTGCGGCAGCGGCAACGCTGGGCTTCGCACGCACGGTGGCGGATGCCGTTACCGCAGGGCGCGGCGCGGCAGCCCGCGGTGATGCGAGCGGCGCTGGCGCCCGCGATGCCGCGACCGGTGTAGGGCTGGGCGTCGGCAAAGTGCCGGGACGATCCGCCTGCGCAGACGGCACCGGATCGCGCGTCGGCGCGACGATCGTGCGCGGCGTCTGGGCCGGCGCGGGGGCCGCCTGGGTCGACGCGCCTGCCGCACCTCCCGCTCCCCGAGCGAGGACATCGGCTGCCGCCAAGGAAATGCCTGAAACCAGCGTCGGCTTGTCGGAGATCTCGGGCACCGCCTGCCCGCCCACCGTCAACTGCAGCGCGTCAGGGCGAGCCGTGCGCAGTTCGGGTCCCGCGGCATCCTGAGGCACGGTCCAGCTTTCGCCGAGCGCCAGTTCCTTCTGCAGAAGCTGCTTGCCGTCGGCGTCAGTGACCTTGACCCAGACCCTGTCGGCCGTGGCGGTCATCACGACCGGCCCCGTGTTCGCCGCCATCCGGCTGGGCGCGGCCGCCGGGCCCGGCACAGGCGCCTTGCTGGCGGTTGCCACCGGCTTGTCGGCGATCAGGTCGGGCAACTTGCCCTCGGGCGAAAGGAAGCTGCCCCAGAAGGCCAACAGCAGGCCAACCACCACGACAACGCCGGCCGCTGCGATCCAGGCCATGCGCACTGGCGGAACGCGGGCCGGATCGCCGGGCTCGAAGCTCGGTTCGACGAGTTCGGAGCGCAAATGATCTCCCGCGTGGAGCTGTTCGCGAACCTGCTCGGCGATTTCCACTTCGTCGATGCCGAGGGCGCGCGCGTAGGCACGCGAAAACCCGACGGCGTATGTCCGCGCCGCGAGATCGTTGAAGCGATCTTCCTCGATGGCGATGAGATGGCGTTCGGCAATCTTCGTCTGCGTGGCGATATCGGCGCGGGTCAGCCCCGCAGCCTCACGCGCCTGACGCAGCCTGCTGCCCGCAGTCGTCGGCGATACTGCCGCTCCGTTGCTTTCGACGTCTTCCATTCCGCTCCCGAAGGGACATGAGGTGATACGGCCCCGATCCGGCCCAACCCAAGACGCACGAGTCCCCGAAGTCAATCAGAAGGCAGGTTTCTGATTCAAGGGCATGCGGTGGGTCGTGCCTGACCGGCGACGGATATCCTCTGCTTGCGCCAGAGTTATGTCAATCCACGAGAATTTCTCGATCCGCAGCCCAGCGCGCCAGCGTCGCGCGCATGTTCTCCGGCGGGTTGACCAGCCACCCGTTCATGGCCTCACGGATTTGCGAGATATCGACCTTGCCGATGATCTCCTTGATCGGACCGACCGACGCCGGAGTGATCGACAGCCGCGTGATCCCCAGGCCAAGCAGGGCGAGGGCTTCCAGCCGCCGCCCGCCCATCTCGCCGCACACGCCGACATCGACGTTGTGACCCTCGACGTTGCGCAGAACCCGCCGCAGGAAACGCAGGATAGCCGGGCTCAGCCAGTCATAGCGTTCGGCCAGTTTGGGGTTCGAACGGTCCGCCGCAAACAGGAACTGGGTCAGGTCGTTGGTGCCGATCGACAGGAACGAGATCTTCGGCGCCAGCAGGTCGAGCTGCTCGGCAAGCGCGGGAACCTCGAGCATGACCCCGTAGCGGATCGCTTCGGGCAGGACCTTCTTCTGCGTCTTGAGATAGGCGAGCTGATTGTCGAACACCGCCTTGGCGGCGTCGAACTCCCAGGGTTCGGCCACCATCGGGAACATGACGTTGAGCGTGCGCCCGGCAGCCGCCTCGAGCAAGGCACGGGCCTGCGCCTTGAGCAGGCCGTCGCGCTCAAGCGCCACGCGCAGCGCGCGCCAGCCCATCGCCGGGTTTTCCTCCCCCTCGCCGTCGTCGTGCCGCAGGTAGGGCAAGGTCTTGTCGCCGCCGATGTCGACCGTGCGGAACATCACCGGCTTGTCCCCTGCCGCATCGAGCACGTCGCGATAGAGGCGGGTCTGGCGTTCACGTTGCGGCAGCGTGGCCGAGACGAGGAACTGGAATTCGGTGCGAAACAGCCCGATGCCGTCCGCGCCGGTGAGGCTGAGATTGGTGATGTCCTCGCGCAGGCCCGCGTTGATCATGACCGTGATCCGCTCACCGTCGCGCGAAACCGGCTGCACGTCGCGCAGCGCCGCATAGGCAGCCTGGCGCTCACGGCTCTTGGCGAAACGGGCCTCGAAGGCCTCGATCATGCCCGCTGCGGGCCGCACCATCGCCGTGGCCTGGTCGGCGTCGAGGAGCAGCAGGTCGCCTTCGCGCACGATACCACGCATGCTGCGGACCCGTCCGAGCACCGGCACGCCCATGGCGCGCGCGACGATGACGACGTGGCTGGTAAGCGAGCCTTCCTCGAGGATGACGCCCTTCAGGCGCCGCCGGTCGTACTCAAGAAGCTCGGCCGGGCCGAGATTGCGTGCGATCAGGATCGCATCGCTGCGCAGTCCCATCGAGGCCGCCGTGCCCATCTGGCCTGAAACGATCCGCAGCAGGCGGTTCGCCAGGTCCTCGAGGTCGTGCATGCGGTCCGCCAGCAACGGGTCGTCGATCTGGCGCATGCGCATGCGGGTGCGCTGTTGCACGCGTTCGATCGCCGCCTCGGCGGTCAGGCCCGAATCGATCGCCTCGTTGATCCGGCGCGTCCAACCTTCGTCGTAAGCGAACATGCGGTAGGTCTCGAGGACCTCCTCATGCTCTCCGCCCACACCGAATTCCGCCTGGCTGGCCATGCGGTCGATCTGCTCGCGCATCTTCTCGAAGGCGAGGATGACGCGCTGGCGCTCGGCCTCGGTGTCTTCCGCGACGACATGTTCGATGGTCACCCGTGGCTGGTGATAGACCGCGGTACCCGATGCCAGTCCCTTGACCAGGGTCAGGCCATGAAGCTGCTCCGGACCGTTGCTGGCCGCATCGAAGGAATGGGTATCCACTTCGTCGATGAGGTCCGCATTGGTGATGAGCTCTGAGAGCACCATCGCCACTGTCTGCAGGGCCTCGATCTCGACTTCTTCGTAGCGGCGCGGATCGACGTGCTGCACGCACAGCACGCCAACCGCACGTTCGCGCCGCACGATCGGTACACCCGCAAAGGAATGGAACTTCTCTTCCCCCGTTTCCGGACGATAGGAGAAGTCGGGGTGCGCCGTCGCTTCGGCGAGGTTGAGTGTCTCGATATTGTCGGCAATCGTGCCGACGAGACCTTCACCCACCGCCATTCGCGTGACGTGGACAGCCTCCTGGGCCAGGCCGCGCGTTGCGAAGAGTTCCAGCATCCCCTCACGCAGGAGGTAGATCGAGCAGACCTCGCTATCGAGGCACTCGCCTATCACTTCCACCACGTTGTTCAGCTTGGCCTGCGCATTGCTGCGCGAAGCCATGACCTCGTGGAGGCGGGTGAGAATGTTTCGTGCTGCTTCGACGGCTCCGCTGGTCATACCCTGAGAACTACCCCAATCGGAGCGCTTTGGGAACGGAGCGGGACCGTGAAATCAGGTTAATTCGGAACTTATCTCTGCGACGCGGGGGATCGCGCGCCTAACAGCGGGCGATTTCTTCCTTGAGTCTGAGCTTTCGCTTCTTGAGGGACTGGATTACCGCATTGTCAGGCAACGGCCGGGCCATCTCGTCGTGAAGCCGGCGTTCGATCCCGGCATGCTTGAGTTGAAGGGCGCTGACGTGCGAACTATCCATGGACGGTTCTCCTCTTGAAGGGGCCGGATCCGCGCCGAGCTCCCGGATTGGCGACTCGACTCCTGTCGGATACGACGCAAAGTCATCCAAACATATTCAGGCCACCTTGCGAAGAGGATGATTGATTCATATTCGGTGAATCGCATGGTCGCTGCGTTGAGCAGGCCAGTAGCCAAACCAGCGCCGCGGCCCCAAACCGCGCAAAGTTATGAGGAATTCCGGCGTGACCGAAGAGGAAATGCGCAAGCGCCTAGAACTCCTGAGGATCGAGCATCGCGATCTCGACGCTGCCATCGACGCTCTCAATGCCACGGGAGCGTCCGATCAGCTGCAGATTGCCAGGCTCAAGAAGCGCAAACTCATCCTGAAGGATCAGATCGCGCAGATCGAGGATTACCTAATCCCGGATATAATTGCCTGATTCGACGGATTTCTGCGGAGGAATGCTGCCTTTCAGTTAACATCGGCAAACCATGAAACGTGCCACGCAGGGACAGTCCCGAATCGGGCCGTGGATTCTTGCCAAGACGCTGTTGCCCGCGATTCGACCTTCATAAATATCGAATGCAATGTCGAAACCGCTGACCATAAATCCGCGCATCGTCGAAGCGCTCTACTGCGAAGCTCTCACGCTTTCGGACGAAGTGCGCCATGCCTTCACGCTGCCCGGCCAGCTGGGGCGGGCCGGACACGACGAGGACGACGCGCGCGTCGCCCTGTCGAGCGAGGGCCTGCGCACGACGACCCGGATGATGCACGCGATCGCCTGGCTGCTCAATCACCGGGCCTTCTTCATGGGCGAGATCACCGACTACCAGCTGCGCCGCCACGGCCGCCTGTCGGCCGAAATGCGCCGGTCCGATGCACAGCAGCTGGCCCTGCTCGAGCCCGAAACGGTCGAACTGGTCCAGGCGACGCGGCGCTTTTACGAACGCCTGCTCTGGCTCGATCGCAACTGGCGCCTGAGCGAAAGCCATGAGCCCAGCGCGATAGAGCGGCTGCGCGAACGCATCGAACAACGGCTGGCCGGCTGATCGGGCCCGCGTTCGGGCCGGAAACTCGACAGCGCAGCGATCAGGGGCCATATCGCCTCCATGACCGAGCAAAGCGCCATCGCCGCCCCCTATTCCGAAGCCGAACAGGTCGGCCCGCTCGTGCGGCGCGTACTGGCACGCAATCCTTCGCCTTTCACTTACACCGGCACCCAGACCTACCTCGTCGGCTCAGGCAGCGATGTGGCGGTGATCGACCCCGGCCCGGACGAGGCCGAACACATCGATGCGATCCTGGCCGCCATCGGCGACGCGCGCGTCAGCGCGATCCTGTGCACCCACACGCACCGGGACCACTCCCCCGCCGCTGCCCCGCTTGCCGCTCGCACCGGCGCGCCGATCGTCGGCTGCGCCCCGCTTACGCTGGAAGACGACGGGCCGCGCGCGGATGCCGCTTTCGACGCGCACTATCGTCCCGACCGGGTCCTGACCGACGGCGAGGCGGTTTCGGGCGACGGCTGGACGCTTCTGGCCGTAGCAACGCCCGGCCACACCTCGAACCACTTGTGCTTCGCCCTGCCCGAGACCGGCGCGCTGTTTACCGGCGACCACGTGATGGGCTGGTCGACCAGCGTCGTCGCCCCGCCGGACGGCGACATGTCAGACTACATGGAAAGCCTCGCCGCGCTCTACCGGCGCGAACAGGACACCATCTACTACCCGGCGCACGGCCCCGCGGTCGAAAAGCCGCGCCAACTCGTGCGCGGCATGATCGGCCATCGCCGACAGCGCGAGAAGCAGATCCTTCGCCAGATCGAAGCAGGCCGCCACCGGATCGACGAGATGATTCCGCACATGTACAAGGGCGTGGACGAGCGCCTCTGGCCTGCCGCCGGGCGGTCTGTACATGCCCATCTGATTGATCTGGAAAGAAGAGATATGGTCACGAGCGAGAACGGCGAGTGGTCATTGCAGACTTGACTTCGCCGCATCTGGAAGACTGCCCAACAATACTGTATTACCGCGCGACATAGGAAATAATCGCGGGGGAAATTCGTGGCAAGCATTGCAGGTGAACGCAGTGACGCGCTGACGTTCTGGCAGAAGATGGCAATCGGCATTGCCGCCTTCATTCTCTTCGGTTTCTTCCAGTGGGCCGCACGCGGCTTCGTCGATATCCCGCGCGTGCCCATCTGGATCCACGTCCATGCGCTGGTCATGGTCGGCTGGCTCGGCCTGTTCATCTACCAGCCGACCCTGATCAAGCGCGGCGAGCCGGCACGCCATCGCCGGTTCGGACGGATCGCGCTGGCCCTGGCCGCACTGATCGTGATCCTCGGCAGCTTTTCGGCGATCATGTCGATCCGCACGAATCACGTGCCGCCATTCTTCACGCCCGCCTATTTTCTGGCGCTCACCCACATCGGCCTTGTCCTGTTCGTCGCGATGCTGGTCGCCGCGATCGTGAACCGGCGCGATACCGAAGTGCACCGCCGCCTGATCGTAGGTGCCAACGTGCTGCTGATGGAGCCGGCCTATGGCCGCCTGCTGCCGATGCCCTTACTCGGCCCCTGGGGCGAGACCGTGGGCATGGTTATCCAGCTCGGCACGCTCGCGATCGTGGCACGCCACGACAAGGCGACGCTGGGCAGCGTTCACCGCGCCACGCTGATCGCGATGGTCGCGGTCGTGGCAAACCACGGTCTCTATGAAATAATGGGCCGCACATCGCTCATGGCTTCACTGGCGGCGCGCATTACCGGCAGCGCATGACGCATTTTCCCCTTGGGACACGGGCATTCCATCCCTAGATAGGCCCGGCAACCGGAACGAAACCGGCACAGGAACCAGAGGGAAAGCCTACCATGACCGTAATGCCCGCCGATCTGTCCGGCATCGACGTTCGCGCCGAGATCGAGCGGCTGCGCAAGGAGCGCAATGCCGTCATCCTCGCCCACTACTACCAGAAGCCGGAAATCCAGGACCTGGCGGACTACGTGGGCGACAGCCTCGAACTGAGCCGCAAGGCCGCCGCGACCGATGCCGACGTCATCGCCTTTTGCGGCGTGAAGTTCATGGCCGATACCGCCAAGATCCTGAGCCCGGAAAAGATCGTCGTGCTGCCCGACCTCGAAGCCGGCTGCAGCCTCGAGGATTCCTGCCCGCCCGAAAAGTTCAAGGCGTTCCGCGAAGCCCACCCCGATCATATCGCGCTGACCTACATCAACTGCTCGACCGAGGTGAAGGCGCTGTCCGACATCATCGTCACCAGCTCCAGCGCCGAAACGATCCTGCAGCAGATCCCGAAGGACCAGAAGATCATCTTCGGCCCCGACCGGCATCTCGGCGGCTACCTCAGCCGCAAGTTCGATCGCGAAATGCTGCTCTGGCCGGGCGTGTGCATCGTCCACGAAGCCTTCAGCGAGACGGAACTGCTCAAGCTCAAGGCGCAGCACCCGGGCGCGCCTATCGCCGCTCATCCGGAATGCCCGCCGCACATCATCGATCACGCCGACTACGTCGGTTCGACCAGCGGCATCCTCAAGTTCGCCCAGGATTTCGAAGGCCAGACCCTGATCGTCGCCACCGAGCCGCACATCATCCACCAGATGGAAAAGGCGCTGCCGGGCAAGACCTTCATCGGCGCCCCCGGTGCCGACGGCAACTGCGCCTGCAACATCTGCCCCTACATGGCGCTCAACACCATGGAGAAGCTCTACCTCGCCCTGCGCGACCTGCAGCCGCGCGTGGAAATCGAGGAAGGCCTGCGCGTCGCCGCTAAGAAGAGCCTCGACCGGATGCTGGAAATGGCATCGGGCACGGTGGGCAAGGGAGACCTCGGGGCGCGCTAAGCGCTGCCCCGGGTGGGCGCACGGCCTTCGGCAAACTCAGCCTGAGCGGATGGAGCGAATAACCTTGGCCAATCCTCTCTTGATCCAAGACACGGTTCAGCCAGCCTGAACCTGTCGCAGGCCGGGCGCTGGCCCGACCCGATCAGTTGCGCGAGAGTTGGAACACCGCGTGTTCAGCGCGGAAGTTCGCGGCTGCCGAACTGCACTGGGTGTCGCCGGAGAGGAACCAGCTACCCTCTACGGTAATTCCGCGCTCCTTCACCAGCGCGCGGAAATCGTCGACGGTGAGGTGGTGGATATTCGGTGTCTCGTACCATGCGACCGGCAGCAGCCGGGTCACCGGCATGCGCCCGCCCCACAACAGCGAGAGGCGCACGCGCCAGTGAGCGAAATTGGGGAAGCTGACGAAGGCCTTGCGGCCGATGCGCAGCAGTTCCTCCAGCACCATGTCAGGGCGCATCGTCGTCTGCAGCGTCTGCGAGAGGATCGCGTAGTCGACCGATTTGTCGGGATAGAAGGCGAGGTCCCTGTCGGCATCGCCCTGGATCACCGACAGCCCCTTGCCCACACACTTGCCCACGTTCGCAGGGTTCAGCTCCATGCCGCGCGCGTCGCACCGCTTCTCGTCGCGCAGGGCCTGCATCAGGGTCCCGTCCCCGCAGCCGACGTCGAGCAGGCTCGATCCGGGCGCGACATTGGCGGCGATCACGGAAAGGTCGGGCCGCAGGTTGCTCATCACCGGGCTCACTGGTTCAGGAATCCTTCGACGACGCGATCGAGCGCGGGAACGTCCAGCAGGAACGAGTCGTGCCCGAACGGGGCGGAAAGCTCGACGAAGCTCACCGGCAGGCCCGCGGCATTGAGCGCGTGGACCACATTGCGCGATTCGGAGGTGGGGTAGAGCCAGTCGGTATCGAAACTGACGAGGCAGAAGCGCGCCTTCGAGCGGGCGAAGGCGTTGGCCAGCATCCCGCCATGCTCCTCCGCGAGGTCGAAATAGTCCATCGCGCGGGTGATGTAGAGATAGGAATTGGCGTCGAACCGGTCGGTGAATGACAGGCCCTGGTAGCGCAGGTACGATTCGACCTGGAAATCGGCATCGAACCCGAAGGTCTTCTCGCTGCGGTCCTGCAGGCGGCGGCCGAACTTTTCGGTCAGCCCGGCTTCGGACAGATACGTGATGTGCGCGGCCATGCGCGCGACCGAGAGACCCTTTTCGGGCCCCTTCCCGCCGTTTTCCTTGGCCTCGTAATAGGCGCCCTCGCGCCAGTCGGGATCGGCCATGATCGCCTGGCGCCCCACTTCGTGGAAGGCGATGTTCTGCGCCGAATGACGCGCGGTCGAAGCGATGACCAGCGCGGCGCGCACGCGTTCGGGGAAGTTCGCCGCCAGCGAAAGCGCCTGCATCCCGCCCATGGAGCCGCCGACGACGGCATGGAGCTGGTCGATTCCCAAGGCGTCGAGCAGGGCGATGTGGCCACGCACCATGTCGCGGATGGTGATGACCGGGAAGCGCATGCCGTAAGGCTTGCCGTCCGGGCCAGGGCTCGCCGGACCGGTCGAGCCCATGCACGAGCCGATGACATTGGCGCAGACGATGAAGTACCGGTCTGTGTCGATCGGCTTGCCCGGCCCGACCATGCGCACCCACCAGCCCGGCTTGCCGGTCTTGGGATGGTCGGACATGACGTGCTGATCGCCGGTCAGGGCGTGACAGATGAGGATCGCGTTGCCGCGAGCCTCGTTGAGGGTTCCGTGCGTCTCGTAAGCGATGCGCACGCCTTCGAGGCTCTGCCCGCCGTCAAGCGGAAGAGGCTGCGCCAGTTCAAGGACTTTGCTGGTTTCCATGTCGCGGGCCGTGGCCATAATGAACCGCCAAGTGGGGGACGTCCCGGCAACTGTCAATCACAGGCTGTCAATCGGTCCCACGCTGCGTTAAAGGCGCGCGCGTGATGACCGACACCGAAACCCGTTCGAAAGCCCCGCAACCCAAGCCCTGGATCGAGGCGATTCACGCCTATGTGCCGGGCAAATCCTCCGGCAAGGACGGGCGACCGCTGATCAAGCTTTCGGCGAACGAGAACCCGCTGGGCACCAGCGAGTCCGCGCTGGCCGCAAGAGCGCAGGCCCCCGCGCTCTATCCCGACCCGGACAGCAAGGCGCTGCGCGCCAAGCTCGGCGAGTTGCACGGGATCGATCCGGCGCGGATCGTCATGGGCACCGGCTCGGACGAACTGCTCAACCTCGCCGCACAGGGCTATGCCGGCCCGGGCGACGAAGTGATCTACGTGCGCTACGGCTTTTCGGTCTACGACATTGCCGCGCGTCGCTGCGGCGCGACGCCGGTCGTAGCCCCCGATGCCGACTACGGGACCGATGTCGATGCCCTGATCGCCCTGGTGACGGACAGGACGCGCGTGGTCTTCATCGCCAACCCGAACAATCCGACCGGATCCTACCTGCCCAAGGGCGAGATCGCACGGCTCCACGCAGCGCTGCCCGCCGACGTGCTGCTGGTGCTCGACCAGGCTTACGGCGAATACGTCGCGCCCGAGGACGAGGACGGCGCGATGGCGCTGGCCGCCGCGCACGATAACGTGCTGGTCACCCGCACATTCTCCAAGATTTTCGGACTTGCCGGCGAGCGTATCGGCTGGGGCACCGGCGCGCCGGGTATCATCCAGACGATCAACCGCATCCGCGGTCCCTTCAACGTATCGAGCACCGGGCAGGCCATGGCGCTTGCCGCGCTGGAAGACACCGCTTTCGTCGAGCGCAGCCGCGTACACAACAGCGACGAGCGGGCCCGCTTCGTCGAGAAGATCGAGGCTCTGGGCAACCATGGCCTGCGCGCGCTGCCGAGCCAGGCGAACTTCGTGCTGATCCTGTTCGAGGGCCCGCTCTCCGCCGAGACCGCCTTCGACGGCCTTGCCGAACGCGGCTATATCGTGCGCTGGCTTCCCGGGCAGGGCCTGCCGCAGGCTCTGCGCATCACCATCGGAAAACGCGCCGACCTCGACGTGATCGCCGATGTACTGCGCGAAATGGCAGAAGCCGCCAAATGAGCTTCGAAAAAGTCGCCATCATCGGCCTGGGGCTGCAGGGCGGATCGATCGGCCTGGCCACGCAGGAATTCCTGCCCGAGGTCCAGACTACCGGTTTCGACCTCGATCCCGCCACCCGCGCCCGCGCTGCGGAGCGCGGCCTCGTCCACCAGGTCTGCGAAACCCCTGCCGAGGCAGTGCGGGATGCCGATCTCGTGATCTTCTGCGTGCCCCCCGGCGTCATGGGCGAAGCGGCGGCACAGGTGCGGGACGCCCTACGCGAGGACGCGCTGATCAGCGATGTCGGCTCGTGCAAGCAGTCGATCGCGACGGCGTTGCGCGAAGCCCTGCCCGATCACTACGTGATCCCGGCGCACCCGGTCGCGGGCACGGAAAACTCCGGCCCCGACGCAGGCTTTGCCCACCTGTTCCGCAACCGCTGGTGCATCGTCACCCCGCCCGAACACACCGATCTCGTCAAGCTCTCGCAGCTCGTCGAATTCTGGGAAGCGCTCGGCGCCAATGTCGAGATCATGGACGCGCAGCACCATGACCTCGTCCTCGCCGTGACCAGCCACCTGCCTCACCTGATCGCCTATACCATCGTCGGTACCGCCTCCGATCTCGAGGACGTGACCCAGAGCGAGGTAATCAAGTACTCGGCCGGCGGTTTCCGCGACTTCACGCGCATCGCCGCCAGCGATCCAACGATGTGGCGCGACGTCTTCCTGACCAACAAGGAAGCGGTGCTCACCATGTTGCAGCGCTTCACCGAGGACCTCACCGCCTTGCAGCGCGCGATCCGCGTGGGTGACGGCGATGCGCTGTTCGAGCAGTTCGCGCGCACCCGCGCGATCCGCCGCTCGATCATCCAGGAAGGTCAGGACGATTCCCGCCCCGACTTCGGTCGCGGCGACCACGAGAACGGAACGAAGAAAATCTGAGGCCCGCAGGACCTTTTTCGGCTACCCGGCTTTGAGCGGAGGACAGCCCCCGCACCGGAGCCCTGCCCCCATGAAATTATCGATCCGTACCGAGCTCGACTATTCGCTCCCGGCTCCCGCCGACGTGCTGCTTCAGGTCGAGGCGGCCATCCTGCCCGAACAGAAAGTGCTGCGCGCCCATATCGACCTGCCGCCGGTCGAGCACTTCGCGCGCATCCCCGGGCATGACAACATCGGCGACCGCATCTGGCTGGCAGCGGCAGAAACGCTGAAGGTCCATTACGAGGCTACAGTGGAACCGGTGCGCATGCTCGCCCGTGTCGACGACCTCGCGGCGGTTCCGGCCCACCTGCTGCCCGGGGAGACGGTCGATTACCTGATGCCTTCGCGGTACTGCCCATCGGACACCTTCCAGAACCTGGTCGAGGCCGAATTCGGCGGGCTGCAGGGCGGCGCGCGCGTCGGTGCGATCCGCGACTGGATCGGCCAGCACCTCACTTACGTGGTCGGATCGAGCGAGAGCAGCACCTGCGCCGAGCAGACTTTCGTCACCCGGCAGGGGGTCTGCCGCGATTTCGCGCACCTGATGATCACGCTCACCCGCGCCAGTGCGATCCCGGCGCGCTTTGCCAGCGTCTATGGCCTGGGCGTCGACCCGCAGGATTTCCACGCCGTAGCCGAAGTGTTCCTGGACGGTGCCTGGCACATGGTCGACGCCACCGGCATGTCGCGCCCCGAGTGCATCGCCAAGATCGGCGTGGGCCGCGACGCCGCTGACGTCTCGTTCCTCACCAGCTACGGTGCGGTCACGCTCAATTCGCAAAGCGTGGAAGTCTCCGAAGTGGCCTAGGCGCCCAATACGCCATCGCCTTCGTAACCCCTGCGCAGGCGGGGATGCTGCTTTCCTCACCGCCTGCCCCCCGGGCGGCAGGTCAGCCTGGTCAGCGATTGAGCGCGTTGATCGCCTCGGTCACGCGCGCTTCCACTTCCTTGCGCGGCAGACCGGCCTCGATCCGCTCGCCCACCCGCACGGTGATCACTCCGGGTTTTTTCCAGCGCCGGTGATAGAGCCGTCCACTGTCGACCGCGACCGGCACGACCGGCAGGCCGAGCAGCTTGTAGACCCCGGCGAAGCCAGACTGGAGTTCACCGCGCGTTCCATGCGCAACGCGCGTACCTTCGGGGAAGATCGCCAGCGGCCTGCCCCTGGCTGCGAAGTGCCTGGCATTGGCGACCATTGCCCGCAGGGCCTTTGCCCCCTCCTCGCGTTCGACAACGACGATGCCGTAGCGCATCGCCGCAGCGCCCCAACCGGGAATGCGGGCAAGTTCCGCCTTGGGGAACGGCACCGGCCAGTCCATCAGCGAAGGCAGGTCGATGGCTTCGAAGAAGCTTTCATGCTTGATCGCCACCAGCACCCCGTCATTGGGCATCTCGCCCTCGACGACCACGCGCATGCCCAGCAGCCAGCGGGCACAGGCACGGTGGTATCGCGACCAGCCGCGCACGACGCGGCGTGCCGGCATTTCGCCCAGCCTTGCGGCCAGAAAGAAGCCCAGCACATAGAAGATCGAGCCGGTATAGAAGGCAGCGTAGAACGCGAGACTGCGCAGGACGTCGGCCGGGGTGCTGCGCATCACTTGCCCCACAGGTTCAGCACGAAGCGCGCCAGCAGCTTGTGATATTCAAGGAACAGCGCACCGAGACTGGGGCGCGAGGATACCGCATCCGGCTTCAGCTCGACACCGGCAGGCATTTCCCGCGAGATTTCCAGCATGGCGCGGCGCATGTGCCAGTCGGCAGTGACGAGCCGCACCGATTTCGACTTGTGCTCGCTGACCCATTGCGCCGCCTCGATCGCGTTCGAGCGCGTATCGTAGGCGTTGTAGCCAAGCGTGATGCAGCATTCGAGCAGCTGGTCCGAGACGCCGAACTGGGCGGCGAACTCGCGCGGCTTGACCTCGCGGTCGACGCCCGAGACGAGCAGGCGCGAGGCCTCACCCTCCTTCAGGACATCCAGCGCGTGCTCGATACGTCCGGCGCTGCCGGTCAGCACGATGATCGCATCGGTCTTCGTCCCGTCGAGAGGCTGCGGCAGCGCGATGGCGAACCACAGGAACCCGAAAAGCCAGGCAAGGAACAGGAATGCGACCGTGCGACGAAACATCTTGTGTGTACTATAGCATCTTGCGCAGGGCGTGCATCACCGTGAGCCGCGCCGTGACCATTGCCAGCAATGTGGCCAGCAATGGGACAAGTGCAAGGAGCAGCCAGTCGCTCCAGATCAACGCGCCGTTATCGACCAGCCCTGCCCCCAGCCCGGCGAAGCGGCGGCCCAGTGCGAAGATAACCACCATCGCCAGGACCAGTCCGACCGCCCCGCCGCCCGCCGCGTCGTAGCCGATCGAACGCTGGAAGACGCGCGCGACCTGGGCATCGGTACCGCCGAGCAGGTGAACGATCTCGATTGTATCGCGATTCGCGCCGAGCGCAGAGCGGGCCGCCAGCAGCACCGCCGCGGCGAGCGCAAGCGCCAGCAGGCCGACAAGCACCATGGCAAGCAATTGCAGCGAAACCATCGCGTCGAACACCGGCTTGAGCCAGTTCGACTGCGCATCGATCTTCGCGGACGGCGCCACCGGCATGACTGCCTGCTCCATCGCGGCAAGCCGGGCTGGCGTGGCCTGACGGTCCAGCCGCACGTCGATCAGCGCGGGAACCGGGATCGCCGTGCCCGTCGCATCGTCGATGCCGGTGCCAAGCCAGGGCTCGATCAGGGCATCCAGCTCGGTCTGGGGGACCAGCCGCAGGCCGGCGATGCCCGGCAGGTCCTTGATCGCCGCAACCGCGCGCTTCGCCTGCTTTGCGCGCAAATCAGCGCGCGGCTCGACGATCTGGATGGTGACGCCGCCCTCGATCTCGGCGCGCGCGGCGCTGACGGCATTGCCCAGCGCCAGGCCTGCCGCAAGCGCAATGGCCGTCATCGCCACCATGATCGCGATGACCCAGGGCATCGGCCCGGACATGCGCCCCTGCGGGATCAGCTCGGCCTCGCCCCGGCCCATCAGCCGGCGCCCGCCGCCCAGTAAGGTGCGCAGGTTCACTGCATCTTCCTCGGCGGGTAGCGCAGCGCTCCGGTCGGATCGGACAGGCGGCCGCGGTCGAGCCGCATGATCAGGCTCTCGGGCACCTTGCGCAGCAGGTCGAGATCGTGGGTCGCGACGACGACGGTGGTGCCCTGGCGGTTGAGCATCTCGAACAGGCGCATCAGCTTGAGCGCCATCTCCGGGTCGACGTTGCCGGTCGGCTCGTCGGCGACCAGCATCGCGGGACGCGCGATCACGGCGCGGGCGATGGCCACGCGCTGCTGCTCACCGCCGGAAAGAGTGGGCGGGCGCGCATCGATGCGGTCGGCAAGGCCCACCCAGTCGAGAATGTCGCGGACCGGCCCGGCGAGGTCCTTTTCCTGGTGGCCGGCCACGCGCAGCGGCAGCGCGACGTTGTCGAAGGCGGACAAGTGCGGGATCAGCCGGAAGTCCTGGAAGACCACGCCGATCCGCCGCCGCAGCCCCGGCAGGCGGCTGCGCGGCATGGTGATCGCATCGGTCCCGAACATGCGGATCATCCCGCGCGAAGGGCGCTGGGCAAGATAGAGCAGGCGCAGCAGCGAAGTCTTTCCCGCGCCGCTGGCGCCCGTCAGGAAGTAAAAGCGCCCCGGGAACAAGGTGAAGCTCAAGTCGCTGAGAACCTCGCGATCGGTTCCGTAGCGAAGCCCCACGTTGTCGAAGTGAATGATTTCCCCGTCCGCAGTCATACTCATCTGGTTCGTCAGTGTGTCCGGGTCCGAACGGGCGATTTGCGGCCTATAGCGAGCATTGAATGTGGAAAAAAGGCCATTGGGCCGCCTACCCACATGTCCGAAGCTTGTCCCGCGCGAGCTAACCGTGCTTATAACATGACACCATGATCATCGCCTGTCCTGCCTGCTCTACGCGCTACGCCGTCCCGGACAGCGCCATCGGCGTGGATGGCCGCACGGTTCGTTGCGCCAAATGCCGTCATAGCTGGTTCCAGGAAGGCCCGGAACTCGTCCTTGCCGAAACCGAAGCGCAGGCCGCGGCCCAGCGCCCGGTGCAGGAAACCCCGCCGCCCCGACCGGCGCGGACGCCCGCGGCCGATGAGCGCGCGACCGATGAAAGCCCGGCCGACGCAGGCGTCGCAGAGCCGGAAACCGCACGCGAACCCGAGCCGGTGGCACCGGGGCGGACTTCGAGCTTCGCCAGCGAAAATTCCCCGCTGCCGCCGGCACCGCCCAGGACACCGCAGCGCACGGTCTCTTCCTACTACGACGATACCGTCGGTGCGCGCTACGCAGACGAGTCCCCGTCCAGCTTCGATTTTTCGCCGCCGTTTCGTCCGCGCCGCAACTGGACCAAGATCGGCACCATCGCGGCCGGCGTCTTCGCAGTCGCCACTCTTAGCCTGACCGGAGCCGTGGCATGGTTCGGCCTGCCCGACTGGGTGCCGATCCCGCGCCAGAGCTTCACCAAGGCGCAGCCCGACCTGCAGCTGGACTTCCCGCGCAAGCGGCAGGATCGCAAGCCCCTGCCCGACGGCACCGAATTCTTCAGCGTCAGCGGCACGATCAGCAACATCGGCAGCGAATCGCGCTACGTGCCTTCGCTGCTCGTCGTCTTGCGCGACGATCGCGAACGCATCGTCTACGAAAAGGAAATCGTTCCGCCCAAGCGCGAACTCGCGCCCGGCGAAATGGTAACCATCAACGAAGCGCTGACCGACATTCCCAAGGCAGCTGCCGCTGCCGAGATCGGCTGGAAGCCTGAATAAGGCGGGTTCGCGCGCACCGACCCCGAATTAATTTCGCCTCCTTGAATTTTTATCGGAAACAGCGCTTGCAGCCCCCCAATCCCTTTGCTAATGGCGCGCTCCTGCCACGGGGCTGGTGCGAACCAAGCCCCGTTTGATTTAGCGGTCGTGGCGGAATTGGTAGACGCGCAACGTTGAGGTCGTTGTGGGCGAAAGCCCGTGGAAGTTCGAGTCTTCTCGACCGCACCATCCCCTGAATTGGCGAAACAATTCAGGGGCCTGAGGCCAGGGAACAAGTCCCGCCTCAGCCTTGGCAGGCAATCCTGAAAATCGATGCAGGAGCTGTGCCCCCGCCGTCAGGCGACAGCGAGTTGCGGCACGTCTTCCTCGATCCCTTCGGCCTCGCGCGTCTCAAGCAGATCGCGTACCACAGCGTATGTGCGGTCGTCATCGACGTCGATCGCCTGGCTGCCATCTCCGAGAATGACCGCACCGACCTTGAGCGCAAGGCGCCGGGAAGCCCGCGCAATCGCACCATAGAGCGTCTCCAGCCCGAGCATGACCCGCAGCAGGCCAAGCGCCCCGGTTGCGCGCGCGATGCGCTGGCCGCTGCGATCGAACCGGTCGCCGCGAAACACCTCGATCGCACGCAGGGCCTGGCGGCCTGACATGCCGTAAAGGTCGCAGGCAGCGAATTCACCGTCGCGCAGCCTGAGATAATGGCCGTGGCCTGCGCGATGGGCCTCCTCCACCCATTCGCGCCGGGTCAGGGCAAAGGCGATGTCCGCAGTTTCCAGTGTATCGAGCAGGGCATCGATGGATGACCCGGTCAACAACGCATGATCGGCGGTGGTGACGATGATTGCCCCGTCCCAGCCCTCCACCGCGGCGTGTACGCTGTCCGCCAGGGAATCGCGTGCCTCGATCAGGGCCACCGTTCCGCGCCCGGGCAGACGCGTCAGGACGTCGTAGACCGGCTCGAAGCCGTCGCGCTCGATACACACGGCAAGGCTGGCGATCCGCGGGTGGCTGACTGCAGTCTGCAGGACATGCGCGATAAGCGGCTTTCCTGCGAGCGGGATCAGGCACTTGTGGCTCACACCGAAGCGCTGCGCGAGCGGATCTGTCCCTTTACGCGGACGACCGGCGAGAACGACCAGGCGGATCGGCTGCGGCAAGTTGCCCTGATCGGTCGAGAGACTGCGAACATCCATGGCCTGCGCCTATGCCGCGCACTTGTGACAGTCCCGTGACCGGGAAGCCTTTGTCATGGATTGTCACAAGCTACCTCGCCATGGGCTCGAGAATCCGTCTCTTCATGTGATGTATCCCGAGCCACACCGCGGCGAGCACGAACGGCACCATCAACGCGGTCAGGAAGTGGGCGTGCAGGCCGGGCACGACGCTTTCCACCCCTTCCAGCAGCTTCGCCAACAGGCCCAGGGCATAATAGCTCACGGCTACGACAGAGAGTCCTTCGACCAATTGCTGCAGACGCAGCTGGCGCGTGGCATTGCGCTCCATCGAGGCGAGGAGCCGCCCGTTCTGGTTCTCGATGCGCGTCTCGATCCGGGTGCGGAACAGCGAAACGAACTGCGCGGTGCGCTGGGCGAGTTGCTCGGCGCGGCGGCGATGGGCAGCGCAGGTACGCACCGCCGGGAAGAAGCGGCGCTGGGTGAAATCGGTCAGCGACAGGTGCCCCGGGCATGGACGGATGTTAAGGTCGACCAGCCGCTCCTCGACGATGGTCGCATAAGCCTCGGTCGCGCTCATCCGGTAATCGCATTCGGCCGAGTGGGTGATGAGATCCATGTAGAGGCTGGTCACTTCTTCCAGCAGCGAATCGTCGGTCACTTCGGGCCGCGCGATAGCGCCGTTCATCTTGCCCAGCATCGCCTCGATGTGATCGAGCCGCTTCCAGCCTTCGCGTGCGACCGGGAGCCCGAGCAGCGCGAGATTGCGATAGTTGCCCAGTTCCTGCAGGCGCTGCACGGTGCGGGTCAGGTCCGCGGGCAGCATCCCGTTGGCCGCCACGATGAGGATGCCGAAGCCCTGCTCGCGCAGGCGAAAATCCGACCAAATCCGCGCCGAGGCGTCCAACGCCTCCCCTGTGCCGATACGGCAGGATACAAGTTCGTCATCTGCAATCCCGATCTGCGGCAGGAGCGCACCCGCCTTGCCCTCGTCCTCCACCAGCAGCAGCCGGGTCGCGCGAATCAACTTGCCCGGCAGGGAATTGGCCCAGGCCACCGCCTTTTCCAGGTCGCTTTCCGGCGCCGGGGCGAACAGCGCCTCGAGGGTGCCATCCCTGACGAACAAAGTGGTCGTGCTGGCCTCGCTGTGCCGTTCCAGCGTAAAGGCAACGCCGGGCGAGAACAGGCCCTTCACATGGCGCGGATTGTCGGCGCAATCGATCCAGGCCCCTCGAGGCAGCTCTTCCAGCGCCAGGCGCTCAGCCTCACGGTCCCCGGCATCGAGCACCCGGACCAGTTGGATGACAAGGGACGGCGCTTCCAGGAGAGGCCAGCGTCGCAAGTGCATTTCGCCGACAACGGTTCGGCGCAACTCGTGCTCATTGTCCATTGCTCATCCCTGAAGCGAGCCCGGTTTCAGCCCGGATTCGATGGAGGCATGTTAACGCCGAAGGCCATGCGTCCACAACCGGACCGAAAGTATGGAATACCAATTCCCGCTGGATTGACCGTCCTGCCCCGCGTTCCCTCTTCCTCCTCCTCCTCCTCCCGCGTCCTGCACGGAACCAAAGTGCAATAGCGGCCATCCCGGCGACCGTGCGAAACCTGCGCCAACATCAGATCCGGGAGATAATCTCATGCGTTTTCACCTTGCTGCGGGACTGTCGGCGTTGATGCTGGCCGGTTGTTCCGGCGGCAACGAGACAGCCGCCCCTGAACCGACCCAAACGGTCAGCGCCGCTGCAGCCGAAACAGCCCCTGCGGCGGTTGCCCCGGTCGAACCCGTCGCCAGCGCATTGCCTGAGGCGGAGCCGACGACCGGTACTTCCGAGCCGACACCGTCAGCCACGCTCGAAGCCAGGTCCACGCCGATCCCGAAGCCAAGCCCTGCACCGGCACCCGCTGCCACACCGCTGGCCGAGCCGGTCAAGGTTGCCGAGGCCGCACCGCCTGCCGCCTTTGCGCGCTGCGCAGTCTGCCACAGCGCAGTCAAGGGCGCTCCGGACCAGCTCGGCCCCAACCTCTACGGCGTCTATGGTGCCAAGGCGGCGCAAGGCAGCTTCGGTTTCTCCGATGCGCTGAAGAATTCGGGACTGACCTTCGACGCGGCGACGCTGGACAAGTGGATCGAGAACCCACGCGCGCTCGTCCCGGGCAACCGCATGAGCTTCCCCGGCCTCAAGGACCCCGGCAAGCGGCAGACCATCATCGACTACCTCAAGCAGCAACGTTGAGGGACCGCTCGTCCCTGCCCGTCATCCCCGCGCCGGCGGGGATGACGCATCCCGCCTCGCCGTGACGCAATCGTCCCCGTCATACGCCCGCCGCATCGGAAAATGCACGTCTGCGCAAAGCCAGTGAAATGCCGCTGGCAACTTCCCGAAATCAGGCTAGCGTCAGCGCAAACAAATGGGAGAGCCGTTTATGTTCGTGAAGTTCACCGCCACCGACAGGGTGCCTGCCATCGTCAATGCCACACAAGTCACTTTCATCACGCCCGTCGAGGATGGCACGCGCATTCGCTTTGGCGAAAACCGCACTGTCACGGTGATCGAACCCATGGACGAAGTGTGGCGGCGGCTGGACCAGACCGGCCAGTTACCGTCCAACTGACCCCCCCTAGAAATGCGCGCGCAGTGAAACCGTAAGGCGGCGCGGCGCGCCGGGGGCATAGGCGCGCGGGTCGCTGGCACCAGGGGCTTCGACAAGGTCGATCTTTTCGATTTCTGCGAAGGTCCCTGCGGTCGCATAGCGCTTGTCGAATAGGTTGCGCAGCTCGCCTGCCAGTTCCAGTCCCGGAGCCAGAGTCAGCCTGCCGAACAGGTCGAAAACGGCGTAGCCAGGTATGCGCGGATTGTCGTTGCCCTCATCGCCCATAAGCACTTGCGCGGTGCGCGCACGCATCGCGGCGCCCAGTTCCCAGGCGTTCGTCGCGCGGCCCGCGTAGAGGTTCAACGCATGGCGCGGCGTACCGGGCAACCGGTCACCGCGCGCAACCGCGATCGTCCCTTCCGCGTCGGCCATGGGATTGGCCGGACTCGACAACAGGAACGGGCTGCGGAACCGGGCGTCGGTGAAGGCGTAGCCCGCGCTCAGGCGCCAGCCATCGCGGTGCCATTCCAGCGACGCCTCAACGCCCTGCCTGCGGCTGCGCCCGAGATTCGCGAAGTAGGCACGCCCGCGCACTTGCGAGGCAACCATGCGGATATCGTTTCGCGTATCCGCGCGCCAGAGAGACAGGCGCCAGCCCAGTCTCCCCGGCGCGCCTTCCAGACCGACATGCCAGTTGCGCGCGGTGACGGCCCTGAGCGGCGGGTCGGCGATGAAGAAATTGGCCAATGTACACGGCGCTTCGGGGTCGGCGCAGGAAAGCTCCGCAGGCGTCGGGATGCGACTGGTCATCGCGAAACCCGCCGTCGCGCGCAGGTTCTTTTGCAAGGCATAGTCGAATTCGAGCGATGGATTGATCCGGGCGAAGCGGTGGCGGCCATCGAGGGCGGTGCCGAGCCGGTCGTCGAGCTCGACCCGATTGCGTGCCCAGCGCGCGCCCAGTTCGGCAGTGAGCGCACGTGTCAGCGGCTGTTCGGCGCTTGCGAACAGCGCCAGGTCGCTCATCCGGCTATCCACGTCGACCGGGGCGATCGCGCCGTCCGCCGAGGCGAGTACGTGGCCAAGCGCCTCGACCGATCGGTCTTCCTCCAGCGCGCCCAGTTCACTGACTGCGCGAAAGCGTGTGCGGTGCCGCTCCCACGAGAGGCCGACGGCGAACCGGCGCGTGCCACGATCGGTCTCGCGCTCATCGAGCCATTGCAGCGTCGCGCCGCCGCCGTGCGTACGCTCGCGGCCACGGTTGAAGACGGCGTAATCCGCGACGGCGGGATCGACGGCAACCGCCGCCCCTCCCGACAGCAGGGGCTCGGAAAAGCCGTCTTCTTCGTCGCCAAGGCACAGGAATCCGGATTTGCCGTCGCAGGGGCCGAAGTCGGCAAGATCGCCATTGGCGCTTCGTCGCGAGAGGCGCTGGTAATGGCTGCGCAGTTCGATCCGTCCACTCGCTCCCAGTTCGACGTATGGCGCGGCGACAAGGCGCAGAAACGACGTGCGCGTCGTATCGGGGCGGGTGAAAACGGCGCGGTAGTCTGCGGCCAGCAGTTCCACCGGCGAAACGCCATTGCCGGTCAGGCGGGTTCGGGCCGCCAGCGCCTGTACCTCCAGCCCCCAGCCCTGCCCGGCGTGCAATCCCTTGGCGAAAAGCCGATCCAGCCGCGAGGGGCTGGCATCGCGCCAGCCCTCGTCGTCGCGCCGGTCGGCTACCAGCAGGACGCTCGAATCCGCGTCGCCAAGCCCGGCCGACGCGATTCCTCCGATGCTGCCCAAGCTATCCCGGTCGAGCGCGAGCCGCAGACCGTGCAGTGTCGTGCCGTCGTGGGTTTCAAGCAGCAGCGATCCGGCCAGCGCATTGCGGCCATGGACCGGGCTCGCTTCGGTGAGCCGCGCGCGCGCCAGTGCCGCCTCGGGCAGCAGGTCGACAAGCACGACATCGCCGAAAGGCTGGTTGAAGCGCACGCCGTCGAGATAGACGGCAAGGCCCTGCTCCGCGCCCTGAAGCGGCGAAGCGGAAAAGCCGCGCCAACCGATCGATGGCTGCCAGGCATTGCCGGTCGCCCCGCCCAGAGTAAGGCCCGGTACCTTTCGCTCCAGCGCGCGGCCAAGGTCGGGCCGGGCCGCGGCATCGAGCGCCCGGGCATCGATGACCCGGGCTTCGTCGAGGTCGATCGCGCCGCCGGGCGCGACGACCGTGATCAGCGGCGCCTCGTCCGCCCGGGACGGGGCCGGCCACACCAGCGCGACCGCAGCCAGTGCCGCGGCCAGGCCGGTCTTCACATCATGCGGCGCAGGATACCGTCCTTGAGCACGAAGTGATGGCGCAGGGCGGCGGCGATATGCAGGACTACCAGCGCAAGCATCACCCAGCCCAGGATCTCGTGACCTTCGTGCGCCGGACCTGCGAGCGGGCCGTCCTTGCTGATCGGCAGCTTGGGCCACAGGAACAGGCCGAAGTAGCTGAGCGGATACTTGCCCGCCGACGAGAAGATCCAGCCGGTCAGTGGCATGATCAGCATCAGGGCGTAGAGCACCACATGCGTGGTCGACGCGACCATGCGCTCCATCGGTGAAACGTGATCGGGCAGCTCGGGCTTTTTCCAGCGCAGGCGCCAGACGATCCGCCCGATCGTGACCAGCAGGATGGTCAGGCCGAACGACTTGTGCACGGTCATAAGCTGGACGACTTTCTCCAGCGGTTCGTGCAGCAGGCCGGACGCCAGATTGAGAATGACGAGAACCGCAAGGGTCCAGTGGAACCAACGGGCCCCCAGATTGTACTTCTCGACCGTCATCAAATGCCCTCATGATCAGGGTCCGGATCACAGACCCCAGCGAAACCCGGCCCACAGCGTGCGGGGCACGCCTAGGTCCAACGAACCGCCAGAGTTACGGGTTATGATCTTCTCGTCAAACAGGTTTTCGCCGCGCAGGATCAATGAGGCACGCGCGCCGAGAGGGATTTCCACGAGGGCATCGAGCGTCGTGGCCGCAGGAAGGACGTCGGTCTGCAGGTCGTCTTCGAATTGCGCACCGACATGGCGCAGGGTCAGCGCCATGCTCCACCTGTCGGCGGGTACGAATGCGAGGGTCGCGCTGGCTGCAAGACTCGGTGTCTGCGCCGGGCGCATGCCGTCGAGATCCCCGGAAATCCCGGAGCCGTGGACCTTCGCATCGTTCCATGCCAGCGTGGCGTCGAGCCTGACCGGACCGGTCGCGAAGTGCGCTGCGGCCTCGATCCCGCGCGAACGGATTTCCGGTAGATTACGGCGCTGACGCAGGTTGGCGGCGATGGTGACGTTGGCAATGGCATTCTCGATGCGATTTTCAAACGCCGTCAAAGAGAGTTTCAGACCCGGTGACGCAGTGAAATCGACCCCGGCCTCGTAACCTTCGAGCTTCTCGTTGCGCAGGGCGGCATTGGCGAGGGTGACGACCGGGAAGACGGTGAAGGGCCGGTAGAGTTCGTTGAGCGTTGGCAGGCGCAGCCCGCTGTAGGCCGAGGCGCGCAGCGCAACGGTCTCGCTTGCATGGAGCAGCACGCCGGCGCGGTAGCTCAATGTCCAGTCGGCCCGGTCCGGGTAGCGCTCGTCGCTGACGGCAAGGCCATCGGGGCTTCTCTCGGTGAAATACCCGCCTGCAATGACCGTCCTGTCCCCGCGCAGGCCGCCGGTGAGAACGACCGGCCCCAGCGTCCAGTCGTCCTCGGCGAAGAATCCGAGGACGGTATTGTGCCCACCGGCCCGTCGGCGCGCGGCGATCTTGCCGGTAAAGGCACTTATCGCCGCTTCCTGCATGGTCCCCGAAGTGCGCCGCCAGTCGGTACCGAGCCGCAGCACATGGGCCTCGCCCAGCGGCGGGCGCAGTTCGAACTTGCCGCCGATCCCGGTCGCGGGCGTCTTGTACTGGTCGAGCACCGGCACGAAGCGTGTCGAGCTGACGACGACATTGCTGAAGTTGCGGGCCTGGACATAGACCAGCGCATCGAACTTCCAGCCACCCCGACCGACAAGACGCAGGCTGGCATCCTGCCCTTCGGTTGCACTGTCCGCGCCCCGGAAGCGCAGGCTGCGGCGGTCCCCGAAGACGAGGCCGCGGGCCTGCAGTTCCACGTCGCCCGCAAGCGGTGCGATCGCACGCAGACTGGCCGACCATGAATCGAAGCGCGCACGGGCAGAAGCGGGAACGCGCTCGTCACCCGGCGTGGTCCAGAAGCCCTTGCCGCGATCCCAGCGCCCGCTGGCGACGACGAATCCCGATCCCAGTTGCGGCGCGATCGAGGCGCTCGCCTCGGTTTCGCCGCGCTGGTTGGCGATGATGCTGCCCGAGACCAGGCCGAGATCCTCGGTCGCGGCGCTATCCAGCTCGATCGTGCCCGAGAGCGCGCCCGAACCGAAGGGACCGGAACCGCCGCCGCGCGTAACCCGGATACGGCCCAGGCGGTCGGGAGCCAGGGCGGGAAGCGGAATGTAGCCGAAGAAGGGATCGGCCATCGGCACCCCGTCGAGCAGGACCAGTGCGCGGCTAGAGGCATTGCCGCCCAGCGCCCGCAAGGTCACGCCCTGCGCCGAAGGATTGGACGATCGGCTGTCGGAACGGCGGAACTGCTGGAAACCTGCGACCGAGGTCAGCACGTCCTCGATCCGGCCGGACGGCGCAGAGAGGATCTCCTTCCGCTCGATCTCTACCGTGGAATAGGCGGGCGTCCCCGGGGTTTCCTCAAGCCCGCGCCCGGTGACGAGAATTTCGCCCGCATCGGCGGCCTCCTCGGCCTGCGCGAGGCCCGGGGACAGCAAGGCCAGCGCAAGCGCCGTGGCGGTGATGGTGAATGGGCCACGCATGGCACCCGGGAAACGAAAGTCATCCATATCTCTGCGACCTGCCTACGGGTGACGAAAAAGGGAGCCGGAGATCCCGGCAGCCCCGGTAGGAGGCGGGACTGCCGGGATGCCCCGTGCGGCGGGGAAGCACGCCGCACGGGGTCGGGAAGCGCCTCAGAAGAAGAGGATCCCGCCCAGCGCCATGGCATCGCTCTCGGCCGCGTTGCCGCTGTGGGCCCTGGCCTTCGAGTGAACGTATTCGCCGATAAGCGTGACCCAGCTCGTCAGGCCGTAGCGAAGCTGTCCGACATAGCTGGAGTTGGTCTTGACCAGATCGGGATTGGCCAGCACGTCGGCCGCATTGGCATGGTGCAGCGAGCTTTCGCCGTAGCTGGCACCGACTCCGATCTTGCCGAAAGTAGCGAGAGCCTGGGCATAGAAGCCGTCGCTCTTGCGCGGATTGCCCAAGGCGTCGGTATCGAAGAGGCCGAAGACCGTCGTGCCAAGGCCCCTGGCGGTATAGTAGTAACCGGTCACCGCAATCGGTCCCGCCGTGACCTTGCCGCCCAGGTCCAGCCCCTTGCCTGTGTAGCTGCCGCCTGCCGCGATGTCGTGCTTCTGGCTGACGCCGGAGACCCAGAACCGGGTGCCGATACCGCCGAGCTTGCCGTCATAAGTCAGCTTGCCCTGCACGCCCGGACTGGCATTGCTCTGCGCCGGACCGGTCAGGGAATCGAGCGGCTGGAAGACGCCGACCGAGGCCTGGAAACCCGAGAACTTGGGGCTGGTATACGTGATCTGCGGCTGGAAATCGGTGTAGATGTAGCCCACGCCGATGCGGCCCAGCGTCGTATTGCCCGGTGCGACGTTGTTGCCCGGCGTGCCCGAGGACAACAGCGTTATGTCGTTGAGGATGCCTTCCGAGGCAAAGAGGCCGATATCGCGGCCGATCTTGATCGTGCCCAGCCCGGGCTTGCCGAATGTCAGGTAGGTCTGGCGGGCATCGATACCCGCCGTCGCCAGCGCCGTCGGCTGGCCCCCGTTGTTTGCGCCCAGCGCCCCCCAGGCAGTCGAATTGATGCCGGGATAGAGACCGAAGAAGGCGCCGATGTCCCAGCCCTCCTGCTTGGTCGAGACCGAAACGGTCAGGTAGCCGGGCAGCAGACCGTTTCGCACCGCGCTGGAATTGCGGGTGCCGACACTGGCGATGCCGCCCACCACGCTGGTCGTGGCCGAGGGCGTGTCCGGATTGTCGTGGACATAAAAGCCGTTGACCGAGCCGGAGAACCTGATCGTGGCGGGGCCGACTTCCATGCCGATGCCGCTTTCGGTCATGCGCACCATACGGCTGGAATCGAGCGTTTCCTGTGCCCTTTCCATCGGTGCGGCGCTGGACGGCGGAGCCGCTTGCGCCTGTTCCTCGGCCAGCAATTCGGCGTATTCGTCATCGCTCAGGATGCCTTTTTCATGAAGGCGCTTGAGCAGCGTTTCGCCCGTTCCGGCATATGCCGGCGCGCTTGCCAGGGCGAGTGCCCCCAGCGCGGCAGAGCCACGTAGAATGATCCTGGAGATCATTATCCTTCCCCCTTCGGTAAGATGGTGTCGACTATTCCTGCGACTGGGGAAGATGATGGGCCGGGAGTGCCCCGGCGGGTATTGGACTTTGGTTCCTGTACTTTGGAACGAGGGCTAATGGCCGATCGCGACGCCCCAAGGTCCTTCGCCCGCGGGGATCGTCGCCGTGACTGCCAGTGCCTCGAGGTCGACCACCGAAAGGTCGTCGCTGCCGCCATTGGCGACGAGTGCACGCTTGCCGCCGGGCAGGATCGCCAGGTGCCAGGGCCTCTCGCCCACGGCGATGTAGCCGCGCACCTCGCGGCTGACGACGTCGATCACCGCCACAGCATTGGCCCGCCCCAATGCGACGACGGCGGTGCGGCCATCGGGCGTGAAGCGGATGCCGCAGGGCATGACCTTGTATGCCGGCACGCCGGGCGGGGCGAAGGCGATGGTCGCGATTACCGAGCGGCTCGCGACATCGGCGATCTGGACGACACCCGCCATTTCCGCGGCCACCCACACATGGGCGCCGTCGGGCGTGAATTCGACGTGGCGCGGCCGGGTCTGCGTCTCCATTTCCTCGACCACTTCGCGCGTGGCGAGGTCGATCCAGGCGACGGTCGCGTCCTCCTCACTGGTGACGAGCAGCCATTTGCCATCGGGGCTTTCGGCGATCCCTTCCGGCTCTTCCCCGACCGAAACCTGCCAGGCAAGGCGACCTTTGGCGAGATCGACCGCAGTGGCCGCGCCGTCGTCCTCGTTGGCAATGAACAGCAGCCTCCCGTCGTGCGAGGCGAAGAACTGCTCCGGATCGGCTCCCGAGGGCAGGACCGAGACGAGCGCCCCGGTCTGCGGATCGCGCATTTCCACGGCGTTGTCGGCACTGGCGCAGACAAGCAGGTACTTGCCGTCGCGGGTGAGCGCGATGCCGCGCGGGCGATGGCCCACCGGCCAGTTCGCTACGGCTTTGCCGCTAACGAGGTCGACAACAGTGACCGTCGAGGAACGCTCATTGCTGACGTAGGCCCTGGTCGCGGCGCTTTGGTCCCCGGCAAGTGCGGGTGCGGCGCAAACGAGCGGCGAGAGCGCGGCGCAAGCGACCAGCGCGATCCGGTTCAGGCATCTCTCCATGACGGCAAGCCTATCACGTGCCCGCCCGCAGGGAATTGCACCTTGGTCTGGTACCATAGTCCAATTGGGGCGGCGCGCGGCTCTCGGTTATCCAGAACGGCAACAAGGCGGCGGCAACCGGAGGCAATCCGAAGTCGCAAGGCCGCAAGTCGCAGAGGATGACTGACCATGAAACTGACAATCGGCCGCTCGGCCCTGCTTGGCGCGGCAGCCATCGCTTCCCTCTCCATCGCCGGCAACCTCCATGCGCACGGCAACGTGACGCCGCAGGCGGTCGACACCAGCGCCCTGCCCGATATCGAGGGTGGCAACGACCACTGGCTCGAAGAGAACCCCTATACCGGCAACCGGAAGGCCATCGAGATCGGCGAATCCGCCTATGGCCAGAACTGCGCGCGCTGCCACGGCCTGCAGGCGATTTCCGGCGGTATCGCGCCGGACCTGCGCTATCTCGAACTGGGCGCATCGGGAGACGAATGGTTCGTCGAACGCTTCCGCCACGGCTCCAGCCACGACGGCAAGGTCTACATGCCGCCCTTCGGCGATGTGCTGGGGCAAAAGGCCGGTTGGGCGATCCGCGCCTGGCTGGAAACCCAGCACACCGAGGACTGAGAGGTGGCAGGCGATAGCCGCAGGTCGTTCCTGACCGGGCTGGCGGGCGCGCTCGGCGCGCTCGCCCTGCCTGCCGCCCTGCGCCCGGCACCGCTGCTCGCCGCCCCGCTGGAGAAAGTCCGCGAACTGGGCGTGCTGCGCGTCGGGCTCTATGCCGACAACCGGCCATGGTCGTGGGACCGGGACGGCACGCCCTCGGGGATCGATGTCGAGCTTGCCCGCGCATTGGCCGAACATCTTGGCGTGCGCGCCGACATCGCGCTGTTCCCGGCCGACGAGGAGCTGTCGGACGACTTGCGCAACGTCGTATGGCGCGGCGGCCTGCTGGGCTTCCAGCGCTGCGACGTGATGCTGCACGTGCCGTTCGACCGCCAGATCATGGCGCAGGAGGACAACGTCGTGTTCCTCGCACCCTATTACCGCGAGAGCTTCGGCGCGGCCTGCGCGGCCGATATCGGCGATTGCGAGGCCCCACCCGTCCAGATGCGCGGCAGGCGACTGGCGGCCGAACTGGATTCGATCCCCGACTTCTACCTGCTGGGCAGCTTCGGCGGCATTCTTGCCAGGGACGTGACCCACCTGCCGAGCGGCTATGCCGCGGTCGCGGCGCTGGGCGAGGACAAGGCCGACTTCGCCGTCGCCAGTCGCGCGCAGATCGAGGCCGTGCTTGCCGACCATCCCGATGCCGCGATCCGCAAGCGCAAGGGACCGCTGCCCGCGATGCTTTCGCCGGGATGGGACATCGGCATCGCGGTCAAGGAAAACAGCCGCTCGCTCGGCTTCGTCCTCGAGGAAGAGATCATGGCCATGGCCGCAGACGGCCGGATGAAGACGATCTTCGCTCGACACGGGGTCGAGTGGCAGCCGGCTCTTGCCGCCCAGCCCTCCGCTTCGTGAACCAGGGGGACGGGGACGCCGACTGCGACCGGCGTCCCCCGAACCGCATCCTTCCCCGACATCCGCGCGACCCGCCCGCTTCTGGCCGCCCTTGCCGCGCGCCCTGCGACAGCTTCCCGAAGATGCGCATACTCCTCCCGTCTTGTCCCAAGGTTCAATTGTCCGCCCCTCTCCAACGACTAGGCTGACCGTCGACGTCCGGGGGCACCAGGTCGACTACCGGCACCTGAACTCGGCGCACAAGCAACAAGGAGGGATAGGATGAAGCGGCGTTTCTCAAAACTCATCGCGGTGCTCGCCGCGGCTGGCAGTACGATAGCCGTACCGCTCCATGCGGCCGGCCCGACCAGCGCCGACCTCATGAAGGATGCCGAATCCACCGGCGACGTTCTCAGCTATGGCCTGGGGCCATGGCAGCAGCGCTTCTCGCCGCTGGACACGCTCAACAGCGACAATGTCAGCAAGCTCGTGCCGGCCTTCGCGGCCTCGCTCGGCGGGGAAAAGCAGCGCGGTCAGGAAGCCCAGCCGCTGGTATATGACGGCACCATCTACGTCACCGGTTCCTATTCGCGTCTCTTCGCTTTCGATGCGCGCACCGGCGAGAAGAAGTGGGAATACGACGCCCGCCTGCCTGACGCGATTATGCCGTGTTGCGACGTGGTCAACCGCGGCGCGGCGATTCACGGCGACAAGGTGATCTTCGCAACCCTCGATGCGCACCTCATCGCGCTCAACCGCGAGACCGGCAAGGTCGTATGGAACAAAAAGCTCGCCGACTATCAGGCGGGATACTCTGCCACCGCCGCTCCGCTGATCGTCAAGGACATGGTCATCACAGGCAATTCCGGCGGCGAGTTCGGCATCATCGGCGAAGTGCAGGCGCGCAACGTCGACACCGGCGAGCTGATCTGGTCGCGCCCGACCATCGAAGGCCACATGGGCATGCTCAACGGCAAGGAAAACGGCGTGACAGGCAAGACCGGCGCGACCTGGCCGGGCGACATGTGGAAGACGGGCGGCGGCGCCACATGGCTGGGCGGCACCTATGATCCGGGCACCAACCTGCTGTTCTTCGGCACCGGCAACCCGGCGCCTTGGAACAGCCACCTGCGCCCGGGCGACAACCTCTACACCAGTTCCACCCTGGCCATCGACGCCGATACCGGCGTCATCAAGTGGCACTACCAGACCACCCCGCACGACGGCTGGGACTTCGACGGCGTCAACGAATTCATTCCCTTCGACGCGACGATGAACGGCAAGCCGATGAAGCTGGGCGCCAAGGCCGACCGCAACGGCTATTTTTATGTGCTCGACCGCAGCAACGGCAAGCTTCTGGGCGCGCACAAGTTCGTGATGGAGACGACCTGGGCGAACGGCATCAACCTCAAGACCGGCCGTCCCAACTACGTCGATGCCAACCGCCCCGGCGCACCGGCCGGTCCGGACAAGGGCAAGTCGGTGTTCGCCTCGCCTTCGTTCCTGGGCGGCAAGAACTGGATGCCGATGGCCTATTCGCAGGATACCGGCCTGTTCTACGTGCCCTCCAACGACTGGGGCATGGACATCTGGAACGAACCGATCGCCTACAAGAAGGGCGCGGCCTACCTCGGCGCGGGTTTCACCATCAGGCCGATCGCCGAAGACCACATCGGCGCCCTGCGCGCGATGGACCCGAAGACCGGCAAGATCGTGTGGGAATACAAGAATGCGGCGCCGCTGTGGGGCGGCGTCTTGACCACGCACGGCAACCTCGTCTTCACCGGTACGCCGGAAGGCTACCTCAAGGCCTTCGATGCAAAGACGGGCAAGGAGCTGTGGAAGTTCCAGACCGGATCGGGCGTCGTCGGTTCGCCGATCACCTGGATGCAGGACGGCGAACAGTACGTCGCGGTGATGTCCGGCTGGGGCGGCGCGGTTCCGCTCTGGGGCGGCGAAGTCGCCAAGACGTTCAAGGAAATCAGCCAGGGCGGCATGCTCTGGGTGTTCAAGCTGCCCAAGTAAGCGGTCAGCACGGCAACCGGCGCGCCAGTCCGGGACTGGCGCGCCCAACCTCCCCGGGTTAACTTCATGAGCATATTGGTCGCCAGGGACAGAACCATGGAAGAGTTCACCGCACCGGACCGCGTCCTGATCGTCGACGACCATTCGCTGGTCCGTGACGGCCTGCGCTCGATCTTCGACGATACTTTCCCCGACTGCGAGATCCTCGAGGCGGACTGCCTGGAAAGCGCCCTGCAGGTGCTGTCGGCATCGGGCGACGTCGACCTGATGCTGCTCGACCTCAACATCCCCGACGTCTCGCACCTTTCCGGGCTGGAACGCCTGCGCGACGACTTCCCTGCGACACCGGTCGTGATGGTCTCGGGCGTGTGCGACCGCAACGTGGTGCGCGATGCATTGGCCGCCGGCGCGGCGGGCTTCGTGCCAAAGTCACTGAAGCGTGCCGCGATCGTCGATGCCCTGCAACAGGTCCTCTCCGGAGAGATCTATATGCCCGAACTGGAGGTCGACGATACGCAAGCCGCGGAAGAAGACCTCATCCGCGCGCGCATCGACAGCCTCACCCCGCAGCAGCGCGTCGTCCTCGGCCATCTCGTCGCCGGGCGGCTCAACAAGCAGATCGCCTATGAGCTGGACGTCTCGATGACGACGGTGAAGGCCCACGTCTCGGCAATCCTGCAGAAGATGAACGTCTTCAGCCGCACGCAGGCGGTGATCATGGCGGGAAAGATCGGTTTCAGGGGGTGATCGCGGCCAGGTGGCGCCAAGTTCCCCAGCCTTCGACAGGCTCAGGATGAGCTTGTCGAAGTTCTCTGCCAAACCGCGCCTGGTCAGATCACCTCGAGCTGGCGCAGCAGGGCCCGCAATTGAGCGGGCTTTACCGGCTTGTGCAGGACCGGAAGCGACAGCCCGGCAAGCCGCGCCTTGGTCTCCTCGCCGCGATCGGCGGTAATCACCATTGCCGGCACTTGCGAGCCCGCCTTCTCACGCAGCTGGGCAATTGCGACATCCCCGGTCACCTCGTCGTCGAGGTGGTAGTCGACGATCAGCATGGCCGGGCCCTGCTTCATGGCAGTCAGCGCGGCCGGGTCCTGCGGATCGCCGACGGCGACGACATCGAGCCCCCAGTTCTCCAGCAGGGCTTCCATGCCGGAAAGGATTGCCGGGTCGTTGTCTACCACGAGAACGAGCCCCCCGGCTTCGCTGGCGCCGTTCACGGCTGCAGGCCGCGCTTCGGCCGGCAGCGCAGCCGGTTCGGCGCGCGGCAGGCGGATCGAGAACGCCGCCCCCGCTCCCAGTGCCGTTTCCAGGCCGAGCTCATGGCCGAGCATCGTCGAGACGCGGCGCACGATGGCAAGGCCCAGCCCCTTGCCCGGGATCTTCTGCGTCTTGCCGATGCGGCGGAACTCCTCGAAAATCTCGTCACGATCGGACGCGGCTATGCCCGGGCCGGTGTCGCGTACGGTGACGACCACCTGATCGCCCTTCAGGGTCAATTCCACCGCGACGCGGCCCTCTTCGGTATAGCGGATCGCGTTCGAGACGAAATTCTGCAGCACCCGGCGCAGCAGGCGTTGATCGCTGCGCACCCACAGCGCGGTTTCGGGAACGTCGAAGGCAAGTTTGCCGGCCTGCGCCAGCGGGGCGAACTCGATCCGCAAGGCGCGCAGGATCTGGTTGAGCGAGATATCGGTGAACTCGGGCTGGATCGCCCCGGCATCGAGACGCGAAATCTCGAACAGCGCTTCGAGCAAGTCTTCCACCGAGTCCAGCGCGGTCGAGGCCTGCTGCACGAGGCTGTGCGACTTGGCCGGCATGTCCTGCCCGTCCATCGCCGAAACGAACAGCCGCGCGGCATTGAGCGGCTGCAGCAGGTCATGGCTGGCAGCGGCGATGAAGCTGGTCTTCGAACGGTTGGCCGTCTCCGCCTCATTCTTCGCCTCGACGAGCTGGCGGTTGAGATCGACGAGTTCGGCCGTGCGTTCGGCGACCCGCCGCTCAAGCGTCTCGGCTGTCTCGGTCAACGAACGCTGGAACCGCACGCGGTCGGTCACGTCGTCGAAAGTGAAGACCATGCCGCCGTTCTTGAGCGGGACCGAACGCACGGTGAAATGCCGTTCGGCGATCATGCACTGGGTCGCCACCTGCGCAGCCCCGCCCTCGCGCCAGTCGAGCGCATCGGGCCGGTCGAGACCAAGATTGAGGATACACCATTCCGAGAGCGCGGCGTGATTGTCGAGCCCGTTTCCCGGGGCGTCCGTACCCAGCCCGAGGATCGTCAACATGCCCTCGTTCCAGGCCTGCAGGCGCCGCTGCGGATCGAACAGGCAGACGCCTTCGGACAGGGTATCGAGCGTCGCCTGCAGCGCAAGGTTGCGTTCGGCCAGTTCGCGGGCGCGCTGCCGGGCGTCCTCGGCCTTGACCGAGGTGATGTCGGTGTAGATGCCGACGGTGCCGCCGTCGCTGGTCTTGAGTTCGTTGATCTGGATCCAGCGCCCATCCGACAGCGCCTGCACATGCGCACCCTGCGCCAGGCGATGGCGCGCCACCCGGTCCTGCAGCCAGCGTTCGGGTGCATCGCGCGATGCCAGGGCCGCACCCGACTGGGCAAGGTGCGAGGCCAGCTGCGAGAACTCGGGCGCGGCCTCGCTGATGTCCTCGAAATAGGGAAAGATCTTCAGGAAGGCGCGGTTGCACAGCACCATGCGGTCGTCGCTGCCGAAAAGCGCGAAGCCGTCGCTCAGCGACTCGATCGCATCGCGCAGAAGGGTCCGGGCCGAACTGGCCGCGGCATGTGCGGCGGCCAGTTCGGCATTGGCATCGTTGAGGCGGCCCAGCGCTTCCTCGAGCGCCCCGGTGCGGTCGCGCACCATGGCTTCCAGCGAAATCGCCGTCTCGAACATCGAGAACGCCCCGCCCTGAATGTCGGTCGAGCGCTCGACCCGATCCATCAGCGCCGCATTGATCTTTTCCAGCCGGGCAATCCGCAGCTTCAGCTCTTCCACCTCGCCGGTATCCGCCGCCATGCCCATCGCCATCAGCGTCCGATCGCCAGGCCGCTGAAGGTCTGGTTCATGTGCGCGGCCAGGAACTGCTCGCCATACGTGCTGAAGCCCAGTACGTTGAACTCGGAGTAGAGCGCCGAAATCTCGCGCGAGATCTGGCGGTCCTCGGCATCCAGCCGGTTGAGCACGCAGTCGAAACCGATGATGTGATCGATCTCGCCGACCCGCGCGCCCACCTTGCCGAACAGTTCGCGCAGCCAGGCAATGCGGTCGACCGGCTCGCCGATGGTCAAGACCACCCCGGTATCGATGGCGCAGTAGAAAGTCAGGCTGCCGTCGGGATTGGCCGACTGGATCGAGCGCACGTGGTACTGCCCGCCGGTGCGCACCATGGGCGGATGGGCTGCGAAGAAGTGGACGTCGAGCGTCTCGGCCGGGCTTCCGGCAAGCCGCCGGTATTCTTCCGCAGCCGGCGCCGCGTTGATCTCGAAGACCGTGCGCGTTTCCGGATCGGCCTGCGTGATGACCATCTTGGCCGGACCGGGCTGGTAGTGACTGGCACTGAAGACGTGCATCGGCCGCCGGCTGGTGAGCAGCGCGATTACCGCGGCATCGGAATGAAATTCGCCCTCGTGCAGCACCGCGGTCTCTGCAAAGGATAGGTCGTCCCCACTCGAACCGCCGATGAGCTGGACATCGCCCAGGGCGTGCTGCGCCGTCATCGTCAGCAGTTCTTCGCGGTGCGAAAGGCCATCGACGAAGAACAGCGCGACCTGATGCAGGTCGCCGGCCGCGCCATGATCCAGCCGCGCGCCGGAAACGAGCTGGCGGATCGCTCCTTGCGCCGTCTGCGGATCGAAATGATCGAGATCGTCGAAGCGCAGCGCCGCCATCGAAAAGCTGGAGGCCGGAAAGCCGATCAGCAGAAGGCTGTCGGTATCGTAACCGCGATCGGTCAGTTCCCCGGCGCTGGTGCAGCCGACCAGTGGCACCCCCGGCAAAGAGCGGCCCAGTTCGCGGGCCAGGTCGTCACGCGGATAGCGGTGCGAACAGAACAGCAGGCCGCCGGCCAACTCGCAGCCGTCCAGCCCTTCGACAAGTTCGGCCACGGCAGCCACCGGGTCCTGCGCGCGCGAGGTGCTGGCCACCAGCCGGTCCTTGCCATGCTGCACTTCCATGTCCATTCGCCTGTCTCCCGCCGGCCTCGCTTCTGTCTTGCGAGCGAGTGCCGGTCTCCCGGATTCCTAGGGCCATGCCAGCCGGCCGCCAAGGAAATTCGGGCCAATTCTTTCGGTCCTATCGGCTCTCGTTTCCCGGGGGCGCATCCCCGCGTCGAGGCTCTCCGGCCGCCGCCAGCGCCTCGGCCTCGGCATCGCTGAACACGCGCGACCGGATGATGAAACGCACGCCCTCGGGAGCCTCGAGGCTCATGCCCGATCCGCGGCCCGGCACGACGTCTATGGTGACCTGGGTGTGGCGCCAGTATTCGAATTGCGCCGCGCCAATCCAGACCTGCGTATCGCCCGTTAGTGTGCCCAGCAGTACATCCTGACCGCCGACGCGAAACTCGCCCGCGCAAAAGCACATCGGCGCAGATCCGTCGCAGCAACCGCCGGACTGGTGAAACATGAGATCGCCGTGCTTCGCCCGCAAGCGCTCGATCCACGCCTCGGCCTCGGGCGTGGCAAGGATGCGGGCGGGCACGGCAAGGCTCATGGCGCGAAAGGGCGACGCGTGGCCCGGGGGCCACCCGTCGGCGCAAGGGTTCCGGTGCCGGTCATGGGCTGGTGGAGAGAAGGGACCGACACCGGTAAGCCTGCAAAGGCCCGAACCGAGGACATCAGAAGAAACCGAGTGCCTTCGGACTGTAGCTGACCAGCAGGTTCTTGGTCTGCTGGTAATGGTCGAGCATCATCTTGTGGGTTTCGCGCCCGATGCCCGACTGCTTGTAGCCGCCGAAGGCCGCATGGGCCGGGTAGGCATGGTAGCAGTTGGTCCACACGCGGCCCGCCTGGATACCGCGACCGAAGCGGTAGGCACGGGTGCCGTCGCGGCTCCAGACGCCGGCGCCCAGACCGTAGAGCGTGTCGTTGGCGATCTCGAGCGCCTCTTCATCGCTGGAAAACTTCGTCACGGAAAGAACCGGACCGAAGATCTCCTCCTGGAAGATGCGCATCTTGTTGTGCCCTTCGAAGACGGTCGGGCGCATGTAGTATCCCTGGGCCAGCTCGCCTTCCTGCACGAAGCGTTCGCCGCCGGTGAGGACCCTGGCGCCCTCGCCCTTGCCGATGTCGATGTAGGACAGGATCTTCTCGAGCTGGTCGTTCGATGCCTGCGCGCCGATCATCGTCGAAGGATCGAGCGGGCTGCCCAGCTTGATCGCCTCGACCCGGGCAATCGCCTTTTCCATGAAGCGGTCGTAGATCGATTCGTGGACGAGCGCCCGGCTCGGGCAGGTGCAGACCTCGCCCTGGTTGAGCGCGAACATGGCGAAGCCTTCGAGCGCCTTGTCGAGAAAGTCGTCGTCCTCGGCCATCACGTCGGCGAAGAAGATGTTGGGGCTCTTGCCACCCAGTTCCAGCGTGCACGGGATCAGGTTTTCCGACGCATACTGCATGATCAGGCGGCCGGTCGTCGTCTCGCCGGTGAAGGCGATCTTGGCGATGCGCTTGTTGGTGGCAAGCGGCTTGCCGGCCTCGATGCCGAAGCCGTTGACGATGTTGAGCACCCCGGCAGGCAGGATGTCGGCGATCATCTCGGCCAGCACCATGATCGCCATCGGCGTCTGCTCGGCAGGCTTGAGCACCACGCAGTTACCCGCGGCGAGAGCCGGGGCGAGCTTCCAGGCCGCCATCAGGATCGGGAAGTTCCACGGGATGATCTGGCCAACCACGCCGAGCGGTTCGTGGAAGTGATAGGCCACGGTGTCGTGATCGATCTCTGCCAGCGAACCTTCCTGCGCGCGAACGCAGGCGGCGAAGTAACGGAAGTGATCGATCGCAAGCGGGATGTCGGCAGCCGTCGTCTCGCGGATCGGCTTGCCGTTGTCGATCGTCTCGACAAGCGCGAGCTTGTCGAGATTGGCTTCCATTCGGTCGGCAATCTTCAGCAGGGTGTTGGAACGCTCGATGGTCGAGGCGCGGCCCCATGCCTCGCGGGCGGCATGGGCAGCATCGAGCGCAAGTTCGATGTCCTCCGCCGTGCCGCGCGCGACCTGGCAGACGACCTGGCCGGTGACGGGCGAGATATTGTCGAAATACTCGCCCCGGACCGGGGCCACCCACTTGCCGCCGATGAAGTTGTCGAAGCGTTCGCGGATCAGCGAATCGCCGGTGAATTTGCTCATGGCCTGTTCCAGCATCCCAATCTCCATTCATGTTCTGGCATGAAGTTTCGATGGGCATTGTGCGCCTGTCGGGATGGCCCGCCAATTGTACCTTGGACCGATAGAGCCCCGCCGGCGGCGAACCGCGCCGCAGGCCGCTGGGTGGCCCCAAGCTATGGATAAAAGCGCCTCGCACCTTTGATTCCCCTGGTCCGCCTGCTTAATGCAGGACCGGTGAGTGCAGAAATCGTCATCGGCCAGACCCCCAGCGGGGAGGCGATCAGGATAGACATCAAGGAGCTTCTCGCGACCCGCCTGCTGGTGCAGGGCAATTCCGGGTCCGGCAAGTCGCACCTGCTGCGCCGCCTGCTCGAAGAGAGTGCCTCCATCGTCCAGCAGGTAGTGATCGACCCCGAAGGCGATTTCGTCAGCCTCGCCGAGGAATTCGGCCATGTCGTGATCGACGGAGCGGCCTATGGCGAGGCCGAGATCGTCCGGCTCGGCGCGCGCATCCGCCAGCACCGCGCCTCGGTTGTCCTTGCGCTCGACGAGCTGGAAATCGACCAGCAGATGAAGTGCGCCGCGCAGTTCCTCAATGCCATGTTCGATGCCCCGCGCGAACAGTGGTACCCGGCGCTGGTTGTGGTCGACGAGGCGCAGATGTTCGCGCCTGCCGCCGCCGGCGAAGTTTCCGAGGAAGCCCGCCGCATATCGCTGGGCGCGATGACCAACCTGATGTGCCGCGGGCGCAAGCGCGGCCTCGCCGGGGTGATCGCCACCCAGCGCCTTGCCAAGCTGGCCAAGAACGTCGCGGCCGAAGCATCCAACTTCCTGATGGGCCGCACCTTCCTCGACATCGACATGGTGCGCGCGGCCGACCTGCTGGGCATGGAACGCCGCCAGGCCGAACAGATCCGCGATCTTGCGCGCGGCCAGTTCCTCGGTCTCGGCCCGGCCATCGCGCGCCGCCCGGTCGCGGTGAACATCGGTTCGGTCCGGACCGGCGCGAAGTCGGTGACGCCCGGCCTCGCCCCGCTGCCGACCGCCAGCACCGAGGACATGCGCGAACTGCTCCACGCCGACCTGCACGTCGAGCCCGAGCGCCCCGAATTCCCGCGCCCGGCGCCGCGACCGCGCCTCGATGTCGAGGAGCTGTCGGCCAGCATCGCGACGTCCGACAGCGTCGCCGATCCCGCCCCGCGCCCCGAACGGCCCGAGCCCGAGCCGGAAGAAAACCGCGCGGCGATGGTCGAGATCCTCAACGCCATGGCGCAGGAGGAGGACTGCACGTTCCAGTCCTCGACCACGCTGTTCCAGGATTTCACGATCCGCTGCCGGATGAAGGGCATTTCGATCCGCGGCCTCGACGCCACGATGTTCCGCCGCGGATTTGCCGCCGCCCTTGCGGGGATCGAGGATCCGGAGGACGAACGCTGGCTCGACCTGCTCAACCTAGCCAAGCACGTGCCCGACGACGCGCTGGCGACGTTCTACGTCATCGCCCGCGCAGCTATGGACGGAAAACCGTGCCCGGACGACATGGAACTGGCGCGCATCTACGGCACCAGCAGCCCGCGCCGGGTCCAGCGCCTGCTCGATTATCTGGAAAAGGACGGCCTGATCGTCGTGCGCACCGACTTTTCGGGCAAGCGATCGGTCGGCCTGCCCGATCTGGGCGTGACGACAACCCCCGTCGAGGCGTAAGACAGGCCGGACATGGCCGAAATCATCAACCTTCGCCTGGCCCGCAAGGCCAAGGCCCGCGCCGCCGACAAGGCGCAGGCGGACAGCAATCGCGCCCGGCACGGACGCACCGCGGCAGAGCGCAAGGCAACCGAGGCCGAAGCGGAGCGGCTTGCCCGTACGGTCGACGGTGCACGACGCGAAAAGGACTCCGACAGCAACGGGGGCCCGGACTGATGCGCACGACTTACGAGAGCGCGACAGTGCGCCTCTATCACCTCGATGCCGGTCCCGAAGGCGGCGCGGCACATACCCTGTTCTACGGCCCCCTGTCCGAAGCCATGCGAATCGCGGCGCAGCAACCCGAAGACGTGCAGGACGGGCTGTTCATCGCCACCGACAACGACGTGGTGGCCTACCTCGACCTGTTCGAAAGCTGATCCCTCGCATTGCACCTGTGCGGCCAGGGGAAAAATGCCCGGTGCAGGATCGCGGAGAGAGAATGGAAGAGAAGCGATCCGGCACCGGGCCAATCAACGCCCGCGTCCGACTTCGGGCGTCAGGGAAGCAACTATGCTATCGATTGTATAGCCCGTAAACTCTTAAAAAATCCAACACGCCCTATCGTTGAAAGACCGTGCCCCTGGCGCCGATTTCCCTAGCGCCATTGTACAAAGGCTCCGCTTGCCATACCGGCACCTGCGATGAGCAGGCTCGATTCCCTTCTCAAGTCCGCGCTGGCGCGGATCGAGAGCGCCGGACAGCGCCGCACCTTGCGCGCGGCTGCCCTTGCCGGCGGCGGCCGCGTGATCCGCGAGGGCCGCGAACTCGTCGACTTTTCCAGCAACGACTATCTCGGACTTGCCCGTCATCCCCTGCTGATCGAGCGTTCGCGCGAATGGACCGCACGATTAGGCACCGGCTCCGGCGCATCGCGGCTGGTCACGGGCACGAGCGATGCGCATCTCGCGCTCGAAGCGCGCATCGCGCAGTTCAAGGGGACCCAAGCCGCATTGATCTTTGCCAGCGGCTGGCAGGCCAATGCCGCGGTCATCCCCGCCCTGCTCGCAGCCGTACCGGGCGCCGCCATTTTCACCGACCGGTTGATCCACGCCAGCATGCACGCAGGCATCGCCATGGCCGGCGTGCGCCAGCACCGCTTCAGGCACAACGACCTCGACCACCTCGAGACGTTGCTTGCCGACAAGGGACGCGATGCCCCGGCCCGGGTGATCCTGACCGAAAGCGTGTTCAGCATGGACGGCGACCGCGCCGACATGGCACGCCTTGCCGCCATCGCCGAAGCGCACGATGCCGTGCTCTTCATCGACGAGGCCCATGCCACCGGCGTCCTCGGCCCCGGCGGCGCGGGTCTTTCGGCCGAAATTCCGGGCCGGGTCGACCTGATCATGGGCACCTTCAGCAAGGCGCTCGGCGGATTCGGGGCCTATGTCGCGGGCTCGCAGGCGCTGATCGACTACCTCGTCAACACCGCCAGCGGCTTCATCTTCACGACCGCGCCGCCCCCTGCGGTGCTGGGCGCTATCGACGCCGCGCTCGACCTCGTGCCCGGCATGGACGCCGAGCGCGCCCACCTCGCGGCGCTGGGCGACCGCCTGCGCGCGGGCCTGTCGCGGCTCGGCCTCGACCATGGCGCCTCGAGCACCCAGATCGTGCCTGCCGTGATTGGCGCAGAAGCCGATGCCATGGCGCTTTCAGCCCGGCTGGAAACGGCAGGCTTGCTTGCCTCCGCGATCCGCCCGCCCACGGTTCCGCCCGGCACCAGCCGCCTGCGCATCGCCCTGCGCGCCAGCCAGAGCGAGGCCGACGTCGATGCCCTGCTGACAGCCATAGAGGCGCACCGTTGAAGCTGCTGTTCTGTCACGGCTGGGGATTCGACCGGCACTTCTGGGACACGCTGGCCCCGCTCCTGCCCGAATGGGAGCAGCTGCGCGACGACCGTGGCTATTTCGGCGACGCGCTGGCCCCGGCAGTCGAAGGTCCCTGCCTGGCGGTAACCCATTCCTTCGGCACCATGCGGCTCCTCGCCGATCCGCCGCCGGGACTGGCCGGTCTCGTCGCCATCAACGGGTTCGAGCGCTTCACTGCCACGCCCGACTGTCCGGGCGTGCCGACCCGCGTCGTCGAGCTGATGCTGCGCCAGTTCGGCCGCGATCCGCGAACGGTCCTTGAAGACTTCCGCCGGCGCGTCGGATGCGACGCGGCTTTCGCGCGGATCGATCCCGCTCCCCTGCGCGATGACCTGCTGAGCCTGCGCGATGCGCATCCCCCCCTGCCGGAAGTTCCCGTTCTGGTCGTGCAGGGCGCCAGGGATCCGCTGCTTCCGCAAGCCATGCGCCAAGGCTGCTTTGCCGGTATCGCGGCACGGCACCTGAGCCACGAAGGCGGCGGCCATCTGCTCCCCCTCGAAGACCCGGCGTTTTGCGCGCAGGCGGTCCGCGACATGGCTGGGTCCCTCGCATGAGCGGGCAACGCGAACGCATCATCCGGGCCTTCGCCAAGGCGCCGGACTACGAGGACCATGCCCGCGTCCAGCGCAGCGTCGCCGAAGCCCTTGCCGCGCGCATTGCCGCACTTGCGCTGCCGCAAAGCCCGCGCGTGCTGGAAATCGGCTGCGGCACCGGCTTCCTGACGCGTGCGCTGCTCGCGGCCGATGTCGGCGGAGACTGGACGATTACCGACATCGCACCCGAAATGGTCGAGCGTTGCCGCGCCAGCCTCGGCGATGCGCCCTCGCGCCGATTCGCTGCGATGGACGGGGAATTCGGCACCCCGGAAGGCGGCCCTTTCGATCTCATCTGCTCCAGCCTGGCCCTGCAGTGGTTCACCGACGCCCCGGCCGCGCTGGCCCGCATGGCCGACTGGCTCGCGCCGGGCGGTCACTGCCTCGTGACCACTCTCGGCCCCGGCAGTTTCGCCGAATGGCGCGAAGCCCACGCGGCCGAGGGGCTGGTCGCCGGAACCCCGGAATTCCAGCCCATCGAAGACTTCGCCCGACTCGCCCCGGCCGCGCTCGACGTCGAGGCGCACGTGGAATGCCATGCCGATGCCCGCGCGTTCCTGCGCTCGCTCAAGGCCATCGGCGCCGGCACGTCTTCGCCCCGCCATCGCCCGCTGCCGCCCGCCGCCCTGCGCAGGGTCATGGCGCGTTTCGAGGCTTCCGGAAGCGCTGTCACGTACGAGGTCGTGACCTGCCACCTTCATCGCGCTAGGTGAGCCCGCGATGCCAAACACCCCCATCATCGTCACCGGCACCGACACCGAAATCGGCAAGACCGTCTTTGCCGCCGCCCTGACCGGCGCGCTCGGCGCTTGCTACTGGAAGCCCGTGCAGGCCGGACTGGAGGCCGACGGCGGCGACCGCGACCGTGTGGCCCGTCTCGCCGGGATCGCGCCCGAGCGTGTGCTGCCCGACGCCTATCGGCTCTCGACACCCTGCTCACCCCACCTCGCTGCCGAGATCGACGGGGTCGTCATCGACCCGGATCGGCTCGCCCTTCCGCAAGTGGACGGCCCGCTGGTGATCGAAGGAGCCGGCGGCGCTCTGGTGCCCCTGACCCGCCAGATGACTTACGCCGACCAGTTCGCGCACTGGCGATGCCCGGTCGTCCTCGTCGCGCGCACCGTGCTGGGCACGATCAACCATTCGCTGCTGTCGATCGAGGCGCTGCGCGCGCGCGGCATCGACATTCTCGGCGTCGCCTTCGTCGGCGATGCAGTGGAAGACAGCGAGGCGACGATCTGCGAGATGGGCAAGGTCCGCCGTCTGGGCCGCCTGCCGCGGCTCGATCCGCTGACGCCCGAAACCCTGCGCACGGCCTTTGCCGAACATTTTCGACTGGAGGATTTCACCCGGTGACGTCATCTGTCTGGCACCCCTTCACGCAGCACGGCCTGCGCGAACCGATCCCGCTGGTCGAACGCGCCGAGGGCGCCGTGCTCCACACCGCGGACGGCAAATCCTACATCGATGCGATCTCCTCGTGGTGGGTAACGACGCACGGGCACTGCAATCCGAAGATCATGGCCGCCATCGCCGAACAGGCTGGCAAGCTCGACCAGATGATCTTCGCGGGCTGGACCCACGAACCCGCAGAAGCCGTCGCCGCGGGCCTGCGCGAAATCATGCCGCAGAACCTGACTCGGGTGTTCTTCTCCGATTCGGGATCGACCGCCGTCGAAGTCGCGCTGAAGATGGCGCTGGGCTACTGGCATGCGCGCGGCGAGGCGCGGCACCGCATCGTCGTGATGGAGCACAGCTACCACGGCGATACGATCGGCGCGATGTCGGTCGGTGCGCGCGGCGTGTTCAACCAGGCCTATGAGCCGCTGCTGTTCGACGTCGCAACCGTGCCCTTCCCCGCCGCGGGGGCGGAACAGGCCGCGCTCGATGCGCTGGAGGCGATCTGCCGCAAGGGCGATGCGGCGGCATTCATCGTCGAGCCGCTGGTGCTCGGCGCAGGCGGGATGCTGTTCTACGCGCCGGAAACGCTGGCGCGGATGCAGGAGATCTGCACGCAGCACGACGTCCTGTTCATTGCCGACGAAGTGATGACCGGCTGGGGCCGCACCGGCACCCTGCTCGCGTGCGAGCAGGCCGGCGTTTCGCCCGACATCCTGTGCCTCTCCAAGGGACTGACCGGCGGCGCGGTGCCGCTTGCGGTCACGATGGCGAACGAGGCGATCTTCGAGGCGCACTGGTCGACCGACCGCGCGAAGATGTTCTTCCACTCGTCCAGCTACACCGCCAACCCGCTCGCCTGCGCGGCAGCCCGCGCGAACCTCGAGATCTGGCGCGAGGAGCCGGTGCGCGAGCGTATCGCCGCTCTCGCCAAGCGACAGGCGCAGTGGCTCGATAAGCTCGGCAGTTTCTGCCACTTCGACAATGCCCGCCAATGCGGAACGATTGCTGCGCTCGACCTCAAGACGTCGGGAGAAGGCGGCTATCTCGACACTTTGGCGCCCGACCTCATGGCCTTCTTCCGCGAGCGCGGCATCCTGCTGCGTCCCCTGGGCAACACGGTCTATGTCATGCCGCCCTACTGCATCGGCGAGGATCAGCTGGCCGATGTGTGGAATGCCATCGGCGAAGCCGTGATCAGCTTCTGAGCGGCAGGGCTATTCCGGCTCGACCGGCGCCTGGTCACATGTGGCAAGATCGACGAAGGCCTTGCCCACTTCGGTAAGCCTGCCCCCTGCGACCAGCCCGGAATGCAGCTTCCAGCCGTCGAGCCCTTCGTAGAGACCGAACCATGCGTGCCGCTCGACATAGGGCAAGTCATCGAGCATCGCCGAGGCGCGGCGGAAGAACGCTGCCTGCTCGGCAAAGGAAAAGCGGTCTGGCCGCGACCAGTCCGCCAGCGCCCATTCGGTGACCCAGACGGGACGGCCGTAAGCCTCGTGGACCCGCTCGAGGTAGCCGCGGAAAGCGTCGATGTCCGGCGACTGCGTGTAATAATGGACGGCGATGAAATCGACGCGGTAGCCGCGCTCCGCTGCCCCTGCCATGAAGCGCCCAAGCCAAGTGCTTGGGCCCACTTCGTTGCCCGTACGCGTCGCCGGTGAACCGAGGCGTTTTCCGGTCGCCATCAGCGTCGGCCAGTAGGCCAGCGCCAGTTCGACGCTCATGTTCGCCTGCTTCGCTTCGTCCGGTTCATTGAAAGTCAGCAGGACCGGCGAAGGCGCGGCGAAGACTTGCGGCAGATCGCTGCCAGACCGCATCATCGGCACGAAGCCGGGATCGCGAAGATCCGTCCGGGCCTGCCAGGTATGGAACCACCCCCCGTGGAGCCGCTCCAGATCTGCTTCCAGTGTGCTATCGCCCTCGAGGGGCCAAGCGCCGATCCCGAGTTTCCCGGCATGGTCGACCGGGCATCGCCCCGCATGGGCCGCGCCCGGAACAGACAGGCTGAGGGCCACCGCGAGTAAGGGCAACAGGCGAATTGCGGGGATAGCGGCGCGGGCCATGGCAAGGGCTTCAACGCGCGGGGGAGGTGCGCGGTTGCGGCGGGGCCTTGCGTCCCCGCCATCGCTGCGATCAGGCGTAAGGCGGCTTGTGCTGGCCTGCCGGGCTGAGCGTGAAGATCTCGCAGCCGTCCTCGGTAATGCCGATCGAGTGTTCGAACTGGGCCGAAAGCGACTTGTCACGCGTGACCGCGGTCCAGCCGTCGTTGAGAAGCTTCACCGGCGGCTTGCCGAGGTTGATCATCGGCTCGATGGTCATGAACATGCCCGGCTTCAGCATCGGCCCCGTGCCGGCGCGACCGGCGTGGACCACTTCGGGCGCATCGTGGAACAGGCGGCCGAGGCCATGGCCGCAGAATTCGCGCACGACGCCGTAGCGATGCGCTTCGGCATGGGCCTGGATGGCCGCGCCGATGTCACCCACGCGGTTGCCCGGCTTGGCCTGCTCGATGCCGATCATCAGGCACTCGTAAGTCACCTCCACCAGCTTGCGCGCCTTCAGCGAGGGCTCGCCCGCGAAATACATGCGGCTGGAATCGCCATGCCAGCCGTCGAGCAGCGGGGTCACGTCGATGTTGAGGATATCGCCTTCCTTCAGCGTCTTTTCAGAAGGAATGCCGTGGCACACGACATGGTTGATCGAGATGCAGCACGAATGCGCATAGCCGCGATAGCCCAGCGTTGCCGGAACGGCGCCGCCATCGAGCGTCAGTTCGCGAACCTTGTCGTCGATTTCAGCCGTGGTGACGCCCGGCTCCACCATCGAGGCCACTTCATCGAGGATCGCTGCGGCAAGGCGTCCGGCCTTGCGCATGCCCTCGAAAGCCTCGGGTCCGTGCAGCTTGATGGTGCCGTCGCGCAGGACGGTTTCACTTCCGGGTTCGACAATCTGGTATTCGCTCATGGCCCCCACATAGCGATCTTGCTCGCCAAATGCGAGATGCTCGCAAGCGCGAAGATCAGCCGCCGCTCGAGAAGCTGTCCTTGTAGGCGGGCTTCACCGTGTCGAGCACGGCCGGAGTGACCGGCAGGGTGATCTCGTATGTGCCTTCGGCATAGGGCCCGGCCGCGTAGGGACCGACGAGGATTCCGAGGCGATCGAAAGTCTTGCCGTTCGACGAGCCGAGAATGACCGTACTTTCGAGCGGATCGATACAATCGCTGAACATGTCGTCGCTGCCGCGGCGTACCGGCACCCCACGCCGCTTCTCACGCTCCTTGTCGAGCGCATTGCAGAAAGGCCTGCGGATTGCCGAGCGCAGCGCCGATTCGCTGGTGAACAGGGCCTCGGGCTTGCGGGCCGCGTCAGCCTGCTTGTCCCACAGCAGCGAATCGAAACCGCTCATGCCATGGGCACCGCCGGAAAAGACGTAGAACTCGGAGGACAGCGACAGCCAGCCCGGCAAGTCGGTCACCACCTTCCACGAGGTCTGGCTGCTATGCGCGTGATAGGGAAAGTCGTTCTTCTTCGCCTCGCGCCGGTCATCGCGCGATTCGGAGATGAGCGCCTTGCGGGTTTCGTCCAGCTTGGCATCGAGCCTTGCGCGCAGCCCGGGGATTGCGCCGGCCTGGTCCGGGTACTCGTAGGCGAATTCGTAAAGATCGTTCGAGGCTTCTTCCTTGCGGCCCATGGGCGCGGCAGCTTGCGCAACCTGCGAAGCCCCGTCGCTGGCCGCCCCTTGCGAGGCCATGCCCGCTCCCGCAGGACCGGCACTGGCCTCGCTCGAGGCTGAAAGCGAAGGCTGATCCTCGGGGGCATCGGCCTGCTTGCCCGAACAGCCGCCTGCCAGGAGAACGCTTGCCAACACCAATCCGCCAATTCGCATAATTTTCCTCTCGCACTCAGGCCTGAGCCAACGCTAGAGAAACTCTATATGAGCGACAAGAACCCATTGATTCAGCCGGACCGGGGCCAGAAGGCCGTGGCGATCCACCTCGTCGACAAGGACGGACTGGACGCCTTCCTCAAGGAACGCACCGCTGCCCAGCGCGCTGCGCTCGAAGCGCACAAGTTCTCCGCCGATGCAGGCGAACACGCGATCGTCCCCGATGGCGACGGCTGGATCGTGGTGGCAGGCGTTGCCCGGACCGGGGAACTGTCGAGCTGGTGCCTGGCCAAGCTCGCCGATGCCCTGCCCGCCGGCACCTATCGCTGCCATGGCGCCGAACCGGGGCGCGCCATGTTCGGCTGGATCACCGGGCAGTACAGCTTCGACCGTTATCGCTCCGATCCTTCCGAAGAAGGCCCCCGCGTACTGCTGACCGCCGAGGCGGGCAAGATCGACGCGATCACCGCCGAGGCCGAGGCCGTCGAACTGGTCCGCGACCTCGTCAATACCCCGGCCGAGGACATGGGCCCCGGCCAGCTCGAGGCAGAGGCCGAGAGCCTTGCCAAGGCCTATCGCGCCGAGATCCACGTGACCCGCACCGACATGCTCGAGCGCGAGTTCCCGATGGTCCATGCCGTGGGCCGCGCCGCCGGGCGCAGCCACGCCCCGCGCATGATCGAGCTGGAATGGGGCGATCCCAGGCATCCGAGGATCGCCATCGTCGGCAAGGGCGTCTGCTTCGATTCGGGCGGGCTCGACATCAAGCCGTCCTCGGGCATGCTGCTGATGAAGAAGGACATGGGCGGCGCGGCACATGCCCTGGCACTGGCGCGGCTGATCATGGACGCGAAGCTGCCGGTGCGCCTGCACCTGCTGGTCCCCGCCGTCGAAAACGCGGTTTCAGCCAACTCCTTCCGCCCGGGCGACGTCCTGCGCAGCCGCGCAGGCATCTCGGTGGAGATCGGCAATACCGATGCCGAAGGCCGCCTGATCCTCGGCGATGCCCTTGCCCGGGCCGGCGAGAAGGAGCCGGAGCTGATCATCGACTTCGCAACTCTCACCGGCGCGGCGCGGGTCGCGCTCGGCCCCGACCTGCCCGCACTCTTTGCGCGCGAGGATGCAACCGCGCAGGCCCTGCTCGACGGCGGCCTTGCCAGCGACGATCCGTGCTGGCGCCTGCCGCTGCACGAAGGCTACCGCGAAATGCTCAAGTCCGACGTGGCCGACATCAACAATGCAGGCACCGGCGGCTTTGCCGGCGCCTGCACCGCGGCGCTGTTCCTCGACCGTTTCGTGCCCAAGGGCGTCGACTGGGCCCACTTGGACACTTTCGCCTGGCGCCCCTCGGCCAAGCCGGGTCGTCCGAAAGGGGGAGACGCTTTGGGTCTGCGGGCGAGCTGGAATATGCTAAGACAGCGCTACGGCAAATGACTCGCCGAAACCTTGCTTCTTGGCCATGCCCCAGCTAAGCGCGCCCATCTTTGACTTTGGAGACATGACCGCGTTGGCCATCCAGGATTCCCATACCCGTCCCCCCCGGATCGACGGCATTCTTGCCATGACCGGGCCGAGCGTGACCGCGGATCCCGGCTGTCTTCCGGTTCGCGGAGACCTGGCGCACATCAAGCTCGCCGGTCTCTACTTCGTGCCGCACTACTCGGTGCCGATGCCGCACAAGGTGCTTCCGGGCGCCGTCCTGCGCAGCGCCGGGCGCGAGGACGCGGACGCGATCCGCGAACTGCCCGCGGGCGAAACCTTCAACGTGCTGGATATCGCCGGCAACTGGGCCTGGGGCCAGCTCGGCGAGGAAGGCCAGGTCGGCTACGTCGCGCTTTCCGGGATTGAGGTGATCGGGCAGTGAGCGCGACGGTCTTCATCGACGGCGCCGCCGGCACCACCGGGCTTGAAATTGCAGAGCGGCTCGGCAGCCGCAGCGAGTTCGACCTCATCGTTCTCGACGACGAACGCCGCAAGGACGCCTCGGCGCGCGCCGAAGCGCTGAACGACGCGGATTTCGTCGTGCTGTGCCTGCCCGACGACGCCGCCCGCGAAGCCGTGGGAATGATCCGCAACGACCGGACCCGGGTGATCGACGCATCGACCGCCTACCGCACCGCCGATGGCTGGACTTACGGCTTCCCCGAGCTGGTCGGCCGCGATGCGATTGCATCGGCCATGCGCGTCAGCAATCCGGGCTGCTATCCCACCGGCTTCCTCGCCCTCGTCGCGCCGCTCGTGGCCGCGGGACTGCTGCCGGTCGACTGGCCCTATGTGTGCCACGCCGTTTCCGGTTACTCGGGCGGCGGCAAGGCGCTGATCGGCCGATTCGAGGAAGACCGCGACATCGCATTTCGCGCCTATGGCCTGACCATGGGCCACAAGCACGTGCCCGAAATGACAGTTCATGCTGGCCTTTCGATCCCGCCGATCTTCGCGCCCGCCGTCATCGCTGCGCATCGCGGCATGGTCGTCGAAGTGCCGCTGCACCTCGGCGCCATGAAGAACGCCGGCTCGCCCGAGGCCCTGCGCGGAAAGTTAAGCGAGACTTATACAGGCAGCCCGATCGTCTCGGTCGTCGACGACGAACCGGGTGAACTGCTGCTGCGCGCCTCGATGCAGCCGGTCGACACGCTGACCCTGCGCGTCTTCGGCTCTGCCGACGGCAGCCAGGCCCGCCTCGTCGCCATGCTCGACAATCTGGGCAAGGGCGCCAGCGGCGCCGCGGTCCAGAACCTCAACATCATGGCCGGCCTGCCGGAAACAGCAGGACTGCGTCTCTGACGAGCCGGCCTTGCGCACCGGTGCCGTTGCAGCGCCGATTGCCCCGCCAAACAGTGCTCCCGGGGTGGGAACGACCGGCAAGCCCTACCGGCTGCCCGTTGCCTTACCCGGTTTCCGAATCCAACCCACCGCGCCTCGTGTCGACGCCTTCTTGGGCGCACTGCACAATTTTGAGGCAGGGCTTGCCTGAATATTGAACAGATGTTGTGCACTGCGCCTGTCGAACATTGCCGAAACACCCTATTCGATAGGGTAAATCGAGCGATTCCGGTCTTTTCGCGACTGCACACATGCCCTACCTAGTGGGCAACCGTATTGGCACGATTCTTGATGGGAGTCGCGCGCGAGGCATCTGGTTCCCGGACCGGAAAACCTCTTCGGAAATCCGGGATCAAGTGCAGGGGTCTAGACAGGCGTGAAAAAGATCGAAGCCATCATCAAGCCGTTCAAGCTCGATGAAGTGAAGGAAGCGCTTCACGAAGTGGGCGTTTCGGGCATCACCGTCACCGAAGCAAAGGGCTTCGGGCGTCAGAAGGGGCATACCGAGCTTTATCGTGGTGCCGAGTATGTCGTGGACTTTCTGCCCAAGGTGAAACTCGAGGTCGTTGTTGCCGACGCCCTGGCGGACCGCGTGGTCGAGGCGATTGCCGAAGCCGCACAGACCGGGCGCATCGGCGACGGCAAGATCTTCGTCATCCCGGTCGAGACTGCTGTGCGCATCCGTACCGGCGAGCGGGACGACGACGCCCTCTGATCCGAGGGCCATCTCAAAATTCCGGCTTGAGCCGGACTGGGGAACAATCCGGCACGGGGGGCCGGTAAAATTCCTGGAGTGCCAATAACCCCTGATCCCCTGCCGCGCGGCGGCAGGGCAAGACTGGAGAACAACGCAAATGGCAAGTGCAAAGGACGTCCTCAAGCAAATCAAGGACGAGGAAATCGAGTGGGTTGACCTCCGCTTCACCGACCCCAAGGGCAAGTGGCAGCACCTGACGATGGTGTCCTCGGTTCTTGGTGAGGACGAACTGGAAGACGGCCTCATGTTCGACGGTTCGTCGATCGAGGGCTGGAAGGCCATCAACGAGTCGGACATGATCCTCAAGCCCGACCTCGACGCCGTCTATGTCGATCCGTTCTCGGCCACCCCGATGCTGATCCTGTTCTGCGACATCGTCGAGCCTTCGACCGGCGACCTCTACGGACGTGACCCGCGCTCGACCGCCAAGCGCGCCGAAGCCTTCGTCAAGGCTGCCGGTTTCGGCGACACCGTCTACGTCGGCCCCGAAGCCGAATTCTTCATGTTCGACGACGTGAAGTTCTATGACGGCTACGACGGCAACGGCTTCAAGCTCGACGACATCGAACTGCCCGGCAACTCGGACAAGTCGTACGACACCGGCAACCTTGCCCACCGTCCGCGCGCCAAGGGTGGCTACTTCCCGGTCGCTCCGGTCGACTCGGCTGTCGACATCCGCGCCGAGATGGTCTCGACCATGATCGAAATGGGCCTGCCCTGCGACAAGCACCACCACGAAGTGGCCGCCGCGCAGCACGAACTCGGCCTGACCTTCGGCACGCTGGTCACCACCGCCGACCGCATGCAGATCTACAAGTACGTCGTGCACATGGTCGCCCAGGCCTATGGCAAGACCGCCACGTTCATGCCCAAGCCGATCATGAAGGACAACGGATCGGGCATGCACACGCACATCTCGGTCTGGAACGAAGGCAAGAACACCTTCGCCGGCAACGGCTATGCCGGCCTGTCGGATACCTGCCTGTACTTCATCGGCGGCGTCATCAAGCACGCCAAGGCCCTCAACGCCTTCACCAACCCGACCACCAACAGCTACAAGCGCCTGGTGCCGGGCTACGAAGCCCCGGTCCTGCTCGCCTACTCGGCGCGCAACCGCTCGGCCTCGTGCCGCATCCCCTACGGTGCGGGCGACAAGGCGAAGCGCGTGGAATTCCGTTTCCCCGACGCGATGGCCAACCCCTACCTGTGCTACGCCGCGCTGCTCATGGCCGGCCTCGATGGCATCAAGAACAAGATCCATCCGGGCGACGCCATGGACAAGAACCTCTACGATCTGCCGCCGGCCGAACTCGCCGAAGTGCCGACCGTCTGCGGTTCGCTGCGTGAAGCTCTCGAGGCCCTGGCCGCTGACCACGAGTTCCTCATCGAGGGCGGCGTGTTCACTGCCGACCAGATCGAAGCTTACCTCGAACTGAAGTGGCCGGAAGTTCTGCGCTGGGAAACCACGCCGTCGGCCGTCGAGTTCGACATGTACTACAGCGCCTGATTTCGCTCCCTTCTCCGGAAGGGACAATCGGTTCGCCGAGTGGGGCGCCTGGAGCAATCCAGGCGCCCTTTTCCGTTTGCGCGCTCCTGCTCCCCCCTTGTGGTGACAAATGCACACCGCAGTCAGCGCCGATTAATCGCAGCCGGTCCACCCCGTCGCTCGCCCGAGGCGGCGAAGAGTCCCCAAGGAACGAACTGTCGCCGATCCGCGTTGCAACTGCCAACCCAAGGAGATGCAAATGATGCAAAGGATCTTCATCGGCAGCGTGGCAAGCCTGGCCCTGATCGCCGGGGCCGCTTCCGCCGCGCCCGGCGGCAACGACCATGGCAGCGATCACGGTAGCGGCCACGGCAAGGCCCAGGGCGGCGGCAGGGAAACCGTGCAGGGCAATGCCAAGGGGCCGCAGAATGACCACAAGGGCCCGCCCGCATCAAGGCCCGACAACAAGCCCGACAAGCCGCAATCTGGCGGTAATGCCCATATCCAGGCAAAGCAGGACAGAGCGGCAATGCAGGCTTCGCATCCGACCATGCGCTCGCCGGTCCGCGACGCCCCGGCCAAGGCGGAAAAGCACCAGCAGGCCGGGAACGGGGCCCAGCACATGGCCGAGCGCAAAGTCGACAGGAAGGCCGACGACGACCATCCCGGCAACAAGGGCGCCAAGGCCGTTGCTGCCGGCCCGCGTCCGCCACAGCGCAAGGACGTCAAACGCGTCAGCTACAAGGGTCATGGCGGCAAGAAATTCATCGTTCCCACCAACGACCGGGTCCACGTGATCACCGATCGCCGCATTTTCGACTGGGCCTCGCTCGAGCGTCGCCATGCCTACGACGGTTGCCCGCCGGGCCTCGCCAAGAAATACAACGGTTGCACCCCTCCCGGCCTCGCCAGACCGCGCGACGTCAGCTGGGTCGATCCGGCCTGGTACTTCAGCGACTACGACCGGTCCTATCGCTACCGCTATGCCGACGGCTACATGCTGCGCCTGGGCGCTGGCGACAGCATCCTGAGCTACATTCCGCTGCTGGGCGGCGCGCTGGGTATCGGCCAGACCTGGCCCTCCGCCTATCAGCCGGTGACGCTGCCGTCATACTACGACAGCTACTACGATCTCGGCCCCGACAGCGGCTATCGCTACTACGACGACACGATCTACCGCGTCGATCCGGATACGTCCTCGATCCGCTCGGTTGCGGCGCTGCTGACCGGCAACGACATCCGGATCGGCCAGCCGATGCCGATGGGCTACGATGTCTACAACGTGCCTTACGACTATCGCGACCAGTACTACGACGGACCGGAGGCAATGTATCGCTATAGCGACGGCTACGTCTATCAGATCGATCCCACTACGCGGCTTGTGCAGGCCGCCATCGAACTGCTTGTCTGATCGGGAGGGAAACCAGGATGCGGATCAAACACCTCGCCATTGCGCTGCTTGGCGGCGCCAGCCTTGCCACCGCCGCCTGCTCGGGCGGAACGCCGGAGGACACCGGCACCGGAGCCGCCGAGCTTGCCACGCCCGAAACCGAATCGCTGCCTGCCCTGCTCGACGATGCGGATGGCCTGCAGACTGTGGCGGAAGCCATCAAGGAAACCGGCATCAGCGGCATTTTTGAAGGAAAGGGCAGCTATACGCTGCTTGCGCCCGAGGATGCCGCCTTTGCGGCCCTGGGCGATTCGGCCAAGGAGCTGACGGGCAGCGAAGACCATGCAGCGCTTGCGGCCTTGCTCAAGGATCACCTGATCCCCGGCTACCTGACCCCGCAGGACATTTCCGCGGCGATCGACGCCAGCAAGGATGGCGAAGTCTCGATGCCCACGGTGAGCGGGGAAGAGCTGATCTTCACCCGCAAGGGCGATTCGATCTCGGTCTCCGCGCCGGACGGATCGGAAGCGACGTTCGACGGCGAAGCGCTCGCCGGCGGCTCCAGCATCGCCATACCGCTGACCGGGATCCTCAAGAAGATCTGATCCTCTGCACCTGTCACGAAGGCCCGCTTCACTTCGCTGCGGCGGGCCTTTGCCTGCCGGGGTTCCAAAAACCATTTTCCTACAGACCCGCTTGCGGTTTACTTGGATCGCCTTTCCGCACCGAACCGGGGAGGTCCCTTCCAGATGAATCGCAAACCGATTTTCGATGCCGTGCGCCAATTGCTCGGCCGCGGCTTCCGGCCATCCGACATTGCGTTGCTCGACGCAGCCATCGACCGCGCCGACAACGACAGCCCCGTCCCTGCCGATCTTGCCCTCGGCGAGGCAGGTCGCGCCCTGATCCGCAAGTGGGAAGGCTGTGCCAGGCGCCGGTCGGACGGCCGCTTCGAAGCCTATCCCGATCCCGGCAGTGCCACGGGTGAGCCCTGGACGATCGGTTGGGGTTCAACCGGAGCGGACATAGGCAAGGGTCTGATCTGGACGCAGGCGCAATGCGACGCCCGCTTCGACAGGGACATCGCGCGCTACGTCAACGAGGTCCGCGATGCGGTAGGCGATGTGGCGACGACGCAGCGGCAGTTCGATGCCCTCGTCTCGTTCCACTACAACACGGGCGCCATCCGCAAGGCCACGCTCACCCGCCTGCACCGCGAGAGGCGCTTTGCCGAGGCGGCTCTGGAATTCGCGAAGTGGATCTACAACGACGGCAAGCCGCTATCCGGCCTCAAGAATCGACGCGCGGAAGAAGCAGCGCTCTACCGCGCCTGACCGAATGCGCGTCGCGCCGGATCGTCAGTTGGCGATGGAGGGTACGCCGTCCTTGCGCCCACCGGCACCGGCCTTGCCATGTCCATCCGGGTTCTTGACGACGGCAGCGATCAGCTTGTCCTGCTCTTCGGGCGAAAACCGTTCCCAGCCCGAACGGCCAAGGCGTTCCATCGGCCGGTAACGCACCTTGTACTGCATGCGCGGCGAGCCTTCGACCCAGTAGCCGAGGTAGACGTAGGGCAGGCCCATTTCCTGCGCCTTATGGATATGGTCGAGGATGATGTAGTTGCCCAGCCCTGCCCGCGATTCGTGCTCGGGGTCGTAGAAGCTGTAGATCATCGACAAGCCGTCGCACTGACGATCTGTAAGGCATGCGCCGACAAGGCGACCCGGAGTCACGCCATCGGCCGAGGGTTCGCGATATTCGATGACGAAGCTGGTGACTGGCGTGTGCTCGACCATGTCGGCGAAATCGACCTCGTCCATCGAGGTCATCCCGCCTTCGGGATGGCGCGCGCTAAGGTACTTCTGCAGGAGCTGGAACTGCTCACCGGTCGACCAGGGACGACATACGGTGGCGATCAGGTCTCCGTTGCGCTTCATCATGCGCTTCTGGGTTCCCGATGGCGTGAACTCGCTCGCGACGACACGCACCGAGACGCAGGCATTGCAGTCAAGGCAGGACGGGCGATAGGCGACGGTCTGGCTGCGGCGGAAGCCGATGCGGCTGAGCGCATCGTTCAGGGAGTCCGCGTGTGGCCCCTTGAGTTCCGTGAACACCTTGCGTTCGCTGCGCCCAGGCAGATAGGGGCACGGCGCAGGGCTCGTTACAAAGAACCTCGGAAATCGAACGGGAGCCGTCACGGAGGCGCCTCTTCCTTTACTTGTTTGCGACCATAGGCCTTTCAGTTGCAGAGCGAATATGCATGCGCGGGCAGTTAGTTGAAAGTCTTTTAACTACAAAACTGCCCTCGAACCGGAGGTTTCGCCCCGGAGTACCCCTGGCCATTTCAACTTGTCCCGGTTCGGGGCGTAAGTGAATCAAAACCTTAGCACTTCCAAGACTAGTCCATTCCCGATCAGGCATCTTGCGCCACCTTGAGCGAAAGTCCCCCGTCAATCCTGACCGTAGCCCCGGTAATATAATCGGCTCGGTCGGAAAGCAGGTAGCCGACAAGCTCGGCGACTTCCTCCGGACGACCCGCCCGGCCCCAGGGAATCGCGTCGGCCTTGCGCGCCCGCACCTGCGGATCGTCCAGCGCGGCCTGGTTCATCGGCGTCAGGATCATGCCCGGCGCCACGCCGTTGACCGCGATTGCGCGCGGCGCCAGCTCCAGCGCGAGCGTCGCAGTCAACTGGGCCAGCCCGCCCTTGGCGCTGTCGTAGTCGACGGCCCCGGCCCGCGGCGCCGATTCGTGAATGGATGAGACATTGACGATCCGGCCCCCGCCCTGCCCCTCGAGGCCGCGGACGAAACGGCGACAGCTCAGGAACGGACCGTAGAGGTCGGCACGCATGACGGCATCGAAATGCTCCAGCGTCATGTCCTGCACCGCCGTCCCGCTCATGTTGCGGCCTGCACTGTTCACCAGCAGGCGGACCGGACCGAAGGCGGATTCGGCAGCTGCGAAAAGTGCCTCGACGTCTTGCTCGTTACCGACATCGGTATCGCAGGCGATAGCCCGCCCGCCGTTGGCGTGGATCCGGCCGATGACTTCGTCAGCCTCCTCCGGTGCATGAAAGTGCGTGATCGCGACCGCCAGCCCGCGTCCGGCCAGCGCCATCGCGCAGGACTTGCCGATCCCCGAACTGCCGCCGGTCACGACCACGCAATCGCCGGTGAAGTCGAGATAATCGAGTGCCATGCCCCAGCAACGCGCGGCAACGCGTCCGGGTTTCAAGGGCCGGCCAGTTTCAGCCTCGTGCAGCCTATCCGGACGAAGCCGGACCAGGGCAGTTCGTCAGTCGGTCTCGACCTGGCGCACTTCGTACCCCGCCGAACGCAGGGCGGAGACGAGCGTCTCGAGCTGCTCGCGGTCGCGCGCCTCGCACTCGATCTCGGTCAGCAGTCCCTTGGCGGGCAGGTTGGTGAAAATGCGGTGATGCAGCACCTCGACGATGTTCACATTGTGCTCGTGGAACACCTTGGCGACCTTGTAGAGCGCACCGGCACGGTCCTGCAGGCCGATCTTCAGGCGCGCGAGCCGGCCCGAGCGGGCAAGGTCGCGCAGCAGCACGTTGGCAAGCAGGCGCGTGTCGATATTGCCGCCCGACAGCACGATGCCGACCTTCTTGCCGGCAAACAGCTCGCGGTTGGCCATGACTGCGCCCAGGCCGGTCGCTCCCGCGCCCTCCACCAGGGTCTTTTCGATCTGCAGCAGGAGCGCCAGCGAGCTTTCGATGCGCGATTCGCTGACCAGCAGGAACTCGTCGAGCAGGCCGCGCAGCACCTTGGAAGTGAACTTGCCCGGCTCGAACACCGCGATGCCCTCGGCCAGCGTATCGCCGCCGACCGGCAGGTTGGTGCCCTTGAGCAGGTTGTACATCGAGGGGTAGAGCTGCGCCTCGACGCCGATCAGGCCGATGCCCGGCTTGATGGCGCGCGCCACCGTGCCCATGCCCGATGCCAGGCCGCCGCCGCCGATCGGCAGCACCAGCGTATCGATCTCGGGCACGTCCTCGAGCATTTCGAGCGCGACGGTGCCCTGCCCGGCCGCGACGTGCGGATCGTCGAAGGGATGGATGAAGGTAAGGCCGAGTTCGGCCTCCATCTTGCGCGCATGGGCATAGGCTTCGTCGAAACTTTCGCCTTCGAGCACGACCTTGCCGCCCACGCTTTCGGTCTGCATCACCTTCACCAGCGGAGTGGTGTTGGGCATGACGATCGTTACCGGCACGCCCAGCCGGGTGCCGTGGTAGGAAAGCCCCTGCGCGTGATTGCCCGCCGAAGCGGCGATGACGCCGCGCTGTTTCTGTTCTTCCGAAAGCAGCAGCAGGGCATTGAGCGCTCCGCGCTCCTTGTAGGCGGCGGTGAACTGCAGGTTTTCGAACTTGAGCCAGACGTCGGCACCGGTGATCGCACTCAGCGTATTGGAGTGCTGCGTCGGCGTGCGCACGACCTTGCCCGAAATTCGCGCCGCCGCCGCACGAACGTCGTCGGCAGTCAGCAGGGCACCATCGGTCCCCGGGGCGGTCTTGAGCGTTTGCTGGTCCATAGGGTGGCGCGGGTAAAGGAAACCGGGGCAAATTGAAAGCGTGGGCTTAGGCCCGGCTTAGATTGATAGCGTCACAGACCCTCGCTAGAAGACATCCCCATGACCGAACGACGCAAGGTTTCCTTCCTCGGCCTCGGCGTGATGGGCGGCGCTATCGCGCGGCACATCGCCAAGGCGGGCCATGAGCTCACCATCTACAACCGTTCGCCCGAACGCGCGCAGAAATGGGTGGAGGACAATCCCGGACTCGCCCATCGCATCGCCGCGAACCCGGCGCACGCGGCGCAGGACGCCGACGTGGTGATCACATGCGTGGGCAACGACGACGACCTCGCCGAAGTCGTGCTCGGCCCCAACGGCGTCTTCAAGATGCTCAAGAAGGGCGGCGTCTTCATCGACCACACGACGGTATCGGCGCGCATCGCCCGCCAGATCTCGGTGGAGGCGCGCGACCTGCAGGTCCATTGCATCGACGCGCCGATGACCGGTTCGCAGATCGGCGCGGAAAAAGGCACGCTCACATTGATGTGCGGCGGACGCAACGAAGCGGTGGAAGCCGCGCGTCCGGTGATGGAAGCCTATTCGCAGCGCATCGTCCACGTCGGCAAGGCCGGCTCGGGCCAGATCGCCAAGATGGCCAACCAGATCTGCATCGCGGGCAATGTCGCCGCGCTGGCCGAGGCGGTGCGCTTCGCGCAGGCCTCGCACCTCGACATGGACAAGGTCTACGAGGCGATTTCCGGCGGCGCCGCGCAGTCGTGGCAGATGGACAACCGCTGGCAGTCGATGGACGAGGACCGCTTCGACTTCGGCTTCGCGATCGACTGGATGCGCAAGGATCTCGGCCTCAGCCTCGACGAAGGGCGTGGCCTTGGCGTCTCGCTGCCGGTGGCCGCGCTCATCGACCAGTTCTTCGCCGAGATCCAGGCCATGGGCGGCGGCCGCCTCGACACCAGCGCGATCATCAAGCGACTGCCGAGGAAAGGCCGCAAGTGAAGCATCTCGCCGCGGCAGCGCTCGCGCTGCTGATCGTCACGCCCGCCCATGCGGACGTGCTTGTCGACAATGTCGAGGGCCTGACGCCGGACGGCAAGGGCGGGATAGAACGCTTCGAGGGCTTCCTGATCGGCGAAGACGGCCGCGTGATCGAGGTCTACCGCCACGGCGACAAGCGCCCCAGGAAAGTCCAGTATCAGGTCGACGGCAAGCACCGCGTGGTCGTGCCCGGCATGATCGATGCCCATGGCCACGTCATGGAGACCGGCTTTGCGAAGATGACGCTCGACCTCTCCGCGACGAAATCGCTGGACGAGGCGCTGTCCCGGATCGCGGCATGGGCCGCCGCCCATCCCGAAACGCCCTGGATCCTCGGCAGTGGCTGGAACCAGGCCAACTGGGGCATCGACCGGATGCCGACCGCGGCCGAGCTCGACAGCGTGACCGGCGGTAAGCCCGCGTGGCTTACCCGCGTCGACGGCCATGCCGGCTGGGCCAACAGCGCCGCGCTGGCTTCTGCCGGTATCACCGGCGCCACCACCGATCCGGCTGGCGGCCAGATCCTGCGCAAGGTGGGCAGCAAGGCCCCTGCCGGCGTGCTGGTCGATGCCGCCACCGCACTGGTTGAGGCCAGGGTACCGCGTCCCCGCCCCGAAGACCGCGATACCGCGTTGGGTGAAGCGCAACTGGCGCTGCTCGCCTCGGGCGTGACCGCAATTGCCGACATGGGCACGACGATCGAGGACTGGCAGGCCTATCGCCGCGCCGCCGACCTCGGCCACTTGCGCATCCGCATCGTCGCCTATGCCGCAGGCATCGACAACATGACGCTGATCGGCGGCCCCCGCCCGACACCGTGGCTCTATGGCGACCGGCTGAAGATGAACGGGGTGAAGCTCTACCTCGACGGCGCGCTCGGATCGCGCGGGGCGTGGCTAAAGGCGCCTTATGCCGACGCGCCCGAAACGAAGGGCCTGCCCCAGATCAGCGAAACCCAGCTGGGCAACCTCATGAGCCGGGCGGCGATAGACAACTTCCAGGTTGCCGTCCACGCCATCGGCGATGCCGCCAATGCGGCGGTCCTCAATTCCATCGACGAATTGTCACAGACCTACAAGGGCGACCGCCGCTGGCGCATCGAACATGCCCAGATCGTCGATCCCGCGGATATCGCGCGCTTCGGCGAACACGGCATCGTCGCCTCGATGCAGCCGCAGCACGAAGCCTCGGACCGGACAATGGCCGAAGCGCGACTGGGCCCGAGCCGGCTGTCCGGCGCCTATGCGTGGAAGTCGATCGCCGCCACCGGCGCGCCGCTGGCCTTCGGATCGGACACCCCTGTCGAACCGGCCCACCCCTTCGAAGGGATCGCCGTCGCCGTGACGCGCCAGGGCGCGGACGGTCAGCCGACAGGTGGCTGGCAGCCGCAGGAGATCCTCTCGCGCGAGGCGGCCATCAACGCCTATACGACCGGCGCGGCCTACGCGATGTTCGCCGAGGACCGCCTTGGCCGCATCGCCAAGGGTTATGACGCGGACTTCCTCTTCGTCGATACCGATCCGATGGAAGCGACTCCCGAGCAACTGCGCCAGATCAGGGTTCTCGAGACGTGGATCGGCGGCAAGCTCGCCTGGTCCAATGCCAAGGATCGGGTGCTGCCGACTAAGGCCGAAGGCGACGTCTCTCCGATCGAGGGCCGCTGAACCGAGGATCGGGCGGCACTCACGCGGCGCTTTCGTGCGCCCGCCTCGCGACAGGCCCGGGGTAAGCGGACATAGCCAAGGCCCGAGTGAAGCTCAGTTGCTGGCAGGAGCCTCGGGCTCACCCGCGGGTTCCGCTGTGTCGGTCTTGGCCTTTTCGCGCGCATCGCGCTTTTCGGTGAACCACATCACGATCAGCGTGCCTTCGAACAGAAGCAGCAGCGGTATGGCCAGCAGGAGCTGCGAGATAACGTCGGGCGGCGTGGCCACGGCGGCGACGATGAAGATGCCGACGATGGCGTAGCGGCGCGCGGCGGCGGTCTGGGCGCGGGTGATGATACCGGCGCGGTTGAGCAGCATCAGCAGTACCGGCATCAGGAAGCTGATCCCGAAAGCGAGGATGAACTGCATGACGAGCGCAAGATAGTCTCCCGTGCCCGGCAGCGCCTCCAGCTTGAGGCCGCCCTTGTCCCCCTGGAAACCCAGGAAGAAGTGGAAGGCGGTGGGCATGACGACGTAATACGCCATCGCCGCGCCCATCGTGAACAGCACCGGGGTCGCGATCAGGAACGGCAGGAAAGCCTTCTTTTCCTTGGCGTAGAGGCCCGGTGCGACGAAGGCCCAGAGCTGGTTGGCAATTACCGGGAAGCTCACGAAAAAGGCCGCGAAGATCGCGATCTTCACTTCGACAAAGAAGGCTTCGTAGAGCTTGGTGTAGATCAGCCTGCCCTGCCCTGCCGGGAAGGCCTCGGTCAGCGGACGAACGAGGAAGCTGAAGATGTCGTTCGAGAAATAGAAGCACACGCCGAAGGCGACCGCGAAGGCGGCGAAGGCGCGCATCAGTCGGCTGCGCAGTTCGATCAGGTGATCGAGCAGCGGCGCCTGCGTGTCGTCGATATCGGAAATCTTGAAAGCCATGGAGCGTTCGATCAGGGCGGCGGCGGCGGGAGATTCAGTTCGGCCTGCCGGCTTTGCTGTTCTTTCGCATCTCGCGGGGCTTCATCTTGAGCAGCGGACTGTTCGCCGCTCAGCGGCGCAGGGGTATCGGTTGCAGCAGCTTCAGGCGACTTCGCTTCGCCAGCGGAACCCGCATCACCCTGACGCGAGGCGATCGGGGCCTGCATCTCTTCGGCACTGGGCAGCTGCGGCGTCGACTTCATGATCGCCTCGTTCTGCGCGCGCCACTGCTTTTCCATTTCCTCCAGCTCGGCCTCGCGCACCATGGCGTCGATCCCGGCGCGGAAGTGGCCGGAGATCTTCCGCATCTTGCCGATCCAGCGGCCAGCCGTGCGCATCGCCATCGGCATGTCCTTGGGGCCGATGACGACGACCGCCACGATGATTACCATCAGCAGTTCTGATGCGCCGATGTCGAACATCGCTTAAGTCGCTTTCTGCGCTGGCTTACGACTGCTCGGTCTTGTTCTCGCTGGCGCTCGGCGTGGCCGAGGGATCAGCGGGCTTCGACGAAATCTGAGCCGGCGGGGTGGAGGAATCTTCCGACTTCTCGTCGTTCATGCCTTCCTTGAAGCTCTTGATGCCCTTGCCGAAGTCTCCCATGATTTCGGAAACCCGACCGCGGCCAAACAGAACCAGTACGATCACGAGCACGACAAGCCAGTGCCAGATCGAAAAGCTACCCATAACTTCAACTCCAAACCGTGCGACCGATTCCGGTCGCCACGAGGCTCATCTAGGGATTTTCGGGGGAACTTGCCACCCTGTCATGAATTTGACCCGGTCAGGTCACGTCGTCGTCATCATCGCCATGTCCGTCCCGGTCATCCGCCTCTTCCAGCGCATCGCGCTCCTGTGAAACGGGACCGGAAAGCGCCGCCTCGATCATGTCGTCATCCACAGGATCGAGCAGCCCTGCGGCGCGCAGCTCGTCAATCCCCGGCAGCTCCTTGAGCGAACGCAACCCGAAATGCGCGAGGAACTCGGGCGTGGTGGCGTAGATCACCGGCCGGCCCGGCACTTCGCGGCGCCCGGCCACGCGTACCCAGCCCGCCTCCATCAGCACGTCCAATGTGCCCTTGGCCGTCTGCACCCCGCGAATCGATTCGATTTCGGCGCGGCTGACCGGCTCGTGGTATGCGACGATCGCCAGCACCTCGGTCGCCGCGCGCGACAAGCGCCGCAGTTCTTCCTTTTCGCGGCGCAGGAGATGAGCGAGGTCAGGCGCGGTTTCGAAATGCCAGCGCTTGCCGCGCTCCACCAGATGAATGCCGCGCCCCTCGTAATGGCTCTGCAGTTCGGCCAGCGCCGGACGGATGTCGGCCTGCCCCAGGTGCGCGGAAAGCGCTTCGACGGTCATCGGCTCTTCGGAAGCGAACAGCGCTGCCTCGACCGCGCGGACCAGATCGTCGGGTCCCGTCGCCCCGTCCGCCCCGGCCTCTGCAAAGCTCTCTTCGGTCATTGCGTCTTCATTCATGGCTTCACCGCCTTCAGCCTTAGCGGCCCGAATGTTTCGTCCTGCGCGATCTCCGCCTTGCCGGTGCGCGCCAGTTCCAGTGCAGCGACGAAGCTGGATGCCAGCGCCGACTTGCGCAGCTGCGGATTGGCCCACGAATCGTGCGCAGGCGGCAGGAATTCACGCAGTTCCATCCAGTCGAGCGAAACGCCCAGCATCGAGGAGACGCGGGTAATCGCACTTTCGAGGGTCATCACCATGCGCTCGCGCACCATGTGGACCACCGGCTCGCTGCGGATCTTGATGTCGCCATAGGCGCGCACGAGGTCGAACCAGGTGCATTGCCAGGCATTGCGACGGGCCACCCGCAAGCCTTCGGGTGCGCCGCGCGGGAAGACGTCGCGGCCCAGCCTGTCGCGGCCCATGAGGCGCGCTGCCGCCTCGCGCATCGCGCCCAGCCGCTGCAGGCGCAGCTGCAGGCGCAGTGCCAGTTCCTCCGGGCTGGGATCGGCCTGTTCGTCCTTGGGCAGCAGCAGCGCCGACTTGAGGTAGGCGAGCCAGGCCGCCATCACCAGATAGTCCGCCGCCAGTTCCAGCCGCAGCGCTTCGGCCTGCTCGATATAGGTCAGGTACTGGTCGACCAGTTCGAGGATCGAGATGCGCCGCAGGTCGACCTTCTGCCGACGGGCAAGGTCAAGCAGGAGGTCGAGCGGGCCTTCCCAGCCTTCGATCTCGAGGTAGAGCGCTTCCTTGTGCGCCTCGGCCGCTGCCACGCCGTCCCATTCCTGGTCCGCCGCTTCGAAGGAAAGACCGGATTCCGGCGGCAGGTCCATGGCTCAGGCCGCCACCTGCGCCAGCAGCGCATCGCGCCGGGCGATCAGCTCCGCGTGGTCTCCCGCGGTTCCGCTGTCACCGACGGCGGTCAGCGCCCGCTTCAGGCGGAGCGCGGTCTCCTCGCTCATGCTTGGCAGACGCTCGGCGATGCCGACCATGTCGTCCATCTTCGCCCAGCAATTGAGCGCGATATCGCAGCCCGCGGCGATAGCGCGCTCGGCGCGTTCCGGCACTGTGCCGGAAAGCGCCTGCATGTCGAGGTCGTCGGTCAGCAGCAGCCCTGCAAAGCCGACGTTCTTGCGGATCACCTCCCGCACCACGACCGGCGAAAGCGTGCCCGGATTCTCCTTGTCCCACGCGGTGTAAAGGACATGGGCGGTCATCCCGATCGGCGAATCAGACAGCGCGCGAAAAGGCTGCAGGTCCGTTTCGAGGTCTTCTGCGCTCGCCTCGACCCTCGGCAGCTCCTTGTGGCTGTCGGCCATCGCCCGGCCGTGCCCGGGAATGTGCTTGATGCACCCGGCGACACCGGCCCGTGCCAGCCCGGCAAGGATCGCCCGGCCCAGTGCGGCAACGCGCATCGGATCGGTGCCGAGTGCGCGATCGCCGATAACGTCGTGCGCGCCGGTCTGGCGCACGTCGAGCGAGGGATGGCAATCGACCGTGATGCCGACTTCGGCAAGGTCCAGCCCGAGCGCCTCGGCGTTGGCCCGCGCCGCCTCGATCGCGGTGGCCGGGGCGATGTCATAGAGCCGGTCGAAGGCTTCCCCGGGCGGATAGACCGGCCAGACCGGCGGCTTCATCCGAGCAACGCGGCCGCCTTCCTGGTCGATGCAGATGAACAGGTTGTCGCGGCCATGGATCGCGCGCAGTTCGTCGGTAAGGGCGCGCATCTGCTCGCGGCTTTCGACGTTGCGCCCGAACAGGATGTACCCGGCGGGATCGGCATCCTTGAAGAACGCGCGCTCGTCCTGACCGAGAGTGAGTCCGGAAAGGCCGAAAATTGCAGGAACCATGGCGAATTCGTCGCAGAAATCCGCGCTCTTCGCAAGGAAGCGGCGTCCTTCAGGTGTGGAAATGCGCCAGGGCGGGCCGAGCCCGCCCGGCCGCGTTCAGTTCTTGACCTGGCAGCTCAGCCCGGCGTCCTTCATGCCATTGCACAGCGCCTTTGCGGCAGCGAGATCGCCCGGCACCGCCTGGAGGCGATAGACAGTACCGATGTCCGCCTGCCCTTCGAGCACGCGATGGTTCACGCCCGAAAGCTCGGGATACTGGGTCTTGAGCGTATTCCAGCCGGTTTCGGCCGCCTGCTTCGAAGTATAGGCGCCGACCTGCACGCCGACGCCGGAAACCGGTGCAGGCGCCTTGGCCGGAGCCGAAGCCTTCTCGGCGGGCTTGTCGGCAGGCTTGTCGACCGATTCGAAACCGGGCCCGGGCACTTCCTCCTGCTCGCCGATCTGCGGCTGGCGGGATTGGCCCTCGGCTACCGCGAAGCTGGTGTCGCCGGTCCCCGCCACGACTTCGCCGCCCGGGTTTTCGGGCTTGGTCTTGTAGGGCTCCTTGGGCGCGGCGATGACCCCGCCATCGGCGACGAGCGGCTTGTCGGAAGATCCCTTCATCGCCCAGAAGACGATCCCGACGATCACCGCGATGGCAAGCAGGCCGAAGATGCCCAGCAACAGGCCCTGGCTCATGCCCGAGCCGCGCTCGTCCTCGAATTCGTCGTCATCGCCCTCGAGCCAGGGCAGGCGCACGTCCTCGTCACCCAGCTCGAGCTGCGGCGGCTCCTCGAACGAAGGCTGGCCTTCCGGCGCGACGCCTGCGAAACCGGCGCCATCGAATTCGCCGTCGTCACCGTCGACCTTCGGACCCTGCGGATCTCCGCTCCGGTCCCCCTGACCCGTGTCCGAGAATGCCATCCTTACATTTCCTCTACAGCCTCTACGCCGAGCAATGCCAGGCCGTTACGGACAAGTTGCCCGATCTGCACAGCCAGGAAAAGCCTCGCAGCAGTAAGGTTAACATCGAGTAAGTTAATAAACCGCTTCTCGACGCGATCATTGCCGAGATTCCAGTATCCGTGGAACGCGGCGGCAAGGTCGCCAAGGAAGAAGGCGATACGGTGCGGCTCGCGCGCGGCTGCCGCCGCCTCGACGATGCGCGGGAACTGCGCGGCCAGCTTGACCAGCTCCAGTTCCTCCTCACCCAGCAGCTCGAGGTGGTCGGCCGCAGGCGTCAGCCCTTCGGCCGCGGCCTTGCGCAACGTCGAATGGACGCGGGCATGGGCGTACTGGACGTAGAATACCGGGTTGTCCTTCGAGGCTTCGACGACCTTGGCGAAATCGAAGTCCATCTGCGCTTCGGGCTTGCGGGTCAGCATGGTGAAACGCACCACGTCCTTGCCCACTTCGCGCACGACGTCGGCCAGCGTGACGAACGTGCCTGCGCGCTTGGACATCTTCACCGGCTCGCCGTCGCGCAGCAGCTGGACCATCTGCACCAGCTTGATCTCGAATGGGGTCGGCTCCCCGTCCGCGCCGGTCATCGCGGCAACCGCGGCCTTGATCCGCTTGACCGTGCCGGCATGGTCGGCACCCCAGATATCGACGAGCGCGTCGGCTTCCTGGGCCTTCTGGTAGTGATAGGCGAGGTCGGCGCCGAAATAGGTCCAGGTGCCGTCCGACTTCCTGATCGGGCGATCCTGATCGTCGCCGAACCGGGTCGACTTGAACAGCGGCAGCTCGACCGGCTCCCAGTCCTCGGGCGTCTTGCCCTTGGGCGCTTCGAGCACGCCGTCGTAGACGAGCCCCTTGGAACGCAGCCAAGCTTCCGCCTCGTCGGGCTTGCCCGAGGCCTGCAGCTCTGCTTCGGACGAGAACACCTCGTGCTCGATGCCGAGCAGTGCGAGGTCGTCCTTGATCATCACCAGCATCGCGGCGACCGCCTTTTCGCGGAACAGCGTGAGCCATTCCGATTCGGGCGCATGAGCGTATTTGTCGCCGAATTCCTCGGCGAGCGCCTTGCCGACCGGGACGAGATAGTCGCCCGGGTAGAGGCCTTCGGGGATCGCGCCCACGTCCTCGCCCAGCGCTTCGCGGTAGCGGATGTGGACCGAGCGGGCGAGTACCTGCACCTGCGCGCCGGCGTCGTTGACGTAGTATTCCTTGACCACCTTGTGCCCGGCAAACTCGAGCAGGGTCGCCAGCGCATCGCCGACGACCGCGCCGCGGCAGTGGCCCATGTGCATCGGCCCGGTGGGGTTGGCCGAAACGTACTCGACGTTGACGGTCGACCCGCCGCCCATGGCCGAACGGCCGTAATCCGCGCCCAGATCGGCAATCGCGCGCAGCTCCGCAATCCAGGTCGCAGGCGCGAGGCGCAGGTTGATGAAGCCCGGCCCGGCGATTTCCGCCGAAGTCACGGCATCGAGCTTCGCCAGCTCGGAGACCAGCGCCTCGGCCAGGTCGCGCGGCTTCATGCCAGCGGGCTTGGCCAGCACCATCGCCGCATTGGTCGCAAGATCGCCGTGCGAGGGATCGCGCGGCGGCTCGACCGTGATCGCACCTCGCTTCAGCCCGCCCGGCAGCGTCCCCGCCGCTTCCAGCGCATCCAGCGCAGCATTGAGGTGGCCCGCGAAAGCGGCGTACAGGGTCTGGTTCTCACGAGTTGCAGTGTTCATGGGCGCGCGGATAGCCGATGTGCGCGCAAAGGGGAACAGGCTGGCTCGCGCATGACCGGCAAGGCAAGTTTACACGGTTTACACTGTCCTGGACAAAAACGGCGCCGCCCCCACCGGGCCTTGCCCGCCACCGTGGGAATGGCCGCGTTTGCGAGACAGGTCCTATCGAGCCGGGGCATGACAGCGAAACTAGCGCAGACGCATGCCTGTAGGAAAACGGATTGCGAGGGCCGTCAGTGCAAAGGCGGCCTGTGCCAGACCCGCCCCTGATCGACTCGATTCACCCCCCTCCTCGTCAACCGGCTCCCGCGACGATGGACCAGCGGTGAGCCGAGGTTGACAGACACCCGAACCTCCTTCTCGGGAGCGCCTGCGATCCTCGGCATCTCGCCCGGCCGGCACCGGTATCGCGACAACCTCGACTCAATGTGACCGATCCCAAGATATAACTGTATCGGGACAAAGTTCGCTCAAAACTTCCGAAAAAACCATAAAAATACGTGCTTTTCTGGTTTTTCGATTGCACACCGCCAGCACTCTCATTAATGGGACCGATATCACAGGGATGATTGGCCAGAGCCGATCACGCAACGAGAGGAGGTTTGGATGTGCAAGTTCGATAAAGTGCGTTGGTCGCTCGGAGGCAGCTGCGCCCTAATGGCACTGATGGCCGCAACCAACGTTCAGGCTCAGGATAGTGCTGCAGGGGCAACCGATTCTCGCGCTCCTGCCGGAGCGGTTGCCCAGACTGCGCCGACCGCAGAACCGGAGATGCAGCAGATCATCGTCACGGGTTCGCGCATTGCTCAGAACGGCATGTCCGCACCTACGCCCGTCACCGTTGTCGGCGATGACCGGCTTCAGGCCCGCGCAGAAACCAATGTGGGCGATGCTCTCAACGAGCTGCCCTCGTTCAGGGCCCTCACCACGCCCAACACCCAGCAGGCCGTTGGTGGCAACATCGGCGCGCGCGTACTCGACCTGCGCGGCCTGGGCGCCACCCGTACGCTGGTTCTGGTCGATGGGAAGCGCTTCGTACCCTCGACCACGCAAGGTACGATCGACGTGAATCTCATCCCCAGCCTGCTGGTCAAGCGCGTGGAAATCGTGACCGGCGGCGCTTCGGCTGCCTACGGCTCCGATGCCGTTGCAGGGGTCGTCAACTTCATCCTCGACAAGAACCTGGACGGCTTCAAGGGCACGGTCCAGGCCGGCATCTCCGGCGAGGGCGACGGCGCAGAGCGCTCTGCCCAGGCCGCGTGGGGCACGAGCTTCGGCGATGGCCGGGGCCACTTCCAGATTGCCGGCGAATACACCAAGTCCGAAGGCCTTGGCGATTGCTACACGCGCGACTGGTGCCCCAACGAACAACTGATCGGCAATTCGCCGGCAGGCTTTGACGGACTTCCCGCCAGCATTCGCGGCGGGCCGGCCGGAACCGGCACCCTGTCCTCGGGCGGCCTGATCGTTGCGAATTCAGGCCCCCTGCGCGGCCTCGCCTTCAATCCTGACGGCAGCACCTACAACTACGACTACGGTACGATCTACGGCAGCAACCCGTCTCCACTCTTCACGCTGGGTGGATCGGAATCGGGTCGCAACGGATTTCTCGACGGTATCCTGCTGGCCCCGCCGGTTGAACGCATTGTCGCCTATGCACACGGCGACTACCAATTGACCGACAGCATCAAGGCCGGGCTCGACCTGTCCTATGGCAGGGTCAAGGGCATGGTGATCGGCTCTGACGCAAGGTCCACCCTGACGGTCCAGCGCGACAACTACTACCTGCCCGACAGCGTTGGCACGATCATGGATGACAACGGGATCGACAGCTTCACCTTGGGCCGCGCATTTACCGACCTGGGCGGTTCGGTAGATTACTCCAAGAACGAAACGTACCGAGCCGTCTTCTCGCTGGAAGGCGAGCTGTCGGACACCTGGAAGTGGGACGCTTACTACGAGTACGGCCGCAACAAGTTCCGACAGGACTATTCCGGCAACTTCGTCGCTTCGCGTGTAGCCAAGGCCGCCCAGGCAGTGGAAGCGAACGGCTCGGTCGTGTGCCGGGTGAATGCCGATGCCGATCCCGGCAACGATGACCCGGGCTGCGTTCCGATCAACGTCTTTGGTTCAGGCAATATCTCGCAGGCCGGGGCAGCCTACATCGCACCCTCGGGCTACCAGACGACCGACCTGACCGAGCACGCCATTGCCGCCAACATCAACGGCTCCCTCTTCGCCTTGCCGGGCGGCGACTTTGCGCTGGCCGCGGGCGCAGAATTCCGCAGCGATCACGCCTCCGGTTCGGCCGATGCCCTGTCCAATGCAAACGCCTTCTGGTCCTTCAACGGCAAAGCGCTTACCGGCACCATCAAGGTCGTCGAAGGCTATCTCGAAGCGAACGCACCGATCCTTGCGGACGTCCCATTTGCCCGCACGCTCGAACTCAACGGCGCGGTGCGCCAGACCCACTACACCCGCAACAGCCCGGGCGTCGATTCGAGCACGGTCGACGCCACCACATGGAAAGCGGGCCTCGTCTATGCACCGGCGAATTTCCTGCGCTTTCGCGTCACCCGCTCGCGCGATATCCGCGCGCCGAATCTGACCGAGCTGTTTGGCCCCGTATCCCTTGGCCGCACGACAGTTGTCGATCCGGCCAACAACGGTTCGCAGATCCAGGTCAATGCCTATTCAGGCGCAAACGGCCAACTCAATCCCGAGAAGGCCGACACCTGGACCCTGGGCGCGGTCCTGACGCCGGGCGGCGCGCTCCATCGCCTGCGCTTCTCAGTCGACTACTATGACATCAACCTGAAGGGTGCCATTTCGACGCTCGGTGCACAGGTTCTTGTCGACCGGTGCTATGCCGGGGTCTCTGCGCTTTGCGACTATGTTTCGCGCGATACGACGGGGACGATTACGAGCGTATCCGACGTGCTTCAGAACGTGAGCCAGATCCGCAACCGCGGCCTCGATTTCGAACTGAACTACGGGTTCGACGTTGGCAGCATGGGCAATGTCGACATGCGCGTCCTCGCTACCAAGTACCTCAAGTACTCGATCGCGGGTGTCGATCGCCTCGGCCAGACCGGCTATCGTCCCGGCACCACCACGGGCGTTCCCGACTATCTGATCGACGCCTCGGTGACCTGGAACATGGACCGCGTCTCGCTTAACGCCCACGGTCGCTACATCCCCGAAGGCATCTTCGACACGACGATGATCGGACCGCAAGATTCAGGCTACGATCCCAACCTGCCCAACAGTGTCAACGACAACCGCGTGGACAGCTACTTCACGCTGGATCTGGGCCTGACCTTCCGCGCGACGGACCGCTTCGAATTCTTCGGGCTGGTCAACAATGTCTTCAATACCGACCCGTCCGCCGCGGCGAGTGCACAGGGCGGCACCAACCAGGTCTATTTCAATCCCTACGGTCGCTACTTCAAGATCGGCGCCCGTGTGACGATGTAAATTCAAAATCCGCGCCGGCAATGCCGGCGCGGGCCTGCAAATAGAAGGAATGCGCATGGCAAAAAAGTCGCTCCAAGAGCTGCTCCAGACGACCGAGAAATGCATTGTCGCCCCATGTGTCTACGACTGCGCATCCGCGCGTGCGGTGGAGCTGGTTGGCTTCGAGGCCATGATGCTCTCGGGCGGGGAAGTCTCGATCGCCATGAACGGGGTGATCGACTACGGCTTTTCGAACCTGACCGACATTGAGTGGATAACGAGCCGGATTTCGCAGACTTCCGGAATCCCGCTTGCCGCCGACATCGAGGACGGCTTCGGCGGTCCGCTTGCCGTCTATCGTTCGGCAAAGCGGATGGCGATGGCCGGCGCCAAGGCGCTCCAGCTCGAGGACGCCTCGGACATGGAGGAATCGACCGGACTGATTTCACGCGACAAGTACATGGAGAAGGTCAAGGCCGCGCTGGCGGCGCTGGAAGGGACCGACTGCTTCCTGATCGCACGCACCAATGCAGACCCCGAAACCGAAATGGAAGAAGGCTGCATCCGAATGGCGATGGCCCATGAACTGGGCGCCAAGATGACGACCGTCGTCAAGATCGGCACTTACGCACATGCCCAGCATGTGGCCGAAAAGGTCCCGGGCTGGAAGATGTTTCCGGACGTACGCGACATCGACGGCAAACCGGCAGTCACCGCCGACCAGATCTACCCGCTGGGCTTCAACTTCATGACCATGCACTATACGCTCAAGGCGGCAATGGACGGCATGCTCGAACATGGCCTCAGGAACGTCGAGCAGCAGGGCTGCCACTATACCTGCCAGAAGCAGGACGCGACCGGCGTGATGGGCATGAGCGCTACACCGCTTTTCGACCCGCAGAGCTACATGGAACTGGAAAACCGTTTCACGGGCGGCGGCAAGGAATACACGATCGTGGGCAATGCGGTGGAAGACTTCCCCGAAGGCTTCAAGCGGGTGCCGATCGAAGACCGCCTCTGATCCCGAAGAAATACTGACCCTCCCTCGGGGCCCGGCAACGCAGATCTCCTCTGCGTTGCCGGGCCCCTTTTTTATGGCTCTCGCCCCCAGGCAAAGACACCGCCACCTCCGGCCGAACAGCGGCGGGCGGGATGAAAGATCTGCTTGCCTGCCCGGCCCTCGTGGCCTTCCGGAACGCGCTTAGTGTACCGCAGGCACCGCACGTCTCCGGGCAAGCGGAGGTCGGGATCGGTGGGATTGCGTACAGGGCACCGGCCCATCACCGGTGGGCAAGGCACCAAAAAAGGGGCAGTCAATGCGACTGCCCCCCTCAAGATTACCCTCGCCTCAAGCAGAAGCTGGCGAAGAGCCTACAGGTCCATCGCTTCGCGCAAGCTGCGATAGGGCTTCAGCGCGAAGAGGAGCAGGACCCACATCAGCGGGCTGGCAATCCCGACGACGATGGCCATCGAATAGCGAATGTCGGTGGGGCCGGTGAACACATGATCGTTCATGAAGCCGATGATCATCGGGCCGATGCCGATGCCGACAAGCGAGATGATCATGATGTAGAGGGCGGTGACCTGCGCGCGCGCGCGGTTCGGGACGATCAGCTGCAGCGCGGTTCCAGCACAGGGCACCGGCATGCAGGACAGGAACATGGTCGGTCCGATAAGGGCAAGCGATGCCCAGGCATTGGGCATGAGCGGCGCGACACATCCGAAGATACCGCAAAGCAGGAAGCTCCACGCAGCGACCCGGAGCGGCGCATCGACCTTGCCGCTTGCCGCAACCTTGTCTGCCAGCACGCCTGCAAAGAACGTGCCGCTGGTACCGAAGATGATCATGATCAGGCCGAAGCCGAGCCCGACCTGCGCCGGGTCCCACCCGTAAACACGACCGAAGAGCGCGGGCATCCACACGTTGTAGGCAAAGTTCACGACCGTAACCATGGAGAAACCCGAGAACATGAGCGTCAGCGCAAGGCGGCGATCCTTGACCACCTTGATCACTTCGGCGATCGTCATCGGCCTGTCATGACCGGTGCCACGCCGTGCGGGCTCTCGAAGCAGCCAGAACACGGGCGCCAGCAGCAGGCCGGGAAGGCTCACGAGCAGAAAGCACGCCTGCCAGGGCAGCAGGCCCAGGGGAAGCCCTCCGCTGGTATCATGAGCGGCCGAAAGCCCGTCCAGCAACTGACCACCCACGAGATAGGCGAGGCCGATACCGAAGGGGGCGCTGAGGAAGAACACACCCACCGCGCGGCCGAGGCGCTGTGGCGGGAAAAGATCTGCAAGCAGAGACAGCCCCGTCGGCGTCACGCTTGCCTCACCCACCGCCACCCCGACACGCGAGGCAAAGAGCTGGGAGAAATTGCGGGCGAGGCCCGAGGCCATCGAGAAGACGGAAAACAGCAGCAGGGAAATTCCCAGCAGACCGGTCCTGCGGTGCCGGTCGGCAAGGCGGCCGATCGGAACGCTGCAGATCGTGTAGAATATTCCGAAGGCGACGCCCTGCAGCATGGCGAAGCGCGTGTCATCCATGCCGAAATGCGCCTTGACGGGCTCGACCGTGAGATTGAGCACGACCCGGTCGAACTGCGAAGCGATCGAGGCCAGCGCGAGAAGCGTGGCAATCATCCAACTGCGCCGAGCCGCGGGCCACGCGGCCTTGCGCTCGGGAAGAGGATCCGGCGGCAAGGCATCGGTTTGAAAGTCGTGCTGAGCGGGCACAGGATTTGCCATTTGCATCCTCTTCGTTTTTGTCATTGCGGGCCCGCCCTTGCGTGAGCTGCCGCCAAGACTGCCGGGAGCGAATTGCCATTCCCGGTCAGGCAAACTTCGTTTCAGGAATTCTTCGCCTTGCAGGCAGCCAACTCTTGCAGGACTTGCGAGACCTGCTGGGCACCGGACAAATGTCCATCGAGGAGACAGGCATTCTCTTCGCCAGTCGGCGCTTCGAGCGTGGCCAACTGGCTTTCCAACAGCGACACCGGCATGAAATGGCCCGGGCGCGAGGTCATGCGCTGCTCAAGGCCGGATCGATCAAGCATGGGCAGCACGAAAAGCACATTTCCGACCCGCGCGCGCAGCCGGTCGCGGTAGCTGCGCTTGAGTGCGGAACAGGATGCCACCGCGCCGCGCGGACTGGCCACCAGCGCATCGCCCACTGCGTCGAGGAACGGCTCCCGGTCGTGATCGCTCAGCGCGATGCCGGCAGCCATCCTGGCGCGGTTCGCGGGCGGATGAAGCTCGTCTCCCTCGATGAAGGTCCAACCCAGAGCATTCGCGAGCGCATGGGCCAATGTCGTCTTGCCGCAACCGCTGGGCCCCATGACCACGATGGCGCGCGGCACAGCCCCACTCATGCCCCCTTGTCCCTGGCCATGTCGAAGAGGCGGACATATTCGGCACTGTCCGAAGAACCGAGGCCCGCGGCCACCAACATGCGGTGAAGGTCGGCAGCCAGCGACGTAAGCGGCATGGCCAGGCGCTTGTCCATGGCGGCGGACTGCACGGTCTCCAGGTCCTTGAGCATGTTGTCGATGCGTCCCGTGGGCGTGAAGTCGCGCACTGCCATCTTGCCCATGAACTCTTGCAGTATCCGCGAATCCGCCCGTCCGCCGGCCAGGGCCGCCGGGATGCGCGCGGCATCCACACCCTGTGCCTCGGCAAAGCGCACCGCTTCGGCGACGGCCAGAAAGGTATTGGCACACAGTAACTGGTTGACGAGTTTGACCGTCTGTCCAGCGCCGGGACCTCCCAAATGGGTGGCATTTCGGGCCAGCGCATCGATCAGGGGCCGGACCCGTTCGACGGCACCATCGTGACCGCCGATCATCAGGGTCAGAGTCCCCTTTGCCGCAGCCGGCGCGCCGCCGGAAAGCGGTGCATCAACCCATTCCATGCCTGTTTCGCGCAGAAGGCGCGCGGCCATCCGGGTGGTGAGACCGGCATCGATGCTCGACATGTCGAACAATACCTTGTCCGGGCCCGCAGCCCCGGCGATGCCGTCCTCGCCGAAAACCGCCGCTTCGACGATCGCGGCCGAATTGAGGCTGGTGATGACGAATTGCGCGGCTTCAGTGGCCCCACGCGCATTTCCGGCAAGTACGGCCCCGCGGGCCACCAGTTCCGCGCATTTCGATTCATCGCGGTCATACACCGTAAGCGCCGCGCCTGTTTCGAGCAGGCGACCGGCTATGGCCGAGCCCATGACTCCGACACCGATGACCGCGATCTTCATGCTATTGGGTTCCCTTGACTGAGGCGCGCTCGATCAGGCTCAGCCCGACATCGATGCGCTGGGCAGGACGTTCCTGCGCATCCGCGGACAGGATACCCAGCAGGGCATGTCCCGTTCGTTGGCCAAGCGCATGAAAGTCCACATGGATGGTGGTGAGCGGAGGATTGATTTCCCTGCCGATCTCGAAATCGCCGAAGCCCATGATCGAGACCCGCCCCGGGACGTCGATACCACGGCGTTGGCACTCCATGACCGCACCGACAGCCGACATGTCGGACACGGCGAAAACCGCTTCGACGTCCGGATGCGCCTCGAGCAATGCGCCCATGGCATGTGAGCCGTGCGAGAAGCTGACCGGTGCCTGGCCATGCCGCAGCACGAAATCCCTGGACAGACCGGAGGCAGACAATTCCTCTTCGAAACCGCGCACGCGCTCCTCACCGCGGTGATCGGTCACCGTTTCGCCCGCAGTCGCCGCGAGCGCGCCGATCCGGGTAAAGCCCTTCGCGATGAGATAGCGTGCTGCGGTACGTCCAACTTCGTAGTTGGAAAAGCCGATGGCATGCTCGATCGGCTGGCTGGGAAGGTTTGCAACCTCGATGACCGGGATGTCCGCCGCCAGCAGCATGCGGTTGGCGTTGCGCCGGTGCATGGCGCCGGTGATCACGATAGCCTCGGGCCGGCGCGCGAGGAGCGCACGCATCTGGCGCTCCTCCTCGGCCGTATCGTAGTCGGTATAAGCCACCAGGAGATGATAGTCGCGTTCCCGAAGGACTTCGGTAAGACCATGCGCAACCGCCGCGAAGTTGGCGTTGTTCAGCGTGGGCAGCATGAGCGCAATAAAGCCGGTCTTGCGGCTCGACAGACTTCCCGCCGCGCGGTCCGGAACATAACCCAGGCTGTCGATCGCACGCAGAACCTTGTCCCGGGTCGCCGGAAGCACGAGGTCGGGCGTACTGATCACACGCGAAACGGTCATGCGAGAAACGCCGGCAAGGCGCGAAACGTCGCGAATTGTCGGTCGGCCGGTGGACTGCTGGGACTTCCCACCTGCGACCGGGGCTTCGCGATTGCCGGCATCGGCGGAAGAGTTGGATGAACTGGACATCGCGACTGGATCCTTCAGGCAACAAAACTCCGGCATATCACCGGGTTTGCGCCGCCTCCACCGCCTCGACCGCGTTGCCCTCGCTCACATAGTGATAGAAGCGCCCTTCGAACATCTCGAGGACTTCCAGCGTCGCTGCGCGCGCGGCATCGCGGGCGGGTGAGGCCAGCGCTTCAGCCAGGGCCTCGCGGCTTGGATAGTCGATCTGCTGCATCATGACGATCGGAGGCGCGCCCTCGTCCGCGTCTTCAATGTAGAACAGGCGGACATCAAGCGCGTGCGGAAAGGCCTTCCAGGCTGGACCCAGCCGCGTGACCACGGCATGTTTGAATGCCTCTTCACGGCCCGGCTTGATCATGCCCTCGAAGACGGCGGTGCGGGTAATCATGCGAATTGCTCCGGGTTCATGGCTATATGCAGCTTGACGACCTGCGAACGATCGCCTGCCCGTTCAAAGGCAGTGACGGAATCGGCGAGCGGAAAGGTACCCGAAAGGATCGGGGTGACGTCGATCGCGCCCGACACGATCAGATCGACCGCAAGCCGGAATTCGCCATTGGCACGAAACGCTCCCACGAACTCGATCTCGCGCGCCTGAAGCCTGTTGACGGGGACCGGAGCATCGCCGGGCGGAAGCATGCCGACCTGGACGATACGACCGCCGCGCCGCACGAGGTCGAACAACGAGCCAAGCGCCGCTGCCGCGCCCGATGCCTCGAAGGCGACATCGAAATGATCCTTCATCGCCAAGAGCGCGTCCGGCGCGCTGGCCACGTTGACGGTGCGATCCACCCCCATGCGACGCGCCACTTGCAGAGCGGCATCCTCGATGTCGGTAGAGACGACTTCCAGCGCGCCTGCCCATTTCGCACAACGCGCGGTCAGCAATCCAATCGGCCCGGACCCGGTGACCAGGACCCTCTTCCCCATCAGCGCGCCTGCCCGGGCAACGGCGTGCAAACCGACCGAGAGCGGCTCCGCAACCGAGAGCCGGAGCAGATCGGCATCGTCGGGAACCGGGATGATCTGATCGGCCCGAAGCACGAGATGCTGGGCGAACCCGCCCTGGACATGCGGGAAGCGGCCTGCACTGCCGAGGAAGTACATATCCTCGCACAAGTTCATCCGGCCGGCACGACACTGCGCGCAGGTCAGGCACGGCCGGCTCGGATCCAGGGCAGCGCGCATGCCCGGACGCAGCCCTTCGACGCCGGCACCGCATTCGGCGATTACGCCGGAAATCTCGTGCCCCAGCACCATCGGCTCCCGGACAACGTTGTCCCCCACCGACCCTCGGTGGAAGTAGTGCATATCGGAACCGCATATACCACCGTAAGCGACCGCCACGCGCACTTCGCCGTCAGCCAGCCCGCGGTCCTCCCGCTCCTCGACGCGCAAATCCTTCTTTCCGTGGCAAATCGCTGCAAGCATAACGCCCTCTCCTATTACGGTGGGACCGATACCATCGGTGACCATGCGTGGCAACACGTCAATCGGAAAAAGATAATTCCATCGTAAAAATGAGCGCTTACCGCATATCACCTCAATCTCGGGCAACTCGTTAAGACTTGTCATGTGACCGATCCCATACTAGGGCAAGGCCATGAAGGAGAGCATGTCGTGAACCTATTCAACCTTGAGGGCCGCAGAGCCCTCATCACCGGCTCCTCGCGCGGAATCGGCTATTCGATCGCGCAAGCCCTTGGGCAGGCCGGCGCCTCGCTGGTACTGAACGCGCGATCGCAAGATGCGCTCGGCTCGGCTGCCGATGCACTGCGCGGCCAGGGTTTCCGCGTAGCCACAAGCTGCTTCGACGTAACCGACCCGGATTCGGTGAACCGCGCCATCGAAGAGATCGAGAGCGAGGACGGCCCGCTGGATATCCTCGTCAACAACGCGGGAATCCAGCGCCGCGCGCCACTCGAGCAGTTCGATGACGACGATTGGCGCGCGCTGATGGCGACGAACCTGGACAGCGTCTATTTCGTGTCCAAGGCCGTTGCGCGTTCGATGATCGCGCGCGGTCGCGGCAAGATCGTCAACATCGGCTCGGTTCAGTGCGAACTCGCCCGCCCAGGAATTGCGCCCTATACCGCGAGCAAGGGGGCGGTAAGGAATCTGACCCGCGGCATGTGCGCCGACTGGGCGCGCCATGGGCTCCAGATCAATGCGATCGGACCGGGCTATTTCGCAACCCCGCTCAACAAGGCGCTGGTCGAGGATCCCGAATTCGATGCCTGGCTGCGTAAGCGCACGCCAGCGGGCCGCTGGGGAAATCTGGAGGACCTGCACGGCGCAGCCGTCTTCCTCTGCTCGGGCGCATCCGATTTCGTCAACGGCCAGACGCTTTACGTCGACGGCGGCATACTCTCGGTAATTTGAGCAGGAGACAGATTTTCATGGGGGATTCTTCCGCAGCCGTCGCACTGCAGCTGTGCCCGTTTTCACCGAATCTGGAAGCTGCGGTCGCGGCCCGCTTCCAGGTTCAGCGCTGGTTCGAGAAGGACGTTGCCGAACAGAAGGCCTGGCTTGCGCAAAATGCCGCGCAGGTTCGCGCAGTCGTGACAGGCGGACACATCGGCTGTCCGCCCGAGCTCATGGCCGCACTGCCTTCGCTGGGCATCGTCGCGATCAACGGAGTAGGCTTCGACAAGGTCGATCTCGCCGCAGCCCAATCCCGGGGCATTGCCGTCACGACGACACCCGGGACCTTGACGGATGACGTCGCGGATCTCGCCGTCGGGCTTGTCATCGCCATGCTCCGGGGACTGCCCTCGGCCGATGCCTACGTACGCCAGGGCCGCTGGCTGCAGGGTGACATGCCCCTGGCTCGCAAGGTCAGCGGACGCCGCTTCGGCATTCTGGGGCTGGGCCAGATCGGACTTGCGGTGGCGCAGCGCCTCGCCGCATTCGGTCCGATTGCCTATTGCGACGCCGGCCCCAAGCCGGTCGATTACGCTTACCATGCAAGCGCGGCCGAACTGGCCGAAGCCTGCGATGTCCTTATCGTGGCCTGCGCGGCTACGCCCGAGACTCGCGGAATCGTCAACGCCGAGATTCTCGCCGCGCTCGGCCGCGATGGATATCTGGTCAATGTCTCGCGCGGCGCGGTAATCGACGAGCCCGCCCTGACCCGGGCGGTGACAGAGGGCGTAATTGCGGGCGCGGCGCTCGATGTCTTCGCCGACGAGCCGAACATTCCCCAGCCGCTTGTCGATAGCGAAAGGACCGTTCTCACCCCCCACATCGCCAGTGCGACCGTCGAAACCCGGCAGGCCATGGCGGATCTCGTGGTGGCCAATCTGGACGATTTCCTGGCGGGAAGAGCTCCGCGCGCGGCACTTGCCCCACGATGAGCAGAACCGCCCTCATCACCGGTGCCGGTAGCGGGATCGGCCAGGCAGTCGCAGTGACCTTGGCGAAGCGAGGCTATCGTCTCGCTCTGGCGGGGCGCAGGATCGCGGCGCTGGAAGAAACGCGTGCGCTGCTTGGCGGGAGCGATCATCTTGCCATCGGCGCCGACGTAACCGATCCAGCCAGCGTGGATGCCCTGTTCGCTCGCACTGTTGACGGCCTGGGACGTCTCGACCTGCTTTTCAACAACGCCGGAGTGAGCCTTGGCGGTGCGATTGAAAGTTATGCGTACGAGGACTGGAAGCGCACCGTGGACACCAACCTGACCGGCGCCTTCCTGTGCCTTCAGGCCGCATTCCGCGTGATGAAGGCGCAGACTCCGAAGGGCGGTCGCATCATCAACAACGGATCGATATCGGCCCACGCCCCGCGGCCTGACTCGATCGCCTATACCGCGACGAAGCATGCCGTTACCGGCCTTACCAAGTCGTGCGCACTCGACGGCCGCGCACACGACATTGCCTGCGGCCAGATCGATATCGGCAATGCTGCCAGCGAAATGGCCTCGGCCATGGCCGAAGGAGTGCCTCAGGCCGACGGCAGCATCCGGACCGAGCCTCTCATGGATGCTGCCCGGGTCGGCGAGGCTGTCGCCTACATGGACAGCCTGCCGCTTGAGGCCAACGTTGCTTTCATGACCGTAATGGCTACCAAAATGCCGTTCATCGGCCGCGGATAATCCAGACGCGGCAACCACTTGGCGGCAGGACGAGGAGAAAGACATGAAAACGCCAGCACGGGCCGCGATCTGCAGTGGCCAGACCGAACCTTTCGCCATCGCCGATGTCGAGCTGGATGCGCTGCGCCCTGACGAGCTTCGGGTGCGTATCGTTGCCTGCGGCATCTGTCACACCGACCTTGCCGTGCGCGACGCGCAATTGCCGGTACCTCTGCCGATCGTCCTTGGCCATGAAGGTGCCGGCATCGTCGAGGAAGTGGGAAGCGCGGTGACCTCGGTCAGCCCCGGGGACCGGGTCGTCATGAGCTTCAACTCCTGCGGCGATTGCCCCAATTGCAGTGCCGACGCGCCGACATATTGCTACGAGTTCTTCCCCAACAACTGGTCGGGCGCGCGCCCCGACGGATCGCCCACGCTCTATCGCGACGGCTCCCCGCTCAATGGCAACTTCTTCGGCCAGTCAGCCTTCGCCACCCATGCTATCGCGCACGAGCGCAACGTCGTGCGCGTTCCCGCCAGCCTCGACGACACGCCGCTGGAAGTGCTCGCCCCGATCGGCTGCGGCCTGATGACCGGAGCCGGCGCGGTGTTGAATGCGATGGAAGTCCGCAAGGACATGCCGATTGCGATCTGGGGAGCAGGAACCGTGGGCATGGCCGCGATCATGGCGGCAAAGATCGCAGGTGCGCATCCCATCATTGCCATAGACGTGCACGATTCGCGCCTCGCCATGGCCCTTGAACTGGGAGCGACGCATGCCTTCAACGGCCGGAGCGACAACGTCGAGGAGTCTATTCGCGGGCTGTGTCCAAGCGGCCTTGGCTACGCCTTCGATACCACGGGCGTGAACAAGCTGATCGAGCTGGCCTTTTCCCTGCTGGCGCCGAAAGGCATACTGGGCATGGTCGGCGCCTCTGCGCCGGAAGACATGCTCGCCTTCAACGAAGCGACGTTCATGGGCCACGGCCGCCGCGTCATGGGCATCCTGGGGGGCGACAGCGATCTCCAGACATTCCTGCCCACATTGATGGATTACTATCGCCAGGGCCGCTTTCCGTTCGACCGGCTGATCGGCTTCTTCCCCTTCGAGCGGATCAACGAGGCGATTGCGGCCAGTGAAAGCGGCGATGTGATCAAGCCCGTCCTGCGGATGTCCTGACGCACCTTACGCAATTTCGTGGCGGAGCCGGGCAGCTGCGATGGCTTGCCATCGGTTGCAGAGATAGTGACCGGCTCCACCGCGTATCATACGTCCGCTCATGGCAGCGGCGACCACGGCGATTTCTTTGACGATGAACCGGTTCGCGCCCGCCTACCTGCTCTGGCCGAGGGTGGCGCAGCCTGTCAGCCGGGCAGTGTCGCGGTCTGGCGCAGGGCCTCGCCCAGCGCCAGCGCGGCTGCGGTCGCAAGGTTCAGGGAGCGGACTTCCGGGCGCAGGGGGATGCGCACGCGCGCGTCGCTGGCTTCGACCACGGACGGCGGGACGCCCGCGCTCTCCTTGCCGAACAGCAGGACATCGTCGGCGCGATAGGCGAAGTCATAGGACGATTGCGTCGTCTTGGTCGTGAACAGGACCAGCCTGCCCGAACCGATGGTGGCCCTGAAAGCCTCGAAGCCCGAGTGCCGGGTGATGCTGACGTGGTCGATGTAGTCCATCGCGGCACGGCGGACGCGGCGGTCGTTCCACGCGAACCCCATCGGTTCGATCAGGTCCACCGCGGTACCCATGCAGGCGCCCAGCCGCAGGATGGCGCCGACGTTTCCGGCAATCTCGGGTTCGAAAAGAGCAATGCGCATCGGCGCTGATTGGCGTCGCAATCGGGACCATGCAAGCCCGTTGCGCCACTGCCGGACCGCGACTTCCCCATGAATCGGGCCCAATCGGGTATGCGGTGCTTCATCCGGCGGCGCCTCTCCGGGCGAGCCCCGCTGCACGCCGGGCGCAGCGCCCCTTCAAAAGCCGTGCAAACGCGTGTATCGGGCCGCCATGCATCCTACCCAGACTCCCAAGACCTACCGGGTCAAGAGCTTCGGCTGCCAGATGAACGTCTATGACGGCGACCGCATGGCCGAACTGCTGGCCGAACAGGGCATCGCCCCCGCGCCCGAAGGCGAGGATGCCGACCTGGTCGTGCTCAACACCTGCCACATCCGCGAAAAGGCGGCCGAGAAGGTCTATTCCGACATCGGCCGCCTGAAGCGCGAGGACGGCTCTTCGCCGCTGATCGCGGTGGCCGGCTGCGTCGCGCAGGCCGAGGGCGAGGAGATCATGGCACGCGCGCCCAGCGTGAAGATGGTCGTGGGCCCGCAGGCCTACCACCGCCTGCCCGACATGATCCGCGAGGCCAGCGAGGGCCGCCGCGTCACCGATACCGACATGCCCGCAGAGACGAAGTTCGACGCGCTGCCGCGCCGTCGCCGCTCCGGGCCCACCGCCTTCCTCACCGTGCAGGAAGGCTGCGACAAGTTCTGCACCTACTGCGTGGTGCCCTATACCCGCGGCGCCGAAGTCTCGCGCCCGCATGGCGACCTGATCGAGGAGGCCAGGCGCCTCGTCGAAGCCGGCGCGCGCGAGATCACGCTGCTCGGCCAGAACGTCAATGCCTGGACCGGCGAGAACGCGAAGGGCCAGACGGTCGGCCTCGACGGCCTGATCCGGGAACTGGCGCAGATCGCCGACCTCGCCCGCATCCGCTATACCACCAGCCATCCCAACGACATGACGCCCGGCCTGATCGCGGCGCATGGCGAGATCGAAAAGCTGATGCCCTTCCTTCACCTGCCGGTGCAGGCGGGCAACGACCGCGTGCTCAAGGCGATGAACCGCAGCCACTCGGCGGAAAGCTACCTGAAAATCCTCGAGCAGGTGCGCACGGCGCGGCCCGACATTGCGCTTTCGGGCGATTTCATCGTCGGCTTCCCCGGCGAGACCGATGCCGAATTCGAGGACACGCTCAAGCTGGTCGACGCGGTCGGCTATGCCCAGTGCTTCAGCTTCAAGTACTCGCCGCGCCCGGGCACGCCCGCCGCGACGATGGACGGGCAGGTCCCGCTGGCGGTTATGGATGAGCGCCTGCAGCGCCTTCAGGCCGCGCTCAACCGCGACCAGTACGCCTTCAATACCGCGACCGTGGGCAAGACCTGCTCCGTGCTGGTCGAGCGCAAGGGCAAGCACCCCGGCCAGTGGCTGGGCAAGTCGCCCTGGCTGCAGTCGGTCCACTTCGAGGCGGACGTACAGGTGGGAGACCTCGTCGAAGTCGAGATCACCAGCGCCGGGCCCAACAGCCTGGGCGCCGCCGCGCGGATGGTCGCCGCGGCGTGAGCGACGGCGTGGAGGGCCGCCAACCGCTCGTCCTGATCCCCGGCCTCGCCTGCGACGCCGCCTTGTGGGAAGCGCAGGTCTCCGGCTTGTGGGACATTGCCGAGTTCACCATCGGCGACACCTTGCGCGACGATTCGATCGCGGTCATGGCCAGCCGCATCCTCGCGAACGCGCCGGAGCGGTTTGCCGTCGCCGGCCTGTCGATGGGCGGCTACGTCGCGCTGGAGATCTGGCGGCAGGCCCCGGGCCGCGTCACTCGCCTTGCCCTGCTCGACACCAATGCCCGCGCCGACAATCGCCACACCTCCGCCATGCGCCGGGGCACGATCGCGGCGGCCGAGCAGCGCGGCTACGAAGCCGTTGCCCGCGAGGGGCTGGCGCGGCTGGTGCATCCCGAGGCGCCGGAAGACCTGCGCGAACAGGTCGTCGCCATGGCGCTGCGGACCGGCTTCGAGGTCTATGCCCGCCAGCAGAACGCGATCATCACCCGCCCCGATTCGCGCGACGACCTGCCGGCGATCAAGGTCCCCACCCTGGTCCTCGTCGGCGAGCAGGATGCGCTGACGCCGCCCGCGCTTTCGGAAGAGATCGCCGCCGCCATTCCCGGCGCCGTGCTGGAGCGAATAGCCGACAGCGGCCACCTTTCCGCCATGGAGCAGCCCGCAGCCGTGACCGCGGCGATGCGCCGCTGGCTCGAACGTCCCGCCTGAGCTCAAACGTCCCGCCTGAGAACGTACGTGCGGTGCTTACGCGCCGGGCTTGAGCGGTTTGAGCGGTTTGTCCGCGATCAGTTCCTTGCCGATCGAATCGACCGGCTCCGCCGGGCTGACCGTCGGGTTGCGGGCATAGGCCTTGCCATCGAAGGGGACGCGCATGATGCCGCCCGGCCTGCCGCCGCCCGAAACCGAGACGGCAAGGTCCTTCCAGCCGTTCGTCTTGCTGGACAGCACGCCTACCGGAAGCTGGACCACCGAGAGGTCGCCGACCTGCCTGTAGCCTTCTCCATCGCGCTTGAGCACGACGAGATTGCAGCCGCCCGTCCCGCACATCATCGGGCCGCCGACATAGGCGAGCACTTCATCGACGCCGTCGCCGTCCAGATCGGCCTCGGCGCGGGCGTACTGCAGCGAATCGGTCTGACCGCCCAGATCCTTCGCGGCGCTTTCTTCAAGCCAGCTTTCGACCGTAACCGGCGTGACCGCGGCTTCGGAGGCCTCGCCGGTCGCGGTTGCGCTGGTCTCGGGAGCGGGTTCCTCGCCCTTGCACGAGGCGAGCAGCAGGGCCGGGACGGCCAAGAGGGCGAGCGGAAAAATGTGCTGGCGGTTCATGGGACATGGATAGCCTTGGTCCTTCGCCCCGGCAATGCGCCTTGCCTCGATCCGGCTTGCGGCCGGCCCATCCCGCAGGATCCGGGGAGGTTTATGGGTTATCCACCAGGAATCGATCTGCGCCGGGTGCGCGAGAGCTTGCAAGCTGCCCGGAGCGGGACCATCTTCGCTTACAGAACAGCACACGTTTTGCCCGAAAGGAGCGCATGGCCCGCAAAGCAGCCCGTGCCGATGACCCGGCGCAGTTCAGGCCCGAAACCCACCGCCGGGCCCGTGTCGAAATACAATTCGACGAACCCACGCTGCTAGGCGCCCTGTTCGGCCAGTTCGACGCCAATCTCGTACAGGTTGAGAACCGGCTCGGCGTTTACATCGCGGCGCGCGGCAATCGCATCCAGATCGAAGGTCCGGAAGATGCCGTGGCCAGGGCCCGCGAAACTCTCACCGGCATGTACCACCGCCTCGAACAAGGACAGGATCTCGATGCAGGCGCAGTCGAATCATTGATCACGATGTCGGCCGAACCCACGCTCGAAGGCATCATCTCCGGCGACCAGGGCGCGCCGCCGATCATGATCCGCACCCGCAGGAAAACGATCGTGCCGCGCTCGGCGACGCAGATCGACTACATGCGCGCGCTGGCCCGTTCGGACGTCATCTTCGCGCTCGGCCCGGCCGGCACCGGCAAGACCTACCTTGCCGTCGCACAGGCGGTCAGCCAGCTCATGACCGGTTCGGTGCAACGCCTGATCCTCTCGCGCCCGGCAGTCGAAGCCGGTGAGAAGCTGGGCTTCCTGCCCGGCGACATGAAGGACAAGGTCGATCCCTACCTGCGGCCCCTGTACGACGCGCTCTACGACTGCATGCCGCCCGAACAGGTGGAACGACGCCTCGCCTCGGGAGAGATCGAGATCGCGCCGATCGCCTTCATGCGCGGCCGCACGCTGGCCGATGCCTTCGTCATCCTCGACGAAGCGCAGAACACCACGCGCGAGCAGATGAAGATGTTCCTCACCCGCTTCGGCCAGAACAGCCGCATGGTCGTCTGCGGCGACCCCAGGCAGGTCGACATCCCCGGCGGCGACCGCATGAGCGGCCTGGCCGACGGCGTCCAGAAGCTGGAAGGGATCGACGGCATCAACGTCACCCGCTTCACCGCCGCCGACGTTGTGCGCCACCCGATCGTCGGGCGGATCGTCGAGGCTTACGAGGGACCTCTGTCGCAGTACGACGAGAGCAAGTAGGGCAGTTTCGGTTCGGCCCTGTCTGTGTAGTCGCTGGATCCCCGCCTTCGCGGGGATAGCGGCTGACGGCTGTCGTTCGCGTCCTGCCCCAGCCAGTTGACCTCTCGTCATCCCCGCGTACTCCAGTCTTCCCCCCGCCCCCCGTCATCCCCGCGCGCCCGTCATCCCCGCAAAGGCGGGGATCCAGCTTCCTTGCACCGCCGCAAACCGCTAGAGGCAGTAGCGATGAATCTCGAAATCGATATCGAAGAGCCCTGGCCGGAAAGCACCGATTGGGCGGAGCTGACCGAGCGCGCCTGCGCGGCTCTGGCACAGGTGGCGCCCGAGCTCGCGAATCCGCGGCTCGTGACGAGCGTGCTGTTCACCTGCGACGCCGAAGTCCACGTCCTGAACCGCGAATGGCGCGAAAAGGACAAGCCGACCAATGTCCTTTCCTTTCCGATGCTTGAGCGCGATCAGGTACTCGAACTGGAAGCCGATGGCCCGCCCGAGATGCTCGGCGACATCGCTCTCGCCTTCGAGACCTGCGCCCGCGAAGCCGCGGAAAAGGGCATATCGGTCGAGGATCACGCCAGTCACCTCGTCGTTCACGGACTGCTCCACCTGGCCGGCCACGACCACGAGATTTCCGATGCCGATGCCGAAGCAATGGAAGCACTGGAGACGAAAGCACTTGCCCAATTGGGGATCGCCGACCCATATGACGACTGAATCAGGTTTGAAGGGGTAACCAGTCACGATGGCCGACAATGGCCGCCACACCGAGCCCGGCTCGGGAGATCCGGACAGTAGCGGCACGCTTTGGCGTGTCTTCCGGAGACTTTTTCACGCAGACGCAGATCAGTCGCTCAGGGCGCAGATCGAAGACGTCATCAACGAACACGAGGGCGACGCCGAACATGGGGCGCAGCCCAACGGCGACCTGTCGCAGCTCGAGCGGCAGATGCTGCGCAACCTCCTGCACTTCAGCGAGCACGATGCCGACGACGTCGCGGTGCCGCGCGGCGACATCATTGCCATCCCGGCCTCGGCATCGTGGGAAGAAGTGGTCGAGGCCTTTGCGGAACACGGTCACAGCCGCATGCCGGTTTACGGGGAATCGCTCGACGAGATCCGCGGGATGATCCACATCAAGGATATCTTCCCGATCCTCGCGCGTGGACTGCCGGCGCCGGCCGACTGGACCAGCCTGATGCGCCAGCCGCTCTACGTGCCGCAGGCGCGCGGGGCGCTGGACGTACTGGCCGACATGCGCGCACGCCGCACGCACCTGGCCGTCGTGATCGACGAGTACTCGGGGACCGACGGCATCATCACCATCGAGGATCTCGTCGAAGAAATCGTCGGCAGTATCGAAGACGAACACGACGATGCGCCCGAAGAACTTCTGCTGCCGCTGGAAGACGGCATGTGGGATGCCGACGCCCGCGTGGAACTCGATGAAGTTGCGGAACGAATCGATCCACGACTTGCCGAAGTTGAAGAAGCAGTAGATACACTGGGCGGCCTCGCATTCGTACTGGCTGAGCAGGTTCCACAGGTCGGAGCGATCCTGGAACACGACAGCGGCTGGCGAATCGAGGTAACCGAAGGAAATGAGCGACACGTCACCCGATTACGGTTGCATCCGCCGGTAGAGGAGCTCGAGAGCGCAACAGACTGAAGCCGTCATCTGCCCAGCAGTTGACTCGTGACCGGATGAAAAGACGAAACATTGCCCGTACGCCGCCTCCCCCCTCTGCGCGCACTTGAAGCCTTCGTGCGCGTCGTCCGCCTTGGTTCGGCCAAGGCGGCAGCCAGTGAACTTGCCCTGTCGCCCTCCGCCCTCTCCCGCCGCGTCGCCGCGCTGGAAGATTTCACAGGCAAGCGCCTGTTCACCCGCCAGCACCAGGCGATGAAGCTGACCGACGAAGGACAGGCTTTCTACAACGTCGTCGGCCCCAAGCTGGAAGAACTGGCCGAAGCCGTCGAATCGCAGATCGACCGCGGCCAGGTCCTGCGCCTGCACCTTGGCGTGCCGACCCTGTTCGGCGGCCAGCGCCTGTTCCCGCGCCTGCCCGAACTGCGCAAGCTGCATCCGCGCCTGCATATCGACATCGATACCGGCGCCCACCTCGAGGATCGCGTCGGCGACACCCTCGACGCGGCGATCATCCTGGCTAAGGAGCCCGATCCCAATTTCTACCGGATCCAGCTCGACCACAACAAGGTCTATGGAATCGTGTCCAGAGGACTTGCCGAGGAAATCGGTTCAGCACCCGATGTCGAGACGCTCTCGAAGCAGACCATCCTGATCCACAACGACCTGTTCGACAGTTTCGAGGCCTGGAAGACCGCAATCGGCATGCCGCAGCTCGAACCGGCATCGATCGACCGCTTCGACTCCGGCCAGCTCGTCCTCGAGGCAGCTGCGCAAGGGCTGGGCATCGCGATCATGCACGACGACCACTTCCGCCGCTCGCACGACAATCGCCTCGCCCGCCTGTTCGACATCGATGTCGAGAGCCCGTACCGCTACTGGTTCGTCTGCCGTCCCAAGGCGCTGGAAACCCGCCCGGTGCGCATCTTCCACGAGTGGCTGCTGCAGGCGGGGCTCTGAGCCGGGTAGCGCCGCAGGCCTTGACAGGCTCAGCTTGAACCTGCCGAAGGACGGGATTGCTGGCACCGAGCCAACGAAAAAGGGGCGCCCCGGCCGGGGCGCCCCTTCCTGCATTCGAACCGGTAGGGCTCAGCCTTCCGATACCGTCGCCTTGACGATCTTGCCCGGCTCGCGCGGCGGCTCGCCCTTGGGCAGCGCATCCACGTGTTCCATGCCTTCGACCACCTGACCCCAGACAGTGTACTGCTTGTCGAGGAAGGTGGCGTCGTCGAAGCAGATGAAGAACTGGCTGTTGGCCGAGTGCGGGTAGCTGGTGCGAGCCATCGAGCAGACGCCGCGCACATGGGGCTCTGCGTTGAATTCGGCCTGCAAGTCCGGCTTGTCCGAACCGCCCATGCCGGTGCCCTGCGGGCAGCCGCCCTGTGCCATGAAACCGGGGATCACGCGGTGGAACTTCACGCCGTCGTAGAAGCCCTCGCCGGTCAGCTCCTTGATGCGCTCGACGTGGCCGGGGGCCAGGTCGGGGCGAAGCTTGATCTTGACGTCGCCACCGCCGCTGCCGGTGTCGAGAGTGAGCGTCAGGTATTCGTCGGCCATCTGTAATCTCCTGTTGTCCGCGTCGATGCGGATCCGGGCACCGGCCCGATATAGGCTGCGTCTCGCCAATGTCACGCGCGCCTGTCCGGAACAAGTATCCGAACAGCTATCTTCCGCGGCCCTTCCTTCGCCTGTTGCAATTGCGAAATTGGCGCTTAGACCGGCGCTTATGAGCGGCGCGGACCTCGACGACGAACTGAAGCAGGACGATGCCGTCGCTGCAGAGGCAGAAGCGGAATCGCCTGCGCCCGAGAGCGAGAGCCTCGACGAGGAGAACCGCCTCAAGCCCGAATTCGTGCGCAACGTCATGGATGCGCTCGACGAGGAGGACTCCGACCGCGTCTACGAACTGGTCGAACCGCTCCACCCGGCCGACATCGCCGACCTTTTAGAGCTGGTCGACGAGGATGAGCGCCTCCAGCTCGCCCGCTCGATTCGCGACCTCATGGGCGTCGAGGTCATCGCCGAACTCAACGACTGGGTCCGCGAACTCCTGATCGAGGCGCTGCCGGCCGACGTCGTCGCCGAAATTGCCGAGCAGCTCGACACCGACGACGCCGTCGCGATGATCGAGGATCTCGACCGCGAGGACCAGCAGGCGGTCCTTGCCGAACTCGATCCCGAAGACCGCGCCGCGATCGAGGCCGCGCTTTCCTATCCCGAGGAATCCGCCGGCCGTTTGATGAGCCGCGAGTTCGTCGCGGTGCCCGAGACGATGACGGTGGGCGATCTCATCGATTTCCTGCGCGAACACCGCGAACTGCCGACCGAGTTCTGGGAAGTCTTCATTGTCGACGCGATGCACCGCCCGGTCGGCACTTGCGCGCTGTCCTGGATTCTGCGCTGCCCGCGCAACATTCCGCTCTACGACGTGATGTCGCGCGACCAGACGCTGATCCCGGTCGACATGGACCAGGAAGAAGTGGCTCTGCGCTTCCAGAAGTACGCGCTGATCTCCGCTGCGGTGACCGATTCCGCCGGGCGCCTGATCGGCCAGATCACCGTCGACGACATCGTCCACATTATCCAGGAAGAGGCGAGCGAGGACATCCTGCGCCTGTCCGGTGCCGGTGATGGCGACATCAACGAGCCGATCCTGATCACCGTGCGCGCGCGCCTGACCTGGCTGTGCGTCAACCTTGCCACCGCGATTCTGGCATCGTCCGTGGTCGGACTGTTCCAGGGCGCGATCACCCGGTTCGCGCTGCTTGCGGTGCTCATGCCGATCGTATCGGGGATGGGCGGCAATGCCGGGACGCAGACGCTGGCCGTGGTGGTGCGCGCCATCGCCACCAACCAGCTGACCGATTCCAATACCGTGCGCATGATCCTGCGCGAACTGCGCATCGCCACGGCCAACGGCGCTGCGCTCGGCCTGCTGATCGGCGGGGGCACCACGCTGTTGTTCTCCAACCCGCTGCTGGGCGCCGTCATCGGGGCGGCCATGGTGATCAACAACCTCGTCGCCGGTCTTGCCGGCATCCTCGTGCCGGTCACGCTCGACCGCTTCCGCATCGACCCGGCCGTATCGTCCGCGGTTTTCGTCACGACGGCCACCGACACCATGGGATTTTTCTCGTTCCTCGGCCTTGCCGTGCTGACCGGACTCGCCTGACCCACCGCGAATACCTATCTTCGTTCCCATGCCGCTGCACATGACCAAGATCGCCTATTCCGCCGAGAGCCCGGCGGACCTGCGCGCATGGCTGGAAAGCCACGCAGACATCGGCGAAGCGCGCCTGACGACGCGCTACCTGCCCAAGCGGCACGAGGAAATGGCGGGCGGTTCGCTTTACTGGATCTACGAACACGCCCTCATCGGCCGCTCCCCGATCCTCGGCTTCGAACAGCGCGAGGACGGCCGCTGGTGGATCCGCCTCGCCCCCAAGCTGATCCCGGTCGTGACCAAGCCCAAGCGCGCCCACCAGGGCTGGCGCTATCTCAAGGAAGAGGACGCCCCGCGCGACCTGGGCGACGGCGAAAGCTCGGGCGATATCATGCCGCCCAAGCTGGCGCGGGAACTGGCAAGGCTCGGCCTCGTCTGAAGGTTGGGCGCCAAGGGCCGGCTTCCTCCTTGCCGCGCCCTGAGCGGAGCCTCAGCCCCGGTCGATCCACCAGCGCATGAGGACATGGGCAATCGCCGTCTTCGGCGGCGCACCGAAGGCCCGGCCCAGTTCGCCGCGGCCGATCGCCTCGAGGGCATCGACCACGTCCTCGCGGCTGAACCAGCGGGCATCGTCCAGTTCGGTTTCGTCGATGGTTATCTCGGTCGTCTCGGCATAGGCGTGGCAGCCGATCATCAGCGAGGACGGGAACGGCCAGGGCTGGCTGGCGATGTAGGTCACGTCGCGGACCCGGATCCCGGCTTCCTCCAGCACTTCGCGGGCAACCGCCTCCTCTATCGTCTCGCCCGGCTCGACGAAACCGGCAAGCGTCGAATAGCGTCGCTCGGGAAAACGCGGCTGGCGCCCCAGAAGCACCTTGTCCTCATGCTCGACCAGCATGATCGTGACCGGATCGACGCGCGGAAAGTGCTCCGCACCGCATGTTTCGGAGGTGCAGGTGCGCTGCCAGCCGCCCTTGGCGAGCCGCGTGGGCTGCCCGCATACGGCGCAGAAGCGGTGACGCGCATGCCAGCCGACCAGCGAGCGGGCGCCGCCATAGGTCGCCAGTTCGCCCGCGCCCAGAACCGACATTGCATTCCAGCTAGCCGGTCCGGCATGGGGACTGCCCGAGGGATAGGACGATCGCACTTCGGCAAAACAGCCGCGTTCGCCATCGAGGCCGAGGAACACCAGGTCGCTGTCGGGCGCGGCATCGGCAAGGCTGCCCCATTCCAGCGCGCCATCGGGCGTCAGCACCGGGTCGAGCCCATCCATGCGCAGCAGCCGCGCCTTCCACGTCATCAGGGCATCGAGCGCGGCAGGATCGCTGCGGACATGATCGGCGCGGTCGAGGTGCGATCCGGAGAAGGCAATCGGGGTAGAATCGAGGGCAATCACGTCAGCGTTTCTCCAGCATGGCCATGACATCGGCTTTGAGTGCGGCCTGGAACTCGGGAAGCAGTCCCACCGCGTTGGGCGGCATGAACTGCACGAATATCTGCGAGCGCAGGGCATGGACCATATCGACCATGCCGACCGTGCCCGCCGCGCCCGACCAACCGTAGATCCCGGCCTCGCCGCCGCGCCCGACGCGCCCCCCGGCGCCGAAACCTGCCGCCCCGCCGAACGCGGCCGGGATCGTCACGCCAGCGGGCAGGAGATCGCTGGTGCCGGTGCGCACGGCCTGTGCAGCGAGCACGCGCTGCCCGTCGATCGTACCCGACTGGGCAAGCATGCGCAGGAACCGGTCGTAGTCGCGCGGCGAACTGACAAGGCCCGCCCCGCCGAAGGGGAACGGCGGCTTATCGAGAAAGATCGAATCCATCCCGCTATCGATTGGCACCAGCAACTTGCCGAGCGCGCCATAGTTGGTGGTCAGGCGGGCGGCATCGGACTGCGGCACCTGGAAGAAGGTGCTCGACATCCCGGCGGGTTCGAAGATCGTTTCGCGCAGGTAATCGGCAAAGCTGCGCCCGCTGGCCACTTCGATCACCCGGCCCATCAGGTCGAGCCCCATGGAATAGCTCCAGCGCGTGCCGGGGTCGGCCACCAGCGGCACTTCGGCAAGCCGGTCGGCAAAGCGATCGAGGCCGTGGACCGACTCGCCTTCGAACACGCCGGGAATCTTCATGCGGCTGATCTGGCCCGCGACAAGGCCCTTGCGCTCCATCAGGTCCTTGATCGGCCCTTTCTGGATGATCGTGTAGCCGATGCCCGAGGTGTGGGTGAGCAGGTGCCGGATCGTGATCGGCGAGCGGGCCGGGTGCAGCGCGGCAACCGATCCGTCGTATGTGTCCTGCACCTGCATGTGCCGATACTGCGGCAGGATGTCGTAAAGCGGCTGGTCGAGACCGAGCCTGCCTTCGCTGACAAGCTGCATGGCGGCCATGCCGGTAATCGGCTTGGTCATCGAATAGATGCGGAACAGGCTGTCCGCCGTCACCGCATCGCCATCGGTGAAGCCTTCCGAACCGCGCGCGACATATTGCGGTTCGCGCCCCGGGATACCGAGCGAAGCGACCATGCCGGGAAACTTGCCCGGCCCCACCCAGCGCTCCACCACCGCGCGCACTTGCGGCAGCAGGTCCGGATCGGCAGCGGCGAGCGCAAGGCGCGGCATCAGCGCAGCGCCGATCCCGGCACAGGCGCCCATGCGCAGCAGCGCGCGCCGGTCCATCGCGGCCTCGAGCTGGGCAAGGGTGCGAATCATACCCTCTCTCCCGTTCCGGCGAGCGCCAGATGCGCCGCCTTGGCGAAAAGCGTCGGCAGGCCGGCCTCCCCGATCCGGTCCAGCGGCCACCACTCGCCATCTTCGGCGGGAAGACTATCGCATTGATTGCCGAGATAAACCGCAAGGTTCAGCTCTAGCGAGAAGTGCGTGAAGACGTGGCCGACCTTGCCGGCGCTTTCCCACGGTCCGTCCAGCGGCCCTTCACCGGTGCCGTCGCCGCGCGAATGCCAGCCGTCGTCGGGCAGCGCCCGCATCCCGCCAAGCATCCCCTTGCCGGGACGGCGCACCAGCCAGACGCGTTCGTCGCGCTCGATCCAGAAGGCCCTGCCCCGGCGCGCCGGCTTGGCCTTTTTGGGCGCCTTGACCGGGAAGCGCTCCGGCTCGCCAAGTGCCCGCCCCTCGCACTCGACCGAAAGCGGGCAGAGCAGGCAGCGCGGCGCCCGGCTGGTGCACACGGTCGCGCCCAGATCCATCATCGCCTGTGCGAAGTCTCCGCTGCGCCGCTCCGGCGTGATCGCATCGGCCTTCTCGCGGATTGCGGTCCGTCCACCCGGCAGCGGCGTATCGAGGGCGAAGAGCCGGGCGACGACGCGCTCGACATTGGCGTCGACCACCACCGCGCGGCGGCCGAAGGCGATGGCGGCAACCGCGGCGGCAGTATAGGCGCCCAGCCCCGGCAGCGCGCGCAGTTCCTCCTCGCTATCGGGAAAGCGCCCGCCGCGCGCCGCGACCTCGCGCGCGCAGGCCAGCAGGTTGCGGGCACGGGCGTAGTAGCCAAGTCCCGCCCAGGCGGCCATGACCTCCTCGTCCGGCGCGGCGGCCAGCGCGCTCACGTCGGGCCAGCGCCTCGTGAATTCGGCAAAGTAGTCCTTCACCGCGGCAACGGTGGTCTGCTGCAGCATGACCTCCGAGAGCCAGACGCGGTAGGGATCGGGAGACGGCGCACCCGGGCGCGCACGCCACGGCAGGTCCCGCGCATGGGCGTCATACCAGTTGAGAAGCTTGCGCGAGATCGTATCGGAACTGGCTTCCATGGGCCCGCTATGGCATTGCAGCGCCGGTAATGGAACGGGATCGCGGCAAACAATCGAGCAAACCGGGCAAGACCTCGCCCGCCCTCAAGCGCTACGAGCGTCCGCGCGGCGGGCAGGCGCGCGCGATATCGGACCTGATGCCCGAAGTCGGGCGCACCGCCTTTCGCCGTTTCGGCTTTGTCCAGTCCAGCGTGGTGACCCGCTGGCCCGAGATCGTCGGTGCCCGCCATGCCCGGGTCTGCTCTCCCGAATCGATCCGCTTCCCGCCCGGCGAAAAAAGCGACGGCATTCTCCAGCTCGTCGTGCTGCCCGCCCATGCCCCGATGATCCAGCACGTCATTCCCGAGATCATCGACCGGGTGAACCGCTTCTTCGGCTACAATGCGGTGGCCAGGGCCAAGATCCGGCAAGGCGAGGTTAAGGCGCCGCCTGCTTCAGACCGCAGGTCTGCTCCGCCTTCGCTAAAACCGGTGCCGATGGAACTGGGAGAATCGCTGCGCGACATCGGCGACCCGGAACTTCGGGCCGTGCTGGAATCGCTGGCGCGGAGCATGGCTGCCAAGGAAGACCAGAAGGACAAGTGATGAAGCCGTCATTCGTGAAGTCCATTGCCCGTAACGCCGCCCGTACGATCGCCCTTGCCTCCTGCGCCGCGCTGAGCCTCGCCGCCAGCCCGCCCCAACCTGCACCTAAGCCCACGCCCACCGCAAAAGCGAGGCAGCAGCTTGCCGCGAAGGGCAACTGGAACGGCACGATGGGCGTGACGGCGGACGGCAGCCATACGCTGGGCAATCCCGACGCACCGATCAAGATGACAGAGTTCGTCAGCTACACCTGCCCGCACTGCGCCGTGTTCCACCGCGAAGCGGACCCGGTGCTGCGCACGACGCTGATCCCCAAGGGTCAGATCCAGGTCACCGTCACCAACCTGCTGCGCAACCCGATCGACCTGACGATCGCGATGCTGACCTCTTGCGGCGATCCGAACCGCTTCTGGGTGCGCCACAATGCGTTCTTCGCCTCGCAGGACCAGTGGCTCGCCACCGCGCAGAAGATGACGCCGGAACAGCTTGCGCGCTGGGGACAGGGTGAAATCCCGGCCCGCATGCGCGCCATCGCCGGCGACCTTGGCTTCTACGCCAAGATGCAGCAATGGGGCATCGACCGCGCCCGGGCGGACCGCTGCCTCAACGACGCCTCGATGCTCGACAAACTGCGCGCGCAGCAGTCGGCCGCCGGATCGCTGGGGCTGACCGGCACGCCCAGCTTCGTCATCAATGGCGAAGTGCAGCAGGTTCACGATTGGGAGCATCTCTCGAAACTGCTCAGCGACCGCGCCGCGGCGCTGCAGGCCGGCAGGATCTAGACCGCGAAATCGGTGCTTTCGCCGAATTGCGGGGGTTAGCTGTGGAGATGTCCCCTCCCGGCCCCCGCACGCCCTTGATCTGTCCGGACCATGGGTTAGCCATTTTCAATTCGCAAAGGATTCGCTTCGATGACCCGTTTTCGCTTCCGTAACGTCGCGCTGGGCCTGATCGCCGCTCCGCTCGCCCTCGGCCTGGCCGCCTGCGGCGACAAGAAGGACGAGACCGCGCCGGTTTCGAACGAGCCGATCGCCCCGATCGCCGCTCCCGCCGGCAAGAGCTGGTCGGACATGGTCGCCAAGACGGACGAAGGCGGCTATCGCCTCGGCAATCCCGGGGCACCGATCAAGCTCGTCGAATATGGCGCGCTGAGCTGCTCGCACTGCGCCGAATTCGCCAAGGAAAGCTTCGCCAAGCTGCGCGACGACTATGTCGCCAGCGGCCGCGTCAGCTACGAACTGCGCTACTTCATGCTCAACCCCTACGACGTGCCGGCCTCGCTGCTGGCCACTTGCGGGGCGACCGAGGCGGTGATCCCGCTCAGCGAACAGTTCTGGGCCTGGCAGCCCAACATGTTCCAGAACGTGCAGGCGCTGGGCGAGGACAAGCTCAAGGCCATCGGCGCAATGTCGCCGCCGCAGCAGATCCCGGCCATCGCGCAGGCATCGGGCATGACCGAATTCTTCGCCTCGCGCGGGATCGCGCTCGACCAGGCCAAGTCCTGCCTTGCCGACACCGCCAAGGCCAAGGCCCTTGCCGACCAGACCGAGAAGGCGACGAAGGAATTCAACGTCACCGGCACGCCCACGTTCATCATCAACGGCTCTTCGGTCGGTTCGATGGGCTGGGACGAGCTGGAAACCAAGCTGCAGCAGGCCGGCGCGCGCTGATGCGCCGGTTCTGGCTTCGATAAGGGCGACGCGATGCGCATAAGGCGGCTCAAGCTCAGTGGATTCAAGAGCTTCGTAGAGCCTTCCGAACTGCGCATCGAGCCGGGGCTGACCGGCGTCGTCGGCCCCAACGGCTGCGGCAAGTCCAACCTTCTCGAAGCGATCCGCTGGGTCATGGGCGAAAGCTCGCCCAAGTCGATGCGCGGCGGCGGCATGGAAGACGTGATCTTCGCCGGCACCTCCAGCCGCCCCCCGCGCAGCTTCGCCGAAGTCGTCCTGACCGGCGAGACCACCCCCATCGACGGCAAGCGCGAAGAGCTTGAAGTCGTGCGCCGGATCGAGCGCGGGGCGGGCAGCGCCTATCGCGTCAACGGCCGCGACGTGCGCGCCAAGGACGTGGCGCTGATCTTCGCCGACGCCGCGACCGGCGCGCATTCGCCCGCGCTGGTCAGTCAGGGCAAGATCGCCGCGGTCATCGCCGCCAAACCGACCGAACGCCGCGCGATGCTGGAAGAAGCAGCGGGCATCGCCGGCCTCCACGTGCGCCGCAAGGACGCCGAGCAGAAGCTGCGCGCGACCGAAACCAACCTTGCCCGCCTCGAAGACATCATGGCCGGGCTCGACAAGCAGGTCGCCACGCTGCGCCGCCAGGCCCGGGCGGCCGAGAAGTACAAGGCCCTGACCGACGAGATCCGGCTGGCCGAGGCGCGCCTCGTCTATGCCCGCTGGCGCGATGCCGCCGCTGCCGCAGAGGCCGCGCGCAAGGAAGCCCAGGCCGCGGAGGCCCGCGTCAACGAGGCGCAGGAGGCCGCGAAGCTGGCGCAGAACGCACAGGCCGCCGCTGCCGAAGCGCTGGTCGAGGCGCGCGACGAACTGGCCGACCGCCGCGACGATGCCAATGCGCAAGGCCACCGCATGGCAACGCTCACCAGCCAGCTCGAAGCGGCAGAACAGCGCTTGGCCGATCTCGAGAGGCAGAAGGCCCGGCTCGAGGAAGACCGCGGCGATGCCGACCGCGTGACCCGCGATGCGGCGCAGGCGCTTTCCCGCCTCGAACGCGAACTGGCCGAGAGCGAAAAGCAGCTTGCAGCCGACGAGGCGCACCGCCCCCGTCTGGCCAATGCCCTGGAAGGCGCCGAACGCGCCGCCCGCACCGCCGAACTCGAACTGGCGCAGGCGACCGCCCAGCAGGCCGGCGTCGAGGCCGAATGGCGCATTGCCGAGGCCGAACTGGCGCAGGCAAGGAACCGGCTTGCCCGCCTCGATTCCGAGGCAGAGCGCCTGCAGTCGCAGATCGGCGCGCTCGAGGCGGCGGGTGACCTCGACGCCGTCGTCGCCGCTGCACGAGCGAAAGCCGAAGCTTCCGGAAAGGCCCTTGCCGAGGCCCGCGAGGGACTTGAGGCACAGCAGGCCCGCAAGGCAGAGCTGCAGGCCCAGCGCGATGCCGCAGCCTCGGAACTCGCCGGCGCGCGTGCCGACCTCACCGGCATCGAACGCGAACACGGCGCCCTCGTTCGCGACCGCGAGGCCCGGGCCAAGGGCGCCAAGGCCGCACATGGCCTGCCCGTCGCAATCGACGCGGTGCGTGCCGCGCCGGGCTACGAACGCGCGCTGGCCGCCGTGCTGGGCCGCGACGCCAAGGCGCCGCTGGGCAAGGTCGAGGGCGCCGATGGCCGCTTCTGGACCGGCGCCGAGGCGCCCGCGCCAGTGGCCCAGAGCCTTGCCGCGCACGTCACGCAGTGCCCGCCCGAACTCGCGGCGCGCCTCGCGCTCGTCCATGTCGTGGACGAGGATGACGGCCGCGCCCTCAAGGCCGGCGAGTGGCTGGTCACGCGTTCGGGCGTGCTGCGCCGCTGGGACGGTTTCGTTGCGCGCGGCGAAGGCGCCGCCGAAGCCGCCCGGCTCGAGGCCGAAAACCGCTTTGCCGAACTCGACGCCCAGCTGCCGCCGCTGCGCGAAGCCGTGGCGGTTGCCGAAGCGCGCCAGACCGGGGTGCAGCAGGAACTCTCCGCGCTGCAGGCCGCGGTCATTGCCGCCGAACGCGCCATCGCGCAGGCCACCGATGCCGAACGCAGCGCCCTGCGCGCCGCCGACCAGGCCGAAGACCAGCGCCAGCGCCAGCGGGCCCGCCGCGCCGAACTCGATACGCAGGTCGGCGAGCTGGCCGAGCAGCGCAAGACCGCCGCGCAGGACCTGTCCGCCGCCGAAGACAAGCGCAAGACACTGCCCGATCCCGAAACCGGTCGCGCCGCGCTGCAGGCCGCAAGGGAGAGGAACGAAACCGCCAAGAGCGGGCTGCAATCGGCGACGGCCGCACTTGCCGCGCACGACCAGGCGCTGGCGGTGGGGCGCGAACGCACCGCGTCGCAGCGCAGCGACATCCGCAACTGGCAGGGCCGTGCCGGCGACGCCACCAATCGCCTCGCCCAGATGGCCGGCCGGCTTGAGGAAATCGAGGCCGAGCGCGCCGTGTTCGCCGCCAAACCCGCCTCGATCATGGCCGAGATCGAAGCCGGGGAAGTCGTGCGCAATCGCCTCTCCGATGAACTGGGCAAGGCCGAAGTGGCCGTCACTGCCGCGACCGAGGCCGCGCGCAAGGCCGATGCCGAACTGGCCAATGCGCAGGAAAAGCTCGCCAGCACGCGCGAGAACCGCGCCGGTGCCGTCGCCCGCGCCGAAAACGAGGACGAGCGCCGGGTCGAGATGACGCGGCTTTCGGGCGAGCGCTTCCAGTGCCCGCCTCCCGTCCTGCCGGAACGCTTCGCTTTCGATTCCTCGCAAGTCTCCGGCGCGCAGGCCGAGACTGCGACGATGGACAGGCTCGTCGCCGACCGCGAGCGCATCGGCCCGGTCAACCTCGTCGCTGCCGACGAACTGGCCAAGGCGGAAGAAGAACTGGGCGTCAGCGTAACCGAGAAGGCCGAGCTGGCCGAAGCGGTCAACCGGCTGCGCGGTTCGATCGGCAACCTCAACCGCGAAGGGCGCGAACGCCTGCGCGCGGCTTTCGAGGCAGTCGATGCGCATTTCCGCCGCCTGTTCCAGCAGCTTTTCCAGGGCGGGCAGGCGCACCTGGCGCTGGTCGATTCCGACGATCCGCTCGAAGCCGGACTGGAAATCTTCGCCCAGCCGCCGGGCAAGCGCCTGCAATCGCTGACGCTGCTGTCGGGCGGCGAACAGGCGCTGACAGCCGTTGCCCTGATCTTCGCCCTGTTCCTCACCAACCCGGCCCCGATCTGCGTGCTGGACGAGGTCGACGCGCCGCTCGACGATGCCAATATCGAGCGGTTCTGCGACCTGCTCGAGGCGATGACCCGCGAGACCGACACGCGCTACCTGATCGTCACCCACAATGCCGTGACGATGAGCCGGATGCACCGCCTGTTCGGCGTGACCATGGTCGAAAAGGGCGTCTCGCGCCTCGTCAGCGTGGACCTCGGCGCGGCCGAGGAACTGCTGGCTGCCGAATAGCTATTTCAGCACGAAGCGCGGCCCGGGGCCTTCCGCCCCGGCTGCATCCTCGGCATTGTAGAGGCGGCATTTCGTCAGGCTCAGGCAGCCGCAGCCGATGCACTCGTCCAGCTTGCGCCGGGTAAGTTCGAGCAGCGCGATCTTCGCGTCGATCGCCTCGCGCATGGACAGGCTGATGCGCTCCCAGTCCTCGATCGTCGGCGTGCGCCCCTGCGGCAGCTGCGCCAGCTCGCGCTCGATCTCCGCGAGGCCCAGCCCCAGTTTCTGCGCGATCAGGATGAAGCTGACGCGGCGAATGTCCGAGCGCAGGAAACGCCGCTGGTTGCCCGAAGTGCGCAGCGAGACGAGCAGCCCCTTCTCTTCGTAGAAGCGGATCGCCGACACCGCGACGCCGGTCCGGCGCGAAAGATCGCCGATCGAGATGAAGCGGTCGGTCACGCCCTTGGCAGTCATCTCAATACCTCCAGTTTCCGTTTGACCTCAAGTTAACTTGAGGTTGCACCTTGGGCAAGCCGAGTGATTCGCCGCCGGGGCGGATCGCTGAAATCCAAGGAGAAATGCACATGCCCAAGGGAAGACTGGAACACGCCAACATCACCGTGAGCGACATCGAGCGCTCGTCCAGGCTGCTGCAGGACCTGCTCGGCTGGGAAGAACGCTGGCGCGGTCCGGCCCTTAACGGCGGCGAGACGATCCATGTCGGCGAGGAGTTCGGCTACATCGCCGTCTATACCGACGGCAAGGAACATGACCGCTTCGCCAAGGGGGCGCCGCTCAATCACCTGGGGATCGTCGTCGACGACCTCGACGCTGCCGAGAAGATCGTGGCCGATGCCGGTCTCGTCCCCTTCAACCATGCCGACTACGAACCGGGCCGCCGGTTCTATTTCCTGGACTGGGACGGCATCGAATTCGAACTGGTGAGTTATGAATGAGCCGCTGATCACAAGAGCCGGGGCGTGGTATTGCCACCGCCCCGAGCCGGCTGCCCGCCGCCGCTCCACAATTCGCCCGTCCGGTCCACCGTCAGGGGAAGGTCGGGCGTGCGACACAGGCGAAACGCCTCCTCCGGTGTGCCGCTGATCCATTGCCCCCACGCATCGCGGGGCAGGAGAACCGGCATGCGATCGTGCACATCGACCATCTGCGGGCAGGAATCGACCATCACCATGGTATAGGCCTGCCCCCATTCGCCGGTCGGCCGCCAGAGCCCGGCGACGGCGAAAGTCTCTTCCCCTTCCACGCCATACCAGGTGCGGGTCATCCGTCCCTTGCTGCCCTCGGCCTCGGCCCAGGCGGTGACGGGCACGAGGCAGCGGCGCTTTTCGAAGCTGTCGCGCCAGAACGCGGTGGAGAGCTTGTCGTCGCGGGCATTGGTGACGGGCTTGGGCTTGAGCGGCTGCCCTTGCTTGCCCTTGAGCACGAGCGGAAAGCCCCATGTCATCGCCTGTGCCCTGCCCTCGGCAACGACGAGGCCGGGATAGCCGGGATAGACTTCCTCGGCGAAATTGGCGCCGCGTTCGGGCAGGACTTCGAAGAGCCTGGCGACTTCTTCTACACCCTTGGTCATCCGGTAGAGGTTGCACATGGCAACCCGTCCTAGATCACGCCGGCGTTGCCCACCACCCAGCAGGCCAGTGCCATGACGAGGCCGGCATCGCGGTTGGAGCGGAAGCAAGCAAGCGCATTGTCGCCGTCATCGGTATCGAGGGTCACGACCTGGAAGCCGAGATGGGCAGCCACCGGGGCCAATGCGACGAGCGCAACCCAGTCGCCGCGCAGGGTCCAGAAGGCCAGCGCCCAGAATACCACCGCAAGCGCATAGAACGCGGCGACACCGGCGCGCACGTGACGGCCCAGGCGCAGCGCTGCGGAGCGGATACCGACAAGGACGTCGTCCTCGCGGTCCTGCAGGGCGTAGATCGTGTCATAGCCGATGCACCAGAAGATGCAGCCGCCGTAAAGCGCGACGAGGACGTCGATATGGTCGCTGCGGATCTCCATCCAGCCGACCAGCGAACCCCAGGTGAAAACGAGGCCGAGCCAGACCTGTGGCCACCAGGTGATGCGCTTCATGAAGGGATAGGCGGCAACCAGGGCCAGGCTGCTCAGGGCCATGACCTGCGCCTGCCAGCGCAGCTGGAACAGCACCACCAGACCTGCCGCGCAGAGCGTGAAGAGCCAGATCGTCGCGGCCTGCCGGCTGACCCGCCCGCTCGCGACCGGGCGGCTGGCCGTGCGCGCAACCCTGCGGTCCAGATCGGCATCGACGATGTCGTTCCACACGCAGCCCGCGCCGCGCATCGCCATCGAGCCGACGAGCATCCACAGCACGAGACCCCAGCGCGATTCGCCGCCCGCCAGCATCACGCCCCAGGCGCAGGGCCAGAACAGCAGCCACCAGCCGATGGGCCGGTCGAAACGCGCCAGCATGGCATAGTCGCGCAAGGACGGCGGCAGCATCGACACGAGGCTGCGGCTTTGCGTATCGGGCACAAATGCGGGTTCGGTCACGCGAAGGTACGTAGTCGATTGTAGCCCGTCTGTCATGGCCGATCGCAAGCCGGCACACATGTCGGCATGCCTGGCCAGGGCACGGAGCAGTGGCTTACGCTCCTGCGCACGATTGCGAAGTAAGCCCAGCACAGTAAGAGAAAGCATGGTTGCAACCCCTGCCTGGCCGCCGCGCTCCGCGCCGCGCCTGTTCGTCCCCGGTCCGATCGCGCTGGCCGCGCATGTCGCGATCGAGGGCGCGCAGGCGCATTACCTGTCCAAGGTCATGCGCGTCTCGGCAGGAGACGCGGTGATCCTGTGCGATGACGAGACGGGCGAATGGGCCTGCGCCGTCGTTTCGGCGGGCAAGCGTGACGTTGTTCTCGAGGCGCGCGAAAGGCTGCGCCCGCGCGAGCAGGTGCCCAACTTCACGCTGTGCGCCGCACTACTCAAGAAGCCGAACTTCGACCTCGTGCTGGAGAAGGCGACCGAACTGGGCGTGCGGTGCATCCAGCCGGTGGTGACGCGCCGCTGCGTGGCGGACAAGCTCAACCCCGAGCGGGCGCGCACCATGGTGACCGAGGCGGCCGAGCAATGCGCCCGCACCGCGCTGCCCGAACTGGCCGAACCGCTCAAGCTCGAGGCGCTGCTGCGCGACTGGCCCGAAGATCGCGCGCTGTTCTTCGCCGACGAGCTGGGCGGCGAACCCGCCGCCGCGCAATTCGCCGCGCACCGGGGCCCAGCCGCCCTGCTGGTCGGACCCGAAGGCGGCTTCGACGAAGGGGAACGTGCGCTCATCCGCGCCCTGCCGCAGGCGCGCCCGATCACACTGGGCCCGCGCATCCTGCGCGGCGAGACCGCCAGCATCGCCGCCACCGCGCTCTGGATGGCCGTGGCAGGAGATTGGTTGCCTGCCGGAAATTGACTATCACCGTAGCAAATAGTGCTGGCGTCCGTGCCTTGCCGCCACTACTTCCCGGCGCATGAGCACCCGCGAGATATCGGATCGCGCCGATCCGCTGATCGAGAGCCTGGACCAACTCGCCGAGCCGATGGCTGCGGGCGAAAAGCCGCGCGCCGCGTGGCGGATCGGGACCGAGCACGAGAAGTTCGTCTACGACAAGACCGACCTTCACGCGCCGTCTTATGACGAACCCGGCGGCATCCGTGACCTGCTCATGGCGCTGACCGAATTCGGCTGGGAGCCGATCGTCGAAGGCGGCAACGTCATTGCCATGAAGGGCAGCGACGGCACTGTCAGCCTTGAGCCGGCGGGGCAGCTCGAACTGTCCGGCGCGCCGCTGGAAAGCCTGCATGAAACCTGCGCCGAAACCGGCCGGCACCTGGCGCAGGTCAAGACCATCGGCGACCGCATCGGCAAGGGTTTCCTCGGGCTCGGCATGTGGCCGGACAAGACCCGCGAAGAACTGCCGATCATGCCCAAGGGCCGCTATGACATCATGCTGCGGCACATGCCGCGCGTGGGCTCGATGGGGCTCGACATGATGCTGCGCACCTGCACCATCCAGGTCAATCTCGACTATTCCAGCGAAGCGGACATGGTGCAGAAGTTCCGCACCTCGCTGGCGTTGCAGCCGCTGGCGACCGCGCTCTTCGCCAATTCGCCTTTCACCGAAGGCAAGCCCAACGGCTATCTTTCCTACCGCAGCCACATCTGGTCGGACACCGACCCGGCGCGCACGGGCATGCTGCCCTTCGTGTTCGAGCAGGGCTTCGGCTACCAGCGCTACGTCGACTACATGCTCGACGTGCCGATGTATTTCGTGTTCCGCGACGGCAAGTACATCGACGCCGCGGGCCAGTCTTTCCGCGACTTCCTCAAGGGCGAGCTGCCCGCGCTTCCCGGCGAACTGCCGCGCATGAGCGACTGGCAGGATCACCTGTCCACCGCCTTTCCCGAAGTGCGCCTGAAGTCCTTCCTGGAGATGCGCGGCGCCGACGGCGGACCGTGGAACCGCATCTGCGCCCTGCCCGCCCTGTGGGTCGGCCTGCTCTACGACCAGACCGCGCTCGACGCGGCCTGGGACCTGGTGAAGGACTGGGACATGGAAGGGCGCGAAGTGCTGCGCAGCTCCGTCCCCAGGCTCGGCCTCGACGCTCCGCTTCCCCAATCGGCGAAAGGGACTGGCGGCACCTTGCGCGACATTGCCGGCGAAGTGCTCGACATCGCCCGGTCCGGCCTTGCCGCGCGCGGCAAGCTTAATGCCGGGGGCGACAACGAGACCGGCTATCTCGAACCGCTTGCCGAGATCGTGTCTTCGGGCAAGGTTCCGGCCCAGCGCCTGCTCGAACGCTTCCACGGCGAATGGGGCGGCAACCTGTGCGAGGTCTACAAGCAGAAGAGCTTCTGAATGGGAGCTCGCCTCGTTTCTCTCATCCGATAATTCCCGTAGTCATCTCCGCGCGGGCGGGGGTCCCGGATCAAGCCCGGAATGACAAAAGCTGGCGAGCCGAACCTGGCCCGCCCGCTTACTCCGCTGCCTGCAGCACCGGCCGACGCGGGCGCAGCTTGCCGAGAAGCCAGCCAAGGCTGCGCGTGATCGGCGCGTTCCGGGCCATCCAGGCGTGGTATTCGCGGTACTTGGCATCCTCGGCCAGCAAGTGCGCTTCCTCGGTCCTGGCGCGCCAGAAGTAGATCGCGCTGACCACGCCGAGCAGCACGGTGTTGCGCACCACGTCGCTCATCGCATGGCTGGTGACGAGAAACGGCAGGGTCGAGCACCACCAGAACAGGTTCTTCGACAGGTAGGCAGGATGGCGCGTGAAGCGGTAAGGCCCGCCCGTCAGAACCCCGCGATAGGTCAGGTTGGAAAAGCGCAGGCCGAAGGCAAAGGTCGCCCAGGCATAGATTGCGGTGAGGCTCACCAGCAGCGCGGCCCAGCACCACAGCAGCAGGTCGTGGCCCTGCAGCCAGTAGGCCCAGCCGCCGGTATTGACCTCATAGCCCAGCACGTCGGCCCGGCCCATCGTGCCCCACACGAACGGCGGATAGCAGATCAGCGCGGCGACCCAGCCGGCCAGCAGCGGATTGCCGCTGCGGATATGCGCATCGAGCGGGCGGAAGGTGAACAGATAGCCGACCGTGCCGATCTGCACGTCGACAAGGAACAGCCCTTCGATCAGCATGGTGCCGAGCGCCACCGGATCGTGGGCGATGGCGCCGAAATCAGCCTCGACGATGCGGGCAAAGCCGCCGGGCAGGATCGAGATCATGAAGGCCCCGAAGAAGGCCTTGATCGCCCACGCGCGGCCATGCTTCCTGACTTCCTCAGCCGACCATGCCTCGCGCCCGATCAGCATGGCGCCGAAGTGCCAGGAATGGTCGCGCGGTTCGATCATGTAGCGGTCGAGCCAGAGCACGTAGGGAACCGATAGCGCGAAAAGCGGCACCGCCGCCGTGCCGATCACTTCCATCGCGAAAAGGTACTGCCCGTCCCAGTACCAGCGGCCGATGCAGTAGAACATGCCGATCGCCGCCCAGGTCGCCCAGAGCCCGGCCAGCTTGGTAATCGAGACGTCGAGCGATTGCGCCAGCGGGCGGGGACTGCGCCAGTCCATCCCGGTGCTGGGGCGCAGATGGACCTTGTCGACCAGCACCGACCACAAGGTCATCGTCAGGCCAGTGACGAACAGCGTCAGGACTGCCGCGTAAGGCCCGCTGAGCGGTTCGCGGGGGCCGCCCAGTTCGAAGGCATCGGCGATGCCCGCCCAGTTGCGGCAGACCAGCAGCCAGGCGATCAGCGCGGCCAGCCCGGCGAGGCCGACACCTGCCGAAACATCGCTGACCGGCCGGCGGGCGGTGAACGTGGGGGCATTGCTCATGCCCGCTTGCCTAAAGGCAAATGGTTAAGGCGTCCGAAACGGCATTCGCAGCGAATGCCGGCCGGGGCGCCCGCGTGCCGCATCAGCGATAGGCGGTGATGCGGCCGGAATCGTCGAGGATGTAGAGCGTCTGGTTGGCCACGACCGGAGCCAGCGAGACCGCATCGCCCAGCTTGGTGAAGGGCGTCCACTCTCCGCTGGCGGGATCGACCGAGCCGACTTCACCTTCGGAATTTGCGACCCACAGCTTGTTGCCGGCCAGAACCGGGCCGACCCAGAAGATCGGTCCCTTCTTCTTCTTCGCCTTGCGGTAGCGCTTCAGGTCGGTGAGCCACTTCACCTTGCCGGTATTGCGCTGGATGGCGAGGATTTCCGCGTGATCGTCCAGCGTGAAGATCCAGTCGCCAGCCACGGCCGGGGTCGAGATACCCGCCAGGTTGAGTTCCCAGATGCGCTGGCCGGTCACCAGTTCGTAGGCGGCCATGCGTCCGCCCTCACCCAGCGCGTAGACGCTGCCGCGATCGATGATCGGATCGGCATCTACGTCGGTCAGGCTGCCCACTTCGGTCGAGATCGAGGTGCGTGCAAGCGCGTCCGACCAGAGCTGGCGGCCGTTCTCGTAGCGATAGGCGACCAGTTCGCCCGAGGAGTAACCGGCGATGACGGTACCCTGGCCTGCAGCAGGAGCAGCGACGCCGAAGACGCCGGCCTGCGAAAGCGAGCCGGATTCGTTCCACGCCAGTTCGCCATCGGCCGCATTGAGCGCGATGATCTGGTTGTCCTGGGTCATCACGTAGACCGAGTTGAAGCCGACGGTAGGCGAACCGCGCAGCGGGCCTGCGGGCTTCTTGGTCCACAGCTGCTCGCCGGTAGCCGCGGTGAGTGCGGCCACTTCGCCAAGGCCCGTGGTGATGTAGACCTTGCCGCTGTCATAGCTGACGCCGCCGCCGAAGATCGCCTTGGAGCCGTCGCCCGAGACGGCGAAGCTCTTGGTCCAGACTTGCGCGCCGCTCTGCGCGTCGAAGGCGTGGACGACGCCCCTGGTGTCCATCACATAGAGGCGTCCGTCGCCGATCACCGGCGAGGCCGCGAGACGCTGGCGCTGGGAAGACCCTTCGACATTGGCGGTCCACACGCGCGAAGGCGTCGCCGAAAGCGAAAGGTGGCCGTAAGCCTTGCTGGCCGTGCCGCCGGCCTGCGCCCATTCGGCATTCACCGTTTCGGGGGGCAGGATCACCGAGACAGCGCCAAGCGTCGGGTCGACCTTTGCACCGCTCTCGATCCGCGAGAGGATCGGCACGCGTTCGCCGACGGTCGGGGTCTTCGGGCCTTCCTTGCTTCCGAACAACTTGCAGCCCGAAAGGCCCATGACCAGGGCCAGGGCCATCATCGGCACGACCTTGCGGGCGTTGGACCGTCGGATATTCGGGGCAGTTGCCTTCATGCGCAGATCCTCAAGAAAATGGGTCATTCGCCGGCCCCCTGGGCGGCATCCTCGTCATTCGCCCCGGCATCCGCGGCGGTCTTTGCGCCGTCCTTGCCGATGGGCTCTCCCTTGTCATCAACAACCTCGTCCAGCGCGTCGACGCCCAGCACCGCCGCCAGTTGGCGGGCGCGGCTGCGCAGCGCTGCGCTGACGCCCTCGTCCTTGGCGATCGCACCGAACAGCGGACCGGCCTGGTCCTTCTTGTCCATCTTCAGGTAGGCCATCCCGACAAGTTCGCCAGCCACGCCGAACCACGGGTTGCCCGGGGCGGCATAGGGCTTGAGGCGATCGACCACGTCCTGCGGCTTCATCGCATCGAAGTTCGCGCCGACTTCGCGGATCGTGGCGAGGTCGCGCATCGGCTGCGGCGCCTTTTCGTCCCTGGCGACTTCGGCGTAGAGCTTGAGCGCGTCGTCCTTCTTGCCCTGATCGAGGGCGATCCCCGCCAGCATCAGCTTGGCTGCGGAGGCGCTGCCGTCGGAACCTTCTCCGGCAAGCGTCTTGAGCTTGGCATCGGCATCGTCGAGCTTGCCCGCCTTCAGGCTGTCCAGCGCCTGCACGAAGGCCTCGGCGTTCCCTTCACGCTGCTGGGTCTGCTTGTGATCCCAGTAGAGGTAACCACCGAAGGCCGCGAGAGCGATGACGATCAGCGCAATCAGCGGCTTGCCATAGCGGGCAAAGAAGCTTTCGAGCTGATCCTGGCGCACGGCATCGTCAACCTCGCGCAGGAATACATCCTGCTGCGCGGCGAGTCGCTGTTCGGCCTTGTCGTTGGACGGAGTGTTTTGAGAAGGAGGCAGAGCCAATTTTCGGGCGCTTTCTGCGGAAATCAGGATGGTTGCGGGCTGTTTAGCGAATGGCTGGGGCTTTTCAACGGGGATGATCGCTGCACGTCCCGTGGTGAAGCACCGCTGAATGAGCGCGGGACCTAGATCGCGGACATCCGGCCCACCGCCTGTCCATAGACCGTGCGATACAGGGAAATCATTGTATTTTCGTCATAATGTGCATTGGCATGGGCGCGGTTGGCAATGCCGATGCGGGTCCGCAACTGCGCGTCGCAGGCCAGTTCGACCAGCGCCCTGGCCAGTTCCGCCTCGTCGCCGGGCCTGGTGATATGTCCCCGGTTTTCCTCGGAAACCATGGATGCGACATCTCCCACCGCCGGCGAAGCCACCGCAAGGCCCGCCGCCATCGCCTCGACGACAGATATCGGGAACTGCTCGCTATCGGAGGACAGCGCGAAGAGATCGAACAGCCCCACCGCGTGCGAGGGATCGGCGACGAAGCCGGGCAGATGCACCCGATTCCCCACGCCGCTCGCCTCGGCCTGCGCGGCGATGGCACCGCGCTCGGGCCCTTCGCCGAGGATGACCAGCCGCCAGTCCTGCGGCATCTGCGCAAAGGCGCGCACCAGACGGGGCAGGTTCTTGACCGGGCGCAGCCCGGCCAGCGTGCCGACCCATTTCTCGCCGGGCTGCTTGACGAGGCCCGGCAGGATGTCCGGACGCGGCTTGTCGACATAGGCCGCGCAGTTGATGCCGTTGACGATCAGCCTGACCTTGCCGCGCGGCTGCTTCCACGCGTCCAGCGCGATCGCCTCCAGCCGCTGCGAAGGCACGATCACCGCCGAAGCCCCGGTCAGGGCCACCCGGCGGAACCAGTTGCGCGCGGGCTTGAGCCGATTCGCCTCGTCCTCGTTGAAGCCGTCCTCGTGGTGGACCAGCGGCGGCAGGCCGAGAGATCGCCTGAACAGGGCATGGGCCAGCACCGCGTCCATCGCCCCCCAGTTGTAGGTCAGGACGAGGTCGTGATCCCTGAGCGCCCGGGCAATGCCCAGGAGCCGACGCGGCAGGGGCCTGCCCTGAAGACTGGGGAAGTCTTCCGGATAAGTCACCGAAAGCGAGGGATCGACGGCAATGGCCGCGCCATAGGCACCCGGCTGGGCCGAGACGACCGTGTGCAGGACCTTCGGCCCGAAGGCGTTCATCAGGCGCGCCGCGCGCAGTTCCTTGCCGCCGGCGGAAAAGCTCGAATGGAGATGAAGCACCCGCAAGGGCCGCGAATCCTGCATGTCCCCCCGCGCCCTCAGTCGGCCCTGTCGAGCAGGCGATCGATCGCGGCCACCGCTTCGGGTTCGTCCAGCGTCGGCGCATGGCCGACATCTGAGAGCGTGACCGCCTCCGCTTCGGGCACCCGCACCAGCATTTCCTTCAGCGTCCGCGCGCTGAACAGGTCCGACAGGGCGCCGCGCACGACCAGCAGCGGTCTTCCCGCCAGCGCTTCCCAGGCGGGCCACAGCTCCGGCTGGTTGTCGACGTCGAGTCCGGCGAGCGGTTCGGCGATCTTCATGTCGTAGTCGAAGACGATGCGTCCGTTGCTGCCCAGCGCCATCAGCCGCTTGGCCCGCCCGATCCAGAAATCGAGCGGCTGGCCCGGATGGGCATCGCCCTGCGTACCCTCGATCGCGCGGGCGGCATGGACCCAGGTGGCGAAATTGCGCCCCTGCCCGACATAATCGAGAATGCGCCGCAGTCCTTCGGGCTCCAGCACCGGTCCGATGTCGTTCAGAACGGCACCGGCGATGCGATCCGGGATCATGAGCGCAAGGCCCATGGTCATCATGCCACCCAGCGATGTGCCCACGGCCACGAACCGGTCGATACCTTCCTGTTTCAGCAGCACGAGCAGGTCCTCGCCGTACTGGACCGGATTGTAGCTGGCCGAATCCTTTGCATATTCGCTATCGCCGCGCCCGCGCATGTCCGGGCACAGCACACGCCGGGAGCGCGCCATGTGCGGCGCCAGCAACTCGAAATCGCGCGCATTGCGGGTCAGGCCGGGCAGGCACACGACCGGCAGCCGCGATGGACCTTCCGGTGCATCCGGCCCCGCGTAATCCCGAAAATGCAACTTGACCCCGTCGCGGCTCGTCCAGAACCGATCCTCGTAATCCGACATGCCTTAGTGGGGTCCTCCAAGCCTGCGCGCCTTGAACGACGCGCGTCATGCGCCCACTATCGCCTGATGCAGACAGAACCGCAAGCAAGTGCCTATAAACCCGAGCCCCGGATCGGTAAGATATCCTCATGGCTGGGCGACGAAGTGGACGCCGCCTCCTTCCCGCGGCACGAGCTGCGCTTCCGCAACGACCGCTGGGCCGCCGCCATCGGCCTTGCCGATCTCGACGATGCACAGTGGATCGAACATTTCGGACGCTTCGCGCCGCTGGCCGACAACCTCCCCCGGCCGCTGGCGCTGCGCTATCACGGCCACCAGTTTCGCCATTACAACCCCGACATCGGTGACGGACGCGGATTCCTATTCGCCCAGATGCGCGACGGCGAGGGGCGACTGCTCGACCTCGGCACCAAGGGCTCGGGCCAGACCCCGTACAGCCGCGACGGCGATGGACGCCTGACGCTGAAAGGAGCGATGCGCGAGATCCTTGCCACCGAAATGCTCGAGGCGCTGGGCGTCTATACCTCCAAGACCTTCTCGGTGATCGAGACCGGCGAATCGCTGTGGCGCGGCGACGAGCCCTCGCCCACCCGCTCGGCCGTGCTGCTACGCCTCAGCCACGGCCATATCCGCATCGGCACCTTCCAGCGCCTGCTCGCCTTCGAGGAGCGCGAGCACATGGAAGCGCTGGTCGCCTATTGCCTCGAGACATACCCCGGCAGCACTCCGCCCGAAGATGCGCCCGGGCGCGACGAGCCCGCGGTTATCCTGATGCACCAGGTGGTCGAACGGCTGGCCGACACCGCCGCTGCATGGATGGTCGCAGGCTTCGTCCACGGCGTGCTCAACACCGACAACATGAACATTTCGGGCGAGAGCTTCGACTACGGCCCTTGGCGCTGGCTGCCGCAGTGGAACCCGCGCTTTACCGCCGCCTACTTCGACCAGGGCGGGCTCTACGCCTTCGGCCGCCAGCCCGAGGCGGTGCTGTGGAACTGCGGCCAGCTGGCCGTGGCGCTGCGGATGCTGGCGGAAACCGAACCGCTGGTTGCCGCGCTCAATCGCTTCGCGCCGCTCTACCAGGAAGCGATGGCCCGCCGTTTCGCCTGGCGTCTGGGCGTCGAGCCGCAAGGGCTGGAAGCGGATACCCGGCTGATCCAGGCCGCCGAGAACCGCATGGTCGAAACCGGCCTGCCGCCCGAACAGCTGTTCTACGACCATCGCGGCGGCCGCGCCGCGGACGACAGCGACTTCGGCCGGATCCTCTCGGGATATACGCCGGCTGCGGGCACCGACGATCCGTTCTGGGCCCGCGGGACGCCGCCCAGCACACTGATCGACGAAGTCGAGCGGATCTGGTTGCACATCGACAGGGACGACGACTGGGGCCCGCTTCACGCCAGAATAGAGGAAATCCGGGAGTTGGGCCGCCAGCTCGGCACGCCTCCGATTCCCGCCGGACACGATGATTAACAACCCCTCGTTAGCACCCCGGTAGGAAAGCGAGTGTAAGGTGCAGCGGAACTTCGATTTATCTTGGATAACGGATCTATTGCCGTAATGACCGCGCAAGCGACACAAGAAGCTGCACTTTCAAGTGAGCGGAGACCGGGTACCGACGTGAGCAAGGCGGACATCATCTCCTTCGAGCCGGCTACCGGGGCCGAAATCTGGCGCGGCAAGCCCTGCGAGATCGACGAAGTCGTGACCCGCGCCCGGCAGGCATGGCCCGGCTGGGCCGCGCAGCCGCTGGCCAACCGCATGGAACTGGTCCGCCGCTTCGCCAACGAGGTCCGCAAGGAAGCCGATACGCTGGCGCGCACCATCGCCCGCGAAGTCGGCAAGCCCCTGTGGGAAGCCAACGCCGAAGTCGAGAGCGTGATCAACAAGGTCGAAGTCTCGATCCGCTCTTATGCCGAACGCACTTCGCAGCGCAAACTGGACAGTGCGTTGCAGGGCACGATGGCGGTACGCCACAAGCCGCATGGCGTGCTTGTCGTGCTCGGCCCCTACAACTACCCGGCCCACCTGCCGGGCGCCCACATCGTCCCGGCGCTGATCGCGGGCAACGTCGTCATCTTCAAGCCGAGCGAGAAGGCCCCGGCCTCGGGCGAGATCCTGATCCGCTGCTTCCACCGCGCCGGCATGTCCTCTTCGGTCGTGCAGCTTGCCGTGGGCGGCCCGGAAGAAGGCCAGGCCTTCGTTGCGCATGAAGGGGTCGACGGCATCCTGTTCACCGGCTCGGCCAACACCGGCCTTGCCATCAACCGCAGGCTCGCCACCCGGCCCGACAAGGTCGTGGCGCTGGAAATGGGCGGCAACAACCCGATCGTGGTCTGGGATACGCCCAAGCTGACCGACGCCGCCGCGATCGTCGTGCAATCCGCCTTCGCCACCGCCGGACAGCGCTGCACCGCGGCGCGGCGCCTTATCGTGCGCGATACGATCTACGATGCGCTGATGGCCGAAGTGAAGGCCCTCGCCGACCGCCTGATCGTCGGTGCACCGTTCGACGATCCGGCCCCCTTCATGGGCCCGGTGATCGACAATGCCGCCGCCGACGGCCTGACCGAAAGTTTCCTCTACCTGCTGAGCAACGGCGGACGGGCGATCAAGCACCTCGTGCGCCCGGACGAAACCCTGCCGTTCCTGAGCCCGGCGATCATCGACACGACGGCGATGGCCGACCGCCCCGACGTCGAGCTGTTCGGCCCGATCCTCCAGGTCATCAAGGTGAGCGATTTCGACGGCGCGATTGCCGAGGCGAACAGGACCCGCTTCGGCCTTGCCGCATCGTTGGTGGGCGGCACGCCGCAGGAATACAACCGCTTCTGGGCCAACGTGCGCGCCGGTATCGTCAACTGGAACCGCCCGACCACGGGCCCGTCCCACGCCGCGCCGATGGGCGGCATCGGCCTGTCCGGCAACCATCGCCCGAGCGGCTACTACGCGGCCGACTACTGCGCCTATCCGGTCGCCTCGGGCGAAATGGAACAACCGCGTGCGATGATCGGCGTCGGACTGAAGTAAAGGCGGAGCCCTCGCCCCTGGCGCTTACTTCCCGCTGGTAACGAGATCCACTTCGGTCACGCCCGAGCCCAACTTGCGGGCATAGACGACATAGGCCTTGCCGCCCTTGCGCCCGCCGACGACGTGATCGTCGCCGTCGAGACGGTATTGCGCGCCGTAGCCGGCCTTGTTGGCCATCGTGTAGTAGAAGCTCACCACATCCTCGGGCGATACCGGCGTCGCGTAGTTGACCACGCGCAAGGCGCAGCCGTCGCTGTCGGTGCCGGCCGCTTCCTGCACCGCTCCGCGCGGATAGACCGGGATCTCGGCCGGGAGGCGGGCCGCCCAGGTGTTCGAATACTGCACCTTGGCCGCGCAATCGGTGTGCGCGGTCCTGGCAGCGGCGGCCACTTGAGCCGCGGTTGCCGCGGTTTCGGTGAGCGCTGCGGCGCTGCCCTTGGTCGGCTGCGGAATGTCGGTCAGCTTGCCGCCGGCGACGTCCGCCGCATCGGCCTTGGCTGCCGCGATCGCTTCGGGCGAGCGTTCTGCAGGCGGAAGCGTGATCTGGCCGCCGTTCGCGCCCAGCGCCGCGCCATCCTGCCCGGTCATCTCCGGATCGACCATGATCTGGTCGCCCAGCGCGCCGCTCATGGCCGGATCGGTTTCGGCGCCCTCGGGCTGCTTCTTGTCCGAATTGCAACCGGCAAGCAGCAGCGAACCTGCAAGGCCCAACACCATGAAACGGGCGGAGTTCTTCATCTTCTTGTTCCTTCCTTGCCGCAAGCGGACAGGATGCCAGCGCCCGGGCATCGCGCCAAGTCGCCGTCTTTGGCCGTTCAATACGGTGAAAAGGAAGGAAAAACGAGGCTTGGGACCCGCCAATCGCGGCGGCGTCCCATTCCGGGAAGGGTCGCTGGCCAAGTGTTTAGGACGCAAACTTCGAGGGCGCCCGCGGACAAGCCGCAGGCGCCCTCCCGCCCGGCAGAACGTGAAGCACAAGACCGGACGGTTCCCCCGCGCGTCGCCGTCCGCGCGGGGTGTCTCAATCGGTAGGGGACGGCGCTATCAGCGGCAGCGGTTGCCGCCACGGTCGACTTCGCGGCCGATCAGGGCGCCCACGACGCCGCCGATCAGGGTACCGGCGGTGCGGTCGTAACCGCCGTCGACTTCCCGGCCGAGCAGCGCGCCTGCCGCGCCGCCGATCAGCAGGCCGGTGGTGCCGTTCTGCTTGCGGCAGTAGTAGCGGCCATTGTCGCCGCGCCACACGCGGGTGTTGCGATAGACCGGCTCGCCGTAGTTGCGATAGCTGCGGTAGTCGCCGCGGTAGCCGCGACGATAATCTTCGCGCGAGTAGCGGCGGCTGTGCTCGTAAGTCTGCTCACCGGGCGCGCGGAAGTCCGAGGCCGAACTCGGCGCATAGCTTGGCGCGGCCATGGCCGGGACAGCGGTGGCGAGGCTGGCGGTCGCGGCAGCGAGGGCGGTTGCCTTGATGAATGCGTTCATGTCGTTTCTCCTGCGATGGCGGAGGGGCCGTGTTGGGAGGCGCGATCCGCGGTACGCATTCATCTTTAGAGCATTGAACCTGAACGGGCTGCAACGCGGCTGTCAGATTTGGTAATATCGACGAGCCGAGGTCCTGGCCGCGACGAACCGCTTGCTGCGCGCATTTCCGGCATTTATGCAGCGCTGCCCCCCAACCGAGTTCCCCCGCGATGACCGTTTCCACCGTTCCGCCCGCGCCCCGTACCGGCGGCTTGCCTCAGGCGTTCGCCGCTTATGGCATCTGGTGCCTCTTCCCGCTGTACTTCGCGCTGCTCAAGGCGGTGTCCCCCTTCGAGGTGGTCGCCTGGCGCCTGCTGTTCACCCTGCCCTTCTGCGTGGTGGTGACGGTGCTGCTGCGCCAGGGCAAGCAGCTTCGCGATGCACTGAGGCAACCCCGGATCCTCGGCGCGCTGACCGTGAGCGGGCTGCTGATCGGGACCAACTGGCTGGTTTACGTCATATCCGTACTCCACGGCCATGTGCTCGCCGCCAGCCTTGGATACTATATCAACCCGCTGCTCAACGTGCTGGCCGGAACGCTGTTCCTGCGCGAGAAGCTGTCACGCCTGCAGTGGGTGGCGGTGATCCTGGCTACCTGCGGCGTCGCCATCCTCTCGCTGGGGGCGCTGGATACCTTGTGGATCAGCCTCGTGCTGGCCATGAGCTTCTGCGGCTATGGCCTGACCCGCAAGCTGGCCCCGGTGGACGCCCTGCCCGGCCTGACCATCGAGACGCTGGTGCTGCTGCCGCCCGCGCTCGGCCTGTTGGCATGGCAGGCGTTGACGCCCGAGGGGCTGGCCATGGGCACGTCGCTCAAGCTCAACCTGCTGCTGCCACTGGCGGGAATCCTGACCGGCACACCGCTGCTGCTGTTCGCCTCGGCGGCGCGGCGGCTGGATTTCTCGACGCTCGGCTTCATCCAGTTCGTGACGCCGACCGGCCTGTTCCTGATCGGCCTGTTCGTTTTCCACGAACCGCTCAAGCCCGTGCAGATGGCCTGCTTCGTGCTGATCTGGGCCGCCATCGCGGCGTTCTGCTGGGACCTGCTGTCGAAGCGCGCGCCGGCCTGACCGCCGCCGCGCGCTTTCACCGATCGGTCAGAGCGCGCCGGCGAAGCGCAGCGCTTCGCCGCGGGCGGCATTGGCAAGCTGGCCTTCCCACATTGCCGAATGGCCGCGGATGATCGTGCCGACGACGCGGCCCTGCAGTTCCATCCCGGTGAAGGGCGACCAGCCGCAGCGGCTTTCCACCCAGTCCTCGCTGATCGTGAAAGTGCCCTTGCGGTCGACCACGGTGAAGTCGGCGTCATAGCCGGTGGCGATACGGCCCTTGCCGACGAGCCCGAAGACCCGCTGCACCCCGCTGGAAGTCATGTCGATCAGGCGCTCCAGCGTCATGTTGCCCTTGGCGACATGGTCCAGCATCAGCGGCAGCAGGGTCTGGACGCCGGGCATCCCCGAAGGGCTGTTCGGATAGGTCTTCGCCTTTTCTTCCTTGGTGTGCGGCGCGTGATCCGAACCGATGACGTCGGGCACGCCCTGGCGCAACCAGTGCCACAGGCCCGCAACATGTTCGGAAGAGCGGATCGGCGGGTTCATCTGGGCATAGGAGCCCAGGCGCGGGTAGGCGTCCTCGGCCGCCAGCGTGAGGTGCTGCGGCGTCACTTCGCAGGTCGCCACATCGCGGTGCTGGGCGATCAGCTCCAGTTCGGCCGGGGTGGTGACGTGCAGGATGTGAATCGGACGCTTCGCTTCGCGCGCCAGGCGCAGGATGCGCTTCGTCGCCAGCATCGCGCTCTCGTCGTCGCGCCACACCGGGTGGCTGGAGGGATCGCCCTCGACGCGCAAGTGCTTGCGTGCGTTCATGCGCTCCTCGTCCTCGGCATGGATGGCGACGCGGCGGCGGCCATGGGCCAGTACGCGCGCAAGCTGCTCATCCTCGGCGACGAGCAGGCTGCCGGTCGAGGCGCCCATGAAGATCTTGACGCCGGCCGTGCCCGGTATGCGCTCCAGCTCGCCCAGTTCCTCGGCATTTTCCGCCGTTGCGCCGACGTAGAAGGCGTGGTCGCAGTACATGCGGTGACGGGCGCGATCGAGCTTGTCGTGCACGCGCATCACGCTGTCGGTGTTGGGCGAGGTGTTGGGCATCTCGAAGACGGCGGTAATGCCGCCCATCACCGCGGCGCGGCTGCCGCTCTCGAGGTCTTCCTTGTGTTCGAGGCCCGGCTCGCGGAAGTGGACCTGGCTGTCGATCACGCCGGGCAGCACATCGAGCCCGGTGCAGTCGATCCGCCGCTCGGCATCGGGATAGCTGCCCACGCCGACGATCTTGCCGTCGCGCACCGCGACGTCGGCGACGCCGGAGCCGTTGGGCGTGTGGACCGTGCCGCCTGAAAGGACGAGTTCGGGTGCGCTGGCGGTCATGGGGGGCCTCTTTACTGGTGACATGGACGGGCTCGGGTCGATTCCGGCGCAAGCACCGGTTCGGCCCACAGCCGGGAACTAGGCGTCCCGGGCCACGTGCGCAAGGATGAGCAGGCGATTGACGCCTAGCCGCCCCGCCCCTTGCGCAGGAGCGCCTGGCAGAACGCATCGAGATCGTCGATGTCGACGTCGAGCACCTCGTTCCAGTCGGCCAGCACCGTTTCGATGTCGTCGCGGGTATAGGCGGGCGCAAGCGGCGGCGGAACGCGCACCGGAACGTGCGGCCAGGGATGCCCGGTCATGTTGTTGTAGAGCCATCCGGTCGCCGCCAGCGCCGCGACATTGGCGGCGATGGAGCCGATCCAGGCCCATTGCCAATGCTCTGCGCCTGCCGCGCCCAGCGCATAAAGAAGTGCGCAGGCACCGCCCGGCGGATGCAGGCAGCGCAGCAGCGACATCAGCGCGATCGCGATGCCCAGGGCGATGCTCGCGGCCAGCCATGGTACGCCGACCGCATGACCAACGGCCAGTCCTACCGCAGCGGAAACCAGGTCGCCGCCGATCACCGGCCACGGCTGTGCCAGCGGGCTGGCCGGAACGCAGAAGACAAGCACTGCCGACGCCCCTAGCGGCGCGACGAGCAGCGGCAGCGGCAGGGGAAGTGCGCTGACACCCAGCAGCATGGCGGTCAGCCCGGCAGCCAGCGCAATCGCCAGCGCCGCGCCGAGCGCGCCGCGCAGCCAGCCGAGGTGACCGACCGCCGCCTGCGGTACAGGGGCTGCAAGGTTTCGGATCCAGTCAAGCATGGCGCGCCCTGTGCCCGCTGGGCCCAAAGGAGGCCAGCGAGATCTTCTTTGGTATGCCCAGCCGAGACTTTGACCCTTCGTCAAGACGCCGCCGTCCGTCGCCATCCCACGAAAAAGACCCGGCCTGCCGCGAGGCAGACCGGGTCGGTCGAAGCGTTCCGATGTGGGGGAGGGGAAGGGTCGGAACGCCTCTGAGGGGTAGGGTCAGCGCCTGAGGATCAGGCGAACTTGCCGGCGCGGGCGATCTCGGATACCGGCTTGCGGCCGACCGCGACTTCGCGCTCCTGCAGGAATTCGGGCAGTGCTTCCTTCGGCCCCTGGCGGCCGATGACGAAGGCGGCTTCGAGGCGGTGATCTTCGGGGATGCCCAGCGCGGCTTCAGCCTCGCCGAACTTGATGCCGGTCATGCCATGGGTGTGGTAGCCCATGGCCTGTGCCTGGATGGCGGCCAGGGCCCAGGCAGCGCCTGCGTCGAAGCTGTGGCTGTGGTTGTCGGAGTTGCCCTTGTCCGAGCGCATGTACTTGTCGGAAACGATGAAGACGAGCGCCGAGGCGTCCTTCGCCCAGCCCTGGTTGAATTCGACGAGCTGCGAGAGCAGCAGGTCCCAGTTGGCGTCGCCCTTGCGGGCATAGAGGAAGGTCCAGGGCTGAACGTTGTAGGCCGAGGGGGCCCAGCCGGCGGCTTCGAGGATTACCTCGAGGTCTTCCTGCGGCATCTCGCTGCCATCGAACGCGCGGGGGGACCAGCGCTCGACAATGAGCTTTTCGATCTTCGGATGGGCAATGCGTCCGGTCATGTCTTGATCCTTCAAATGGAAGTTGTTGGGAGAGTGGGAGGCTTCAGGCTGCATCGACGAGGACCAGTTCGGCATCCTCGAGTGCAGTTACGGTAATGGTGTCGAGTCCGGTCACGGCAACCCCGTCGCGGGCATTCGCCTCGACCTCGCCGATTCGGATGCGGCCGGTAGCGGGCACGAGATAGGCATGGCGGCCTGCGGACGTCGCGTAAGTCACGGTGTCGCCCGCCTTGACCGACGCGCCCAGCACGCGGGCATCGGCGCGGATCGGCAGCGCGTCGTCGTCGCCGGCGATGCCGCTGGCAAGCGTGACAAAGCAGCCGGCGCGGTCGTCCCTGGGAAAGGGACGTGCGCCCCAGCCCGGTTCTCCGCCGCGCTCGTCGGGCAGTATCCAGATCTGGAATACGGTTGTATCCTCGTCCTCGAGATTGAACTCGGAATGGACGATGCCCGAACCCGCGCTCATCACCTGGACATCGCCGGCGCCGGTGCGGCCCTTGTTTCCGAGGCTGTCCTGGTGGGTGATCGCTCCGGTGCGGACATAAGTGACGATTTCCATGTCGCGGTGCGGATGCGGCGGAAAGCCGGACCGGGGAGCGATGGTATCGTCGTTCCAGACCCTGAGGCGGCCCCAGTTGGTCCGCGCCGGATCGTGATAGTCGGCGAAGGAGAAGTGATGATGCGCATCGAGCCAGCCGTGGTTGGCGGCCCCGATCGTGTCGAAGGGACGGAGTTCAATCATGGCTTGCACTCCTTTCTCTAAAGGCGTTGGAGGCCGCTGCAATTACAGGTTCGGCCAGTGTTCGCACATCAGATAGGCCTTGCAGGCATCTCGGATAATTGTGATAAAATCGACTGAAATGTTCGACAAAGTCGAATAGAAGAGGTTCCATGCCCGACATAGCCCCTCCCAGTCTCGATCACTTGCGCTGCTTCCTTGCCGTGGTCGACGAAGGCAGCTTCAACCGTGCCGCAAAGAAGCTGGGCCGGGCGATTTCGGTGGTCAGCTACGCCATCTCACAGCTCGAAAGCCAGCTCGACGTGTCGCTGTTCGATCGTGAGGGATCGCGCAAGCCGCAGCTGACCGAGGCAGGCAAGGCGCTCTTGACCGAGGCAATCGCCATTTCCGACGACGTCGATGCCCTCCTCGCCAAAGTGCGCAGCCTACGACAGGGACTGGAAGCAGAGCTTTCGCTGGCGGTCGACGTCATGGTCCCCGGTCCCGTCCTCGCCTCGCTGCTCGCTGCCTTCCAGGTGATGTTCCCCAGCGTCGCCCTGCGCCTGCATGTCGAGGCGCTGGGCGCGGTCGCGAGCCTCATTCTCGATGGCAAGGCGACGCTTGCCATCGCCGGGCCGGACATACAGGACCTGCCGGAACTGCAACGCGAAACGGTCGGCTCGGTGGAAATGGTCCCGGTTGCTGCGCCTTCCCATCCCCTGGCCCGTGCCGAGGCGATCGCACCGGGCGAATCGCGCAAGCACCTGCAACTCGTCCTCACCGACCGCTCGCCGCTGACCGCGGGGCGCGACTTTTCCGTGTTCAGCCCCCGCACCTGGCGACTCGCCGATCTCGGCGCCAAGCACGTACTGCTCAAGGAAGGGATCGGCTGGGGCTCGATGCCGCGCCATGCCATCGCGGCCGACCTCGAAAGCGGCGCGCTCGTCGAACTGCACCTGCCAGAGCGTCCTCCTCTCGACTATTCGCTCGTCGCGCTCTGGCGCAAGGACGGTCCGCCCGGTCCCGCCGCGCTCTGGGTCCTCGACGAGGTCCGCGAAAGGCTTGCCCGCGGCGTGTAAAAATACCGGCGCGCCCTTGCCGACTTCGCAGAAATGCTCATCTAGGGGGGCATGTCAGCGACACGTCTATTCGAGCGCGCCGTGCTGCGGCTCTCCCCCCGCGAAAATTCAGGCGAAGATGTCGCCGATTTCCTCCAGGGCCTCGTCACTTCCGATATCAAGGGCAAGCTCCCGGTGTGGACGGGCCTGCTCTCTCCGCAGGGCAAGGTCCTGTTCGATTTCATCGTCTGGCCTTCGGGCACGGACCTGCTGATCGATTGCGAGGCTGAATTCGCCGATGCCCTGGCGAAACGCCTTTCGATGTACCGGCTGCGCCGCGCCATCGACATCGCGCGCGACGAGAAGCTGGCCGTACACTGGCGCCCCCACGTGGGCGACGGCGCCGCGCCCGACCCGCGCCTTGCGGCATTGGGCGAGCGCTGGATTTCCTCCATCGACACGACCGACGAGCATGAGCTGGAGAGCGCCGATGAAGCGTGGCGCGCCCACCGCCTGCGGTTCGGGGTGACGGAAGGCCAGGCGGAACTGGGAGACGGAACGACGCTCTGGCTGGAATGCAACGCCGCCGAGCTGCACGGCGTGAGTTTCGCGAAGGGCTGTTACGTCGGCCAGGAAAACACGGCGCGCATGAATTGGCGCCAGAAGGTCAATCGCCGCCTGATCGTGCTGCCGCTGGCCGAATCGGACGAGAAGCGGCAGCGGATCGCCTATCCCGACCTCGGCCTTGCCGTGGACCATGCAAGGACGGACAGCATTGCCGCCGCCCGCTTGCCGGGCTGGCTCAAGCTCGAGGCATGACCCTTCGCCCGGCGACTGTCAGGCGCCGCGTCCCCCGTCCCTCAGAGTGAGGCCAGGGTCGGTTCGATGCGCGGGCTCGTGCGGCGTTCTAGTTCGGCGACGTAGATCCGCGCGGTGGTTTCCATGCCCAGCCCGGCGCTATAGCGCGAATGGACCCGGCCGGTATCGTGGAAGCCGGCCGATTCGAGCGCCTTTGCCGGAGCACTGCTGTCCACGAAGTGATTCGCGTAGACCTTGCGGTAGCCCAGCGTGCGGGCCTGGTTCAGAACCGCGCGAACGGCTTCGGCCGCATAGCCGCGGCCGCGGAAGCGCGGGACGATCCAATAGCCCATCTCTATACGGTCACCTTCGCGGGCAAAGCCGATCCCGCCCACCAGCTCCGCACCCCTGGCGGAACGCAGGTACATGACGAAATGAGGCAGGCGCGGATCGCGCGGGCGCTCGAGAAACTCGCGCACTTCTCCGGCCGTACGCGGCAAAGGCGCGACGAATGCGTCCGGCTGGACGTCGTCGTCCTCGAAGACTTCGAGCAGATCCTCGAGGTCCTCGGGCCAACCGGGTCTTAAAAACAGTCTCTCCGTGCGGACGAACATTTCACGGTTCTCCGTTATTATCTGTTCCGCGATTCCAGCTTTTCCCGATCGGCACGCAAACACGCGCCCAATCAGGTTCAGGCCGAACTCTCTCCCTTTTTAACCCTGACTCTGCCGCATTAAAAAATTATTGCGATCTTCCTCAGGGCAACCCCTTATCCAACATTCCGGTCGGAATTTCAGCAAAAATCTTGCCCGACCGCATCCGAGGCGCGGGATGCGGTCGGGCAGCAACGCTCAAGCCGCACGCTTCTGGTCGCCGCCTGCCGCCAAGCCATTCATTTCATCGTCAAAGCCGCCCGATCCGGCAGGGGTCAAGACATATTCCCGCGCCGGGAAAACCCGCTTGCGCGCGACGCTGTAACGCTCGGCAACGCGTCCGGTTCGCCGGAAACCCGCATCATGCAGAACCCGCCCCGAGGCCGGACTGTCGACGAAGTGATTGGCGACGATTCGTGCGTGTCCCAGCGACCATGCCAGTTCGACGACAGCCTTCACGGCCTCGCGGGCATAGCCCCGACCTCGGTGGTCCGGCGCGATCCAGTAGCACAGCTCAACCTCGTCGCCGCACCGGTCGAGGCCGATGCAGCCGACGATACGGGCGCCGTCGGCACCGGGCACAGTCATGAGGAACTGCGGCAGCGCGTGGGCCTGCTCGTGCGCGACGAAGCGCAGGGCATCTTCGTGGGCGCAAGGCCAGCACGCGCTCGCAAGATTGCAGGCGGCGCTGTCGTGCGCAATCAATGTTTCCAGCTCCTGCAGGTCCTCCGGCCACGCCGGGCGCAGGAACAGCCTATCGCTGCGAATGAACACTTCGGTCTCCACTCATCAGTCCCGGGCCCACATAGCGCAGGCACGTGACATTGACGTTACGCCCGGGTCCTCAAGCACGTGGATGCTGCCGCGGATTGGATAATTGCGGCAAATGCATCCGCATCGGCTCGATACGGGCAACGGAAGAGGGAGATACGAAAAGAGGGAGACGGGCGGGGCCCTCTCCCTCATTCTGCCGGACTTGTGCAGTCCAGCGGGGGCCATCCCGTCAGGATGGCCCTTTGCAAGACCATCCGATTATTCGGCGGCTTCAGCCATGACGTCTACGGAGACGTACTTGCGGCCTTGCTTGCCATCGTGGAAGCGCACGCGACCTTCGGCAGTGGCGAACAGGGTGTGATCCTTGCCGATGCCCACGTTCACGCCCGGGTACACCTTGGTGCCGCGCTGACGCACGATGATGTTGCCGCCGATCACTTCCTGACCGCCGAACTTCTTCACGCCGAGGCGGCGACCCGCTGAGTCGCGACCGTTGCGCGACGAGCCGCCTGCTTTCTTATGTGCCATTGCTCAGTTCCTTCCGAAGTCTGGGCTCAGCCGACCGACACGATGCGCAGCAGGGTCATCTGCTGGCGGTGGCCGTTCTTGCGACGGTAGTTGTGACGACGGCGCTTCTTGAACACCATGACCTTCTCGCTCTTGGCCTGAGCGATGATCTCGGCCGAAACCTTGATCTTCGAGGCGTCAGCAACTTCGCCGTCCTTGCCTGCGAGCAGAACGTCGCCCAGGGTGATGGTCTCACCGGCTTCACCAGCCAGCTTTTCGACCGCGATCTTGTCTCCGGCGGCAACCCGGTATTGCTTGCCGCCCGTGCGCACAACTGCGAACATGGTGCCCTTACCTAATCTCAAATTGCCCGAAAACGAGCCGAAACAACCTTGCCCCGGCCGCTCTGGTCCAGGAAGAACCGTGGAGCCTTGCGGGCGACGCGCCGGACACCCCACCTGATGCGGGGGCCGGAAAGAGTGCGTGCCGTTAGTCCAAGGCCTGAGTCGTGTCAACCAGAGTCTGGCGATTGAAGGCAATTGCCCTGCGCCGACGACCTCGCGTTTCCCCCCTCGCGCAAGGCCCGCGCCGTGCTATGGCGGGGCCATGATCCGCGCAACTGCACGCCTGTTCCTGTCCGCCGCCCTGCCCGCCGTGCTGGCGGCCTGTTCCGCCACCAGCGGCTATCCCTCGCTCGCCCAGCGCGAGGTAGAGCGAATCGGCGGCTCCGCCACGCCGGTCGCCGGTGAGCAGACGCCCGAGGAACCCGCCCTGCCCCCGGCCAGCGCCGACCTCGTCACCCGGCTAGACGGGCTGGTCGCCGCCGCGCAGCAAACCGACGCACAGTTCAGGGAGCAGCAGGGCCCTGCCGAGCGCGCCGTAGCAGGCGCCGCCGGAGCCGCCGTCACCAGTGACAGCTGGGCCACGGCGCAGATCGCCCTCGCCGCTCTCGAATCGCGCCGCGGGGCGACCGTGGCCCCGCTCGCCGAACTTGACACGCTCTATGCCGAGGCGCGCGATGCCGCCCCGCTCGAACTCTCGCCCAGCGCCCAGGCCATCGAGAAGGCGCGCGCGCAGGTCAGCGACATCGTCGCGCGTCAGGACGGCGTGATCGAAAGCCTCGCCGCGCGCCTGCGCAGCTGAAGCAACCTCCAGACATGCGAAAACCCCTCCCTCTCGCGAGGGAGGGGTCTCCGAACGTCCATCCGAAGATGGAACCTGAAAGCCCCCCGGCTCAGGTGAAGGCCACGATCACCGCGACGGCCAGACCCCAGCCCAGGATCAGCACGGGCAGCATGAGGACCTGTATCGCCGCCTCGCTTGCGGTCAGCCTTCCGCTCAGAGTATCGATACCGCGACTGCCGAACTGCCCCCATGTCAGCGGCGCGGTATCGTTGTCGGGCTTCATCTTCGCCCAGTAACCGGCAAGGCCGAAGGCGAAGACCACGAAGCCGGCAAAAACGACCATCGGAATGGCCAGTTCCGGGTTCATGAACAGGCTGGCCATGACCCCGATAAAGCCGAGATAGAGCGCCACTGTCGCAACATAGAGCCCCGTCGGCAGTCCGAAATTGCGCTCCACCCGGGTGCGCACTGGCGCATCGGTGATTCTGGCAAGTTGCTGGAGCTGTTCATGGGACAAACGCTGCGACATGGTGCTGATCTCCTTCTTGAAGGGAATCATGCTTCGCCATGCAGACGATTTGTTTGACGGCGGTCAATTCGCGAGAACGAGTTGAAAATTTTTCGCGAAGGATCTTGTCCGGCCCCGCGAGCGTGTCAGCCCCAGCGGGCGATATCGTCGAAGTCCTGCTCGCGCGGCTCGATCCAGTGCCATTCGCCGCCGCGCTTCTCCCGCTTCCAGAACCAGGATTCGCTCTTGAGGTGGTCCATCGCGTAGTCGGCCGCGGCGAAGGCGTCGCGCCGGTGTCGGGCGGCGGCTCCGACCAGCACGATCGGCTCGCCCGGTACCATCACGCCGCTGCGGTGAACGATAAGCACCCCGTCGAGATCCCAGCGACGATGCACGCTCACGGCCAGCTTCTCCATCGCCGGCAGGGTGAGCGGTTCGTAGTGCTGCAGTTCGAGCGCCTCGACGCCGTCGCCTTCGCGCACCTGTCCGATGAAGCTGACGACGCCGCCCGATTCGGGATGGCTCCCCGCGAAAGCGGCGATCTCCTTCGCCGGAGCGAAGGGCGAGGTCAGCAGGCGGACGTCCGAATGCTTCTCGCAGCCCACCGTTTCAGCCGCCCGAAACCGGCGGCAGGAAGGCGATCTCGTCGCCGTCCTTGAGCACCGGCGCATCGGTATCCTGCACCAGGATCCCGTTGACGGCGAGCTTCACCCTGGGCGCCTTGAGCGCATGACCGAGCGACGGCTCGAGCGACGCGATCACGGCATCGATACACGGCAACACCGGAACCGTGAGCTTTCCCCTACCGGCCACATCCTCGAGCCGACCGAGGAAAACGAGATTGAGCGACATCGAAGTCAGCCTCCTGTCATGGACATATGACGGGAAAGTGCCGGAGCCGCGCCTGGTTCCTCGATGGCGAAATGGTGGCGCGCGGGCTTGATCCGCATCGCCACGTCGAGCGCTTCGGAAAGCGCCGCCTCAGGGTCCTCGCTGCGCAGTGCCGCGCGCAGGTCGACCCGCTCGTTGCCGCCGAGACAGGCATAGAGCTGGCCGGTCGCGGTAACGCGGATCCGGTTGCACCCGTCGCAGAAATTGTTGGTGAGCGGCGTGATCAGGCCCAGCCTTCCGCCGGTCTCGGCCACGTCGAAATAGCGCGCCGGGCCGCCGCTGCGGTGGTCGCTGGGATTGAGCGTCCAGCGCTTCTCCAGCGATTCGCGCACGGCAACGAGCGGCAGGTAGTGGTCGAAGCGGTCTTCCTCAACCTCGCCCAGCGGCATCACCTCGATCAGCGTGGCATCGAAGCCCTCGCCGTGTGCCCATGCGACGAGATCGGCGATGTGGTCCTCGTTCACGCCCTTGAGCGCAACGGTGTTGAGCTTGACCCTCAGGCCTGCGGCCTTGGCCGCTGCCAGCCCTTCGAGCACCTGCGGCAGCGAATCGCGGCGCGCGAGCCTGGTGAAAGTCTCGCGGTCGAGCGTGTCGAGCGAGACGTTGATGCGCCGCACACCGAATGCGAAAAGATCGTCGGCAAACTCGGAGAGACGGGTTCCATTGGTGGTGAGGGTCAATTCCTCGAGCCCGTCCCCGATCTTGCGGCCGAGCGCTTGCACAAGTTCCATCATGTCGCGCCGCACGAGCGGTTCGCCCCCGGTCAGACGCAACTTGGTTATGCCCCGGTCAATGAAGCCGAGCGCAAGATCGTGCAGTTCCTCGAGGCTGAGGACATCCTTGCGCGGCAGGAAGGTCATGCGCTCGGGCATGCAATAGGCGCAGCGCAAGTCGCAGCGGTCGGTCACCGACATGCGAAGGTAGGTTATCCGCCTTTGGAACTGGTCAACGAGTGGCGCGCGCTTCGTCATTGCAAGGGGTTATAGCACCGGACCCGCGCCAGTACCATCCAGCGCCATGACCTGCCCGGTGACACCGGCCGCGCCCGCGAGCCAGTCCAGCGCGGCGGCGATCGCCGCTTCGTTGTCGCTTTCCAACCCATTGATTCGCGAGGGTGAGAATGCGCGGGCGAGCGACTGGATCGCAGCAAGACGCCAATTGCGATGTTCATGGCTGGCAGGCGGGAAAATGACCGTCAGCGGGTCGGACCCGCCGCGCAGGGCCGCTTCGATCCCGGGCAGCAGCCGGGCATGGAAATCGGCTGCAGCGGCGAGCGGCTCCTCGGGGAGCGGTCCGACACGCAGCACGTCCTGCACCTCAGCGCCGTTCCCGGTGCAGGGTCATGCCGATCTTCTCGCCGGCCTCGCTGATCGCGAGCTTGACGATCTTGACCGTCACCGCCTCGACGCGCGCATCCTGCAGGAACAGGGTTTCGCAGACGTGATCGGCAACCGCCTCGATGAGCTTGAAGTGAACCCCCGGCGGCAGCGCTTCGGACGCCGCGAACTTGAGGTCCATGTAGTTCTTGCTTTCACTGAGCGGCGTGTCCGGCGTGTAGCGATCGGCCGGCTTCATCTGCACCATGATCGAGAAACGCAACGGCTGCGGCTTGCCGGTCTCCTCCGAATAGATGCCGGTGAGAACATCGACCTCGAAGTCATCGATCTGAAGTGTAAGCGAATCAGCCATGGCGTCCCTTAGCCGGGATTGGACCAGCGTGCGAATATGGCAGTGGGCAGCAATCGCCCGTCCCGGCCGTCCTCGCGAACGGCCAGGTCGCCATGCTCGATCGTACCGGGCAGGTCGGCGAAGAGTTCGCCCATCAGCCCGGCAAGGGCGAGGGAGGACATGCGCACCGCATAGACGGTGAGAAAGAGAAACCGGCTGTCGCTGTCGAGCAGCTTGCGACAATCGCCGAGCAGGCCCGGCAGGCCTTCCTCCAGGCGCCAGGTCTCGCCGCCAGGTCCGCGCCCGAACTTGGGCGGATCGAGGATGATCCCGTCGTAGCGCTTATCGCGGCGCACCTCGCGCGCGGCGAACTTGGCGGCATCGTCGACCAGCCAGCGCACCGGACGCTCCTCCAGCCCGGCGAGCGCGGCATTCTCGCGCGCCTGGGCTACCGACTTCTTTGAGGCATCGACGTGCGTAACCTGCCCGTGCGCGGAGAGCGCCAGCGTACCCACCCCGGTATAACCGAAGAGGTTGAGCGTGCTGGCATCCTCGCGTCCGGCCAGCATGGTGCGCATCCACTCCCACACCGGGGCCATGTCGGGGAAAAACCCGAGATGGCGGAACGGCGTGCACTGCGCGGTGAACGAGACCTCGTTCCAGGCGAGCGGCCACCCATCGCGCGGGACGGGCTGGTCGAATTGCCACCTGCCGCCGCCGTCCTCGTCAGAGCCGGGCACGAATTCGCCGTGCGCGTCCCAGTTCGCGAGGCGCGGCGTCCACATCGCCTGCGGCTCGGGCCGGATGAAGCGGTAGTCGCCGTAGCGCTCGAGCTTGCGGCCCTGTCCCGAATCGACAAGGCCGTAGTCCCCCCAGCCTTCTCCCGAAAGGATCAGGGGTTGGGTGGCGATGTCTGCCATCAGACCTTGGGCGCGGCGTGCTGGGCGACGAATTCGGCAACCGCCTCGAACGAGCCGGGCAGCGACGTGGAGCGCTCCTCGCGCTCGAACAGGTCGCCCACACGCTCGGGCAGGCCCGGGCGGTGCCCGGTGGCGCGCTCGACCGCTTCGGGGAACTTGGCCGGGTGCGCGGTTGCCAGCGTAACGACCGGGATCGAGCCGTCGATACCCGAGTTGCGTGCGGCGAAAAGGCCGCAGGCGGTGTGCGGATCGATCAGCTCGCCGCAATTCTCCCAGGCCCAGCGGATCGTCGAGGCCATCTCGTCGGCATCGGCACGCGCGGACTGGAACAGCGCCGCGGCCCCTTCGCGCTGCGCATTGGTCAGCTGCATCGCCTTGGTCGATTCGAAGCCGGCCATCTGCTCGGCCAGCGCCTTGCCGTCGCGTCCGCCCAGGTCGAACAGCAGGCGTTCGAAGTTCGAAGAGACCTGAATGTCCATCGAAGGCGCCGCGGTGGGCGTCACCGTGCCCTGCGAATAATCGCCATTGGCAAGCGCGCGGTGGAGAATGTCGTTCACGTTGGTGGCCACGATCAGCTTCTCGATCGGCAGGCCCATCTGCGCCGCGACATAGCCGGCGAAGACATCGCCGAAATTGCCGGTCGGGACCGAGAAGGCGACCTTGCGGTGCGGTGCGCCAAGCTGCAGCCCGGCCGCGAAGTAATACACCACCTGCGCCATCAGGCGTGCCCAGTTGATCGAGTTGACCGCGCCGATGGCGAATCGGTCGGTCATGCCCTTGTCGTTGAACATGCGCTTCACGATCGCCTGGGCATCGTCGAAGCTGGCATCTTCAAGCGCGAGGTTGTGGACGTTGGGCGCCAGCACCGTCGTCATCTGGCGGCGCTGCACGTCGGACACGCGGCCCTTGGGGTGCAGCATGAAGATGTCGACCTTGGCGCGGCCAGCGACGGCATCGATGGCGGCCGAGCCGGTGTCGCCCGAAGTCGCGCCGACGATCGTCAGGTTGCGTTCGGAGCGCGAGAGGAACTCCTCGAAGAGCAGGCCGAGCAGTTGCAGCGCCACGTCCTTGAACGCGAGCGTGGGGCCGTGGAACAGTTCCAGCAGCCACTGCTGTTCGTCGAACTGCTTGAGCGGCGTCACCGCCTTGTGGGCGAAGCGGCCGTAAGCCTCGCTCGTCAGTTCGAGCAGGCGCTCATGGGTGAGGCTGCCTTCGACGAAGGGGAACATGATCTTCGCGGCCAGCTGCGCATAAGGAAGGCCCGCCATGGCGGCGATCTCGTCCTGCGAGAAGCGCGGCCATTCGCGCGGCACGTAGAGGCCGCCGTCCGAAGCGAGACCGGCGAGCGTTGCGCCTTCGAAATCGAGCGCCGGAGCGCTGCCGCGAGTGCTGATGTAGTCCATGGGAATGCGCGGTTAGCGGGGGAGCGCGCCTTACGCAATCCTCGCATGAGATTGTCGCCGCGTTGGCCGCCTCCCGATCGGTCAAATCGAAAAGGCGATCTGGGCCCTTGCCTAACCCCGCGCGCGCTTCATCACTGCCAGTACATAGATCACCAGAGCAGTCGCGGCGAAGAAGAACCACTGGATTGCGTAGGAGAAGTGGTTGTTCGGGATTTCCGAAGGATCGGGGATGGCATTGGCCTCCAGCCCGTCTAGCGGCGGATTGGCGACGAGGCGCGGCCCCGGTGCGATTACCCCGTGGACAATGCCGCCCTGCCAGTTGGCCGCGGCATTGGGCTGGCGCGACCAGCCCAGCACGACCAGTGCCTGGGCGCCGTCGGGCAGCATGCAACGCGCGGTTTGCGCCGCGCCCGATTCGCCCGAGGCATTGCGCCCGGCCATGCTGGAATGTTCGGTCACGCCCTCGCAGGTCAGCCGGGCATGGCGATAGAGCAGGTCGGTCTGCGCAGCCTCGTGGCGCGGCCAGAGGACTTCCTCGGCATTGCTGCGCGCCTGCGCGTAATGCGCCAGCAGCGCTTCCTTCTGGTGGAGGCGCTTGAGCTGCCACACGCCAAGGCCGATCATGATCGCAACGGCCACCAACACGATCAGCGTCGCGAGTATCGGAAATTTGCGCATGGTGGCTCCCGTCAGTCTTCCTTGAGCCGGCCTTCACCGGCGCGACGGCGATACTCGGCGCCGAGCAGCCATGCCTTGGCGATTCGCAGCCCGCCGATGACCAGCAACGTCGTCAGCGGAATCCACAGCAGGGCATGCACCCAGAACGGCGGATCGAACGAGAGCTGCAGCCAGATCGCAAGCATGGCGATCACCGCGCCCACGATCAGGGTGAGAAAGGCCGCTGGCCCATCGCCGACGTTGAACTGCGCGTAGTCCAGCCCGCAGGCGCGGCACCGCGGGGCGAACGAGGCCAACCCAGCGAACAGGGTTCGCGCGCCGCACTTGGGGCAAAGACCGAAAAGGGCAGCCGAAGCGATCTCCGGCTGCCCTTCAGTATTCGATTGGTGGCTGTCCGCCATGATCAGTGCGTCGGGTAGCCCCAGCCGCCCCAGATGTAGACTGCGACGAAGAGGAACAGCCACACGACGTCGACGAAGTGCCAGTACCATGCCGCCGCTTCGAAGCCGAAGTGCTGGCGCGGGGTGAAGTCACCCTTGTAGGCGCGGATCAGGCAGACGATCAGCATGATCGTGCCGACGATGACGTGGAAGCCGTGGAACCCGGTCGCCATGTAGAAGGCCGAGCCGTAGGTGTTCTGACCGAAGGGGAACGGCGCGTGGATGTACTCGTAGGCCTGGATCGAGGTGAACAGCAGGCCGAGCAGCACGGTCGCCCAGAGGCCCTTCTTCAGGCCCTCGCGGTCACCGTGGATCAGTGCGTGGTGCGCCCAGGTGACGGTCGTGCCCGAGCAGAGCAGGATCAGGGTGTTGAGCAGCGGCAGGTCGAAGGGATCCATGACCGCTTCGATCGCCTTGGGCGGCCATTGCCCCGCCACCACCTCGGAAATCGTCGAGGGGAAGAGCGAGAAGTCGAAGAAGGCCCAGAACCAGCCGACGAAGAACATCACTTCCGAAGCGATGAACAGGATCATGCCATAGCGCTGGTGGAGCTGCACGACGGGCGTGTGATCGCCGGCATGCGCTTCCTTCACAATCTTCGAGAACCAGGCGAACATCGAGGCCAGCAGCAGCGCCATGCCCAGCCACGGCACGAAGTGGCCGCCCGGCATGTCGTGCATGAACAGAACCATGCCCGAGGTGAAGGTGAAGGCGCCGATCGTAGTCGCCAGCGGAACGATGTCCGGCGGAAGAATATGGTAATCGTGGTGCTTGGTACCGGCCATGGTGCCTTCGTCCCCGTTTATCGAATATGTCACACGAGCGCATCCGGCCGGGCCGGTACGCAGGTTTCCCATGCGGCCCTTAACCGCCAGTTTGTTCGCGGTCCAGTGTCTTTGCATCCCCGATCGATGTGACGTGGAACGTATAGCTGAGCGTGATCAGCTCAACGTCCTTGTTGTCGGGATCGTCGAGAATCGCCGGATCTATGTAATAGAGCACCGGCATGCGCACTTCCTCGCCCGGTTTCAGGGTCTGTTCGGTGAAGCAGAAGCACTGGATCTTGTTGAAATATTTTGCAGCCTGCTCCGGCTCCACGTTAAAGCTGGCGGTGCCGGTCACGGTCTGGTCCGAATCGTTCTTCGCCCAGAAAAGCGCCATGTCGCGCGCACCGATAGAGACGGTGTCGGTGACCTGCAGCGGCTTGAATTCCCAGGGCATGTCGCGCGCGACATTGGCATCGAAGCGCACCGTGATGGTGCGACCGCTGTCCTTGACACTGGCGGCCCGCGTCTCGTCCACCCGCTTGGTGGTGCCGCCGTAGCCGGTGACCTGGCAGAAGATCCGGTAAAGCGGTACCGAAGCGTAACCCAGGCCGAGCATCCCCAGCGCGATCGCAAGCGCGATAAAGGCAGTCTTCCTGTTGCTGCGCTCCTGGCGGGTCACGGCCGTCATGCGCTTCAGCTCATCTTGGCAATCGAGATGAAGAACACGAGGATCACGAATGCCGCGAGGCTGAGTGCAAGCACCCGGTTACGGCTCTTGCGGATGTCCTGGGGCGTGCGCGGTGTAGGATCGTTATCGGCCATGGATTGAGGTCCTCAGATGACCACGAAGCGGTCGACTACGAGCGCTGCGAAGAGTGCGAAGAGATAGATCACCGAATAGGCGAAGAGCTGCTTTTCCGGCTTCATCGTGTCTTCCGGCCCGTCCTTCTCGCGCAGGCCGACACGGACTGACAGCGCCAGGAACAGGGTGGACAGGACGATGGCAGAAATGCCGTAGACCGCATGCGTTCCACCGATCCACCAGGGAACGACGCTGAGCGGCAAGAGCAGGATCGCATAGGCGAGGATCTGGCGGCGAGTCGACTTCTCACCGGCAACGACCGGCATCATCGGGATGCCCACCTTGGCGTAGTCGCTCTTCACGAACAGCGCGAGCGCCCAGAAATGCGGCGGCGTCCACATGAAGATGATGGCGAAGAGCACGACCGGCATCAATGTGATGTGCCCGGTGGCCGCAACCCAGCCGATCAATGGCGGGAAGGCCCCCGCCCCGCCGCCGATGACGATATTCTGGGGCGTGCGCGGCTTGAGCCACATCGTGTAGACGACGGCGTAGTAGACGATCGAGAGAGCAAGGATCGCGGCGGCCAGCCAGCTGATCGCGAAGCCCATCAGGAATACAGAGGCAGCGCATAGCACGCCGCCGAAATCACGCGCGGTGGTCCGGTCCAGCCGGCCTTGCGGCAGCGGACGGTTCGCGGTGCGCTTCATCCCCGCGTCGAGATCGGCTTCCCACCACTGGTTGAGCGCAGCGGCACCGCCGGCACCCATCGCGATGCACAGGATTGCGGTGAAGGCGAGGACCGGGTGGATGCGATCGGGCGCGGCGAGCAGACCGCACAGGCCGGTGAAGATCACCAGGCTCATCACGCGCGGCTTGGTCAGCGCGAAGAGATCGCGCCAATCCGCCGGAAGCTGCTGCGTTGAACTGGGACTCGTCACGGACATGGTCTTAGGATCTTACACTCACAAGGGCCAACATTGCGAGGCGCCAATGCGCCGAAGCAATCCAGAGCTGCTCGCGAAGGAGGCTCTGGATTGCTTCGTTCATACCCGCAATGGCGCGCGGTTGCGTTCTCAGTGGTGATGCACTTCCTCGATGACCGGAAGCGTCTCGAACTGGTGGAACGGCGGCGGGCTTGACAGCGTCCACTCGAGCGTGGTCGCACCTTCGCCCCAGTAGTTGTCTTCCGCCTTCTTGCCGGCGATGAACGCGTAGGCAATGTTGGCGAACCAGATCACCAGCGAAGCCGCCATGATCATGTAGCCGTCGGTCGCGACCTGGTTCCAGTGCGCATAGGCCTCGGCGTAGTCGGGGTAGCGACGCGGCATGCCCTGCAGCCCGAGGAAGTGCATCGGGAAGAAGATCAGGTTCACGCCGATGAAGAACACCCAGAAGTGGACATGCGCCAGGAACTCGGAGTGCATGCGGCCGCTCATCTTCGGGAACCAGTAGTAGAACCCGGCGAAGAGCGCGGTCACTGCACCCAGCGAGAGCACGTAGTGGAAGTGCGCCACGACGTAGTAGGTGTCGTGCAGGTTGTCGTCGATGCCGCCGTTGGCGAGAACGACGCCGGTCACGCCGCCGACGGTGAACAGGAAGATGAAGCCGATCGCCCAGACCATCGGCGACTTGAAGGTGATCGAGCCACCCCACATCGTCGCGATCCACGAGAAGATCTTGATGCCGGTCGGGACTGCGATGACCATGGTCGCCGCGGTGAAGTACATCTTCGTGTTAACCGAAAGGCCGGTGGTGTACATGTGGTGGGCCCACACGATGAAACCGACCACGCCGATCGCGACCATGGCGTAGGCCATGCCGAGGTAGCCGAACACCGGCTTCTTCGAGAAGGTCGAGACGATCTGCGAGATGATGCCGAAGCCCGGCAGGATCATGATGTACACTTCGGGGTGGCCGAAGAACCAGAACAGGTGCTGGTACAGGACCGGATCGCCACCGCCCGAAGGATCGAAGAAGGTGGTGCCGAAGTTGCGGTCGGTCAGCAGCATGGTGATCGCGGCGGCGAGAACCGGCAGCACGAGCAGCAGCAGGAAGGCCGTGACGAGCACCGACCACACGAACAGCGGCATCTTGTGCATGGTCATGCCAGGCGCACGCATGTTGAAGATGGTGGTGATGAAGTTGATAGCGCCCATGATCGAGCCGGCACCGGAAAGGTGCAGCGCGAAGATGCCGAAGTCGACGGCGGGTCCGGGCGAGCCGGTGGTCGACAGCGGAGCATAGACGGTCCAGCCGGTGCCGGCGCCCAGGCCCGTGCCGCCCGGCACGAAGGCGGAGCACAGCAGCGAGCAGAAGCCCGCAACGGTCAGCCAGAACGAGATGTTGTTCATGCGCGGGAAGGCCATGTCCGGCGCGCCGATCATGATCGGGACGAACCAGTTGCCGAAGCCGCCGATGATCGCGGGCATGACCATGAAGAAGACCATGATCAGGCCGTGCGCGGTGATCAGCACGTTCCAGACGTGCAGCGTCGAGTTGAAGTCCGGGTTAACCGCACCGAACCACTTTGCGAAAGTGTCCAGGTACTGGATGCCCGGCTGCGCCAGTTCGACGCGCATCATGCCGGAGAAGGCACCGCCCACGATCCCCGCGATGATCGCGAAGATCAGGTACATCGTGCCGATGTCCTTGTGGTTGGTGGACATGAACCAGCGGGCGAAGAAGCCCGGCTTGTGGTCATGGTCGTGCGCGTGATCGTCAGAGTGCGCCGGGAAATGTTCTGGGGCTGTGGTTGCCATGTTCTGGTGACCCTGTCCTTGAATGCGGGCTTATTCGGCGGCAGCAGTGGCTTCGGCGGCCGGAGCCTCCGACGCTTCGCCGGCGGGCTCTTCACCCGGCAGGTAATCGGTCTCGGATGCGGCGGTCGCCTGACCGTCGATCTTGCCGCCGGCATGCGTCAGCACCCAGGCGTCGTACTTGTCGCGCGGCAGAGCCTCGACCGCGATCGGCATGTAACCGTGCTTGGCACCGCAAAGCTCGGAGCACTGGCCGTAATAGACGCCGGGCTTCTCGACGAAGAGGACCTTCTCGTTGATCCGGCCCGGAACCGCGTCCAGCTTGAACCAGAGCGAAGGCACGGCGAACGAGTGAATCACGTCGGACGCAGTGATCTGCAGACGGATCGGTTCACCGACGGGGACGACCATGCGGTTGTCGACCTCGAGGTGCGAAGGACCGTCCCAGGGCTCGGAACCGACTTCGCGCACGCCGTTGTTGATGGTCGGCTGACCCGGGATGTTGAGCATGTTCGAGACGACCTCGAACTCACCATTGTCGGGATAGCCGTAGGTCCAGAACCACTGGTTGCCGGTGACCTTGATGGTCAGCGCGCCCTTCGGGGCAGGCTTGTACTGCTTGGCCAGCAGGTCGATCGAGGGAACCGCGATGCCGATGAGGACCAGCACGGGAACCAGCGTCCAGACCACTTCGAGCAGCGTGTTGTGGCTGGTCTTCGAAGGTACCGGGTTGGCGCGGCGGTTGAAGCGCACGACGATGACGACGAGCAGCAGCAGCACGAACACGGTGATCACGGCGATGATCGGCAGCAGCACCGAATTGTGGATCCACTCGCCATATTCGCCGAGCTTGGAGAACTGCTGCTGGAAGCCGATGCCGCTGTCGACGGGCATGCCGATCCCCGGGGTCGGGGCCATCGGCGTGTAGCTGCCGGCAGAAGCGGCGGCGTCCGCAGTCGCGGCGGTGGCAGGTTCGGATGCCGCGGCGGCAAAAGCCGCCTGGGGTGCCATGACTCCGGCAGCCATGATGCTTCCAAGGGACAGGCCCAGAGCCTTTGCGGTATGGCTCGCGGCGCGTGCGGTTTTGCCCAAATTCATATTTTTTTGCGCTTCCGTTTTCCAAATCCGCGCACGCGAGTCGCCCCCGCATACGCGCGCCCTGATGCGGAGCCGGAGGCCCCCCTTCCGCGGGGCCTATACGCGCGCTTGCCGCGTGTCTCAAGCGCCTCTAGGGGAATTTTTGGCAAACGGCGTGTCGAAGGTGCGCCAGATCCATGAAATATGCATCGAAGGAATAGGTCGTAATGCAGGAAGAAGAAGTCCTCGCAGAGTTCCGCGCCAGCAAGGCATTGCTTGAGGGGCACTTCCTGCTCTCCTCCGGCCGCCACAGTGCGCATTACCTTCAATGCGCGCGCGTCCTCATGAGCCCCGACCGTGCCGGACGACTCGCCGTCGCGCTCGCCAGCAAGCTGCCGCACGACGTGCGCAAGCAGATCGACAAGGTCGTCTCGCCGGCCATGGGCGGCGTGATCATCGGCCAGGAGATGGGCCGCGCGTTGCAGGTCGACGCGATGTTCGTCGAACGCCCGGAAGGTACTTTCGAGCTGCGCCGTGGCTTTGAACTGGATCCCGGCGACAGGGTGCTGATGGTCGAGGACGTGGTCACCACCGGCAAGTCCTCGCGCGAGGCGATAAAGGCGATCGAGGCGGCAGGCGGCCGGGTCATCGCGGCGGCCTCGCTGGTCGACCGTTCGGGCGGCGCCGTGGATCTGGGCGTACCTTACTTCCCGCTCGTCGAGATCAACTTCCCGACGTACGCCGACGACGAACTGCCCCCCGAGCTGGCGGCGACCCCCGCGATCAAGCCGGGCAGCCGCGTCCAGCCCTGACCCTTCGACCCGCCGGAAAACCCCAGGATTATCGGATGAACGCCCTTACCCCCTCGCGCCTGCGCCTAGGCGTCAACATCGATCACGTCGCCACGATCCGCAATGCGCGCGGCGGCGAGCATCCGGATCCGGCGCGCGCGGCGCAGATCGTCGCGCAGGCCGGGGGTGACGGCATCACCGTGCACTTGCGCGAAGATCGCCGACACATCCGCGATGAGGACCTGGTGCGCGTGCAGGCCGCCACCGGCCTGCCGCTCAACCTCGAAATGGCAGCGACCGACGAAATGCTGGAGATCGCGCTGCGCCACAAGCCGCACGCGGCCTGCATCGTCCCGGAAAAGCGCGAAGAACGCACGACCGAAGGCGGGCTCGACGCAGCCGGGCTGCACAACCAGCTCGCCCCGATCGTCTCGCGCCTGTCGGACGCAGGCGTGCGGGTGAGCCTGTTCATCGCCCCGGACCCACGGCAGATCGAAGCGGCAATGAAGCTGGGCGCGCCCATCGTCGAGTTCCATACCGGCGAATATGCCCATGCAGAGGGCGAGCAGGTCGCAGTCGAGCTCAAGCGCATCGTCGACATGGCCGCGCTGGCTGCCAAGAACGGCATAGAACCCCATGCCGGGCACGGCCTCACTTACGAGAACGTCCAGCCGATCGCAGCCATTCCGCAGCTCGCAGAACTGAACATCGGACACTATCTCATTGGAGAGGCCATATTTTGTGGGCTCGAGGCGAGCGTGACGAAAATGCGCGCGCTGATGGACGAAGTCCGGTGACTTGAAGCCCCCCATCCACCATCGGGGGAAGGAAGCCGGCTGCAATATCGGCCGCAGGACGGAGAGTGCGTCGTGATCATCGGAATGGGTTCCGACTTGTGCAACATCGAGCGTATCCAGGCTTCGCTGGACCGCTTCGGCGAGCGCTTCGAGAAGCGCGTCTTCACCGAAATCGAGCAGGCCAAGGCCAATCGCCGCCCGTTCACCAAGGCCGGGACCCTCGCCAAGCGATTCGCGGCCAAGGAAGCCTATTCGAAGGCGGTCGGCACCGGCTTCAAGGCCGGGGTGTTCATGAAGGACATCGGCGTCATCAATGCGAAATCGGGCGCCCCTACCCTTGCCCTCACCGGCGGCGCGAAGGCCCGGCTCGACCTGATGGTTCCCGCCGGTCACGAGGCCGTGGTTCACCTGACGCTCACCGACGATCATCCATGGGCCCAGGCATTCGTCGTGATCGAGGCCCGTCCGCTTGCGGCGGCTCCCGCTCCGTCCGGTTCCTAGACTTTTCCGAGCGCTCCACCGAGAATGACCGAACACACCGCCGATACCGCCTCCACCCTTTGCGCGCAGGAGAGCCCCGTTAGCAATCCGGACAAGCCCAAGGTCAACTGGCTGCACGAACTGCGCGGCCTGGCGCTGATGCTGCTGGGCGTGCTGGCGTTCCATTCGCTGATCGCCAAGCCCTTCTACATCCCGTCGATCTCGATGATGCCCAACCTGCTGGTGGGCGATCGGCTCGTGGTTTCCAAGTACGCCTACGGCTGGAACTGGTCCTCGGTGAGCTTTCACATGCTTCCGCGCGCCAATTGGCGGCTGTTCGGCTCGACGCCGGAGTACGGCGACATCGTGATCGTGGTGCCGGGCAACCGCAAGGCTGACCTGATCAAGCGCGTCGTCGCGCTTCCCGGCGACCGCATCGCCGTGGTCGACGGGCGCATCCGCCTCAATGGCAAATTCATCCCGCGCGAAGTCGAGCCGCCGGTCGAGATCGCCGCCGACGACGCCCTGCAATGCGAGGGCGATGCGCAGCCGGGGCACTGCTACAAGGGTTTCGAGCTCTACCGCCGCCGCCTGCCCAGCGGTCGCGAAGTCTATGACCTTCCCGCCTACCGCGAGACACTGCCCAACGGTGCGACCTACCAGGTGATCGACTATACGACGCAGGTCATGGACAATTATCCTGAGATCACCGTGCCTGAAGGCCATGTCTTCCTGATGGGCGACGACCGCGACCGTTCGGCCGACAGCCGCTTTCCCTTCGAGACGGACTACCAGGGCACGCCGGGCGGCGGCCTTGGCGGTCCGGTGCCGCTCTCCGACATCGGCGGGCGCGCCGAATTCATCACCTTCTCGCTCGACGGTACGCAGACCTGGAACCCGCTGAGCTGGTGGAGCGCCCTGCGCGAAGGGCGCGCCCTCACCAGCCTGCGCCCGCGAATCGAAAAGCACCCGTCCGACAGCAGCACCGGCCAGCCCGGCGGGAATGCCACCTGATGGTCCGCAAGTTCCTCTATGCCGTCGCCGCCATCATCGTCCTGATCACGGTCGGGCGCATTGCCCTGCTGTTCTGGGCCGAAGACCTTACGGAAATGGCCTTCGTGCCGGATGTCACGTTCCAGCCGCAGCCGGCGATGGCGATGAACGCCTGGGACAAGACGGACATGTGGATTGCGCGCCCTGGGATGCTGCCCAAGTCCGATCCCTCACGCTACCTGCCACAGGGTGCAAGCCAGCCGGCCGGAGATCCGCTCGCCGCCGCGGTCTTCTTCGTCCATCCCACCAGCTACGTCGAGAAGGACGCGTGGAACGCGAGCCTGAACGACAAGGCCTCGCGCGATCTGGCGGGTCTTTACGTCAAGGGCATGGCGACGCCTTTCAACGCAGCCGACCAGCTCTGGGCCCCGCGCTACCGCCAGGCCGCTGTCGGCGCGTTCCTGACCGACGACCCGCAGGCCGACAAGGCGATCGACCTGGCCTACGGCGACGTCCTTGCCGCCTTCGATGCCTTCATCAAGACGGTCCCGCAGGACCAGCCGATCGTGCTGGCAGGACACAGCCAGGGCGCATTCCTGCTACGCCGCCTGCTGCGCGACCGCGTGGCCGGCACCCCGCTGGCCGAGCGCATCGCCGCAGCCTACATCGTGGGCTGGCCGGTCTCGATCGACCACGACCTGCCGGAAATGGGCCTCGGCCCCTGCGACAGGCCCGACCAGGCCGGCTGCGTGATGAGCTGGCTCACCGTGGCAGACCCTGCCGAGACCGAGCAGCTGGTCAAGGCCTACGTGCGCCGCCGCGGTCTCGACGGACAGCCGCTCACGCAGACGACTGCCGAGGGCGTGGCAATCGACAGCCCGTTCCTGTGCAGCAATCCACTGACTGGTACGCGCAACGGCGTTGCGGACGCACAGGCCAACCTCGGCACACTGGTGCCCGATCCGGCAAGCTGGAACGGCGAACTGGTGAGGCAGGTCGTACCTGCGGCTTGCGAAAGCGACATGTTCCTGCACATCGGACCGCCGCCCAGGCTCGACCTCGGCCCCTACGTGCTGCCGGGCAACAATTACCACGTCTATGACTACACCCTGTTCTGGGCGAACATCAGGGCCGACTTCGAACGGCGGATAGCGGCATGGCAGAAGCAGCACTCATAACCACCAGCGCGCTCGACTATCGCGATGCCTTGCCCGACGCCGGGCCACTGCTGGCGCTCGACCTCGGCACGCAGACCATCGGCACGGCTTTCTGCGATGCAGGCTGGCACTTCGCCTCGCCCGGAAAGACGCTCAAGCGCGGCAAGTTCGGTGCCGACAAGGCGCTGCTCGAGGGCCTGATCCGCGAACGCTCGATCAAGGGCATCGTCATCGGCCTGCCGCTCAACATGGACGGATCGGAAGGCCCGCGCTCGCAATCGAGCCGCGCCTATGCCCGCAACCTTGCCGCGCTCGGCCTGCCGATCCTGCTGTGGGACGAACGCTGGTCGACGATGGGCGCCGAACGCGGCCTCATCGCCCAGGACATGAGCCGCGCCAAGCGCGCCGAACGCATCGATTCCGCCGCCGCCGCGGTAATCCTGCAAGGCGCAATCGATGCGCTGGCCGGGGGCGTACTCTAGGCGCGGCCCCCAAGGACCGCGCGCGTTTCGACTTGCCGGGCGACCTCGGCGGGCAGCCTATCCGCAAAGCATGCCGCGTCTGTGCTTCGCCACTTGCGCGACGAGGCGGCTACCGCTGGCTTCGGCCTGACGCCAGATCCCCTCGCGCGCGTGCTCGCTCTCGGCGCAGGCGGACAGCGCCTCCCACGCGTTTAGGCGCATTCTATCGCTGGCGTGACTACGCCCGAAATGCTGCGCAAGCTCCTTGGCCTCTTCGCTGCCCAGCGCCACCGCAAGGCGCAGAAAAGTCTCGCTCGGTCCGCTTCCCATGACGCGCGTGATGCGCGCTTCGACCGTGTCGAATTCGTAATGGCTGAGCCATCCCTGCACGGCCTGGGTGTGGACCAGCTTGAGCGAAACCGAGAGCGAAGCGGGCGGGTTGACCCGATGGATGTCGCGGTGCGCGCGGTAGTGGAGCACCCGGCCCTTGCGCAACCGGGTCCGGCCCAGCCGCTTGAGCGCGATCGCCTCTCCCGCACGGCCGATGACACAGTGCCCGTCGTACTCGAAGTCCTCGATCTCGCAGCCCGGGCCGAAATAGCCGAGCGTGAGGAAGTCGTAGTTGTGGTCGTGGGCAGTGCCATAGCCGAAGGCCCGCGCGCCACTGGCCCGCATCGCGTAGTCCGCGGCGGCCGGCCAGATATTGGCGCGGATGCAGAAATTGCCGCGCCCCGGCGTTGCCAGCACGATCGATTGCGGGCCACCGCTGCTGATCGCGTCCACCGCAGCCGGCGAAGGCGCGAAGCCCGCCAGCAGGTCAATCAGCAGATCGCCGAGGAAGACCCGGTCGTTGCCAAGCCGGCGCAGCCAGTGGGCTGCATGTGCGACGCTTTCCCGCTCGCGCGGATCGAAACCCCACGAGGACAGCGCATCGATGCACTCCGAAAGCGAAGCCCGCGTGGGATCGCGCATTTCGATCAGCTGCGCCACTGCGATACCCTTTCCAGCTCCGGCCAGGTGCGTAGCAGCGCGCGCTGCGTTTCCTGCGCCAATGCGGCGAGCGGATCGTCGTCCGAAGCGGCGATCTGGCCGAGCAGGATCATCCCGGCGCGGGTATCGAGGGCAAGCAGTTCGCGCATGGCCTGCCAGCGCAGGCCTTCGTGCCCGTTCCCCGTCACGATGCGCGAAATCACCGGCACTGCGTCTCGCCGTCCCATGCGCGAAAGTACCGAGATCGCGAGCTCGCAGCGGCTGTCGTGCAGGTTGGACGCAGCCTGATGCACAAGCCCTCCATCGGCGAGCGCGAATTCGCGGACCGGTTCGCTCGCGCCGAGGAAGCGCTGCAACCGCAATTTCACCAGGCGGCCTGACGCACCGCGCATCTGTATCGTCTCGCGCCGGCCGTCCCTGTGGATCACGGCACCCGGATGAATGGACAGCGCCTCAACCTGCAGTTCGGCCCGGCGGTCCTGCACATTCATGCAGCGCACGCGGCCGGCCGTGGCCGAACCGGCCAGTACGAAGGACCAGCTTTCAAGCGGGGTAAAGGCCACCGTCCGTGCCTCGGGCAAAGCGGAAAGCCGCTCACCTTCATACGTGACAAGAGCCAAGGTCGCGGTGCCCCAATGCGAAAGCAGCAGGGTCTGCCCGGCATGGCCTACCCCGTGGCGCAGCGGCAAGTGACCCAGCGGGTGCGAGCGCAAGCCCCACAAGCCCAATTCCAGGAAGTTCGCGACGAGTTCGTGCGCGGCTCCGCTTCCCTCTTCGAACAGCCCGGCAAGCGAAGGACAGGCCTCCAACGGATCTCCATCGCCGAAGCGTTCGAGATCGGCGAGAACCCGGCTTGCCTCGGGGCGCGCGCGCCACTTCCCCACAAGTGCCGCGAGATCGCGCTGCCCCTTCATCCAGCCTTCGTCGTTCTCGCGCAGGTCTGCCAGCGTCTTGTCATGAAACATATGCGTTCGGATCAGGTGCCAGGGTGGAGTTCGTAGAGATAGGCCTCCAGCGAAGCCTCTGCCGCGTCATGGACCTGACGGCCCGCAGCATCGGTGTAGCTACCGAACAGGCCGATCGGCTGCGCCGGATCCGGCAGCGACGCGGGATCGATTTCCGGCAAGTGCAGAAACCCGGGTTCGGTCATGTCGTGGTGTCCCTCATTGGGCCAGGCACTGCCTCGCCGTTAGCAAATTACGCTTAACGGTCGCCCTGCGAGCAATTAAAACATTGTAATAATAACGCAGAACCACGCGTCCCGAGTTTAACTGCCGGACACGATGTTTAGGATCGGGTTACTGACCGGGCGAAGACGCGGTTGGGGTCCGGGCGACTCGCGTTGTGCCCGAGGGGCAGCTCAGTCGGCTCCGGGGGCCATGCGCAGGAGGATTGTAAGTCCTTCGCCCGTACGCGGGCTCTCGCCCGTCGCGACCATGACCCGCGTGGCATCGGCGCGGGCACGGTCCAGCACCGCGCGGGGAACTTCGGTTTCGTAGGCGATCAGGTCGGCCGATCCCAAGAGGCGCGCCTGACGCAAAGTCAGGTCCTCCGGATCGTCACTGTGCAGGACGATCTCCACCACGCCCACCCGCTCCTGACCGGCTGCCGAGAGCCAGTCGTCGATCCTGCCGGCGCTGGCTTCGTCGAGCGGGTCCAGCGGTCCGCCCGAGCCGAGCGCGGCATCGAGCGCGCGGCGGCGATCTCCGGCATCGGGGAAGCGCCCACGCAAGGCAGCCCGGGCGGCGCCCAGCGCCTTTGCAAGCGCTCCGAGCGACTGCGGCAACAGCACTTCCAGGCGCAGCCGCAGCTGCTTGGCGAGGCCCGCTGAAGCGCCGCCCGTCCCGATGGCGACGAGAACCGGCGAGCGATCGAGGATCGAGGGGACGGTAAAGTCGCACAGCGCCGGACGATCGGTGGCATTCACCAGCAATCCCGCACAGCGCGCACGAACCGTGTCGCCTTGTGCCGCTGTCTCGTCCTCATGGGCGATGAAGGCGAGCCGCGCACCCTTGTCGATCCCTTCCTGCAGGTCGTCGACGACGATGCCGCCCGCCCGCTCGACCAGCCGCCGCTTTGCCTCGGCCGCATCCCCCACGCCCAGCACCACCACCGGCTGGCCGGCGATACGGTGGAACAGGGGAAGGGTTTCGATCATCTTCGGACCACTCCGCGCAATTACGCCTGCTTCAGCCAATCCGGCACGCGTTCGGCGGCCAGGATGGTCTCAGGCTCGATGCGGTTGGCGACAAGGCCCCACTTCTCGCCGTCGACCATCACCTCGGGCACCAGCGCACGGCTGTTGTAGGTATTGGCCATCGTCGCGCCGTAGGCACCGGCAGTGCGGAACACGCCGAAATCGCCTGCCTTCACTGCATCGATCTCGCGCCCCATGGCGAAAGTGTCGGAGCTTTCGCAGATCGGGCCAACGATGTTCGCAACCATCGTCGCGCCGGTCGGGTTGACCGCCGCGAAATCGTGCCAGGCATCGTACATCGCCGGACGGGCGAGGTCGTTCATCGCCGCATCGACCACCACGAAGGGGTTCGACGCGCCCTGCTTCACCCGGATCACCTCGGTCACGAGCACACCGGAATTGCCGGTGATGACGCGGCCCGGTTCGAACATCAGGGTGACGCCCCAGTCCTTCGCCACATCGTGGACCATGCGCCCGTAGTCATCGGGCGTGGGCAGGCTTTCGCCCACCTTGTAGGGCACGCCCAGGCCGCCGCCGAGGTCCATGTGCGTGACTTCGTGGCCTTCGGCCCGGATCGTCTCCATCAGCGCGCCCATCTTGATGAAGGCCTGGCGCGAGGGTTCGAGGTCGCTGATCTGGCTGCCGATGTGCACGGCAAGGCCGCGCATCTGCAGGCCGGGCAATCCGGCGAGGCGGGCGTAGATGCCGGCGGCCACGTCATAGGCGACGCCGAACTTGTTCTCGGCCTTGCCGGTCGAGATCTTGGCGTGGGTCCTGGCATCGACATTGGGATTCACGCGCAGCGCGCAGGAGGCCCGCTTGCCCAGCGCCGCGGCGATTTGCGCCAGCTCGACGCCTTCTTCCTCGCTCTCGAGGTTGAACTGCCCGATGCCCGCCTCGACCGCTGCCTTGAGCTCACGCTTCGACTTGCCGACGCCGGAAAAGACGATGTCACGGGCCGGGATGCCCGCGGCCAGGGCCCGGCGCATCTCGCCTTCCGACACTACGTCGGCACCGTAGCCTTCGCTGGCCAGCAGATGCAGTACGGCCAGGTTGGGGTTGGATTTGACGGCAAAGGCGATGTGCACGCTGGGCAGGGCCGAAAGCGCCTCGCGAAAGACGCGGGCATGGCGCGTCAGCGTGGCGCGCGAATAGACGTAGACCGGCGTGCCGACTTCGCGCGCGATCGTTTCGAGCGGCACGTCCTCGGCGTGAAGCGCGCCGTTCTTCAGTTCGAAATGGTCCATTGTTGTCCTGTCAGGGGCTTATTCGGGCGGCGGGAGATCGTAGGGATCGTCCTCGCGTTCCTCGGATCGGGTGCGCAGTTCGACGCTGCGCTCGGGGATCGCCAGGGTCGGCGGATTGAGCAGTTCGTCCGATGTCGGCCTTTCCGCACGGCCATAGGGCGCGGGCGGCAATTGCTGCCCTTCCCGCAGCGACAGCCCCTTGCGCTGGCCGCAGGCAACCAGCGCAAGAACGAGAACGAGCGGGATGAGCTTGCGCAAGGTAGACTTACTCCAGACCGAGCGCGGACCGGGCCTCGGCCACGCGCAGGCGAACCTGATCGGGTGCGGTGCCGCCGTGCGAATTGCGCGCGGCGACCGAAGCCTCGACCGAGAGCGCCTTGAATACGCGCTCGTCGATGCGGCTGTCGATCTCTTTCAGGTCGGAGAGCGGCAACTGGTCCAGCGCCAACCCGCGCGTTTCGGCGAGCTTGACCGCAGCGCCGGTTATGTGATGCGCCTCGCGGAAGGGAATGTTGCCCTCGCGCACCAGCCAGTCGGCAAGGTCGGTGGCCGTGGCAAAGCCCAGCTCGGCCGCGCCGCGCATGCGGTCGGTGCGGAATCTGGTGTCGGCGACCATCCCGGTCATCGCCGCGACCGACAGCGCCAGCAGGCTGGCGGCCTCGAAGACCGGTGGCTTGTCGTCCTGCATGTCCTTCGAATAGGCGAGCGGCAGGCCCTTCATCGTCATCATCAGCGCAGTCAGGCAGCCGGTGATGCGACCGGCATGGCCGCGCACCAGTTCGGCGGCGTCCGGGTTCTTCTTCTGCGGCATGATCGAGCTGCCGGTCGACAAGGCATCGGGCAGAGCCACGAAGCCGAAGGGCTGGCTCGCCCAGATGATGAATTCCTCCGCCAGACGCGAGAGGTGCAGCGAGCACTGCGAGGCCGCCATCAGGTAGTCGAGCGCAAAGTCGCGGTCGGACACCGAATCGAGACTGTTGTCGGTCGGCGCATCGAAGCCCAGCGCCTGAGCGGTCATCTTGCGGTCGATCGGAAAGCCGGTCCCGGCCAGCGCCGCCGAGCCGAGCGGGCTGCGGTTCATCCGCTTGCGGGCATCGGCGAAGCGCGAACGATCGCGCGAGATCATCTCGTAGTAGGCCATCAGGTGATGGCCCAGGGTAACCGGCTGCGCGGTCTGCAGGTGGGTGAAGCCGGGCATGATCGAATCGGCATGCTCACCGGCGCGGGTGACGAGCGCGACCTGCAGCGCCTCCAGACCGGCGTCGATCTGGTCGATGGAGTCGCGCACCCACAGGCGGAAATCGGTCGCCACCTGGTCGTTGCGCGAACGCGCCGTGTGCAGGCGACCCGCCGCCGGGCCGATCAACTCGGTGAGGCGCGATTCGGTCGTCATGTGGATGTCCTCGAGGTCCCAGTCCTCGGGCACGCCGTTCGCCTCGTACTCGGCCGCGACCTTGTCCAGCCCCTCGGAAATCAGCACCGCGTCCTCGCCCGCGACGATGCCGCAGGCACCCAGCATGGCGACGTGCGCCTTGCTGGCGGCGATATCCTGACGCCACAATGCCTTGTCGAAGGGGATCGAGGCATTTATCTCGCGCATGATTGCCGACGGTCCACCTTCGAACCGTCCGCCCCACATCTGGTTGGAGCCTCCCATCTTGCTGTCTTCCCGATCGCTCAAGTGTCTCGTCCTTACTGGCGCCCTGCTGGCCGCGGGCTGCGATAGGCAAAGCGAAGGGGAGTCGCAACCGCAGGCTTCGCAGGCGCCTGCCGAATCTGCCGCGCCGGCCCAGGCCGCCTCGAAAAAGCTGGATCGCTCGCACAAGGGCGATCCGATGCCGGTAATCACGCTGGTCGACAATACCGGCGAAACGCTCGACCTTGCCTCGTTCAGGGGCAAGCCGCTGCTGATCAACCTGTGGGCCACCTGGTGTGCGCCCTGCATCGAGGAAATGCCGACGCTGAACGCCCTGATCGCCCGCGAGGACGAGACCGGCGTCGCCGTCCTGCCGATCTCGCAGGACATGGGCCAATCGGACAAGGCCGTGGAAATCCTGCGCCGCCGCAAGCTGGACCATATCCAGCCATGGGTCGACGACAACGGCGACCTCGGCTTCCAGTATGGCGGCAACTTGCCGGTGACGGTGCTGTTCGACAGCAAGGGCAAGGAAGTCTGGCGCTACACCGGCGGCAACGACTGGACGAGCCCGGAGGCGCTCAAGCTGATCGCCGAGGCCAAGTAGGCTCTCGGCGGAGGGAGGAGAAGGCCCTGCGCCATCAGCCTTCCGGGCTGACCACCTCCTCCTGCCCCACCAAGACGAGCAGCATGGACAGCGTGCCAACGGCACCGCGCGATGAACTGAGACTTGAGGAAAATGGTGGGCGGTGAGGGGCTCGAACCCCCGACCCTCTCGGTGTAAACGAGATGCTCTACCAACTGAGCTAACCGCCCGGCCTGCCGGAGCCCCGGGCCTTTACGCGAAAATGACCGCTCGTCAACCGGAGGTTTCGTTTCCGGCGCGTCGGACGTTCGCCGGGTTTCAAATCGTTGCTGGCCGCGCTTGGCGATTGACCTGCATGGCGCGGGGTGGAAGCCAGCACATGACAAGCATCGGTAGCCGCGCAAAAGGCGGCCCGGCCGAGAGAGGATCGAGATCAGTGGCCCGCCCAGTCCCTACCCGTCTTGCAGCCTACGTGGCGGTCGTGTTCCTCGTCCTTGCACTGGTGCAGCTGGGCGCGAGCCTGCTGTTCTACAGCGCGATCGATCGCCAGACGCTTCGCGACGATCATGCACGGCGCGTGGCCGAGCTGCTGGTGGTGAGCGACAGGGTGAATGCGCTCGATCCCTCGCGCCTTGCCGAGAGCATGACGACGCGGCACCTCTCCGCCCGGGTGGCAACGGCTCCGCTGGTCGCCGCGCCGACGGGCGATGCCGCGCTCATGGCGATTGCCGCGCGCATCGTGGAATGGGAGCCCTCACTCGCCAATCGTTCGCTGAACCTTGCAACGACGCGCGCGTCCGGCGGCGGACGGGACCTGATCGGCTCGATCCGGCTGGGCGAGAAGGGCTGGCTCAACTTCCGCTCGCGCGACATCAGTTCGATGTGGCCGGTCGCCCTGCGCGCTACCGCGCTGACACTGGCGACGACGCTTGCCTGCCTGGCGCTGGGCCTGGGCGCGCTGCATCTGCTGACGCGCCCGCTGCGACGGCTGGCCGATGCCGCCGAAGCGATCGGTCAGGGACGGCAGGTGCCGATCCGCGAAGGCGGCCCCAAGGACTTGCGCAATCTGGGCCATGCCATGAACGTCATGCAGGCGCGCATCGAACGCCTGCTGCGCGACCAGGCGCTTTCCTTCGAGGCGATCAGCCACGATTTGCGCACACCGCTATCACGCCAGAAAGTCGCCAGCGACCTGATCGACGATCCGGAAATCGCCGCGCTGATGCGCGAGAGCGTCGATGAAATGGAAGACCTGCTGGCCTCGCTGCAGCGCTTCCTGCGCGCGCAGCACCTCTCCGCTGAGCCAGAGAGCATCGACCTTGCGTCGTATCTCGCCGACCTCCTCGCCGGGTTCGGCAACCGCGCGAGCCTGGAAATGCACGGTCGTTCCACCGCGCGCACCTACCGTGAGCCGCTGGCGCTCGCCGTATGCGCCCTCGTCGAGAACGCTGTGCACTTCGGCAAGCGGGCCCGAGTTTCACTGGTGGAAGAGAACGGGCGTCACGCGGTGATTATCGAAGACGAAGGGCCGGGGATCCCGCCCGACTATTTCGAGGCGATCCTCGACCCTTTCTTCCGTCTCGACGAAGCCCGTCAGCGCGACACGAGGGGCTTCGGTCTGGGTATTCCCACGGCGCACCGGCTGATGATGCGCTTCCACGGCGGGCTCTCGTTCGCCGCTGCGCCGGGCGGCGGATTGATCGCCCGACTGGAAGTGCCCAGCCCGCCGCCCTGACAGGCAGAGCCCGTCAGGCTGCGGCGCGCTGGCCCAGTCGTCCGGCGTCCTCGACGAGCGCCCCGTGGAGAGCGCGGATCGCCGCGTCGAAATCGTGTGAGTGGATGATGAACTGTAGGTCGACGTTGCGGATCTGGTGCTGCATCGCGAGCACGTCCACTTCGGCGTCCATCAAGGCCGCAAGCGCGTGGGGGACGAGGCCCGGTTCGGACAGGTCGCTGCCGATCGCCGAAACCATCGCCACCGGCTGCGAAGTGATTACCGCACCCGGATAGGCACGCTCGAGGTCGGTAACGATACGCTCCATCTTCGCTGCGGCGATACCGCTCAGGTAATGGGTGATCGTGTTGGCGTTCGAGCTCTTGCTGACGATCCACGCCCCGTGCTTGGTGAGGGTTTCGAGGATCGCGGCGTCGTAGCCCTTCTCGCCGACCATGTCCTGCTCGAAGAACTGCAGGGCGTGGACGGTCTGGAGCCCGGTGACGATCTCTACACGCGGCTTGTCGGACACATAGTTGCCGCGGATGAGCGTGCCTTCGTCCTCGCGGTCGAAGGTGTTGCGCACGCGCAGCGGGATTTCCGACTGGCGCAGGCCGCGGCCCGCGCGCGGGTGGATCGCTTCCATGCCCAGGTTCGCGAGCTGGTCGGCCACATCGTAGTTGGTGCGGCCGATCTTGCGGGCCTTGCCGGTGCCGACGAGCTTGGGGTCGGCGCTGGAAAGGTGGAACTCCTTGTGGATGATCGCCTCCCGCGCCTCGGTCAGCACCGCGATGCGCGAGAAGGTCATTTCCGAATAGCCGCGGGCATAGCGGCGCACCATGCCGCCTTCGCAGCCGGCATAGCCGGTGACGATCGGCATCTGCGTCGCCAGGTCGATCGGCTCGAGCGCCTTGAGGATCTGGTCGTCGAGGCTGGCAAGCTCGTCATGGTTCCAGGTGGTGAGGTCGACGAAGACCGCGTTCACGCCCCGGTCGCGCAGCAGCAGCGCAGTCGAGTGCGCGGAATGCGCTTCGCCGAGGCCGGCAAGCATTTCGCGCACGGTGACCATTTGCTCCTTGAGACAGAACCGGCCATGCGAGCGCAGGCGGTCGAGATCGTCGAGGCAGGCATCGAGCGCGGCAACACGGTCGTCGACGAAGCGGTTCGCCTCGCGCAGGCTCTCCGGCCTGACGAACATCTGCGCATTGCGCTCATGCATGGCGTCGCGCACGCGGGCGAGCGCATCCTGCCAGCCACCTTCGACATCGTTGGCCGAGAAGTGGGCATAGACGCCCGCCTCGCCCGACTTCTTGTGCTCGAGCAAGAGGTCGGTCATTCCGGCATAGGCCGAAACGACGAAGATGCGATTGTACAGCTCGGCGCCTTCGCGTCCCGCGATGAGGACATTGTCGAAGACGGTAGAGGTGGCGGCCATCGAGGTACCGCCGATTTTCTCGACGCTATGGGCTGCAGTCATGCGGCAACTCCCATGAGTTCGCCCGAGACCGGCCGGATCGGCTCGACCTTGCGGGCAGCAATGAAATCGGGGCGGGGCTTCTCCGCGCCGAAAGGAGCAACGAGGCGATTGCTCACCGCGTTGAATACGAAGAATGCATTGGAACGGGGAAACGGCGTGATGTTGCCGTTCGAGCCATGCATGGTGTTGCAGTCGAACAGGATCACCGTGCCGGGCTTGCCGGTAGGCGCATCGATGCCGTGCCTGTGGGCCAGTTCGGCCAGGCTGTACTCATCGGGCACGCCGAACTCCTGCTTGCGCAGCGAGTGCTTGTAGTGATCGTCCGGCGTCTCCCCGACGCAGCTGACGAAGACCCGCTGCGAACCCGGAATCAACATGAGCGGGCCGTTGTTGGCATCGTTTTCCGCCAGCAGCACCGACATCGACAGGCAGCGCATCGACGGCATGCCGTCTTCGGTGTGCCAGGTCTCGAAGTCCGAGTGCCAGAAAAATTCCTTGCCCTTGAAGCCCGGCTTGTAGTTGAGGCGCGACTGGTGGATGTACACCTCGTCGTCGAGCAGGTAGCTGGCGACGCCCGCCAACCGCTCGTCGGCGGCCAGGCGCTCCATCATCCGGCTCTGTCCGTGGATGCGAAAAATCGAACGGACTTCGCGGCTGTCCGGCTCGGAAATGACGGTCTCGTCCTCCAGCCCGGCGGGATGGGAGAGAAGACGGCCGGTCTCGGCCTGGAGTGCGGCAATTTCAGCTTCGGAAAAGACGTTTTCCAGTACGAGATAACCGTCCCGGTCGAACCGCTCGATCTGCTCGGCGGTCAGCGGCGCGCCCGGTTCCCAGGCACGCCGCGCGACAGGTTCGTGACGCGCGAGCAGCTCGGGCTGCCCGGCGCATCGCGACGGATATTGGTCCTGCATTGCTACCCCCGTCTGCGTTCAGTCCGAAAGCGCGGGTTCGCGCTCTGCGTCGACATCGGCGGGGTAGGCACCGTTCTCGTCATGGACCTCGCGGCCGGTGACGGGCGGGTTGAACACGCAGGCACACAGGATCTCGGTCTCGGGACGGACGATGTGCTTGTCGTTGTTGTTGAGCGCATACATCACGCCCGGCTTCAGCTCGTGGGTCTCGCCGGTACCCAGGTCCTCGATCGTGCCGGTGCCCTTGAGGATCAGCACCGCCTCGAGGTGGTTCTGGTAATGCATGTGCAGTTCCGCGCCGGCGTACAGGGTCGTGACGTGGAACGAGAAGCCCATGCCGTCATCCTTGAGCAACAGGCGGTCGCTGGTCCAGCCTTCGGATTTGACGTGCTTGTCGCTCTTGCGAATGTTCTTGAGCTTGCGAACGATCATATTATTTTCCTTGGTTTCTTATGGGAAGCCGCGTGGCAAGGGGCGGCCGCGCGGGGCCGCCTTCCAGGCCTCAGGCGGCGACGTTGAGCTTGCGCTCGGAGCGCGTGTCCGCATCATCGACGGGGGCGATCGCCTCGGCGATCGCTTCCTCGAGAATGTCGAGGCCGGCGTTGAAGGTCTCGTCGTCGATGACGAGCGGGGCGAGCACCTTGACGATCTCGTCATGGGCGCCGCTGGTCTCGATGATCAGGCCCTCATCGAAGCAGGCCCCGGTAATCTTGTCTGCCACTTCCCCGCTGCCGACATTGATGCCGCGCATCATGCCGCGGCCGCGGGTCGAAAGACCGTGGCGGCGGGCAATGCGTTCCAGTCGCTGCTCGAGAATGCCGCCGCGGCGGGCGATGTCGTCGGCGAAGGACGGATCGGCCCAGAATTCGCGCAGCGCCGCCGTCGCGGTGACGAAGGCGTGGTTGTTGCCGCGGAAAGTGCCGTTGTGCTCGCCCGGGTTCCACACGTCGAGTTCGGGGCGGAACAGGGTCAGCGCGAAGGGCAGACCCATGCCCGAGAGCGACTTGGCCAGGGTGACCACATCGGGGGTGAAGCCCATGTCCTCGAAGCTGAAGAAGCCGCCGGTACGGCCGCAACCGGCCTGGATGTCGTCGACGATCATCAGCGCGCCGTGCTTCTTGGCGAGCGCGGCGATCTTGCGCAGCCATTCCGGACGCGCTGCATTGAGGCCGCCTTCGCCCTGCACCGTCTCGACGAGGAATGCCGCCGGGGCATCGAGGCCGCTCGACGGGTCGGCAAGGCGCTGTTCGAGCAGGTCGGCGGTATCGACCTCGTCGCCGAAGTAGCCGTCGAACGGCTCATGGCTGACGTGGCTGAGCGGAACGCCGGCGCCGCCGCGCTTGCCGGCATTGCCGGTGCAGGCGAGCGCGCCCAGGGTCATGCCGTGGAAACCGTTGGTAAAGGCGATCACCATTTCGCGGCCGGTGACCTTGCGGGCCAGCTTGATCGCGGCCTCGACGGCGTTGGTGCCGGTCGGACCGGTGAACATGGCGCGATAGTCCAGGCCGCGCGGGCGCAGGATCACGTCCTCGAAGGTCTGCAGGAAATCGGTCTTGGCATCGGTGTGCAGGTCCAGCGCGTGGGTCACGCCATCGCTGGCGATGTAATCCATCAGCGCCTGCTTGAGCACCGGATGGTTGTGTCCGTAGTTGAGCGAGGAGCAGCCCGACAGGAAGTCGAGATAGCGTCCGCCCTCGCTGTCATGCATCCAGACGCCCTGCGCGCGGTTGAACTGACGCGGCATGGAACGGGAGTAGCTGCGCACCCCGGATTCACGGCGGTCATAAATGGCGGTATCAGGCGTCTTGGCGCTCGGCTTGGGAGTCGTCATCATCTCAGGTGTTTCCCTGTTCAGTTGAATTGGGCGGACGGCAGCGGCGAAATGCTCGCCTGCCATTCCGTGTCGTGCGCACCTGCGAAGTGCGCCTCGCGCTCGAAGCGCGGTTGTTTGGTCAGCTCGGCGCCATGGCGGCGCGCGAAGGCCTGGAAGAGGCCCCATGAAGCATCGTTGGTTTCGGTCACGGTCGTCGTGAGCGTGGTCGCCCCCTTCACGGCGGGGCGCGCAATCAGTTCATCGAGCATGCGCCCGCCCAGACCCAGGCCACGCGCCGAAGCGTCGACGGCGACCTGCCAGACGAAGATTCGCTCGGGATGCGAAGGGGGCCGGTATCCGGAAATCCATCCGACGATCTGGCCGTCCCTCTCGGCGACGACGCAGGTATCGGCGAAGTCGCTGCACTGCAGGAGATTGCAGTAAGCGGAATTGGTATCGAGCGGCGGCGATGCTGCGATCAGCGCCGAGATCGCGGGCCCGTCTTCGGCCCGCGGACTTCTCAGCAACAGGCGGTCATCGCCGCTCGTTCGTTTAGGGCCCTCCGGATCGTCCCGGTGGCCCGGCTTACTCAAACTTTCTTCAAAAATTCCTTCACCCTCCAAAGCACATTTCAGTGCTTGGTTATCCTCGCTCTCACGCTTTGGACGGCTTCACATAGTTTTTCATGGGATTTTTGCAACAGCCAGCACGGCCGCGTTCGGGGAGATCCTTCACATTTCGAATGAGATAGTTAGGCCGAATAAGCATCTGCCAACAGGCCGCAAAGCCCCGCAAACACTGGCGCTTGCGGGGGTCGGCGAAAGGCAGCCACCGGCCCCCTCGCTGCACTGCGAAAAAAATTATCCCCGAGAGCGCTTCACACGCGCTTCGAGCGGCGAATCAGCGAAAGGCCGGACGCAGGCACGCGCCGAGCGGACCAAAAGCGGCCCGAATTCGGACGGAAATTCGGAAAGGCGCGCCTTACAGGCGCGGCAGGGTCACACCGCGTTGACCCATGTACTTGCCGGCGCGGTCCGCATAGCTCGTCTCGCACGGCTCGTTCCCCTTCAGGAACAGGAACTGGCAGGCGCCCTCGTTGGCATAGATCTTGGCCGGCAGCGGCGTCGTGTTCGAGAATTCGAGAGTGACGTGCCCCTCCCAGCCGGGTTCGAGCGGGGTGACGTTCACGATGATGCCGCAGCGGGCATAAGTGGACTTGCCCAGGCAAATCACGAGGATGTCCTTGGGCACGCGGAAATATTCCACCGTGCGGGCCAGAGCGAAGGAATTGGGCGGGATCACGCAGACGTCGGTTTCACGATCGACGAAGGAGTTCGCGGCGAAGTCCTTGGGATCGACCACGGCCGAATCGACATTGGTGAAGATCTTGAACTCCGGCGCAACGCGCGCGTCGTAGCCATAGGAAGACAGGCCATAGGAAATGCATCCGTCGCGGCGCTGCGCCTCGACGAAAGGCTCGATCATGCCGTTTTCCTGCGCCTGCTGGCGGATCCACTTGTCGCTCAGAATTGCCATGCCCGGTTGATTCCCCAAGGGCGCCGCCGGGGCAAGTGGCCAGGCCCGGTTGTCCACCGAGGCGAGAGGCACGAGCCACCACGGACATCGCCCCGCCAGTCGTCGTACGGGCGCGAGAGGCACCCAGCGCGCGTGGGCGACAAGGGCCAAACCGGGCGATGCCATCCACCAGCCGAATCGCCTGGAGCCGGCGATTCGGCTGGGAAGGCCTTGGGCACAGCGCCAATCACATCCGTAAAGCCATGGAAAACGGAGATAGTTTACGCCCAGCCTTTTGCGACTGGATCGAATCGGCCCCGTATGATCTACTTAGAGATGCGACCCGAAGGGCCTGTTTACACAGTAGGCTCTGAACAACTTGAACGGCGGCTTGTTTAAGCTGCCGTTTCTTTATGCGGCAGCACAGACGGACATAGCGACAGTCATCGCCAAGTAACATTAGCGCGCCATGACTATATCTTGTTATGACCGCAATTTTCATCCTGCGAACTGACAGCACTATAGCGAAAGCAAGGACTTTGCGCACGTTCATTTCAGCCGAAATGGCACAGTAAGGCATTAAAATGTCGTCACCTTCCCGTATCGGCATGGCGCCTGCCGCAAATGCCGCGCAGGATGGTGTCCGATCCGGGCCGCGAGGCGAGCCTTAGATCAAGGTTAACCACAGGGTGCTATTTCCGGCGCGATGACCCAGACTTCCCGCATTCTCGTGATCTTCGGCACCCGCCCCGAGGCGATCAAGCTCTTCCCCGTCGTCCATGCACTGAAAGCCGATCCGCGCTTCGAATGCGTGGTCTGCGTCTCGGCGCAGCATCGCCAGATGCTCGACCAGGTGCTGGACATCGCGCGGATCGTGCCCGACCACGATCTCGACGTCATGCAGCCCGACCAGACGCTCGACGCGCTGACCGCCAACCTGCTGACCGGCATCGGCAAGGTCATGGACCAGGTGAAGCCGGACCGGGTCATCGTGCAGGGCGACACCGCCACTGCCATGGCCGGCGCGCTCGCCGCCTATTACCGCAAGGTTCCGGTCGACCATGTCGAGGCGGGCCTGCGCTCCTACAATATCTACCATCCCTGGCCCGAAGAGGTGAATCGCAAGATCATCGGTGCGATGGCCAGCCTGCACTTCGCGCCGACCGAGACCTCGGCCGCGGCACTGGTCAAGGAAAACGTCGATCCCCAGCGCGTTCATGTCACCGGCAACACGGTGATCGATGCGCTGCACTGGGTCAGCGCCCTGATCGAGTCCCAGCCCCATCTTGCCGCCGGATTGGCAGACCTCGAAACGAAATTCGCCGGCAAGCGTATCATCGGCGTCACCAGCCACCGGCGCGAGAATTTCGGCGAGGGCATGGAGCAGATCGCCACGGCCATCCGCCGCATCGCCGAGCGTCCGGATACGGCAGTGATCTTCCCGGTCCACCTCAATCCCAACGTGCGGCGGGTGATGAACGATCGCCTGTCCGGACTGGACAACGTCGCCCTGATCGAGCCGCTCGACTATCCGCATTTCGCGCGCCTGCTCAATATCGCGGAGATCATGCTGACCGACAGCGGCGGCGTGCAGGAGGAAGCCCCGGCGCTGGGCAAGCCGGTCCTCGTCATGCGAGAGACCACCGAACGCCCCGAAGGCGTGGAGGCGGGAACCGCGAAACTCGTCGGAACTTCAGCCGAGACGATCGTTACCGAAATATCAACCTTGCTCGACGATACCGTGGCCTACGAGGCCATGGCGCGCGCCCACAATCCCTTCGGGGACGGGCAATCCGCGCGCCGAATCGTGGAGCTGCTAGCGAATGAAATCGGACAAGAAGCCTGAGGTCTGCGTCGTCGGACTGGGCTATATCGGACTTCCCACTGCCGCCGTGATCGCCCGCGCCGGATGCCGGGTGCTGGGCCTCGACGTCTCTCAAAAGGTCGTCGACACGATCAATCGCGGCGAGATCCACATCGAGGAAGTCGATCTCGATGGGCTCGTCCATGGCGTCGTTTCGCGCGGATTGCTGTCCGCCTCGACGCAAGTGGCGCCAGCCGATGTCTTCGTCATTGCCGTGCCCACGCCCTTCGACAAGGATCACGCCCCCGACATTTCCTATGTCCTGTCGGCCGGGCGCACGATCGCCCCGGTGCTGAAGCAGGGCGATGTCATCATCCTGGAATCGACTTCGCCGGTCGGCACGACCGAACAGCTGCGCGACCTGATCGCCGGGCTGCGCCCCGACCTCAAGATTCCCGGCCTCACCGGCGAGATACCCGACATCTCGATTTCCTACTGCCCCGAGCGCGTGCTGCCCGGCCGCATCCTGGAAGAACTGACCAACAACGACCGCTCGATCGGCGGCATCACCCCGCGCTGCGCGCGCAAGGCGCTGGCCTTCTACAAGCGCTTCGTGCGCGGCGAATGCGTCACCACCGATGCCCGCTCGGCCGAGATGACGAAGCTGGTCGAGAACGCCTATCGCGACGTCAACATCGCCTTCGCCAACGAGCTTTCCATCGTCGCCGACCGCATGGGGCTCGACGTGTGGGAAGTGATCCGCCTTGCCAACCGGCACCCGCGCGTGAACATCCTGTCACCCGGCCCCGGCGTGGGCGGCCACTGCATCGCCGTCGACCCCTGGTTCATCGTCCACGGCGCGCCGGAGGAGACCCCGCTGATCCGCACCGCGCGCGGCGTCAACGATGGCAAGATGCATCACGTGATCGCCAAGGCCGAGGCGCTGGTCGAAGCGCATCCCGGCGCGAAAGTCGCCTGCCTCGGCCTCGCTTTCAAGGCCAACATAGACGACTTCCGCGAGAGCCCGGCGCGTTTCGTCGCCAGCCGCCTCGCCCGCAAGTTCGGGGATCGCATCCATATCGTCGAGCCCTATGCCGCCGAATTGCCGATCGAGTTCACCGGCACCGGCGCGCGCCAGATCGACATCGACGATGCCCTGGAAGCCTGCGACATCCTGATCGTGCTGGTCGACCACGATGTCTTCCGCGTCGTGCCGCTGGCCGAGCGTGCGGACAAGCTGGTCTACGATACCCGCGGCATCTGGCCCGACCAGCCCCGCGCAGTGCGCGAGACGGAAACCGCCCTGCGACTGGTCGGCTGAGGGCCGCAAGCGCCCTTCGGCAGGCTCCGGGCGCTTTGCGGGCGCCCTTCGGCAGGCTCCGGGCGTTTTGCGGGCGCCCTTCGGCAGGCTCCGGGCGAGCGGGCCTCCGTGTGCCCGCTGCCTTTCGCTGCGCCATCGACTTACCCCCGCCCATCCTAAGCTTGTCGAAGGATGAACGGGGCAGCCGGGGCCTTATTCCTCGCGCATCGCCACGTGATGATCGTGGCCCGCGTCCTTCTCGCCCCGGGCGAGCCTGAAGACCACGCCTGACAGCGCCGCCAGCGCAATCAGGTTGGGCACGGCCATCGTCGCATTGGCGATGTCGCCCAGACGCCACACCAGCTGCAACGGCTGGCTCGCGCCGATGAACACCGCAAAGCACCACAGCACGCGCCAGATGTAGTGCAGGATCTTCTCACCGCGCGCGCTGGCACCGGGCACCTTGTCGTAGAGGAAGGTGATCGCGCGCTCGCCGTAGTAGCTGAATGTCAGCAGGGTGGAGAAAACGAAGAGGATCAGCGCCAGCGAGGCGATGATACTGCCAATCGCAAGACCCCCGATCTGTACCGGGAAAGCCGCGGCGAAGGCCCCCGAAGTCATCGCGAAGCCGGTCAGGTCGGACTGCCATGCGTGCTTCACCGCATGTCCGCCACCGGTGAAGTTACCCTCTACGGTAAGGATCACCAGCGCGGTCATGGTGCAGATGACGATGGTGTCGATGAAAGTGCCCATCATCGCCATGCGACCCTGCACTTCCGGGTCGTCGGTCTGGGCGACGGCGTGAGCCATCGGGGTCGTGCCCTGCCCGGCCTCGTTGGAGAACAGGCCGCGCGCAACGCCGGCGCGCAGGGCAAGCATGATCCCGGCGCCGACGAATCCGCCGACCGCCGACTGCCCCGAGAAAGCGCCGCCGAAGATGCGCCCGAAAGTCTCCGGAATGTCCTTGATGTCGAGCAGGATCGCGATGAGGGCCATGAGGATATAGGTCCCGGCCATGAACGGCACGATCTTCTCCGCGACGGCACCGATGGACTTGATGCCGCCGATGATGACCACGAAGACCGCGATCGCGGCAATCAGGCCGCCGAGCCATTCGTCGATGCCGAACAGTTCGTTCATGCCGTCAGCCACCGCGTTCGCCTGGATGGCATTGCCGGTGATGATGGTCGAGATCAGCGTGCCGATGCAGAAGATGACCGCAAGCCAGGTCCACTTGGGGCCAAGGCCGCGCACGATGTAGGTCATCGGGCCGCCGCGCCAGTAGCCTTCCAGCGACTTCTCGCGGAAGCGGATCGCCAGCGAACCTTCGGCAAAGGCCAATGCCATGCCGATCAGCGCCGTGACCCACATCCAGAAGATCGCGCCCGGACCGCCCAGCGCAAGCGCGGTGGCGACGCCGGCCATGTTGCCGGTGCCGACCTGTCCGGACAGCGCAGTCGAAAGTGCGGCAAATGGACTGATTTCACCCGACCCGGCGCCCTTGCGGCTGCGAAACAGGCCGGCAAAGGCATTGCCCAGCTTGCGCAGCGGATAGAAGCGCAGGCCGATCATCATGTACAGGCCGATGCCCAGCAGAACGATGACCATCGGCGGGAAAGGCAGGACGATCGCCCCGTCCCAGGTGCCGCCCCAGATGAAGTCCGAGATATTGGTGATACGGTCGATCAGGCTGGTATCCTGCTGCGCTGCAACTGCCGCCATGTTCAAGATTGTCATTCGCTGGCTTTCCCCTGATTGCTGCCTTGCGAGGTTTTCTGCCCGTTCTGTGGATCGACGGGCTCAATTGCGGAATCGTGAACTAAAGTTGCGCGATGGGAAAGGTCCTATCCGCAACGGGTGAAGGGTCCACCGCTCAGCCATCAGCAGGCCACGACGTTGATCGCGAGGCCGCCCTGGCTGGTTTCCTTGTACTTGCTCGACATGTCGACGCCGGTCTGGCGCATCGTCTCTATCACCTGGTCGAGCGAGACGCGCGGCGTTTCGCCTGCGTGTAGCGCGAGCTTGGCGGCGTTGACCGCCTTGACCGCGGCAATGGCATTGCGCTCGATGCACGGGATCTGGACGAGTCCGCCGACCGGATCGCAGGTGAGGCCAAGGTTGTGTTCCATGCCGATCTCTGCCGCAGCGGTGACCTGTTCGGGCGTGCCGCCCCAGACCGCCGCGAGCCCCGCCGCCGCCATCGAGCAGGCAACGCCGACCTCGCCCTGGCAGCCCATCTCCGCACCCGAGATCGAGGCGCGCTGCTTGTAGAGCATGCCGATCCCGGCGGCCGTGAGCAGATAGCGGCAAGCCTTGGCGGCAATCGCACTGTTACCCTCGCTGCAATACTGGCGCAGCAATGAAGGAATGATGCCCGCCGCGCCATTGGTGGGCGCGGTGACGACCCGGCCGCCCGACGCGTTCTCCTCGTTCACCGCCATGGCATAGAGGTTGAGCCAGTCCATCAGCGTCTCGGCCTGATTGTCCTGCGGCCGCGCAATCAGGTTCTGGTGAATGGCGCGCGCCCGGCGGCGCACCTTGAGTTCGCCGGGAAGATGCCCTTCGCGCGACAGGCCGCGGTCGATGCAGGCATTCATCGCCTGCGCTATCGCATCGAGGCCAGCCATCGTCTCCGCCTCGGGGCGCCAGGCCGCTTCGTTCGCAAGGACGACTTCGCAGATCGCCATGTCCTCGCGGGCGCAGATCTCGAGCAATTGCGCGCCGGAACCGAATGGCAGGCGTACTGGCGGACCGAAGATCAACTGGTCGTTGCGCGCCGTCTGCTCAAGCTGCGCCCGGCTGGAAAAGAACCCGCCGCCGGTCGAGTAGAAATCCGCTTCGTCGATCCGTGCGCCGGCATCGTCGTAAGCGGATAGCACCATGCCGTTGGGATGCAGGTCGGGCATGGAGGCGAAGTCGAGGACAAGGTCCGATTGCGGATCGAAACCGATCTCGCGCTCGCCCAGCAGCGTGACGCGGCCCGTTGCGCGCACGTCAGCCACGGCTGCGTAGGCTTCCTGGGGATCGACGGTTTCCGGGCGGTAGCCGCACAGGCCGATGATGCAGGCATCCGGCGTACCGTGCCCTTCCCCCGTCAGCGCCAGCGATCCCTGCAGGCCAATGCGCACCCGCGCTACCTCGCCCAGCCTGCCGCGTTCACGCAGTTCGACGAGGAACGCAGTGACAATGCGCATCGGGCCGACGGTGTGGGAGCTCGAAGGACCAAGGCCGATGCGAAACAGGTCGAGAGCGGAAATCACTGCTGGGGACTACTCCTGCGTAGGGCTGAGGTCATGCCCGGAGCCTTGCGGCCTCGAGGGGACACCAAGTGGGAAGACGCAGGAATAGGCCCGCACCTCATTACGTCACGGGCCAAGGCGTCAAATTCCGGCATACCAGGCGTAGGCGCCCTGGTCTTCCCAATAGCCACCCTTGCCGCCGTAGAGCCCATCGAGCGACGCGCGCGCCTCGATGCGGGTCACGAACTTGGCGTGCTTGTAGCCTAGCTGCTTTTCGACGCGCAGGCGCAGCGGCGCACCGTGCTGCTGCTCAAGCGGCCTGCCATTCATCTGCCAGGCCAGGATCGTCTGGGGATGGAATGCATCGACGAGATCGATGGATTCGTAGTAGGGCCGCCCGCGATAGAGATCGGCGCAGTGGAAGACGATGTATTGCGCCTCGGGCTTGAGCCGCGCCAGATCGAGGATATGGGCGAGGCGCGGCCCCTGCCACTGGCCGATCGCGCTCCAGCCTTCGACGCAGTCGTGCCGGGTGATCTGCTTGCGCTGGGGCAATTGCCTCAGCGCGGTGAGCGGGATCGCCAGCGGCCGTTCGACCAGCCCGTCCACCTTGAGCGACCAGTTCGCAAATCCCTGCGCAAGGTGGCGGCGATATTCCTCGCCTGCGCCTTCGCGGCTGCCGTTGGCGCGGAACACCGGCGACATGTCGCCGGCGGAGAACTCACGCGCAAGGGCATTGCGGCCCAGCGCGCGCTGGCTGGCCTTGTGCAGGTCTTCCCCGCTTTCGAGCGCGGAGCGAAAGGCGGGATTCTCGAAAAGCTTGTCGCAGCCCGACAGGAGCAGGCCGCCGGTCCCGACCACCCCGGTGCGGATCAGGGTGCGGCGCGAAAGGATCAACTGACGGCTCATTGGCCTTTCTCCTTCGGCAGCCGGTACCTGCCGGTAATCATCGAGCGCACTTCGTTGATGGGCCCGGCCAGCACGACCATGACAATGTGCACGACGAAGAAGGCCACGAGCAGGAAGGCGCAGATGAAATGGACCGAGCGCGCCGATTGCCGCCCGCCGAACAGTTCGGTGACGATGGGCGCCCACGCATCGGTGCCCGGCGACATGGCAAGGCCGGTGACGATCATCAAGGGCAGCAACCCGAACAGGACCCCGGCATAGGCGAGCTTCTGCAAGGCATTGTAGCGCAGCGCCGCCGCGCCTTTCGGAAAACGCAGGCGCGCGTGCTGCTTCACGTCATGCCACAGGTGCCGCGGGCTCCATTCCCTGCGGGTGATATGGATGTCGCGCCGCAAGTGCCCGTTGACCAGCGACCAGAGCAGGTACGCCAGCAACCCGAGAGCCAGCACCCATGCGAAGGCAAGGTGCCAGATACGCGCGCCGGCCAGGCTGTAACGCGAAGGGATCGTCACCCAGGACGGGAAGGCATAGCGTTGCTGGCGCCCGTCGCCGTCCTCCCACAGGCCGAGGACGCCGGTGGTGTCGACCCGCGCGTCGCCTACCTGCAGAAACCCGCTGTACTCGCCGGTGCGGGTATTCTGGAGGGTGCCGATCTTGAGCCAGGGCCGGTCGAAGTTCGCCCCGTATTCGCCCCAGTAGAGCCGCGGGTGGGCATTGAAGATCATCAGACCGCTCATCAGCATCACGAGCAAGGTGACGGCATTGATCCAGTGCCAGAGGCGGGTCGAAAGGCGATGGCGGCGCACGAGGTCTCCGCCTTGCGCGCGCTCGGGTGATTCCAGTTTTCCCATCCCTGCCGGCTCCTTTCGGCTATTGACCCAGAAGGTGGATCGCCACCTGCCGGCGATGCGGCATGCGGCGGTGCTCGGCAAGGTAGATGCCCTGCCAGGTGCCCAGCGCCATCCTCCCGCCGATCACCGGGATCGACAGGTTCACGCCGGTCAGCGTCGCGCGCAGGTGCGCGGGCATGTCATCGGGCCCCTCATCGTCATGCGCGTAGTGATCGCCTTCAGGCGCAAGGCGCTCCAGCCAATCGAGCAGGTCGCTGCGCACTTCGCGCGCGGCGTTCTCCTGGATCAGTAGCGACGCCGAGGTATGACGGCACAGCAGGGTCAGCAGCCCTTCATCCACGCCTTGTGCAGCAAGCCATTCGGCAACTGCGCGCGTGATTTCGGTCAGGCCCCGTCCGGGCGTGTCGATGGAAAGGAGTGTGGTGACCTGCTGCATGGAGGCGGCGATACTGCGCTGGGCGCGGCTGGCTTTCAACCGGTTCCGCGCGATCGTGCAAATGCCATCACATTTTTGCAGTCCACATCATTTTTACGAGAATGGCGCCCGATGGCGTCGGCGCTCTCCGCCAGAATGTACGGCGCAAGCCACTGGTAAACAGAGGAAATCGTTAGCTTCCCGACATCTGTCGGACAGGCAATTGTCATAATACTATTATAAATCTGAAACCGAACTGTCCCTGAACTTTTCGCGCCCTGTCACAAACCCCTCCTAGGCGCCGCCCCGAAGACAGATCACTTCAGGGAAAGACCAGCAGATGAAACATCTTTCGTACCGCGCGGCGGGCCTCGCCAGCGCGCTGGCCATTGCAGTATCCGGCGCCGGAATGGCGCGGGCCGCGGATTCCGGAGCTTCCGACCTTGCCGCCGCCGAAGCGGGCGTTTCGCCGCAGGACGACATGATCCCGGGCGGCGAAATCGGCAACACCATCATCGTCACCGGCACCATCCTCGCCTCGCAGCAGGCCTCGGTCGAAGCCAAGCGCAAGGCCGACAATCTCAGCGACATCGCCGCAGCCGACGCCGTGGGCCGCTTCCCCGACCAGAACGCCGCGGCCGCGCTGGCGCGCCTGCCCGCCGTCGCCGTGCAGCGCGACCAGGGACAGGAGCGCTACATCCAGGTGCGCGGCGCGCCAAACCGCTGGACCTCGGTCTCCATCGACGGCATCCCGATGGTCGGCGTCGACGAAGGCGGCGACACCCGCGCATACCGCTTCGACGCGATCCCGGCGGTGATGCTCTCGGAGATGGTGGTCAACAAGTCGCTGACCTCTGACATGCAGGCCGATGCCATCGTCGCGACGATCGACCTGCGCACCTATTCGCCGATGGAGCAGCGCGGCCTGCACGTCTCTGGCGATCTGGGCTATGGGTTCATGGGCCTTGGCGGCGGTGAACAGCGCCAGGGTTCGCTGCGGCTTTCATGGTCCAACGATACCTTCGGCTTCGTGCTGGGCGGTTCGCACTATCGCCGCAAGCAGCTCACCGACAACCGCGAGGTGGGAGCCTACGACGCCGAAGGCCCGACCGAGTTCGACATCCGCCAGTACGAGCTCGAACGCTGGAACAACGGCCTGTTCGGCGCCGTGGAATACAGCCCCGAAGCGGGCCAGCGGATCTATGCCAAGGCGATCTTCTCCGAGTTCAACGACGACGAGCAGCGCAACCAGTACGAACTGCGGCTCGACAAGGCAGCGGGCGGCACCCGCGGCTTCTCTTCGGGCGACCTGACCGGCGTACCGATGCGTGGCAGCTTCAACTACGGCGAATACCGCAATCGCAACTACATCGGCACGATCGGCGGCGAGTACGACGACTTCGACGGTTTCACGGCCGCGGTGAAACTCAACTACACCCGCACCGAAAACAGCAGCTACCTGCCGCTCGTCCAGTCCTCGACCAGCGGGGCCGACAACCTCTCGTTCTCCTACGATGCCAGCAATCCGAACTTCCCGATCGTCTCGCTGAACGGCGGCGCGTTCAACCAGGCCAGCCTCTCGGTCGCCGGTACCTACATGATCGGCGCCAGACAGGAGACGGTCTCGGACAGCTACACCGCCAAGGTCGACTTTTCGAAGGAGATGGGCGACCTGACCCTTTCGGGCGGCGGGCTCTATGCCGACCGCGACATAGCCGGGAACAACTTCTCGTTCTCCAACCTTACGTTCCTCGGCGCGCTCGGCTCGATGGTCGGCCAGCCGTTCGACGTGAACAGCTACGTCACCGACAAGGCCTGGGACACCGACTTCCCGCTCGGCCTGCAGTTGAATTACGTCGACAATGTCGCCATGCGCCGTGACATCGAAAGCCTGCTCGCCAGGCTGGAAACCGCAGGGCTCTACGATCCCGCGGCCGACATTCCGGCCAGCGACCGCTACGCCCAGCGCGAGAAGACGCTCGCGGGCTATGTCTCGGCCAAGCTCGAAACCGGTGCGCTGACCGCGATTGCCGGCCTGCGCGTCGAGAACTACGTGCTCGACAATTCCGGCTCGGTCCTTTCGGACGGCGGCTACACGCCGCTCACCTTCCACAAGAGCCGGACCGACTTCTTCCCGAGCCTCAACCTCAAGTACGAGGCCAGTAACGACGTGGTTCTGCGCCTTGCCGGGCAACGCGGCGTATCGCGCCCGGCCTACGGCGCGATCCGCGTCGGCGCCTCGATCAACGATACGGCATCGCCTGGCGAAATCACCGGCGGCAACCCGCTGCTCAAGCCAGAGTACACCTGGGGCCTCGACGCCAGCGTCGAATACTACCTGCCGGGCAACGGCCTGCTATCGGTTGCAGGTTTCTCCCGCTGGGTCGACAACGTGCTGTACTCCAGCCAGCAGCCGGTCGGCTCCGACTTCTACAGCTTCGGCGGCGTCGACCGTTCGGGCTACCTGCTCAGCGGCACCTTCAACGGCAAGCACGGCAAGCTCTACGGCGTCGAGTTCAACGCGCAGAAGCAGTTCGACTTCCTGCCCGCACCGCTCGACGGCTTCGGCTTCCAGGGCAACCTGACCCTGCTCGACGGCGACTTCGATACCCCCACGCAGGAGGGCATTCCCTTCCAGGGCATGTCGAAGACGATCGCCAATGCCTCGCTGTTCTATGAAAAGTACGGTTTCTCCGGCCGCGTCAGCTACCAGTGGCGTTCGCACTGGCTGGATACGCTGGGCGGACTTGGCAGCGGCGAATACCGCCAGGGCTACGAGAACCTCGACGTTTCGCTGCGCTATGCGGTGAACGAGAACTTCACGCTCTTCGCCGACCTCGCCAACCTCACCAACGAAACGTACATCGCCTACGCCAACACCCCGGCAACGCCGACCGAAGTAGAGCGCATCGGTTCGCGCTACCTCTTCGGCGTGCGCTTCGGCTTCTGATCGAGAAAGACATCCGCATGCGTAACACCACCTGCACCGCCCTCATTGCCACGCTCGCCGTGCTGGCGTCCTCTCCCGCGTCCGCGCGGGAGATGGCGACCCTCACCCGTCTCGACGCGCAGACCGTCGAACTTGATCGGGGCGACGAGGTCCCGGCTTCGATCTGGATCAGCGCCGACACGACAATCGACGATGGCGACCGGCGCGTCACCGCCACCGCCAAGGAGCGCAAGGTGAAGCTGGCAATCCCCGCCGACGCGCGTCGCTACGTCATCCTCCTTGGTGAGAACGGCCACTCGACCGTCGTTGCCGAGCGCGTGCTGCCACTGCAGCAGGGCAGCAACTTCCGCGACATCGGCGGCTATGTAACCAAAGACGGCCATCAGGTTCGCTGGGGCAAGGCGTTCCGTTCGGGGGCGATGCCGCTGCTTTCCGATGCCGACTATGCCCTGATCGACCAGCTTCACATCGACAGCGTCGTCGACCTGCGCTCCATCGAAGAACGCGAAGTCGCGCCCGACTTCGTCGACGATCGCACCGGCGCCCTGTTCCTTGCCAACGACTATTCGCTCAAGCCGCTACTGGCGGCCTATGGCGCCGGCGATGGCGAGAACACCTACAAGGGCATGGAAAAGATGCTCGTGCCCCAGTTCCGCTCGCTGTTCCGCCGCCTGCTGGCGGATGAGGGTGCGGTGATCTACCACTGCTCGGCCGGGCAGGACCGCACCGGGATCGCCACTGCGCTGATCTACGACCTGCTGGGCGTCGACCGCGAGACGATCCTCAAGGACTACCACCTCTCGACCGCGCTGCGCCGCCCGCAGTTCGAGATGCCCAAAGTCGATCCTAAGGACTATCCGAACAATCCCATCGTCGCGATGTACATGTCGGGCGACGAGAAGCAGCGGCAGGTCGTCCAGCCGCTCTACACGCCGAGCGGGGCCTCGCACCTTGCGCAGTTCTTCACCTATCTCGACCAGCAGTACGGCGGGACCGAAGGCTACCTGAAGCAGGAAGTCGGACTGACCGACGCGGACTTCGCCAAGCTGCGCCACGAACTGCTCGACTGAACGGAGGCTATGGAACGGAGCGCCCGGGTCTCAGTCCCGGGCGTCCACCGCCACCTGCATGTCGGCCGCATGGGCCGATTCCGGTTCGGCCGCAGCGGGCGGCTCACCGATCACCGTGTCGAAGCGCGCCCCCTTTTCCAGCGTACGATGAACCGGGCACCGTTCGGCCATCTCAAGCATCCGCTGGCGCTGTTCGGAGTCGATTTCGCCTTCGATCGCAATGCGGCGGGTAAAGACATCGGGCTGCGCCTGCCCGTTCTCGCGGCGATGGCCGACAGCCGTGCGGATACGCGTGACCGGCAGGCCCTTGTGATCGGCATAGAGGCGCAGCGTCATCGCCGTGCAGGCCGCCAGCGCAGAAGAAAGCAGGTCATAGGGCGAAGGGCCGGAGCCGAGCCCGCCGACATTGCGCGGCTCGTCGGCGAGGAAGCGCGCGCCGCCCGCCGAGATCGCCAGCTGGAACTTGCCCACCCCGGTTTCTTCGGCCAGCACGTCCTCGCTCGGGCGCGGTGCGGGAACCGCTTGCGGCAGGTCGAGATAGCGCGCCGCCCAGGCCAGCACGACGCCCGCAACATAGTCCGCATCCCCCTTGCGCGTAAGCAGATGGTCGGCATCGTCCAGCGTCACGAAGCTCTTGGGATGCAGCGCCGCAGTGAAGATCTTGGTCGCCTGCGCCAGCGGCACCGTATCGTCCAAGGGGGCATGCATGATCAGCAGCGGCTTGCGCAGGGCCTTGAGCGCCGCGCCGAGATCGGTTGCGCGCAATTCCTCGACCATCGACTTGCCGACGCGGAACGGACGTCCGGCCAGATGGACATCGGCCTCCCCGTCGCGCTCCAGCGCCAGAAGCGCCTCGTCGCCGAAATGGTGCATCGCCACCTGCAGCGAGAATGGCGCCCCGATCGTCGCCACTGCGCGCACCGAGGCGATCCGGCCCGCTGCGGCAATCGCCGCCGCGCCGCCCATGCTGTGACCGATCAGCAGCGAAGGCGCCATGCCCTCGCCCGTCATCACTTCGGCGGCGGCGATCAGGTCGGCGACATCGGCGCTGAACCTGGAGGCAGCGAATTCGCCCTCGCTGGCGCCGAGCCCGGCAAAGTCGAAGCGCAGCACGCCGATGCCCTGCGCCGCCAGCGCGCGGCCCACGCGCACCGCGGCCAGGTTGTCCTTGCCGCAGGTAAAACAATGCGCGAAGATCGCCCAGCCCCGGGCCCGGCCGTCCGGCACGTCGAGACGGCCGGACAGGCGATGTCCATTGGCTCCGGTGAAATCGAATGCCCTTGCAGCCATGATCTGCTCCTCAGCGCGCCGCCGGTCAGGCCAGCGTGGTCTCGATGCCGATGCCATTCTTGAGCGTGAGCGTCACGGGCGTGCGCTCGGCTATGTCGGCCAGCCGGGCACGCTGGTCCTGGCTCAGCGCCCCGGTGAGGGTCAGGGTCCGCTCGATATGCGCGCCCTCCTTGCCGCCCACCAGCCGCAAGTCGACATCGGCGGATTCGAGCGGCCAATCCTTGCGGTCTGCATACATGCGCAGCGTGATCGCAGTGCAGGCACCGAGCCCGGCCAGGATATAGTCGTAGGGCGCCGGTCCGGTGTTGGCGCCGCCAAGCCCGGACCCTTCGTCCGCCACGAGGGCGTGACCGCTCACTTCGATCTCGGTACGATAGCGATCGCGGCCGATGCGGGCAGTTCCATGTGCCATGTGCAATGCTCCCTTGCGGTGTGCGGCGGTCAGGCCGGCAGCGGGATGAATTCGCTATCGCCCGGGACGGGGGCGAAGCGCTGCGCCTTCCAGTCTTCCTTGGCCTGCTCGATCCGGTCGCGCGAGGAGGACACGAAGTTCCAGAAAATGTTGCGGCCCTCGGGGAACGGCTCGCCGCCCAGCAGCATCAGCCGCGCCGCACCCCTGGCCCTGAGCACGACTTCCGCGCCGGGCTGGAACACCACGAGTTCGCCGGTGGAAAAGGAACCGGTCTGCCCGATCACCTCGACCTCGCCGGAAACGACATAGACCGCCCGTTCGATATGCTCGGCCTTCACCTGGTAGCGCGCGCCTTCGGCCATGACGATATCGGCATAGACCATGTCCGAGAACGTCTTCACCGGGGAGACCAGCCCATCGGAACTTCCGGCAACGAGGGTCAACCGGGTGCCGCCGTCCTCGGTCACCGGGATCCGGTCCGCCTTGTAGTGCGAGAAATCGGGATCGACTTCCTCGCGGTCGAGCGGGAGGGCGACCCAGGTCTGCAGGCCGAACAGCTTGCCGCCGCTTGCGCGGACTTCATCGGAAGTGCGTTCGGAGTGGACGATGCCGCTGCCCGCGGTCATCCAGTTGACCTCGCCGGGCCGGATCGGCTGCAACGATCCCAGCGAATCGCGGTGCAGGATCTCGCCTTCCAGCAGGTAGGTCACGGTCGCGAGGCCGATATGCGGGTGCGGCCGCACGTCGAGGCCCTCGCCGCTGTCGAAGGCCGCCGGGCCCATCTGGTCGAAGAAGATGAACGGGCCGACCATGCGACGGTGGGCAGAAGGCAATGCACGGCGGACCTTGAAGCCGTCGCCAAGATCGCGGACCGGCGGGAGTATGACGGAATCGACACCTTCGATGTCGGTGGAACGGATGGACATGGGCACTCTCCTCGGGAACTGCAGGGATCGGCGGACGCGCCATGCACGCCCGCCTCTCTCATCGGTTTCAGGCCGCGTCGACCAGGACGATCTCGCTGTCGTCCAGCGCCGTAACGCGCAGGACCTCGACATCGTTCACGGCCACGCCATCACGCTCGCGCGCTTCGACTCCGTCGCTCTCGCCCCCTTCTACACGGACCTGACCGGTCGCGGGAACAAGATAGGCCTTGCGATCGCGGCCCAGCGGGTACTCTGCCGTCTCGCCGGCCTTGAGCGTGGCCGCCACAACCCGCGCATCGGTGCGGATCGGCAGGGCATCGCCGTCGCCGTCATAGCCCGAGGCCAGGGTGATGAACCGGCCCGAACGCTCACCCTTGGGAAAGGGCCGCGCACCCCAGCTCGGCGCATCGCCGCTGCGGGTGGGGATGATCCAGATCTGGAAGATCTTGGTCGTCACCTCCTCCAGGTTGTATTCCGAGTGGCGGATGCCGGTGCCCGCGCTCATCACCTGGACGTCGCCGGCCTCGGTCCGGCCCTTGTTGCCCAGGCTGTCCTCATGGGTGATCGCGCCTTCGCGAACGTAAGTGACGATCTCCATGTCGGCGTGCGGGTGCGGCGGAAAGCCGGTGCCCGGCGCAATCGTGTCGTCGTTCCAGACGCGCAGGTTGCCCCAGTGCACCCGCGCCGGATCGTGGTAGCCGGCGAAGGAGAAGTGGTGCTTGGCATAGAGCCAACCGTGATTGGCACCGCCAAGGCTTTCGAAAGGACGCAGTTCGATCATGGTGTGTCTCCGGCGGGCAGCGGGGGCCGCCCGGTCGAGGGTCCATATATGGCCATCCACCCAGACGGATAACTGGAACAAAATCGTCCAAGATGTTCGAACAAGTGGAAATGATGAAACTCCCGCCACCATCCCCATGTGGAACGCTGGGGGTAGCGACGCCATTCCACCACGGAGCCGACATGACCGAGACCCGCATCGAACGCGATACCATGGGCGAGATCGCCGTCCCCGCAGACCGGCTGTGGGGCGCGCAGACCCAGCGCTCCTTCGAGAACTTCCGGATCGGGGGAGAGCGCATGCCCCTCGCGATCGTGCAGGCCATAGCCCAGATCAAGCGGGCCGCCGCCCGCGTGAACCAGCGCCTGGGCAAGCTCGACCCGTACCTGGCCGAGGCGATTGTCTCGGCCGCCGACGAAGTGATTGCGGGCAAGCACGACGATCACTTCCCGCTGGTCGTGTGGCAGACCGGCTCGGGCACGCAGACCAACATGAACGTCAACGAGGTGATCGCCAACCGCGCCAACCAGCTGCTCGGCGGCCAGCCGGGCGACCAGAAGCCGGTCCACCCCAACGACCACGTCAACCGCAGCCAGTCGTCCAACGACACCTTCCCCACCGCCATCCACATCGCCGCCGCGCACGCGCTGACCGCAAGGCTGCTACCGCAGCTCACCGCCATGGCCGAAGTGCTGGAGGCCAAAGCCAAGCAATGGGCGCGGATCGTGAAGATCGGGCGCACCCATACGCAGGACGCGACGCCCCTCACGCTCGGGCAGGAGTTCTCCGGTTATGCCGCGCAGGTGCGCGCCGGGATCGACCGGATCGAGACGACGCTGCCGGGCCTTTGCCACATCGCGCAAGGCGGCACGGCGGTCGGCACCGGAATCAATGCACCGGTCGGTTTTGCCGAGGCCATCGCCGCCGAACTCGCGGAGACCACCGGACTGCCGCTGGTCACCGCGCCCAACAAGTTCGAGGCGCTGGCCGCGCAGGATGCCCTGATCTTCTCCCACGGCGCGCTCAACACGCTGGCGGCCTCGCTCTACAAGATCGCCAACGACATCCGCTTCCTCGGCTCCGGTCCGCGCGCGGGACTGGGTGAGCTTGCCCTGCCCGCCAACGAGCCGGGATCGTCGATCATGCCGGGCAAGGTGAATCCCACCCAGTGCGAGGCGATGACCCAGGTCTGCACCCAGGTCTTCGGCAACCACGCGACCCTGACCTTCGCCGACAGTCAGGGCCAGTTCGAACTGAATGTCTATCGCCCGGTCATGGCCTACAACGCGCTGCAATCGATCACCCTCCTCGCCGATGCCGCGCAAAGCTTTCGCGAACACCTCCTCGAGGGGCTGAAACCGCGCGAGGACAACATCGCCGCAGGCGTCGAACGGTCGCTGATGCTGGTAACCGCACTGGCCCCCCAAATCGGTTACGAAGCCGCCGCGAAGATCGCCAAGAGCGCGCAGGAAAGCGGCAAGACCCTGCGCGAGGCCGCCGTGGAAAGCGGCGCCGTCACCGCCGAGGACTTCGACCGCATCGTGCGCCCCGAAACGATGACCGGCCCAAGTTGAAGCAACCTGCAAGAGATCCGTTGACGACCCGGCCAAACCCATGGCACTAGGCCCGCCGCCCCAGCGGAAGTTCCCGGACTTCCCGGCGCGCGCCAGACGGACCGTTTCGTCGAAACGCGGGTGTAGCTCAATGGTAGAGCAGAAGCTTCCCAAGCTTACGACGAGGGTTCGATTCCCTTCACCCGCTCCATTACCGGTTCGTAGCTGTTCTTATCTTGTCGCAAACGGATGCTTGGGTGACAGGCCGTCGCCGAAATTCATCGGTCCGGTTCGATCATCGGTTGCACGCTCGGCCCGGTCGAACAGGTTGAGCACGTAAGTCAGGCTCGACAGTCGCCATTCGCCTTTGCGGCATTCGGCTTCGAAAAGGTAGCGGCCCCAGAACGTGTCGTCGATGCCGGGCGCAGGATCGTCGGTGCGGCACACTATGACAGAGCCGGCGTCGATCCTCGCATACTCGCCCGCCAGGGTGATTGCAGGTATGGCAAACATGTGCAGGCGGCGCGCGTAGCTTTCCTCGAGCTGGGCCACGAAGCCCCGGTATTCCTCGAAGTTGCCCTTGAACATGCCGAAATCGAACTTCGCTTCGGGCCAGAAAACCGCATCGAGTCGGCCCCAGTCGATCCAGTCGATCAGATTGCCGTATTCGGCGACCAGTTCGGTCAGGCGAGCCCGTGCGACGAGATCGGCTAGCGCCACCTCAGGCATGAGCCGCGGCCTTCCAGTCGGCCAGCGTCGAGACGCTCTCGTCGATGCGCACAAGCGTTTTACCGGTGGTCTTGCCCGACATCAGCCGGATGAACGCCTCGGGCGTCGCTTCCAGGCCCGTGGCGACGTTTTCGGTCGCGATCAGGTCGCCCGAGCGGATCCACTGCGCCAGCGCTTCCTCGGCCTCGTGCAGCATGTCGGTCGCCTCGTAGGCGAGGAAGCCACGCATGGTGATGCGGTTGACCAGCACCTGCCAGATATTGCGCAGGCGATAGGGATCGGTCTGGTGGTTGTAGTTGGCGATCATGCCGCAGACCGGAATGCGCCCGAAGGCCTTCATCCGGGGCAGTACGGTGTCCAGCGTCACGCCGCCGACATTGTCGAAATAGAGGTCTATCCCATCGGGGAAGTGCTTTGCGATCTCGGCGTCGAGGTCCTTGCAGTCGCGGTAGTTGATGGCGCCGTCCATGCCGAGTTCCTCGGTGACGATGCGCGCCTTCTCGTCCGATCCGACCGTGCCGACGACGCGGCAGCCCGAGAGCCTGGCCACCTGCCCCGCGACCGATCCCACGGCGCCCGCCGCAGCGCTGATCAGCACTTCATCGCCTTCGCGCATCTCGCCGTAGCGCTTGAGCCCGACATAGGCCGTGATGCCCGACCAGCCGGCCGCGCCCATGTAGGCGGTAAGCGGCAGGTCCTCGGCCACGCGCACGTTCTCGAAGGCGACGCTGCCGGGCGCGATAATCGAATGGGTTTCCCAGCCGATGAAGGCACGGCCATAATCGCCTTCCCGGAAATCCGGATTGCGCGACTGAACGACGCGGCCCAGCACCATCGTCGGGATCAGTCCGCCGATCGGAACCGGGGGCAAGTAGCTCTTCACGTCGTCGAGCATCCCGCGCACGGCCGGGTCGATGGCAAAGACGCGGTTCTCGAGCAGGACCTGCCCTTCCTCGAGTTCAGGCAGCTCCGCTTCCTCGATGCGGAAATTCTCCGGGACGGGGACGCCGGTAGGGCGCGATTCGAGGACGATACGGCGGTTCATCATGGCGGTCTTCTCCCGGTATTTTCTGGCTTGGCGGCGCGCTGCGTCAGTCGGCGAAGCCGCGCTCCCTGTCCGCATCGAACTTGCGCACGCCCGAGGTGTCGATGCTGTCGGCCCAGTCGCCCAGGACGCCGAGAATCGCAGGCTGCGCGAGGTGGGCCGCCAGCGCCGCTTCGTCGCGCCAGCGCTCGTAGACGAGCACGGTGCCCTCTTGCCGGCTGTCGACGGCGAAGTGGTAGTTGAGGCAGCCGTCCTCCTGCAATGTCGCGGCGACGAGACCGCGCAGGGTTTCGGCCAGCTCGTCGACGCGATCCGGCGACGTCTTGAGGTGTCCGGCAAGGATGATCATGGTTTCAGGCCCTCTCGTTTTTTCTGTCGGGCGCCATCAATCGGCGCGCAGCAAGGGTTCGGGCACTGTCCCTTGTGACAGGTAATGCGCGATCCACTTGTGGAAGTACTGGTTGCCCAGTTCGTTGCGGCCGAAAGTGACGTGCCCGCTGCGCTGCGCTTCCAGCCCCTGCTGCACGCGCATGCCCATCAGATAGTCCTCCTTCTCGACGACGTCGAAGAAGAAGTCGCTCATCCGGTCGAGCTCCTCCCGCTCGGCTTCGGACGCCGGGGCGGTCGGGAAGATATAGTTCATGATGGTGACGTTGCGCCCCGGCGCATCGCCGGGGAAGAGCTGCGCGACCTGGCACATCTCGGGCGCGAGAAACATCGCGAAGTTGGGAAAGAGCATGCGGATGAAGTCGTAGTTCAGGTTCTCCCGCTCGCCCCATTCCTCGCGCGGCAGGTCCTTCAGCTCGACGATGCGATGCTGCGGGTAGGAGAGGCGGATATGCGGACCGAATGCCTCGTAATAGGCGCGGTTGGACGGCGTGCGCGGCAGGACCGTTTCAGGATGCGCGGCCTGGAAGTGATAGCCCTCAAGATATCCGTCATAGGCAACTTTCCAATTTGCGCCCTGCATCGGCTTGGACTTGTGGAAGTACCATGTCTCGAGCCTGAGCGCGGCAAGGTCATCGAGCATGCCGCCAAGAAACGCAGGCATGTCAATGGGCATGCCGGGCGTGAGGATCGCGAAGATCATCCCCGCCACTTCCTCGCAGGGCAGTTCGGTCAGGCCGAGCGTGGACTTGTCGACATCGCCGAATGTACTGGCCTCGGTGATGCCGAGCAAGCGCCCGTCATTGGCATATGTCCAACCATGGTAGGGGCAGGAAAAGGCGCGGCAATTGCCCCTTCCTCCGTTATCGCCCTCATCCACCAGCTTCATCGCCCGGTGACGGCAGACGTTAAGGAAGGCGCGCGCCCTGCCGTCGCTGCCGCGGGTCAGGAGGACCGGCATGCCCATCGGCGAGATCGCCTTGTAGTCACCCTTTGCGGGCATCTCGACGGTCAGCGCCAGCATCAGCGGCAGGCGCTTGAAGATCAGGTCGATCTCGCGCTGCCACTGATCCGGGTCGAGGTAGCTTTCGACCGCGACCTGCATGGTAGAGCCGGTCTGGTCGGTCGTCTTCGACTCGACGAAGTGGAGCAGTTTTTCCGCCGCATCGCCGTAAGCCTTGCGCATTTCGGTCATCGCGCCTTCTCCCATCGCGCGCCGGGCCGCCCCGGCAATCGTTACCAGGCGGGGCCGTCACCTTCAGGCGTAGCGGGGCCGGTGAGCCAATTGCCGGTAATGCCGATTTTCACCTCGCTGCCGCGGACCACTTCGGTGTCGGGATCGGGAGTCTGGAACATGATGCGGTTGGGCGCCCAGACCGATCCGATGATCTCGTCCTCTTCGCTTGCAAGCGAGAGGCCGACCATCTCGAGCATTTCCTTTGCCCGCTCGCGGGTCTGGCCGCGGATCTCGGGGACGTAGGCCTTGTCGGCATCGTCATGCAGCTTGAGCACACGGGCCTTCTCTCGCTCTGCTTCCTCGGCGGCGAGCTTCTCGTCGAAGTCGGGGCCTCGGTAGTCGATCTCCCAGTCGAAGGAGATCATGTTCTCCAGGATGTCGGGAAGGAAGGGCGTCATGCGCAGGTGCGCCCAGTGCGACATGTAGCGATCCATCGCCTCGTAGCTGTCGATGTCGCAGCAATTGGCGAAGTCGAAGTCGCCCGAGTGGTAGCGTGTCTTGACGCAAAGGCCGTGGCTGTAGTCGCGCACTTCGCGGTTAAGGTGCGAGAGCTTCTTCACCTCTTCGAGGAAGACGTCGATCTTCTCCTGCGGGGCGTCCTTCTTGAACTTGATCATCACGACATGCCGGATCACGTCTCTCTCCATCGCTGCGGCCGCGCCTTTGAGTCCTGCCTTTCGCGGCAGGGGCCGGCCTTGTTGTTGGCGAAGAGACTAACCCGGATCGTTTCATCTGACGCCTGTCAGATTAAACAGGTCGCACCGATTTCAGCCGCGCTCGGCGAGACCGAGATCCCTGAGCACGGCGGCCAGCACTGCGTGCATCTGCTCGACCGTCCAGTCATCGGGCGCAAAGCAGGCTTCCAGCCCGATCCCGGCGATTGCGGCGATCAGCCGGCGGGCGGCGGCCTGCATCTGCGGATCGCACTCCGGCCTGCCGAGGCGCTCAGCCAGCATCGCCCGGTAAAGCGCCAGGCTGTCTTCCGCAGCGCGGCGACGTTCTTCGAGGTAGGCCGGTTCGAGGTGCGCGCGCGACCAGAAGGCAAGCCATACCCGCCAGTTGCGCCGTGATTCCTCGCAGACGGGCAGGATCGCATCGAAACATTCGAGCAGCGGACGTCCCGCGGCATGAGCCTCCTGGAGTCGCTGGCTCGCGTGGGAGTTGGCGACCTGGTAGACCTTGAACAGCAGCTCGTTCTTGTTGCGGAAATAGTGCGAGACGATCGATGTGCTGCACCCGTTGGCCGCGGCAATCTCGCGGAAGGTCAGGGCCTCTATGCCCTTTTCAGCGACGAGATCGAAGGCGATCGATACCACTGCGGTCCGACGCTCTTCCCTGTCGACCATGATCGGCATTGTCCGCGCACCCTCGCTTGCACCTGATGTCACCCGCCTTGGTCACAGGCCGGCCGGTGTCAAGTCCGGGGGCTACTTCGGTTTGCTGTTCAGCAGGGTGCTGCGTTGGCAGGACAAGACGACTTCACCCTTCTGGTTGGTCAGTTCATGGCGGAAGACCACGATGCCCTGCCCGGGCCGCGACTTGCTTTCGCGCAACTCGATCACTTCGCTGGTGCAGGTGAGCGTATCGCCGATGAAGGTCGGCTTGGGCGTCACCACCTTGTCGAAGCCGAGGTTGGCGACGAGCGTGCCCACCGTCGTATCGGCAACCGACAGGCCGATGGCGAGGCTGAAGGTGAAAGTCGAATTGACGAGGATGCGGCCGAATTCGCTCTTCTTCGCCAGTTCCGCGTCGAGATGCAGCGGCTGCATGTTGTGGGTCATGGCCGAGAACATCAGGTTGTCGGTCTCGGTAACGGTGCGGCTCGGCTGGTGGGTCAGCTTGTCACCGACGTGCCATTCGTCGAAATAGCGGCCCGGCATTACTCAGTCTCCTCGATCTGCACCAGCAGCGCATCGACCTGCACCAGCGCGCCTTCCTCGACGTCGATCTTCGTGACAAGCCCGTCGAAGGGTGCGGTCAGGGCATGTTCCATCTTCATTGCCTCAAGGGTCAACAGCTTCTGCCCCCGCTTGACGACGTCGCCCTGCGCAACGTCGACCGCGATCACCTTGCCCGGCATCGGCGCGTGGATCGCACCGGAACTGTCGGCCGCGCCATGCGCTGCATCGTGACGCCAGGGCGAGAGCAACCAGGCCTGGCCCTGCTCCGTCACCAGTACGCTGGGCACCGGCTCATCGCTGCCTTCTCCGGTCAGCGGGATCTCGACCTTCTCGCCGTCGAGCAGGAACCATGCTGCACGCGCGGGTGCAGCATTGAGCCGGAAGCCGGCCATGTCGGTGACCGGCAGCATGGCATTGGCCGCCGCCTGCAGCACTTCGTCCGAAGGCACCGGGGACTGCGCCATGGCCTCGCCGTGGCGCCCAATCAACCCGGTGTCGACATCGCCGGACACGAACTGCGGATGCTGCAGCGCGCGGACCAGGAAGGAGGCATTGGTCCTGACCGGCCAGACCGCAGTATCGGCTAGCATTTCGCCCAGCCGCTCGCGCGCCTCGTCGCGATCCTCGCCCCAGGCGATGACCTTGGCGATCATCGGATCGTAATGCGGCGACACTTCCGCGCCCTCATAGACGCCGGTATCGATGCGGCCCCAGCCCTCGGCGCCTTCCGCCTCGCCGAACTGCAGCAATTCGAGCGTGCCGATGCTCGGCAGGAAGCCGCGCGCGGGATCTTCCGCATAGAGGCGCGCTTCCATCGCCCACCCGTCTATGGTGAGGTCTTCCTGACGCATCGGTATCGGCTCGCCGCTGGCCACGCGCAGCTGCCACTCGACCAGATCGACGCCGGTAATCGCCTCGGTCACCGGATGTTCGACCTGCAGGCGGGTGTTCATTTCCATGAACCAGATCCGGTCCGCGGAGAGCTTGCCCGATCCGTCGGCGATGAATTCGATGGTTCCAGCACCGACATAGTCGACGGCTTTTGCTGCACGCACCGCTGCAGCACAAAGCGCCTCGCGGGTCGCAGCATCCATGCCCGGCGCGGGCGCTTCCTCGATCACTTTCTGGTGACGGCGCTGCAGGGAGCAGTCGCGCTCGAACAGGTGGACGACGTTGCCGTGGCTGTCGCCGAAGACCTGCACTTCGATATGGCGCGGGCTGGCGATGTACTTCTCGATCAGGACGTGGTCGTTGCCGAAGCTCGCCGCCGCTTCGCGCTTGCAGGAGACCAGCGCGTCGGCGAAGTCCTCCTCGCTCTCGACCAGCCGCATGCCCTTGCCGCCGCCGCCCGCGACGGCCTTGATGAGCACCGGATAGCCGACCTTGGCGGCCTCCTCGGCGAGGAAGGAAGTGGACTGGTCCTCGCCCATGTAGCCCGGCGTCACCGGCACCCCGGCCTCGGCCATCAGCTTCTTGGCGGCATCCTTGAGGCCCATCGCCGTGATCGAGGAGGGCTTGGGCCCGACCCAGATGAGCCCGGCATCGATCACCGCCTGCGCGAAGGCGGCGTTTTCGGACAGGAAGCCGTAGCCGGGATGGATCGCCTCGGCCCCGGTCTGCCGGGCAGCTGCGATGATCTTCTCGCCCACAAGATAGGATTCGCGCGTCGGCGCCGGACCGATGTGGACAGCTTCTTCCGCCTCGCGAACGTGCAGTGCGTCGGCATCGGCGTCGGAGTAGACCGCCACCGTGCGGATGCCGAGCGCGCGCGCGGTGCGAATGACCCGGCAGGCGATTTCGCCGCGATTGGCGATAAGGAGCGACTGGATCATGGCCATTACATCCTGAACACGCCGAATTGCGGAGCTTCGGGCATGGGGGCCTCGAGCGCCGCGGCCAGGGCAAGGCCCAGCACGTCACGGGTCTGCGCCGGGTCGATCACGCCGTCGTCCCACAGCCGCGCGGTGGCGTAGTAGGGATTGCCCTCATCCTCGTACTTCTGGCGGATCGGCGCCTTGAAGGCCTCGGCCTCGCGTTCGTCCCACTGGTCGGCATCGCGGTGGACGGTCGCGAGCACGCTTGCCGCCTGCTCTCCGCCCATCACCGAGATGCGCGCATTGGGCCAGGTGAACAGGAAGCGCGGAGCATAGGCCCTGCCGCACATGCCGTAGTTGCCCGCGCCGAAGGACCCGCCGATGAGCACGGTGATCTTGGGCACGCTGGCGGTTGCCACTGCCGTCACCAGCTTGGCGCCGTGCTTGGCGATGCCCTCTGCCTCGTACTTGCCGCCGACCATGAAGCCCGAGATGTTCTGGAGGAACAGCAGCGGGATCTTGCGCTGGCAGGCCAGCTCGATGAAGTGCGCGCCCTTCTGCGCGCTTTCGGAGAACAGCACGCCGTTGTTGGCAAGGATCGCCACCGGCATCCCGTGGATATGCGCGAAGCCGCAGACCAGCGTGCTGCCGTAGAGCGCCTTGAACTCGTGAAACTCGCTGCCGTCGACGACGCGGGCGATCACCTCGTGCACGTCATAGGGTGCGCGCACGTCCTCCGGGATCACCCCGTAGAGTTCTTCCGGATCGTACCTGGGCGGGCGCGGCTCCTGCAGGCGCAGATCGTGAAGGTACTCGGGGCCGAGATGGCTGACGATGTCGCGCACGATCGTCAGCGCATGTTCGTCGTTGTCGGCCAGATGGTCGGTCACGCCCGACTTGCGCGAATGGAGATCGCCGCCGCCCAGGTCCTCGGCGGAGATGACTTCACCCGTCGCCGCCTTCACCAGCGGCGGGCCGGCCAGGAAGATGGTGCCCTGCTCCTTCACGATCACCGTCTCGTCAGACATCGCCGGGACGTAGGCGCCGCCTGCGGTGCATGATCCCATGACGCAGGCGATCTGGGCGATGCGCCTGGCGCTCATGTTGGCCTGGTTGAAGAAGATCCGGCCGAAGTGGTCCCTGTCCGGAAAAACCTCTGACTGGTGCGGCAGGTTGGCCCCGCCGGAATCGACGAGGTAGATGCACGGCAGGTTGTTCTCGAGCGCGATCTCCTGCGCCCGCAGGTGCTTCTTGACCGTCATCGGGTAGTAAGTCCCGCCCTTAACGGTCGCATCGTTGCACACGATCATGCACTGGCGGCCTGAAACCCGGCCGATCGCGGTGATGAGGCCCGCGCCCGGGATGTCCTCGCCGTACAGGCCGTTGGCCGCGAGCTGCCCGAGTTCAAGCAGCGGCGAACCCGGATCGAGCAGGCGCTCCACCCGCTCGCGCGGGAGCAGCTTGCCGCGGCTGACGTGACGCTGGCGCGATTTCTCGCTGCCGCCAAGCGCCGCCTGGGCGACCTTGTCACGCAGTTCGGCGGCCAAGGCGCGATTGTGCGCGGCGCGGGCCCGGACCTCGGGGCTTTCGAGATTGATGCTGGTCTGGAGGACAGGCGCACTCATGCCCGGATCGTCCTTGTCGCTGCTGGGAGCATAACCCTCTTCACCGGTTCGTTCTGATTTGCGGCATCTATGTACCAAGGGCGAAACCGGTGGGGAAATTGAAAGTTTCCGGGGTACTTTATAGACAGTGTCTATGAATGATCGTCGACGTCATAGGGAATGAGGGGAATGCGAGCGACGCTCAGTCTCACCCCGGCAGGTGCGCCACCAGCCCCGGAATGTCGGCAAGGGCGCGCAAGGCGTCGTTGAGGTGGGTGCAGCCGGCAGGGCCGCGCAGCAGGGACAGCACTTCGTCGCGCAGGTCGCCGATGCGCTTGCCGACCAGCCTCTGGGCATTGGCGATCGCACCGGGGCATTCCGAGAAGGGAAGAATACGCGCTTCGGGTTCGATGGAGAGGATCTCCAGCGTCCCGATATCCACCGTGGCGCGCAGGTTGTACTCGTGAATGGCGACGCGGCCGCCCTGCTTGAGCCTGGCACTGTCCTGAAAGGCGGAGTCCACCCGGATGACCCCGGCTGTGCGGTCGCGCATGACATCGATGCGACGCGCCCGGCGAAACCCGGCGCCCTCCGTTTCGGGGAACGCGTGCCAGCCTTCGGGATCGGCGGGGTTGCGCAAGTGGCCTGCGTCGGCATCGGCAACCGCATAGGGCGAACCCTCGGGCGAGACGCCGCTGTGCCCTTCCTTGAGCCCCCAGCAGATATCGATGCGCTGCTCCAGCTGCTTGCGATAGGCATCCTCGCCCAGCTGCTCGCGGTGCCGTGCGACCAGTTCCGGCGCCCACTGCAATCGCGCGAAGGCAGAGACCAGCGCAGTACCAGATATGTCGTCGAGCGTCAGGTAGAGCGGATCGTACCCGGCGATCAGCTCGGGCATGCGCTCTGCCAGCACCATGCGCAGATGGCCTCCGCCGCGTTCCCCGACCAGTTGACCGATCTTGGGATAGCCCGCATCGGCAACGATCGACCGGATCGTCTTGTCATCGCCGATGCGCGCTTCGAAGAAACCTTCGGCGCAGACCTGTCCTGCATCCCCCGATGCCGGCGTGACAAGATCGCGCGCGCGTCCAACGAACAGGCGTTCGCCGTCCAGCCCATTGGGCCAGCAAACATCGATGCTGCTCGTGCGGCGCACCGAATCCGCAGGTCTGATCGGGGCAGGATTGGCAGTGGTGCGCGGAGGCGGGGGCAAACGGTTAACGGTCATGCTGTCCCCCGTGTCCTGCTTTCCCGGTTCGATCAAGCCCGCCCCGCCGGATCGGAAATTGTCGTACCGGTAACTTCCAGGAAGGAAAGCAGGTCCTATAATCGCCGGGCCGGCGCTGCGACCTAGCAGCACTGAGCGGTTGCCACGAGGTATTCGCCACCCTATCGATCTTGAAAATAACCAGCCCTGCCTGTCGGGGCCGACGAAGAACAGGGAACCTGAAAGCATGGCCTACACCGACTTCCTCAAGCAGCAGTGCTACATCGACGGCAAGTGGTGCGATGCCGATTCAGGGGCCACCTTCGAAGTGACCGATCCCGGCAGCGGCAAGGTGCTGGGCACCGTACCCAAGATGGGCAAGGACGAGACCGCGCGCGCCATCGATGCCGCGGAAGCGGCCCTGCCCGGTTGGCGCGCCAAGACCGCGGGCGAGCGCGCCAAGCTCCTGCGCAAGCTCTACGAACTGATGATGGAGCATCAGGACGACCTGGGCGAACTGCTCAGCCGCGAACAGGGCAAGCCCTTTGCCGAGGGCAAGGGCGAAATCGCCTATGGCGCAGGGTTCATCGAATGGTTCGGCGAAGAGGGCAAACGTGCCTATGGCGACGTCATCCCCAGCCATGCCGCGGATCGCCGCATCGTCGTGATCAAGCAGGGCGTCGGCGTCGTGGGCGCGATCACGCCCTGGAACTTTCCCAATGCGATGATCACCCGCAAGCTCGGCCCGGCGCTGGCGGCGGGCTGCACCATCGTCATCAAGCCGGCGTCGGCCACGCCATACTCCGCGCTCGCCATTGCCGCGCTGTGCGAGATGGCGGGCATTCCGGCCGGCGTCGTCAATGTCGTCACCGGCAGCGCGGGCCAGATCGGTTCGGAACTGACCGGCAATCCCAAGGTCGCCAAGATCACCTTCACCGGATCGACCGAGATCGGCCGCGACCTGCTGCGAGAGAGCGCCGAGACGATCAAGAAGTGCTCGATGGAACTGGGCGGCAATGCGCCGTTCCTGGTCTTCGACGATGCCGATGTCGATGCCGCGATCGACGGCGCGATGATTTCCAAGTTCCGCAACGGCGGCCAGACCTGCGTGTGCACCAACCGCTTCTACGTGCAGGACGGCGTCTATGACGAGTTCGTCGACAAGCTGGCCAGGCGGGTTTCTGCGATGAAGGTCGGCTACGGCATGGACTCCGGCACCGACATCGGTCCGATGATCGATGAAAAGGCGGTTGAGAAGGTCGAGGAACACCTCGAAGACGCCAAGGCCGGCGGCGCCACCGTTCTGGCCGGCGGCCAGCGCAATGCGCTGGGCGGCACTTTCTTCAACCCGACCGTGATCGCAGGGGTGAAGCCCGACATGAAGATCGCGCGCGAAGAGACTTTCGGCCCGCTCGCCGGCGTTATCCGCTTCAAGGACGAGGCGGACGCCATCGCCATGGCCAACGACACCGAATTCGGCCTCGCCAGCTATTTCTATGCACGCGACCTCAGCCGCGTGTGGCGCGTCGCCGAAGCGCTGGAGGCGGGCATGGTCGGCATCAACACCGGCCTGATCTCCACTGAAGTCGCCCCCTTCGGAGGGGTCAAGCAATCGGGACTCGGCCGCGAGGGTTCGCACTACGGCCTCGATGACTTCATGGAAGTGAAGTACCTGTGCATGGGCATCCAGCCCAGCGCCTGACCCAAGGTCGAGATTACGCCTCAGGTCACGCGAGGACGATCCACGCGCCCCAGGCGATGCAGGCCAGCCCTCCGGCGATCGCGATTCCGCGGCCGCCGGGGAGCAGCTTTTCGGCAGCCACGACAAGCGTCAGGAACGCGATCCAGACGAGGTTCATAACCCCGCCGACGAACAGCAGCGCCATCAGCAGCCAGCAGCATCCGGCACACCAGGCCCCGTGCAGCAGCCCCATGCGCAATGCGCCCGTCTGCCCGGGGCGATAGTGCCGGGCCAGGAACCGGGCGGGATTGCGGCAGTGGCGCAGGCATGCCTCCTTCAACGGCGATAGCTGGTAGAGCCCGGCAAGGACGAGCACGGCGGCCGAAAACGGTCGGCTGACCGAGACCATGTCCATCCCGGCCATGATCCCGGCCCGTTCAAGCGCCATCTGCAGGACCGTTGCGGCGAGCGAGAACAGACCCCAGACAAGCAGGTAGCCGGCGAGAAAGGTGCCGGTCGCTGGCGGCGATCCGGTTGCCGAGGCGTTTCCGGCGCGGGCATGGAGCAGGATGGTGGGGGCCGCGGACGGCAGCATCATGGCCACCATCATCACCCACCACATCGCAAAGGTGAGCAGGAAGCGCGGCAGGGCCCAAGGCGCAGCGGCTGCGGCCATCCCCGGCATCGCCCCCATCGATGCGCCCGTGCGGTCGCCCATGGCATTGTCGAGGCCCCGCATCATCTCCGGCGACGGGCTGCTGGCCGGCATGATCGCAGGAAACGACAGGCCCGGGACCATGCCCGAACCCGCCCCGGTCGCCAGCCATATCCACGCAAGGACCGTCAGAAGGAAAAGCATGGCGACGGTGACGGCGCGATGCCGTGCCAGCATGGCCTCAAGGGCGGTCGCCATCAGGCGCGCACGACCCCGTGGCTATCGAGATGCAGGTTCGCGAACTGGCCGTAGCTGTGCGAATGTTCCAGCTTCATCGGGGCAAAGGACTTGCTGGAGCCCGAGCCGATTTCGGCGATCTCATATTCGAAGCCATCTGGCAGATTGATGCGGGCGCGCACTTCGGCGCCGTTGACCGGACTGCGGATCGGCTCGCCGTCCATTTCGACATGCCCTTCGATGCGCAGCCGCCCCGTGCGCCCGTCGACGTCGACATCGAACTCGATCGGCACGAAGCCCGGCGGGTGCATTGTCTCGATCGTCGAGGCAAAGACGGCGAAGACGGTAGCGAAGGGATCGGTGTCGCCCCCGGTCATGATCGTCAGGAGGGCATTGCGCTGCGCATCTGTGGCCCGTTCATCGACGAAGGCAGCGCATTCCCCGTGGCCTTCGTGGATGGGGCCGGGCCAGGAAAAGACCGCCGCGATGTTGAGCCCAGAAAGGTCGGTGTCGCCGTGGATGCCCTGATCTATCGCCATGGCGAAGACGGCCTGGCAGTTGCCCTTGTCCGGCAGGCCGCCGAACTGGCAGTTGCAGCCATACTCGCAATTGCAGTTGGCGAGTTCGCGTCCCTTGAGTTTCCAGTATGCCATTGCTTCATCTCCCGTAAGCAATGCAGACGCGCTGATCGGCGCGCTTGGGAAACCTCTTCTAGCACGATTTGCCCCGCTTCGGACGCTATTTGCAGTCCCGACCGAGGTAATCCGACAGAACCCGCCCCGAGGCCGGCATTTTCATGAAAATTCGGGGCGCAATCGCCATCGTGCGGCCCGCGAGCGGGGCTTCCTGCGTCGACTCGGCCATCGGCATTTGGGACGATTTCTGGCCTGCGCCCGCCCGCCTCAACGAGGGCAGAAAGGCCGCGCCGGGAAGCTCCCGCGGCAACTCAAAAGCAAAAAACCACGATTCCAGAATGACAAAGGGCCGACGATTTGCACCGTCGGCCCCCGTTCCACATGGGGGAGTGGAACTCGTGCTGTCCGCGCGACTCAGAAGAGCCGCTTAGCGCGTGGATTCCTTATAGCGCTCAATCGCCTCAACGACGATTTTCCGCGCTTCGTTGGCATCGCCCCAGGTCCCGACGCGTACCCACTTTTCCTTCTCGAGGTCCTTGTAGTGGGTAAAGAAGTGCTCAATCTGGCTGAACACGATCTCGGGAAGGTCGGTCTTTTCCTTCACGTCCGAGTAGTACGGGAAAGTCGAGTCCACCGGCACGCAGACCAGCTTCTCGTCGCCGCCATGTTCGTCCTCGAGATTGAGGACGGCGATCGGACGGGCGCGCACGACGCAGCCCGGAATGAAGGGCGAGCGGGCAACGACCAGCGCATCGAGCGGGTCGCCGTCGGGCGACAGGGTGTGCGGCACGAAGCCGTAGTTGGCCGGGTAGCGCATCGGCGTATGCAGAATACGATCGACGAACAGGGCACCGGAGGCCTTGTCGAATTCGTACTTGACGGGTTCGCCGCCAGTCGGAACTTCGATGATGACGTTGAGGCTTTCCGGCGGATTGTCGCCGACGGGAATCATGTCGATGCGCATACTATTCCTTACTTGTGCAGACGTGAGTCCGCTGACCGCGGTACGATTACGGTGCGCGGCTTAGCCTCGCCCCTGTTGCGTCGCAACAGGCTAATGGTCGTAGACTGATTTAGTTGCGACGGGCCGCAAGAAGGCGGTCCAGGCCGTTTTCCCTGCCGGGTGTCGTCGATACCAGCCATGGCCAGCGCATGCCGTCATGATAGTCGACGGAAACGGTCATGACCTTGTCGCCGCGCCGCACAACGATCTGCAAGGGCTCCTTGCGCGACTTGGCCGCGGTGATTGCCTTGGTCATCGCATCGGCGGAATAGACCGTGCCGTCGACCGCGATGATCTTCGCGCCCGACACGATCCCTGCGTTGAAGGCCGGACTGTCCCAGACCACGCCGCTGACGTCGCCGTCCTTGTCGACCGTCATGCCCAGCGAGTGCGAAAGGTAGAGGCTGCCGTACTTGTCGACGAGCGCCTTGTCGTAGGGGTTGGGCTCGTCCTTGAAGACGATCTGGTAGCCGGCCTTCTCGATCCCCGCGTAAGGTGCGCCGCGGCCCGGCTGGTAGATGCGGTCCTTGAGGAAGCGCGCCCAGTCGTACGGATAGATCTCGTTGAGCGTCGCCACCACGTCGTCGAAACCGTAGCGCAGCGTCGGGGCCGTGCCATCGCGGTAGGAGAAGAACGCCTTGGCGAAGTCGTCCAGGCCCTTGCGCCCGTTGGTGCCCTCGCGAATCACCTGGTCGGCCTCAAGCCAGACCATCGCGCCTTCCCAGTAGTAATCCTCGGTGCGGGCCATCGAGGCATAGGGCTTGGGTTTGCGGGCGGCGAAGACCGGATCGAAAGTGGTATCTTCCACCGAGCGCCAGCCGCGCCCGGGATTGGCGGCAAGCGCAGCGGCCGCGCGTGCGATCGCACCCAGCACAGTGTCCTTTTCCTGCACGCCGGAACGCACGGCAAGCACCTGCCCCCAGAACTGGGTCTGGCCTTCGTAGACCCAGAGCAGGTTGTCCTGCATCGGCGTGCGGTAGTCCGGCGTCCACAGTTTGGCGGGGCGGCGATACTTGCCGTTCCAGCTGTGCGTGAACTCGTGCGGCAGGACATTGCGGTCCCAGTCCATGCCCTTCCAGTCGACGAAGGCACGCGGCTCGAGCTGGTTCTCGCTCGAGCGCAGGTGCTCAAGGCCGATCCCGCCGATCTTGCCGGAAAGCGCGACAAGGAATTCGTAGTGATCGAAGGCCGGCTTGCCGAACAGGTAGAGCGCCTGATCGGAAAGCGCGCGCAGCTTGGCGAGGTTTTCCGGGGCGAGTTCCAGCAGTTCGGGCGAATCCGCCACGGCATCGAGCGAGACATCGTTGCCCAGATCGAAGCGGCGATAATTGGCGCCGGCAAAGATCGGGGAATCGACGAGTTCCTCGTAATTGGTCTCGGCCCAGGCGTAGCGATCGCCGGCGTAAGTCTCGCCGTCGAGCGCGGTTGCCGGGGTCCAGCCCTTGGGGAAGGTCACGCTTGGGCGCACCTTGATCCGGCTGACGTAGTGCCCGGCCGGATAGAGGCTCATCTTCTCCCATTGCAGGTTGAGCATGTCGGGCGTCACGGTCACACGGCCCTCGGAAGGCTGCAGCGGCGAGGTATGGATGAAGCGGGCCACGACCTTGCGCGCATTCGCGGGCAGCTCGACGTGGAAAGCATAGACCTCGATCGGGTCACGCTCCCATTTCACCGGCTTGCCGTCGACGGTGAAGCGCAAGTCGACCAGTTCCGCCAGCGGCCCGCGCGGCCCGTGGTTGCCGGGCAGCCACTGCGGAAAGAGCAGCGTCAGCCGCTCGGTTCCGGGCGCAACCGGAATCGTCTCGGTCACCTTGTAGGTCGCGCGAGTCACGTCGCTCGCATCGATGTCGAGCTGGATTGTTCCCCCCGGCCAGGGACTGTCGACCGCATCGGGCACCGTCGGGCTGGCCATCTCGATACGCGTCGGCTCGGCGCTGATGGCCGGGACCGAGGTGGAAAGGCAAAGGGCGGAGAGAAGCGTTGCAACCGCAGGAATATTTTTCATGGCCCCGGGTATTGGCAACCCGGCCGCGCGAGCGCAACCGCAAGAGTGCATGGACCCTGCAACCTTCCCGATTTGGACCGGATCGGTTACCACGACGGGGCCAATCGGCGTCATCCCGGCGCCATCGCGTCCAGCAGCGGTCTTCCCCCGCAGCGCCATTCCCGCTAAGCGCGCGCGTCATGAGCAGCACACCACAGGCCATTCCCAAAGCGATCAGGGGAACCCAGGACATTTTCGGCAGCGACGCCGAGGCTTTCGCGCATGTCGTCGAAACCTTCGAACGCTTGCGTAAGCTCTACCGCTTCCGCCGCGTCGAAATGCCGGTCTTCGAGAAGACCGCCGTATTCTCGCGTTCGCTGGGCGAGACGACCGACGTCGTTTCCAAGGAAATGTACTCCTTCGAGGATCGCGGCGGCGAATCGCTGACCCTGCGCCCCGAATTCACCGCGGGGATCGCCCGCGCCTACCTCACCAACGGCTGGAAGCAGTTCGCCCCGCTCAAGGTCGCGACCCACGGCCCGCTGTTCCGCTACGAGCGTCCGCAGAAGGGCCGCTACCGCCAGTTCCACCAGATCGACGCCGAAGTGATCGGCGCAGCCGAGCCAATGGTCGATGTCGAACTTCTCGTGATGGCCGACCAGTTGCTCAAGGAACTGGGCATTGCCGAAGGCGTGACGCTTCAGCTCAACACCCTGGGCGATGCTGCCAGCCGCGAAGCCTGGCGCGCCGCGCTGATCGAGTACTTCCGCGACCACAAGGACTCGCTCAGCGAGGATTCGCAGGACCGTCTCGAACGCAACCCGCTGCGCATCCTCGATTCCAAGGACCCGCGCGACAAGCCCTTCACCGCCGATGCACCGAAGATCGACGATTTCCTCTCGGCCGAGGCGCAGGACTTCTTCGGGCAGGTGACACAAGGGCTCGACGCGGCCTCGGTGGACTATGTGCGCGCGCCGGCCCTTGTGCGCGGGCTCGACTACTATCGCCACACTGCGTTCGAATTTGTGACAGACCGGCTCGGCGCCCAGGGCACCGTGCTCGGCGGCGGTCGCTACGACGGCCTGCTCGAGGCGCTGGGCGGACCGGCGACCCCGGCGGTCGGCTGGGCAGCGGGCATCGAGCGCCTCTCGATGCTGGTCGCCGATGCAGGCGCGCTTGGGGAAGCCCCGCTCACGGTGATCCTCGCGGTCGAGGACGATACCGCCCTGCCCTATGCCCAGAAGGCCATCACCGCGCTGCGCCACCAGGGCATCGACGCCGAGATGATCGCCACCGGATCGCCCCGCAAGCGCTTCGACAAGGCGGTCAAGCTCGGTGCGAAAGTCCTCGTCTCGTTCGTGATGCGCGACGGCGTGCCCGTCGCCAACTTGCGCGCGGCCGATCCGACGGCGGAATACCTCGCGGTCGAGCAGGTCATCCAGTCGATCCGGCCGTGAGCACGGGGATGACCGACCGGCGCGCGGCATGGGAGGTAAGGCACGATGTCCGTCTCTGACGAGCGCCTCGCCCAGATCGCGCACCGTTTCGCCGAGCTCGAAGCCCGGCTGGCTTCCGGCACACTGGAAGGGGAGGCCTTCGTGGCCGCCAGCCGCGACTACGCCGAACTCGAACCGGTAGCGCGCGTCTCCGCCGAAGTCGTCTCGATGCGCGAGGAACTGGCAAGCCTGCAGAAGCTCGACGATCCGGACCCGGAGATGCGGGCCCTGGCGGACGAGGAAATCGCGCGGATCAAGTCCGAATTGCCCGAGGCCGAGCGCAAGCTCGCCATTGCCATGTTGCCGCGCGATGCTGCCGACAGCCGCCCGGCCATGCTGGAAATCCGCGCCGGCACCGGCGGCGACGAGGCCGCGCTGTTCGCTGCCGACCTCTATCGCATGTACGAGCGCTTCGCGGCCGAACAGGGCTGGAAGGTCGAGATGATCTCCGCCAATTCCAGCGACATCGGCGGCTTCAAGGAAGTGGTCGCCAATGTCTCGGGCACCGGCGTCTTCGCGAAGCTCAAGTTCGAAAGCGGCGTCCACCGGGTCCAGCGCGTGCCGGTGACCGAGAGCGGCGGGCGCATCCACACTTCGGCCGCGACCGTTGCAGTCCTGCCCGAGCCAAGCGAGGTCGACGTCCAGATCGAGGACAAGGACCTCAAGATCGACATCTACCGTGCAAGCGGCGCGGGCGGTCAGCACGTCAACACCACCGATTCCGCGGTGCGCATCACGCACCTGCCCTCCGGTCTCGTGGTGATCTGCCAGGACGAGCGCAGCCAGCACAAGAACAAGGCCAAGGCGATGCAGGTCCTGCGTGCGCGGCTCTATGAAAAGATGCGTGACGAAGCGCAGGGCGCCGAGGCCGAAGCGCGCAAGGCGATGGTCGGATCGGGCGACCGCTCCGAACGCATCCGCACCTACAACTTCCCGCAGGGCCGCGTGACCGACCACCGCATCAACCTGACCCTGCACCGGCTGCCCGAGATCCTCGAAGGCCCGGGCCTGGGCGAACTCGTCGACGCGCTGATCGCCGAGGACGAGGCCAAGCGCCTTGCCGCCATGGATGCCTGAAGACACCGTCGCCGCGGCGATCCGCGAGGCTGCCCTGGAACTGGGCGCGAGCAGTGACACGGCCCGGCTCGACGCCGAAGTGCTGATGGCCCACGCCCTTGGCGCCACCCGGTCCGAACTGCTGCTGCGCCACATGGGTGCGCCGGTGCCTGAAAGCTACGAAGCGATGGTTGCGCGTCGCATGGCGCAGGAACCGGTCGCCTACATCACCGGGCAGCAGGAATTCTTCGGCCTGCCCTTCGCGGTATCCAGCGACGTCCTGATCCCGCGCGGCGATAGCGAGGTCCTCGTCGAGACCGCGATCGCCGAGCGGCCGCAGGCACGCAGGATCCTCGATTGCGGCACCGGATCGGGCGCACTGCTGCTGGCCGTGCTCTCGCAGCTTCCCGGCGCGCGCGGCGTCGGCATCGACTGTTCCTCTTCGGCCCTTGCCGTGGCCCGGGCCAATGCCGAGGCACTGGGCCTTGCCGGACGCGCCGCACTGGCCCTGGCCGACTGGCATGTCCCGGGCTGGGCCGAGGCACTGGGCGGGCCTTTCGACCTGATCCTGGCCAATCCGCCCTATGTCGAGGACGATGCCCCGCTCGACCGATCCGTCCGCGCATTCGAACCGGCCGGCGCGCTGTTTTCCGGGTCTGAAGGGCTCGACGACTACCGCGTCCTCATTCCCCAGCTGCGCGACCTGCTTGCCCCCTCCGGGATGGCGCTGGTCGAGATCGGCCATGCCCAGGCCGATGCCGTCAGCGCAATCGGCCGCGCCGCCGGGCTTTCGGTGCGGCTCCATCGCGACCTGGCAGATCGGCCACGAGTCCTGGGATTTTGGTGAATAACTCAAGATTTCGCTTGGAATCCGGCGCTGGAGTGCCTAAGCCTAATGACGAGCCAAGGCATGGATGAAACTTCCCATGCACGGTTCACCTCCACAATTTGCAATCGGTGCAGCTTACGGCGCCTCGACTGAGCAGATTTGGAAATCACGGCAATCACAGCGAACCGTGAACTTGCGACGTGCGGCTGAACCGCCAGGCATTCTGGACGGCAGCCAGGGGTTTTGAGGAACGTAATCCTTGAATAACAATCGTGGTAATAACCGCAGGCGTGGCCGCGGCAATAACCGTCAGCAGGGCGGACAGCAGATGAACCGGATCGATAGCAGGGCGCGGGGCAATGCACCGCAGCTGCTGGAGAAGTATCGGAAGCTGGCCCATGACGCGCACCTCAATGGGGACCGTGTCCAGGAGGAATACTACCTCCAGTTTGCTGACCACTACTTCCGTGTCATTGCCGACCAGAAGCAGCGACAGGAAGAATCGCGCCAGCCGCGCCGCGACGATCGTTCGCAGGATTACGGCGACGACGCCGGTTCCGAGGACGAGAACGAGGGCGAAACCCCGCGCTATCACCAGCAGGATCGCGGCCAGCGCTACCAGCGCGGCAACGAGGCTCCTGCCGAGCAGGTCGAAGCAAAGGAAGAGGCCGAAGGCAATGACGGCTCGATCTACGAACCGCCGCAAAACCCCTTCGTGCGCGAGAATCGCGGCCCCCGTGGCGGCCTGAAGCAGCGCAAGCCGCGCCGCGGCGATGACGCGGGCGACGGCAACGAGGAAGCCGAAGCCAGCGAAGGCGCCGAAGCCAGGCAGGGCCATGCCGAGGACGCGCAGAATGCCTCCGACGGTTTCGATCCGGCAACCCTGCCGCCGCCGATCGCGGCCAAGGCGGAAGAAAAGCCCAAGCGCCGTACCCGCGCCAAGGCCAAGCCCGAACCGAGCGCGGAGGGCGAGGAAAAGCCCAAGCGCCGCCGGACCCGCAAGGCCAGCGCTTCGAACGAAGACGGCAGCAGCGGCAGCGCGCTGGAAACCGTAGACTGATACGACAACCAATCCGGCCGCGCGCAACTTCGCTTGCGTCGCGGCCGGGCTGGCTTACATACCGGCGCCGATGAATTTCCCTCGGCACGCTCCGGCCTCCCGCAATCCCCTGTCGATCCTCGACCGCTTCCCGCGCCTTGCCGCGGGCCTGCTTGCAATCCTCGCGGGCGCAGTGGCCGCCTGCGGTTTCCAGCCCCTCTCGCTCTGGCCGCTGACCCTTGCAGGGATCGCCATTCTCGCCGAGCTCGTCGTGCGGGCCGGCAGCGGACGCAGCGCCTTCCTGCTTGGCTGGTGCTTCGGCCTCGGCCACTTCACTCTCGGCAACAACTGGATTGCGACCGCCTTCACCTACCAGGCGGAAATGCCCGCATGGCTGGGCAGCATCGCCGTGTTCCTGCTCTCGCTCTATCTCGCGATCTATCCCGCCCTTGCCGCGCTGTGCGCATGGCTGGCGCTCAAGGCTGGGCGCAAGGTCAAGGGAAATGGCAAGGAAAAGGCCACCTCAGCGGCAGGCCCCGCAGCCTTCCTGATCGTCCTTTTCGCGCTCCCGGCCGCCTGGATCGTGACCGAGTGGCTGCGCGCCTGGGTCTTCACCGGGTTCTCGTGGAATCCGCTGGGGGTCGCGCTGCTCGGCCAGTTCGACACGCGCGGGCTGGCATTGCTGGCCCCCTGGATCGGGACCTATGGCCTGTCCGGCGTACTGGTCCTGCTGGCCTGCCTGCCCGGCTACCTTGCCCGTCTTGGCTCTGCTCGCAGCGGCCATGGCCGCTGGGCCTGCGCGCTTGCGCTCCTCGCGCTCGCCGCACCGCTCATAATGGTGATGACCGGGCCCGACCGCTGGGCCAAGCGCGAGGAAGGCGAGATCCACTACACCCTCGTCCAGCCCGACCTGCGGCAGGAGGTCATCGACGATCCGCGCGAGTACGAAGCGAATTTCATCAAGCTCGCCATGCTGTCGCTGCAGCGCCGACCGGGCGAGAAGCGCGTGGTGTTCTGGCCGGAATCGGGGCTGGGCGACTACTTGCGCGACGGGTATCCGGATTACCTCTACCGCATGTACACTTATGCCGGGGATCCGCTGCTGGCCCGCCAGCGCATCGGCCGCATGATCGGCCCTTACAGCGTGCTGCTGACCGGCGCAGTCGACCTGGTGATGAGGGACGGCGAGAGCGTGGGCGCGCGCAACACCGTCACCGCCTTCGATGGCGAAGGGCACATCCTTGCCAGCTATTCCAAGGCGCACCTCGTGCCCTACGGCGAATATCTCGCCATGCGCTGGCTGCTGGAACCGCTGGGCGCCCGCCGTCTGGTGGCCGGATCGCTGGACTTCTGGCCCGGCCCGGGGCCACGCACTTACGATCTCGGCAGCTATGGCGAGGCCGGCATCCAGATCTGCTACGAAATCATCTTCAGCGGCCAGGTCGTCGATCCCCGCAATCGCCCGGACTACATCTTCAATCCCTCGAACGACGGATGGTTCGGCACCTGGGGCCCGCCGCAGCACCTGGCACAGGCCCGTCTGCGGGCGATCGAGGAAGGGCTGCCGGTCCTGCGTTCGACCACCACCGGCATCAGCGCCGTCGTCGACGCCGACGGGATCGTGCGCAAGTTCGTCCCCTGGCGCCGCGCCGGACGCCTCGACGGCCGCATCCCGCCGCCGCATGAACCCACGCTTTTCGCCCGCTACGGCAATGCCCTCCCGCTTGCCTTCAGCGCATTCCTTGCCCTTCTGGCGCTTTCCGTGGTTGCACTCGGCCGCCGCGGGAGGTAAACGGCAACAGACATAAAGCAATCTTTATATCCCGGTGCCCAACATGCGCAGTGACTACGTCTTCACCTCCGAGAGCGTCTCGGAAGGCCATCCCGACAAGGTTTCGGACCAGATTTCCGATGCCATCGTCGATCTCTTCCTCTCGCGCGACCCCGAAGCGCGCGTCGCGTGCGAGACGCTCACTACCACCCAGCGCGTCGTGCTGGCGGGGGAAGTGCGCGGCAAGGGCATGATCGACCGGAACGGTCACTGGGAAGAAGGCGCGCAGGAGGAAATCCAGCGCGTCGTTCGCGAAACCGTGCACCGCATCGGCTACGCTCAGGACGGCTTCCACTGGAAGGACCTGACCTTCGAAAACCACCTGCACCCGCAGAGCGCCGACATCGCGCAGGGCGTCGATTCGGCCGGCAACAAGGACGAAGGCGCGGGCGACCAGGGCATCATGTTCGGTTTCGCCTGTGACGAGACGCCGGACCTGATGCCGGCGACGCTCGACTACAGCCACAAGATCCTCCAGCGCCTCGCGACCGACCGCAAGTCGGGCGAAGCGGCTTTCCTCGAACCCGACGCCAAGAGCCAGGTCACCCTGCGCTTCCATAACGGCGTGCCGGTCGCCGCAACTGCCGTGGTCGTCTCGACCCAGCACAAGCCGGGCTACCACGAGGGCGAGAAGGAAGCGCAGCTCAAGGACTACGTGAAGCGCGTCGTCACCGAGATCCTGCCCGAAGGCTTCGTGACCGGCGAGACGGTGTTCCACATCAACCCGACCGGCAAGTTCGAGATCGGCGGCCCCGACGGCGATGCCGGCCTCACCGGCCGCAAGATCATCGTCGACACTTACGGCGGCGCAGCCCCGCACGGCGGCGGTGCATTCTCGGGCAAGGACCCGACCAAGGTCGACCGTTCTGCAGCCTACGTCACCCGCTACCTTGCCAAGAACGTCGTCGCGGCCGGCCTTGCCAAGCGCTGCACGATCCAGGTGTCCTACGCGATCGGCATTTCCGAGCCGCTTTCGCTCTACGTGAACCTGCATGATACCGGCACGGTCAGCGAGGAAGCGCTGGAAGCCGCGATCACCAAGGTCGCCAAGGAGCGCCTGGGCGGCCTCACCCCGCGCGGGATCCGCGTCGGGCTTGGCCTCAACAAGCCGATCTACGCCTGCACGGCGGCCTACGGCCACTTCGGCCGTCAGCCCAGCGGCGACCTGTTCCCCTGGGAACGCACCGACCTGGTGGACGACCTCAAGGCCGCGCTGGCCTGATCCGGTCCGGGGCGGGGGGTTCATGACCCCTCGCCTTACCCGCACCCGCGCCATCGAGCGGATCGGGGCCCTGCCGGGCTGATTGGCCCGATCTACCGACATGCGTCGACTTTGCGGCTGCCGGTCCCTACTGCGGTGCAGGCAAGGAACCGGACGTGCGAGGCACCATGAACGACAAGACGCCCTTCGAAACGCTGATTTCGGTCGCGGAACTGCAGGCCCTGCTGGAATGCGGCACGTCGGTCCTTCTTCTCGACTGCGAGTTCGACCTGGCCTCGCCGGAAAAAGGCCGCACGGTCTATGCGCAGGAGCACCTGCCGGGTGCCCGATATGCCCACCTGGACAACGACCTAGCCAGCGCACCCGACGGCTCGAACGGCCGCCACCCCTTGCCGGACCGAGATACCTTTGCCGCCTGGCTGCGCAGCCTCGGCCTGCGCAAGGGCCAGCAGGTCGTCGCCTACGATTCGAACGGCGGAGCGTGGGCGGCGCGGGCCTGGTGGCTGCTGCGCTGGATGGGACACCGCGCGGTCGCGGTGCTCGACGGTGGCAAGCCGGCCTGGGTTGTCGCCGGACATCGCCTCACCAGCGAAGTGCCCGGGGCGGGCATCGAAGGCGATTTCACCCAGGGCGATCCGCTCGTCGGCGGGATCGTCAGCGCACAGGACGTGCTTGCGGGCATCGACGGCGGCGCGGCGCAAGTGCTCGATGCCCGCGATCCTTCGCGCTTTCGGGGCGATGCCAACCCGCTCGATCCGGTCGCCGGGCACATTCCGGGGGCACGCAACCGCTTCTTTCGCGACAACCTCGACGGCGACGGGCGCTTCCGCTCGGCCGAGGAACTGGCCGCAACCTTCTCGGCGCTGCTCGAGGGCAAACCTGCCGTGCTCAGCTGCGGATCGGGCGTGACCGCCTGCCACAATGCGCTCGCCTTGGAAATCGCAGGCTTGCCCGGCGCGCGGCTCTATCCCGGATCGTGGAGCGAGTGGATCAGCGATCCCTCCCGTCCGGTCGAAACCGGAGAGGCCTGAGCGGCCCTCCGAACGGTTCAGCTCTTGCGGTAGTCCGCGACGATCTCGCCGCATTCGGCGAGTTCCGCTTCGTGCGCTTCCTCGCGCCAGGTCTCGGTCAGCGCTTCGGCTTCCCATTGCCGCATGGCCGGATGGTCGAGCACACGATCGACCCATTCCTGCCCGCCGCCCACATCCAGACCATAGGTACGGATGCGAAAGGCTACCGGCGCATAGAAAGCATCGGCGGCGGTGAAATCGGGTCCGGCGAGCCACGGGCCGCCGAAACGCGCCAGCCCTTCCTCGAACATCTCGCGCAGGCGCGCGACGTCCCGGCTGAGCGCTTGCGACATCGGGCGCAGGCGAACGCGCACGCCCACGTTCATCGTGCAGTCGTTGCGCAGGGCCGCGAAGCCGCCGTGCATTTCGGCAACGATGCTCTGTGCGAAGGCGCGCGCAGCCTCGTCCTGCGGCAACACGCTGGGGTGACGGTCGGCAAGATAGAGCGCGATCCCCAGCGAATCCCAGACGGTGCGCTCACCATCGATCAGCGCCGGCACCTGTCCTGTGGGGGAGAAGCTGCGGAATTCCTCGAAGTTCACCGGCTTGGTGAACGGCTCGACGCGGTCCTCGAAAGCGATGCCGAGGGCTTTCATCAGTACCCAGGGCCGCAGCGACCAGCTGGAATAATTGCGGTTGGCGGTAATCAGGACATAGCTCATGCCCCGACCGCTAGGCCGGGGCATGAGCACTTGGCAAGCTACTTCGCGAGTTCGGCTTCGATGGCGCCGACAAGCTCGGGCGCGCCAGGCTCAATGCCCGGAGCAAAGCGGCCGGCGACGCTCCCGTCGCGGGCGATCAGGAACTTTTCGAAGTTCCACAGCACTTCCGGATCCTGCGTCGGCGTCATGCCGAACCCCTTCAGCTTTTCGCGGAATTCCTCGGCGGGACCGACCTTTTCAGGCTGCGCCTCGATCAGCGCGGCATAGAGCGGCTGCTTGCCCTCGCCGGTGACGTCGGCCTTGGCGAAGAGCGGAAAGGAGACGCCGTAGTTGAGCGAGCAGAATTCCATGATCTCCTCATGGCTGCCCGGCTCCTGCGCACCGAAATCGTTGGCCGGGAAGCCGAGGACTTCGAAACCCTTGTCCTTGTATGCGTTGTAGAGCTTTTCCAGCCCCTCGTACTGCGGGGTGAGGCCGCACTTGGAAGCGACATTGACCACGAGCAGGACCTTGCCCCCGTGGTTGGCAAGGCTGTCGCCGGCACCGTCGATGCGCGTCAGCGGAATGGCAGCAAGATCGGTCATCTCCGAATTCTCCCGTGTGGCTTGGTTTGCGATGGGAGATATGCGGCCCCGGCATGACCGCTGCAAGTCATGCCGGGGCAAATGCGCTTAAACTCTTGTCAGACCTCGTACTTGCCCGAGGTCTTGGCCGCCACTTCCTCAGCCGTGACACCAGGCGCGAGTTCCACCAGCTTGAACGGGGAGTTGTGGTCCGGACGCTGGAACACGCACAGGTCGGTGACGATCATGTCCACCACGTTCTTGCCGGTCAGCGGCAGGGTGCAGGCGGGAATGAACTTGGGATCGCCGTTCTTGGAGGTATGCTCCATGACGACGATGATCTTCTTCACGCCGGCGACAAGGTCCATCGCGCCGCCCATGCCCTTGATCATCTTGCCCGGGATCATCCAGTTGGCGATATCGCCGTTCTCGGCCACTTCCATTGCGCCCAGAACGGCCAGGTCGATATGCCCGCCGCGGATCATCGCAAAGCTGGTGGCGCTGTCGAAGAAGGCGGTCTGCGGCAGTTCGCTGACCGTCTGCTTGCCGGCGTTGATCAGGTCGGGGTCGACCTCGTCGGGATAGGGGAACGGCCCGATGCCGAGCATGCCGTTTTCCGACTGCAGGGTGACGGTGACGCCCTTGGGCACGTGGTTGGCGACCAGCGTCGGAATGCCGATGCCCAGGTTGACGTAGAAACCGTCTTCCAGTTCCTGCGCCGCGCGGGCGGCCATCTGGTTGCGATCCCAGCCCTTCTTGGTTTCCTCGGACATCAGGCGGCCTCCCTTTCGCGGGTCGTCGTGAATTCGATCTTCTTGTCGTAGGGCGCGCCAAGCACGAGGCGCTGGACGTAAACGCCGGGCAGGTGGATGTGATCCGGATCGAGCGAGCCGGTCGGCACGATCTCTTCCACTTCGACGATGCAGACCTTGCCGCAGGTTGCGGCGGGCACGTTGAAGTTGCGGGCCGTCTTGCGGAACACGACATTTCCGCTCTCGTCGGCCTTCCACGCCTTGACCAGCGAAAGGTCCGCGAAGATGCCGCGCTCGAGCACGTATTCCTGTCCGTCGAAGTCCATGGTCGGCTTGCCCTCGGCCACCTGGGTGCCGACGCCGGTCTTGGTATAGAAGCCCGGGATGCCCGCGCCGCCCGCGCGCATGCGCTCGGCCAGGGTACCCTGAGGGCTGAATTCGACCTCCAGCTCGCCCGAAAGGAACTGGCGCTCGAACTCCTTGTTCTCGCCCACGTAGGAGGAGATCATCTTCTTCACCTGCCGCGTGCGCAGGAGCTTGCCGATGCCCTCATTGTCGATGCCGGCATTGTTCGAGGCGAAGGTCAGGTCCTTCACCCCGCTGTCGCGCACCGCGTCGAGCAGGCGCTCGGGAATGCCGCAAAGGCCGAAACCGCCGGCGGCGATCAGCAGGCCGTCCCTGAGCAGCCCGTCGAGGGCAGCTTCAGCACTGGGATAGAGTTTGTTCATCGGATCTCCTCTCGCTTGCGCGGCACCCTAGACATGCAATGACATTACGAATAGCGATTGTTTTTTATCTGTTTCGATAAGCAGGCTCTATGAAACGGATTGCGCTCTATCATCTGGAAACGCTCATGTGGATCGACCGCCTGGGCACTTTCGCGGCGGCCGCGCAGCGGCTGAACACGACCCAGCCGGCGATTTCCGCCCGGGTGCGCGAGATCGAGGAGCAACTGGGGCTCTCGCTGTTCCAACGCGACGGACGCCGAATGGTTCTCACCGCCCGCGGGCGCAGGCTTGTGCAGGCCTGCGAACCGCTGCGCAGCGGGCTGGAACAGGTACTGCTGGAAGCGAGCGACTTCGCCGGCGCAACGGGCGCGGTGCGCATCGGCTCGGGCGAGATAGCGGCGGCGAGCTGCCTGCCCGCCTTCATCGGCGCAATCGAGCGCGAACGCCCCGGCGTCACCATGGAAATCGACCTCGACCTGACCGCACGCCTGCTCCAGCAGCTTTTGTCGGGCACGCGCGACATCGTCTTTCTTGCCGGTCCGGTAGCTAGCCCCGGGATTCGCACGACGCCGATCGGCTCGGTTGACCTCGCCTGGGTGGCCGGCCCTGCGGTGGCGCGCGCGGGCGGGTTCGCGCAACCGCTGCCGGTCTGGTCACTGCCCGATCACTCGCCGATCCACGCTGTCGCCGTGAACACGCTGGCGGCCCACGGCCTTGCCCCGCGGGCGCTGCATACCTGCAACAACGTGCGCACCATGATCGAGATCGTCTGCAGCGGACGGGGCGCTGCGGTCCTGCCCGAAACCATGGTAAGAGAGCATCTGCAGAGCGGGTCCCTCGTCGAAATCCTGCCGCGGCCCGAACAGAAGGTACATTTCGAGGCGGCGATTCGCACGCGTGAACGCGAGCCCGTCATTCTCGAGCTGTTCGCACGGGCAAGCCGCCTGACAGTGGACGCACATCCGGAACAGGCAGCGCCGATAACGCTTTGAAGAGGAACCGGGCCACCGATCGTGACAGCAAATGCGATTAATGTTTGATCTCGGTCATGGCGGGAGCGTACCTTCCCGCTAAGGTTCGAAAATCAGTGGGAGAAATGGACATGCGCTCGATTCTCGTCAATGCGGACCGCAAGCCGGACAGCGATGTCCGGATCAACACTGCGCTTGACCTGGCACGACGGACCGACGGTCACGTCACCGTCCTCGTCGATACGCCGGTAACCCGCTACATCGCCATGGACCCCATGGGCGGTAGCTACGTGATCTCCGATGCGCTGGAACAGGCGCGCGGCGAAGACGATGCCGCCGCCGAAGCGATCGAGGCGCGCCTCTCGCGCGACGATGTGCCGTTCAATGTCCTGCGCAGCGAGGACGACCCGGTCAACGCCCTGGCCGGTGCGGCCCGCCTGTCCGATCTCGTGATCGTATCGCGCTCGGGCGGACTGGCCGGCGAAGTGGCGCTGATCTCCAGCACTCCGGTTCTCGCCCTGCCCGACGGCAAGGGCCTGGAAGTGCCGATCCGCCGCGCGTGCATCGCCTGGGACGGCGGCGAACAGGCCGCTGCCGCGCTGCGCGCCTCGGTGCCGCTGCTCGCCGACTGCCAGATGGTGAAGTTGATTTCCGTAGCCGAGAAGCCGGGCGGCTATCCCGGCACCGAAGCGCTGCGCTATCTCTCGCGCCACGGCATTCACGCCGAGTTCGAGGAGCACCAGCGTCGCGGCTCGACCGAAGAGACGATCGCAACTGCCGTGGCGCAGAACCATGCCGAACTCCTGGTGATGGGCGCCTACGGCAAGAGCCGGATGCGCGAATTCCTGTTCGGCGGCGTCACCGCCTATTTCCTCAACGAGGCAAAGTCGCCGGCCCTTCTGCTGGTACACTGACCGCCACGCCGGTTCTCTGATCAGCCACTTGCCATCGCCCTGGAACCGATCCGGGGTGACGGCATGGGCAGGTTTCCCGCTTACCTGATAATCCGGCCTCCGGCGCAGCCGATGCGTCGGACACCGAAAACGACTCGCTGGCAGCGCCAGGACCCATTGCCTCCTGCTTTCGGTGAGTCGCGGGCTGATTCGGGTCTTGAACGGGCCATCGGTTCACCCGCAATTCAGTCCCACGAAGCAATAAGCCTGACGATACGGCGACAAGATCCTGAGGTAGCTTAGGAGATATCGCGTCGCAGCAGGAATGCCCAGTGCGCAGCATGCCACCGCCAAAACCTGCAGACATTACAATGGAATATGAAACCTGATTCGAATGTGGTTTCCTGTCATTTCCCGTGCATTACGGCGATTCCTCCAGGGCACTTGGCCTAATCGCAATCACAATTGAATTTTTTGCATCTCCGGAAATTGCATTTCGCACTTGCACAAAAGGGCGACTGGAGTCATAACGAAACTGCCTTTCAGGCATCCTCTCCCAAAACTTCCACGGCCCGGTCGGTAACGTCCGGGCCTTTTTTTGTCCGCAATTTGTGAGCGTTACCAAAGAATGGTGCCCGCGAGTGCCGCGTTCGCGCGCGGGAACTTGAGATTGCCACCACCGTTCGTTTGAAATCCCTCGGGGCGATACCTAGCTCAGGATCACTCTCCGAAAAGTCGCGATGTCGACGCGCGACAGACGAGGGAAATGGGCGAAGGAAAGGAATCACATGGCGGACGCCCCACCCCAGGTGGATGAACGGACGGTCAGGCTGCAAGTCGCGGCCGCCCGGCAGGAAGAGAGCGGCCAGGGCATTGCCCGAATGTCGCGCGGATCGCTCTCGGCGATCGGCGCGATGGAGGGCGATGTGCTAGAAATCACCGGCAAGTCGGTGACGGTGGCTCAGGCCGTTCTGGCCTATCCCGAAGACGAAGGGCTCGAAGTCATCCGGCTCGACGGTCTCCAGCGCGTCAATGCCGAAGTCGGTTCGGGCGATCACGTCACGGTCCGCAAGGGCGAATCGCGTCCGGCCCAGCGGGTCGTCTTCGCCCCCGCGCAAAAGGAAATGCGCCTGCAGGGCCCCTCCGCCGCGCTCAAGCGCAACTTCGCGGGCCGTCCGATGGTCCAGGGCGACCTCGTCGCCACGACCGGTCAGCAGCAGGTGGCCGACATTCCCCCGCAACTGCGCCGCATGTTCAATGCGCCGGCCTATGCCCTGACGCAGATCCGCCTGAACGTCGTTTCGACCACGCCGCGCGGCATCGTGCACATCGACGAGAATACCGAAGTCGAACTGCGCGAGGTCTTCGAGGAAGCCGAAGCCCGGCGCGGCGACATCAACTACGACGACGTGGGCGGCATGGGCGATACCATCCGCCAGCTGCGTGAAATGGTCGAGCTGCCGCTCCGCTACCCCGAGCTGTTCACCCGACTAGGCGTCGCGCCGCCCAAGGGCGTGCTGCTCCATGGTCCGCCGGGAACCGGCAAGACCCGCCTGGCGCAGGCCGTCGCCAACGAGAGCGAGGCCAACTTCTTCTCGATCAACGGGCCCGAGATCATGGGCTCCGGCTATGGCGACAGCGAGAAGGCCCTGCGCGAGGTGTTCGACGAGGCGACCAAGGCTGCCCCGGCGATTATCTTCATCGACGAGATCGATTCGATCGCGCCCAAGCGCAGCCAGGTCCACGGCGAGGCGGAAAAGCGTCTCGTCGCCCAGCTGCTCACGCTGATGGACGGCCTCAACAGCCGCGCCCACGTGGTCGTTATCGCAGCAACCAACCGGCCCGAGGCGATCGACGAGGCGCTTCGCCGTCCCGGACGCTTCGACCGCGAAATCGTGATAGGCGTGCCCGACGAGAGCGGGCGGCGCGAGATCCTGTCCATTCACACCCGCGGCATGCCGCTGGGCGACAAGGTGGACCTCAAGGAACTGGCGCGTACCACGCATGGCTTCGTCGGTGCCGACCTCGCCGCGCTCGCCCGCGAAGCCGCGATCGAGGCAGTGCGCCGGATCATGCCGCAGATCGACCTCGAAGCGCGCACGATCCCGCCCGAGGTGCTGGAGAACCTCTCGGTCACCCGCGAGGACTTCATCGAGGCGCTCAAGCGCATCCAGCCTTCGGCAATGCGCGAAGTCATGGTGCAGGTGCCCAATATCGGCTGGGCCGATATCGGCGGGCTCGACGAGGCGCAGCTCAAGCTCAAGGAAGGCATCGAACTGCCGCTTAAGAACCCCGAGGCGTTCCACAAGCTGGGCATCCGCCCGGCCAAGGGCTTCCTGCTCTACGGCCCGCCGGGCACCGGCAAGACGCTGCTGGCCAAGGCCGTCGCCAAGGAAGCCGAGGCGAACTTCATCTCGATCAAGTCCTCGGACCTGCTGTCCAAATGGTACGGCGAAAGCGAGCAGCAGATCGCCCGACTCTTCGCCCGTGCCCGCCAGGTTGCCCCCTGCGTCATCTTCATCGACGAGATCGACAGCCTCGTACCCGCCCGCGGTTCAGGCGGCGGTTTCGGTGAACCGCAGGTCACCGCCCGCGTGGTCAACACGATCCTGGCCGAGATGGACGGGATGGAGGAACTGCAGTCGGTCGTCCTGATCGGCGCAACCAACCGCCCGACGCTTGTCGACCCGGCGCTGCTGCGCCCTGGCCGCTTCGACGAGCTGGTCTATGTCGGCACGCCCGACACGGCCGGACGCGAGCACATCCTGGGGATCCATACCTCGAAGATGCCGCTGGCCGAAGACGTCTCGCTGGCAGACATCGCCGAACGGACCGAGCGCTTCACCGGCGCAGACCTGGAAGACGTGGTGCGCCGCGCGGGCCTCATTGCAATCCGCAAGGGCGGCGCCGACGTCCTGTCGGTAAGCATGGCTGACTTCGAGGAAGCCCTGGAAGACAGCCGCGCGACAGTGACAGAGGAAATGGAGAACGAGTATGGCCGCATGAAGGGCGAGTTGAAGAAGCGCGCGATGGAAGTGGCCCCCATCGGCTTCATCACCCCCGGCATGGTGGAATCGACTAGAGACAGGAAACACGGGGACTGATCGGTCCCGGCTCGAAGCTCAGGGAAAGCCCGGTCTGTGCAGGCCGGGCTTTTTCCTTGGGGCCAGGGCCAGGCCAGCTACCCAACTGGCGTCTGCCTATCCGGGCTCTCCGCGCGTTCGCTCGCAAATCCTGGCAGGTGCGGCGCCGGCCAGCCCCTAAGGCAGCAAGCCCCCTAAGGTAGCGAACCCCTGCCCTCACCGGCCATGGCCTCAACCATCGACGGGCCGGCGGCAAGCTCCACCGGGGCGACCGGCAGGGTGCGGCGGCGAACCAGGGCCTGCGGCATTTCGCGGCGAATCCAGTCGAGCATCGATTCGCGGATTTCGCAGCGCAAGTCGAACAGCGTGGGTCCGTCCTTTGCGCTCATCAACAGGCGCACCTCGATAGCCTCGTTGTCGCAATCCGTGACCTGCAGCACCTGCGCGCGCTTGTCCCAGAGCCGATGCGCGGCGATTTGCCGGGAATATTCGGCGCGGATCGGCGCGATCTCGGCCCCGTGGTCGAGGTAGATCATGACCGTGCCGAGCAGTTCGGAACTGGTCTTGGTCCAGTTCTGGAAAGTATCCTCGAGAAAACGGTTGGACGGCACCACCAGCCGGCGGTCGTCCCAGACGCGCACGATCACGTAGGTCGTGCGGATATCCTCGATCCGGCCCCACTCGCCGTCGATGATCACCACGTCGTCGATCGCTATCGGCTCGGTCAGGGCCATCTGGAATCCGGCGATGAGAGCCTTGAGTGCGGGCTGGGCCGCCGCACCGACCGCCAGGGCCGCAAGGCCGGCCGAGGCCATCAGCGTCACCCCGATCTCGCGCACTCCGGGGATCGAGGCGAGCATGCCCGCGACCGTCAGGAAAACGATCAGGAATGTGCCGATGCGGCTGAAGATCGCCAGCCGGGTGCGCCTGCGCCGGGCATTGCGGTTGTCCTCGACCGAGATGTCGTTTCGCAGGATCATCGCCTCGACGAATGCGCGCAGTACCGCAACCGCGATCCATCCCGTCAGCAGCGGCATGACGAAGCCCGAGAAGCGCGACCAGACCGCATCGAGCACCGGCATCTCGCGCGCGGCCATAACGATGCCCAGCGCCACGAAAGCATAACGGGTCGGCCGCGCCAGCCGCTTGACGACGATGTCGTCGGCATCGTTGCTGCTCGACCGGGCGACCCGGCGCAGGAGGCGGAAGAGGAACCAGTGGATCACCAGTGCCATGGCAATGCCGATGGCAGCGGCAATCACCGCAAGCAGGGGCTGCTCCGCCCAGAGGGGCAAGGCGACGAGGTTGCGCTCGATGAACTGGATCATCCGCACGAGGGTATGCCGCATTGCAGCATAATCAAGGGCGTAATTTCACGCGCCCCGATGCGGGCGGTCAGTGCGCCGCGCCCCAGCTCGATCCCGAACCGATCTCCACGCCCAGCGGCACGTCCAGCTTGACTGCCGGTTCCGCCGCGCTCGCCATGACCCTTTCGATGACTTGCGAGGCCGCCGCAACATCGGCTTCGGGCAGTTCGAAGACCAGTTCGTCGTGCACCTGCAGCAGCATGCGCACGTGGCCGAGGCCCGCCTGTTCCAGTTCAGGCTGCATGCGCACCATCGCGCGCTTGATGATATCGGCGCATGTGCCCTGAATCGGCGCATTGATCGCGGCGCGCTCGCTACCCTGCCGCTCGGCCTGATTCTTCGAGGTGATACGCGGGAACCAGGTCTTGCGGCCGAACAGCGTCTCCGAATAGCCGCGCTCGCGCACCTGCTCGAGCGTGTAGGCGATATAGCGCTGGATGCCGGGGAAGCGTTCGAAGTAGCGGTCGATCATGGCCTGCGCCTCGTCGGCCTCGACGCCGAGACGGCCCGCAAGGCCCCAGCGCGAAATGCCGTAGAGGATCGCGAAGTTGATCGTCTTGGCCCGGCCGCGCGTGTCGCGATCGACCGTGCCGAACATCTCCTGCGCCGTGCGCGCGTGGATGTCCTCGCCATTGGCGAAGGCTTCCTTCAGGCTCGGCACGTCGGCCATGAACGCGGCCAGCCGCAGCTCGATCTGCGAGTAGTCGGCCGCGAGCAGGACATTGCCGCTGTCCGCGACGAAGCAGTCGCGGATCTGGCGGCCTATCTCGGTGCGGATCGGAATGTTCTGCAGGTTGGGATCGGTCGAGGACAAGCGGCCGGTCTGCGCGCCGACCAGCGAATAGCTGGTATGAACACGGCCCGTCTTCGGGTTGATGGCTGCCTGCAGCGCCTCGGTATAAGTCGAGCGCAGCTTGGAGAGCTGGCGCCATTCGAGAACCTTGGTCGCGACCTGCGCACCTTCGCCGGCGAGCTTCTCGAGCACCGACTGGTCGGTGGAATACTGCCCCGACTTGCCCTTCTTGCCGCCCTTGTAGCCGAGCTTGTCGAACAGTACTTCGCCCAGCTGCTTGGGGCTGCCGATGGTGAATTCCTGCCCTGCGGCCTCGTGGATCTCGGCTTCGAGCGCGCCGATCGTCTCGGCGAACTGGCTGGAAAGACCGGCCAGCTTCTCGCGGTCGACCTTGATCCCGTGGCGCTCCATCTGCGCGACGACGGGGATCAGCGGGCGATCGACCCGCTCGTAGATGCGGGTGCCGCCTTCTTCGGAGAGACGCGGCTTGAGCACGGTGTGCAGCCGCCAGGTGACGTCGGCATCTTCGGCCGCATAGTGGGTCGCCTTGTCGAGCGGAACTTCGCCGAAGGGGATCGCCTTCTTGCCGGTGCCGCAAAGATCCTTGAACGCCATCGGCTTGTGGCCGAGGTGACGCTCGGACAGTTCATCCATGCCGTGACCGCCGCCGATCCCGTCGATGGAGCGACCGGCATCGAGGCAGAAGCTCTCGATCATCGTATCGTCGACCGGCGCCACGGCGATGCCGTAGCGGGCGAGTACGTTGAGGTCGTACTTGATGTTCTGGCCGACCTTGAGCACCGCGTCGTTTTCCAGAAGCGGCTTGAGCGCCTCGATGGCCTTGTCGAGCGGCACCTGCTGCGGTTTTTCGGCGAACATGTCGCTGCCGCCGTGCCCAAGGGGAATGTAGCAGGCCTCGTTCGGCCCGATCGCCAGGCTGACCCCGGTCAGGTCGGCCTGCATGGCATCGAGCGCGGAAGTCTCGGTATCGACGGCGACGAGATGCGCCGCGGCTGCCTTGTCCACCCAGGCCTGCAGAGCCTCGAGCGTCTGCACGCATTCGTAGGCGGCATAGTCGAGCGCGGGAAATTCCGGCGGCGACTGGCGCGCGGCGCCTTCGGCGGGACCGGCGCCCGCCGTGACCGGCTTGGCCGGGTTGAGCTGGGTCGCGCGCTCGGGGCTGCCCGCACCGCCATTGAGGCGCTTCAGGAGGCTGGTGAAACCATGCGTCGAGAGGAATGCTGCCAAAGGCTCGGGCGGGATCGCGTCGAGCTTGAAGTCCTCAATCGGCATCGGCAGGTTGCAGTCTTCCTTGAGCGTGACCAGCACCTTCGAAAGGCGGGCCTGCTCGGCCTGTTCGATCAGCCGTTCCTGCAGCTTCGACTTCTTCATCTCGGGCGCGGCAGCCAGCGCCGCTTCGAGATCGCCGTAGTCCTGGATCAGCTTGGTCGCGGTCTTGGGGCCGACGCCATAGACCCCCGGTACGTTGTCCACCGAGTCGCCCATCAGCGCCAGCACATCGCCGACCTTTTCCGGCGGCACGCCGAATTTCTCGACCACCTCGTCGATGTCGATGCGCTGGTTCTTCATCGTGTCCAGCATGTCGATCTTGCCGCCGCCCTTCTCGCAAGTACCGACCAGCTGCATCAGGTCCTTGTCCGAGGAGACGATGGTGACGTTCCAGCCCTGCTCGGCCGCGGCGCGGGCATAGGAGGCGATCAGGTCGTCGGCCTCGAAACCCTGTTCCTCGATGCATGGCAGCGAAAAGGCGCGCGTCGCATCGCGGATCAGCGGGAACTGCGGGCGCAGGTCTTCGGGCGGCGGCGGACGGTTGGCCTTGTATTCCTCGTAGATGTCGTTGCGGAACGACTTGCTCCCGGCATCGAGGATGACGGCCAGGTGCGTCGGCCCGTCTGCCTTGTTGAGATCGTCTGCCAGCTTCCACAGCATCGTCGTGTAGCCGTAGACCGCACCGACCGGCGTGCCTTCCGGGTTCGTCAGCGGCGGCAGGCGGTGATAGGCGCGGAAAATGTAGGCCGAGCCGTCGACGAGATAGAGGTGCTGCTTGGGATCCATGGACAGTCCCCTAGCAGTGCCGAAGCGGGGCGTCAGCAGGCAGGTCGACGAAGGTCGTGAACTTTCTCGGGAACCGCCCGGCCCGATGCGCGTTTTGCCCCGAGTGCTTGAAACGCCGCGTGCCCCCTCCTAATCCATGGGGGACCGGCCCGGTTCAAAATTCCGGGCCTGCTTCGTGGCTTTCGCCATCGGGGTTCAACTTGCCAACGAGGGATTACTGAAAGATGCGCAAGATCGTTATTGCAACCACCGCCGCTGTTGCGGCCCTCTCGCTCGCCGCCTGCTCTGAAAAGACCCAGGACGCGACCGAGGCCGCAGCCTCCTCCGCTGCCGATGACATGAGCGCGATGGCAACCGACGCCGCCGGCGCTGTCGACGACGCGGGCGATGCGATGTCCGGTGCTGCAAACGACGCCGCCGATGCCGCCAAGGATGCCGGTGCAGATGCTGCCGACGCAGCGGGCGACGCCGCATCGAGCGCCGAGCAGGCTGCCAAGGACGCGGAAGCGGAAATGGACAACCACACCAACTGAGCCCGAACGCTCAGTCTGGAGTGACGGCAAAGGCCCGTCGGACTTCGGTCCGGCGGGCCTTTCCTTTTACCTGGTGCGTCTTGCCGGCCCGGGCGCAATGCGCGCGAAAGCCAGATCCGGATGGACCGGGCCTGCGCCGGCGCATTCCTCAGCGCGAGGCAGTGCGGCGGTAGCTGGAGCTTTCGGTCAGGTAGCCGTCATAGACGGTGCGGGCGATCTGGGCGATGCGCGCCTCGCGGTTGGGGCGGCTGCCCTGCCCGGTCACATAGATGGCCACGGCGAAGGCATGGCCGTCGGGCGTCTGGATAATGCCGACGTCGCTGGACGTGTTGTTGAGCGAGCCGGTCTTGTGCGAAACGGTCACGCCATCGGGCATCATTGCCGGGATGCGGCGCCGGCCGGTGCGGCAACGGCTCATCGCCCCGAGGATGACGTCGCGGCTTTCCGCCTTCATCCACTTGCCGTCGTAGATGCCGTTCAGCAGCTTCACCATCGCCAGCGGCGTGGCGCTGTCGCGCTTGTCGATCACCTGTGCCGGATCGATCGCGCCGTCATCGCGAACCAGCGTGGCGATGTCGCGATCGAGGTGCCATTCCTCGATCCCCGCGACATTGTGCACCCAGTCGTTCACGGCCTTGGGTCCGCCCACGACCTTGAGCAGGGCGTCGGTCGCGTAGTTGTTGGAGCGGGTTATCATCTGTTCGATGAGATCGCGCGCCGATAGATAGGCGCCGGGCCGAACCGGCGCGATCGGGGTGGAAAACGGCGCCGAGGCGACCGGAACCATCAGCGGGAATTCGCTGGTCAGACTCCACTTGCCCTTCTCGACACCGGCCAGGAAAGTGGCGGCAATCGCGATCTTGCTGGTGCTGGCCATCGGGAAGCGCTGGTCGCCCAGCACTTCGATGGTGCGGCCAGTCGCAAGATCCACCGCCGCAACGCCGATGCGGCCCTTGGACGCTTCGGCCACCGAGGCCAGCTGCTTTTCGAACTGGGTCGAGTACGTCGGCGGACCGCGCAGCTCCGTCCCGAACAGCGAATCGAACGTCTGGCGTACTTCACCGATATCCTGCACCGTCGCGGTATCGCCCGCATGGGCAGGCGCAAGCGGCATCGTCGCCGCCAGCGCCATCGCGGCAGCGGCGGTCAGACGAGTGGCGCCACGCAGGCACCTTGCGATGAATGTGCTAGACCCGGTCATATCTCTTGAAGCCTAAAGCGTCCCAGTTCCGCAAATATGAAGGAAACGGCGGCGAACCGCCAGCCATTCGCGATGAATTGCCGGCATGCTGCGAGTAGTTGCGCAAAGCCGCAGTTTTACGCCGCCTTTGCGACGGATTCGTTCATCTGGGGGAAATGTTGCCGGACCCGCCCGGAACGGCCGTGAGCGGAACCCTTCGCACCTTTTCGCCGCCATGAACCCCAAAGAAAAGGGCCGGGAGGATCGCTCCTCCCGGCCCGTTTTCGTTCGGCAGATGGCCGGGCTGGCTTAGAAGCCGCCCATGCCACCCATGCCGCCCATGCCGCCCATGTCGGGCATCGGCATGGCGGGCTTGTCTTCCTTGGCTTCGCTGATCGCCGCTTCGGTGGTGATCAGCAGGCCGGCGACCGAAGCCGCGTCCTGCAGGGCAGTGCGAACGACCTTGGTCGGGTCGATGACGCCGGCAGCCACGAGGTTCTCGTAGGTGTCGGTAGCCGCGTTGAAGCCCTGGGTCTCGTCGTTTTCACGCAGCAGGTTGCCCGAGACGACCGCACCGTCGAAGCCGGCGTTGCTCGCGATCTGACGAACCGGAGCCATGATCGACTGGCGGATGATGTCCACGCCGCGGGTCTGGTCGTCGTTCTCGCCCTTGAGGCCTTCGAGAGCCTTGGTGGCGTAGAGCAGCGCGGTACCGCCACCGGGGACGATGCCTTCTTCAACGGCAGCGCGGGTAGCGTGGAGAGCGTCGTCGACGCGGTCCTTGCGCTCCTTCACTTCGACTTCCGAAGCGCCGCCCACCTTGATCACGGCAACGCCGCCAGCCAGCTTGGCAAGACGCTCCTGCAGCTTCTCGCGGTCGTAGTCCGAAGTGGTGACTTCGATCTGCGCACGGATCTGCTCGACGCGGGCCTTGATCTCTTCGGCCGAACCCGAACCATCGACGATGGTCGTGTTGTCCTTGTCGATCGTGACCTTCTTGGCTTCGCCCAGCATGTTGAGCGTCACGTTCTCGAGCTTGATGCCGAGGTCTTCCGAGATCATCTCACCGGCGGTCAGCGTGGCGATGTCGCCCAGCATGGCCTTGCGGCGATCGCCGAAGCCCGGAGCCTTGACGGCAGCAACCTTGAGGCCGCCGCGCAGCTTGTTGACCACCAGAGTGGCCAGGGCTTCGCCTTCGATGTCCTCTGCGATGATCAGCAGGGGACGGCCCGACTGAACAACGGCTTCGAGGATCGGAAGCATCGCCTGCAGGTTCGACAGCTTCTTTTCGTGGATCAGGATGTAGGGATTGTCGAGTTCGACAGTCATCTTGTCCGGGTTGGTGACGAAGTAGGGCGACAGGTAGCCGCGGTCGAACTGCATGCCTTCGACGACATCGAGTTCGAATTCGAGGCCCTTGGCCTCTTCCACGGTGATCACGCCTTCCTTGCCGACCTTTTCCATGGCTTCGGCGATCTTCTCGCCGACTTCACGGTCGCCATTGGCCGAGATCACGCCGACCTGGGCGATTTCCGCGTTGCCCGAGACGTCCTTCGAACGGCTCTTGAGGTTCTCGACGACCTTGGTCACGGCGAGGTCGATACCGCGCTTGAGGTCCATCGGGTTCATGCCGGCAGCAACCGACTTCATGCCTTCGCGAACGATCGCCTGGGCAAGAACGGTGGCGGTGGTGGTGCCGTCACCGGCCGCGTCGTTGGCCTTCGAGGCCACTTCGCGGATCATCTGCGCGCCCATGTTCTCGAACTTGTCCTTGAGTTCGATTTCCTTGGCGACGGTGACGCCGTCCTTGGTGATGCGCGGAGCGCCGAAGCTCTTCTCGATGACGACGTTGCGGCCCTTGGGCCCCAGGGTCACCTTGACGGCATTGGCGAGGGTGTCGACACCGGCGAGAATGCGCTCGCGGGCGTCGCGCGAGAACTTTACGTCCTTGGCTGCCATTGTAGAATTCCTTTTAGAATATCAGATGGATGGTTGCGTACAGGCTCAGGCGATGACGCCGAGAATGTCGCTTTCCTTCATGATCAGCAGGTCTTCACCGTCGACCTTGACTTCGGTGCCGGACCACTTGCCGAAGAGCACGCGATCGCCGACCTTGACGTCGAGCGGGGTAACCGTACCGTTTTCGGCGCGGGCGCCGTTGCCGGCAGCGACCACTTCACCCTCTGCGGGCTTTTCCTTGGCGCTGTCGGGGATGATGATGCCACCGGCCGTCTTTTCTTCGGCCTCAACGCGGCGCACGAGAACTCGATCGTGCAGCGGGCGGAAAGTCATTGGATACTCCCTAATCCTATGAGCAAGAATCTGGAATTGGCACTCCCGCTCTGAGAGTGCCAACGGCGGGGATATGGTCTCGCGCCCCGGAGGCGTCAAGCGGCTCGATGCTAAAAAATTTGCAAGCCGTTCCCGGAATCGGACGCAACCGCGCTCCGGCGGGGCGAAATGCCTGCGTTACGCGGGCACGAGACCGAAGCGATCGCGCCAGTGCCAGCGGGCGAGCAGCAGTATCGCCGCCACGGTCAGGCCGACGGCGAGGCCGATCCAGACGCCCACCCCTTCCAGCGGGGTCCAGAACGCAAGGACCACCGAAACCCCGAAACCGGCTGCCCAATAGCCGAAGATGGCGATGGTCATCGGCACCCGGGTGTCCTGGATGCCGCGCAGCGCCCCCGCGCCTACCGCCTGCAGTCCGTCGGTAAGCTGGAAAATTGCGGCGACGAACAGGTAGCGCAGGGCAAAGGCGATCAGCGCCGCATTCGCGGGCGCCGACACGTCGATGTAGGCCGAGAGGATCAGCTTCGGGAACGCCAGCATCGCGCCGGCCGAGGCCGAGGTGAACGCCAGACCGATGATGATCGCCGCCCAGCCGGCATGGCCGATGGCGAGGCGATTGGCCGCACCGTAGTGATAACCGACCCGGATCGTCGCGGCCTGGCCGATGCCGAACGGCACCTGGAAAGCGAAGGAAGCGATCTGCAGCGCAAGGGTGTGCGCGGCCAGTTGCGCCTCGCCGATGCGGCCCATCAGGAAGGCCGCCCCGCTGAACAGGCCGCCTTCCGCAATCAGCGTCAGCGCGATCGGTAGCCCGAGCGCGAGAATCTGGCGCAGGCGGCTCCACTCCGGCCGCCACCAGCGACCGAAGATGTGGAAGCGCCGCAGGTTGCGGTCCCGCGCGATTGCGATGGAGTAGGCCAGCACCGCAATGCAGGCGGTGATGATGCTCGACAGTGCCGAGCCCGTCAGCCCCAGAGCCGGCGCCCCGAAATGGCCGAAGACCAGCGTATAGTTGCCCAGCGCATTCACGAGGATCGACAGCGCGGTGATCAGCGTCGCGAAAACCGGCCGCCCCAGCGCCGAAACGAAGGTGCGCAGCACGTTGGACACCGCCATCGGCGTCATTGCGATCGACACAATCACGAGAAAATGACCCGCAAGCGCAGAGACTTCGGGGTCCTGACCGGTCGCCAGCATCAGCCACTCACCCTTCAGGCTGACGAGAAATCCGGCGATGCCGAGAATGACCGCCACCCACAGCGCCATGCGCGTCGAGCGACGCACTTCGCGCACTGCATTGCTGCGCCGCCCCAGTTCGGCGGCGATCAGCGGCGCGACCGCACTGGTAACCCCGTTCAGCCCCATCATCATCACTGCGATCAGAGCGATGGCAAGGCTCGACGCGGCAAGCGCCTGCTGGCCGAGCCGCGCCACGAAAATGACGTCGGTGGCAAAGACTGCCATCTGCAGCAGGTTGGCCAGCGCCAAGGGGCCCGCAAGACGCAGGGTGGCGCGCAATTCGCTGCGCAGAGTCGAGGAGCGGACCAACTTCGTCATTGCGGAGCGGCGCGATAGGCCGAGCGGCGAAACAACGGAAGCAAATTCCCATGGCAAGGCATTCTCGCGCCGGCTTGCGCTAGCTTTCATTCCCCGGATCAGTGCGATACGAATGCCCGCGAAGGAGAAATTTCAATGCGTTCCAGCTTCCTGCTTGCCCTTGCCCCTATGACGCTGCTCGCCGCATGCGGCGGCTCCGAGACCGAAGCCACGACCGATACCGCAACTCAGGACGCCGGGAGCGAACCGGCGCAACAGGCATCGAGCGAGGAAGCGGCTATCGCATCCGCAACGCCGGACGCTGCAACGCCGGACGCTGCCATGCAGAAGGATTCCATCCCTGAAGTGGCAGAAACGGCCAAGCCGCAAGCCGAAGCGAAGGCAACCGCGGCAGCACCTGCCGCCAAGATGGTATCGGCTGCGGCCACGGCGCCCGCCACGCCGCCCCCCTCCTTCACGCAGTGCAAGGTCTGTCACTCGGTCGAACCCGGCAAGAACGGCGTTGGCCCGACCCTTTTCGGCATCGTCGGCAGCAAGGCCGGTGAGGTCGCAGGCTACAACTTCTCGCCTGCACTTGCGAAGTCCGGGATCACCTGGAACCGCAGTACGCTGGACACCTGGTTGTCGGGTCCGCTCAAGATGGTTCCCGGCACCAAGATGGTCATCAGCCAGCCCGATGCCGCCAAGCGCAAGGAAATCATCGACTATCTCGAAACGCTGAAATAAGTCTCGCGGGCACGGGTCATTTCCCGATGAAAAGAGGGGCGGCGCGGAAGAGTTCCGGGCCGCCCCTTTTCAGTCGGGACACATCGCTTGCAGGGGCCTTCAGACTTGCTGGCCGAGTGCTTCGGGCGCCTTGGCCGGCGCTTCGGCCTTGGCGGGAATAGCGGCGGGCATCGCCGAACCGCTCGCATCGGCGGCATCGCAGGCGTCGGATGCCGCCTGGACCATCTTCGGGGCGGTGCCCGAACCCTCGGAGCTATAGGACACGGTACGGGTGCAGCCGTCTGCACTCGTCGTGGATGAATAGTAGGTCACGTGCATGCCCTGCGGCATGTCACCGACCATGGTGAAGCCGGGCGCGGCATTGCCGGCAACCGCAGGTGTCGCCGCTGCCTGCGCCTGCATCTGCGCGGCCTGCCGCTGCATGAGCGCGGCCCGCTGCATCATCGCATTCATCTGCGCATCCATGATGGCCGAGATGCGCTCCATGCCGGCGAAGGGATCCGCCATGAGCATCGTCTCTGGATCGGCGCTGGCCGGATAGGCCCGAAGGTCGGAGACGACCCGATCGACCGGGACGATTTCCACCTTGGGCACAATATCGCCGGTGTACTGGACATGGACCACCGCGCCATCGGGCGCTTCGACCTTCATCGAATGGAGCCTTGCCGTGGCGGCTTCGGCAACGCCGGCGCCAAGCACCGCCAGGATCGCGGCGCCGATCACATAATTGCGGGGGGCAATTCGCATTGAGGGATCTCCTGTGACTCAACCCGTTGCGAAGATGAAACTTATCCCCTCAACCTGAACCGCAGATTACCCGATGTTCAGCCGCCCTGTGCGAGCGCCGCGTTGCTGTAGCGCGGGTCCGATGTCACCTCGCGCCCGATCCATTCCGGCAGATCCACTGCTTCCTCGGCCGAGCCCAGCTCGATCTCGGCTAGGACCAGTCCTTCGTGCTCGCCGGCAAAGACGTCGATCTCCCAGGTCCGCCCGCCACCGGCCGGAACGAGGTGGCGTACCTTGTCGATGATCAGGCCGCGCCTCAGCTCCAGCATCGCCCGCGCATCCTCGAGCGGCACCTGATATTCGAACTCGGAGCGCGAAAGCGCCTTGCCGCCCGCCTTACCCCGGGACTTGATCGTCAGCTTGGCCCGATCCTCGTCGATGATGCGGATTCGCACGCCCGCCTTTCCGCCATTGGACAGGTAAGCCTGGCGGATGCGCTTCTTCGCGACGACCGCGCCGCGCCAGCCTTCGCCCTCGACCAGGAACTTGCGTTCGATCTCGATTGCCATGGCCCGCTCAGTCCCTCTTGTGCGCGGTCCCGGCGCGCCAGATCTGCCACAGGGACCACCAATACCCCTCGAGGTGCTCGGCCGACTGCGCGAGGATCCGCTCGATCAGGGGTTTGCTCGCCCGTTCGAGCGTCTCACGACGCTCCGAGGCGAGCGACTGCAGACTGGCCACCGCATGAGGATGCGCGCCACCGGCGTGAAGTTCGACCAGCCTCCGCTCGAAAACGGCAATGTCGTGATGGAGCCCCAGATTATCGGCCAGCAGGCTGAGTTGGGCCGCCCGCGCATTCATGATCTCGGGCCAGATCTGCACCAGCAGGCGCGTGTGATACCAGTGGTATTTCATGCGCTTACGCAGTTCATGGAAGTTTGCCGCGCTCGGATCGGCCGCCGCAACTTGCGCTGCCTTGCCAGCGCGGTGAAGAACCTTGCTCAGCCCTGCGCCGATCGCGTCCCAGCCCTTTTCCTCGACTGACCAGTCTGCGGCCTGCTCACGGCTCTCTTCAAGCAGGACCCGCACCTTCTCGAGATGGGCGTCTTCGACCTCGCCCTGCACGAGCCCGCTTCCCGCCGCTTCCAGCTCTTCCAGCACCGGTGCGAACATGTCCTGCCCCTGATCCCCCGGGGCATGCTCGATCAGCATCCTGCAGGTATCGGCCACGACCTTGGCATCGCGCGAGCCCGCCATGAGCCTGGCCATGTCCCGGAAACGGGTATTTTCAGCCGCATAGTCGGGAAACGCCGGCCGTACGAGGCGGATCAGCGCGCGGATCTTCTTGCAGGACTTGCGCACTTCGTGCGTGGCAACGGCCGCAGGTTCATGCTCGATCGCACTGAGCGCGCGGGCTGCCTGCTCGCGCGCGATGCGGCGCACGGCATGTTCCACCGAGCTGTCCCTGGCTTTGAAGCGGTAGGCCATGCGTCCCTTCAGCTGCCACGTGGGCGGGGATCGACCATGCCAAGAATCATGACGAAAGGGAACCGTGGTTGCTTTTCGCGGCGCGCGACGTTGCCGGGACAGCGAGCAGAACGGCGCGCAAAGAAAAAGGGCGGCCCCAATGGAGCCGCCCTTCCCTGTTTCGTTCCGAAAAATCCGGAAAGAAGATTACTTGAGCTCGACGGTGCCGCCGGCTTCTTCGATCTTCTTCTTGATCTCTTCGGCTTCAGCCTTGTTGACGCCTTCCTTGACGGGCTTGGGAGCGCCTTCAACGAGAGCCTTGGCTTCAGCGAGGCCCAGGCCGGTGATGGCGCGGACTTCCTTGATGACCTGGATCTTCTTGCCACCGTCGCCGGTGAGGACGACGTCGAATTCGGTCTTCTCTTCGACGGCAGCGGCTTCGCCACCGGCCGGAGCAGCGGCAACGGCCACGGCAGCAGCGGCGCTCACGCCCCATGCTTCTTCGAGAGCCTTGGCGAGGTCAGCGGCCTCGAGGACGGTCAGCTGCGACAGTTCTTCAACAAGCTTGGCGATATCGGCCATGATAATTAACTCCTGATCTGTGGTCCCGCCGGTGCCTCATGCAACCAGGCGGGATAAATCGTTTCGAATCGAATTGCTTCGACTTGCGCTCAGGCAGCGTCCTTGGCGGCGTAGGCGCCGAAGACACGGGCCAGCTTGGCCGCCGGAGCGGTCGAAAGCTGGGCGATCTTCGTGGCCGGAGCCTGGACGAGACCGATGAGCTTGGCGCGCAGTTCGTCGAGCGAGGGCATCGAGGCGAGAGCCTTGACGCCGTCCGCGTTCAGAACCTGCGAACCCATCGCGCCGCCGACGATCTCGATCTTGTCGGTCGTCTTGGCGAAATCGACGACGGCCTTGGCGGCTGCGACGGGGTCCACCGAAGTGGCGATGGCCGTCGGGCCGGTCAGGAAGTCGCCGATACCGACGTAGTCGGTGTCCGCGATGGCAAGCTTGGCAAGACGGTTCTTCGCAACCTTGTAGGACGCACCGGCTTCACGGATCTTGTTGCGCAGTTCGGTGGACTGGGCCACCGACATGCCGAGGTTGCGGGTGATGACCACCACGCCGACCTCGTTGAAGACCGCGTTGAGCTGGGCGACCGATTCGGCTTTCTGCGAACGATCCATGCCTTACTCCTTCACATGTGACCGCTTGGGGGTTTCGCCCCGCACGGCCGGCTACGTTTGTCCGAAGCGCAAAAGCACTTCGGGCGAGTCCGTTGTCGATGGGGAAGGAGTTCTCGTGCCGAAGCACGATCTGGGCACCACGCTTCGAAAAGGAGCGAGGGGCCGGAAAATTTCCTGTTCCCCGTCTAGGCTGGAAATTAAGCCGCAAAACGGCACCAACTGTCTCGGACGGATGATCGACAGGCGCAGGGCCTGCCGGTCGGAGCGGGCCATTGGCCGATTTGCACCGGAGAGTCAAGCAAAGCCGTGCGGCGCCGGACGGGGAAGTCGGGCGCCGCGCCGTTCTTGCGGATGGGTGGCCTCAGGCCTCCGAGGACGCCCCCGCGCCGACCGGCTCGTACCCCAACAGGTCCCCGGGCTGGCACTCCAGCTCGCGGCAGATCGCCTCGAGCGTGGAGAAACGGATCGCCTTGGCCTTGCCGGTCTTGAGGATCGAGAGGTTGGCCAGGGTAATCCCGATGCGCTCTGCCAGCTGCGTCAGGGTCATGCGGCGGGCGTAGAGCAGGTCATCGAGACGAACCACGATAGTGCCCCCATCGACTGTATCCTCGGGCATTAGACGGTTCCTTCCAGCTCGGCGCGCATCTCGGCGCCCTTACGGAAGACACGGGCAAGAATGAAGAGAATCAGCATCAGCAGCAGGCCATTGCCGTCGACCCCGCCATCGATCTGGAAATCGCCCTTGTCGGCGCCTACGCCTTCGGTGACCTTGTGGATCCACGTGCCGAGCCCGGAGATCGGCAGGCTGACAAGCTGTACCGCGAGCGAAAGCCACGCCATCCGGGTCAGCCGCGTCGCGTTGTCGGGCACGAAGGGATCGCCCTGCCCGACCGTATCAACGATGCGCTTGAGGTGCAGCAAGATCATGCCCAGCATCGCGAGCAGCGCGATGGCGAGGGCCAGCACCAGCTCCAGGAGCCAGCGGAACTGAACGAAATCGAAGCCAGGAGCATCCTTGCCCAATTCGACGGAGATCTGTCCGGGAAAGGCGAAGAGGCCGATCATTCCCGCCAGGCACCCCGCGGCGCCCACGCCCATCGCGACCATCAGGAAGTAAAGGATCCCCTTGGCGATCGACAGGAGGGGATCGTTGGCGAGGCGGGTGATGGCGTTCATGTCGGCAACCTCCTTTTCAGATCACATCAGCGTCGGCGCGACATAGCCGACGACGATCGCATCACCCCGGACGGAAGCGGCGGCTTGCACCGTGGCAGCCTGCGACGGGCTCGACAGGGTGGGAACCCAGAAGGCAGCCATGAAGGTAAGGGCCATGACGACGGCTGCGGGACGGGATGCGGCTTGCACGTTGTAAGTGGTCATTGTTCGTTCTCCGATATGTTCAATATCGATAATCAATAATTTTACACCGCCTTATTGTCAAATAATAATATTGAAAAACGATAATTCACTCATCGAATTACGGAAAAACAAGGACCTCAAGCCCGGCCTGGCGGCGGCAGCGCCTGGACCCGCGCGCCGAAAGCACGCGAAAAAACGGGGCGACTCGCTGGGAGTCGCCCCGTCGTCACCGGCCGCCCGAGGGATTGGCGGCTGGCGATCAGGCCTCGACCAGTGGGGGCGTAGGGGTGGAGGGCTTGGTCGCAGGCCGGTAGGTGCGCCAGTCGAAGGACTGGGCCATTCCCTGCTTTTGCAGGTGTTCGCGGTGCTGGAGCTGGATCCGCGCGCGGCGCAAGCGAGCCTTGCGCGAGGTGAAGGGGTTGCCGGCGTCCGGCGGCGCCGCTGCCATGCTTTCGAGCAGTTCGCGGCGCTCCTCACCGGTCGGAACCGGTCCGCTGTCTGCGACCGGGGCCTGGACCTTGCGCTCGAGCGGGCGACTTGCCGGGGCGGTCGCAGCAGGACTTCCCATGGCCGCCGAACCACCGGCCGTCATGGCCGCAGCCCTCGAAGCGTTCGACGCCGAAGCGGCAGCAGAGGCCGAGGCCGAGGCCGGGCGATAGGCGGCAGCGGGCTTGTACGACCCGGGCAAAGGCTCACGCGAGCGAGGCTGGCGAACCCGCTTGCGGCGCGAACGCATGGCCATGATGCCCGCACCGGCTATGCCTGCCGCGGCAAGCAGACCGAGAATCCCCTCGACGGGCAAGTCGCCGCCGTCATCGGCCGGGGGCGTATCGATCGCAGCGCCGGCATCGAGACCGGCATCGGCATCGGCATCGGCGTCGGGATCGGCAGGCGGGACCGTACCGAGCGGCGAGGCCGGCACCGGGTCTGCAACATCGCCCTGCGCAAGCGCGCCGTCGGCGGCCGTACCGACCCGGCCTTCGCTGGGCACGACAACCGGCTCCGCGGCGCGGCCTCGGCTTGCGCCGCGCGCGTTCGGTTCGCTTGCCGTCGTGCGCTGGGCCTGGCTGCGCTCTTCGGGGGCAGCATCCGCTGGACCGTTCGCAGCTGCGGAACTGGCGGTCGTGGTCTCGGGCTCAACCACGGGCGCCACCGGCATGACTACCGGCCGCGGAACCGATGCATCCCGTGCCGGCTGCGCCTGCGGGAGCACGATGCCAGGCTGGACCGCAGGCGGCTGCTCGGCTGAGTTCGTGACCGGGGCTGCCGATCTCGATGCGTCGACGGGCGAAGCGGTGTTCACGTCCTGCGGCAGGCTCAGCGCGGGCGCGGACGCCCCACTGTCCTGCGCCAGGACCGGCGTGGAACCAAGCACCAGGACAGCGGCAACCGCCGTCAGGGCGCGGGGCGAACGTGTGCGTACTTCTGTCATGCCCGGTACAATGCACGCCGACTTGAAAGAGTTACCGTCAAGACCGCCAATACAGGACAAGTCGACAGGCCAAATGCGACGAATTGATACTTGGACAGTCAGACACTGTAGTTGCCCTGTCAGCGCATGACAGTGCGTTCATTTGACGTTCACCGGAAAATCGCAGCCAACGCGTGAATATCGCATCGGATCAACGCCATGAATGCTCCACCGGTCGCTCGCGCACCGCAAATCCACCTGCCCCCGCTTCGCCTTCGCGAGGTGGCCATGGGATCGTTTGACAGTGCAGGGGCGCACTCCTATATGCACACCTCGCTCGGCGCTTCGAGCAAGGCGGGTCCATGCGCGGGGACACGTCCAGGAAGGAAGCGGTCCGGGTATTCATCTGACGCAGAGGCTGCAGGCCGCTTCGGACCCCGATGCTCGGGATTCCGGGCATGCCGAGCGGCCTTTTGGTGTTTCAGGTGATCCGTCCATCGGGCGGAAAATCGTCCTCGCGAAGACGAAATTTTTCCGGACCGTTCATCACGAATCGGTCCCTTTTGAGAAGCGAAGAGGCAAGAACCCCACATGGCGACCAAGCCCCTCGAACCCCGCCGCTCCGCGAAGAAGCGGATCCGCAAGATCTTCGGCGACATCCACGAAGTCGTCCAGATGCCCAACCTCATCGAGGTCCAGCGCGAGAGCTACGAGCAGTTCCTGCGTTCCGATCCTTCGGTCGGCTACGTTTCGGGCCTGGAAAAGACGCTGCGTTCGGTGTTCCCGATCCGTGACTTCGCCGGCACCAGCGAACTCGACTTCGTGCACTACGAACTGGAAGAGCCGAAGTACGACGTGACCGAGTGCCGCCAGCGCGGCATCACTTACGCGGCCCCGATGAAGGTCACGCTGCGCCTGATCGTGTTCGAGGTGGACCAGGAAACCGAGACCCGCTCCGTGCTCGATATCAAGGAGCAGGACGTGTACATGGGCGACATGCCGCTCATGACCGAGAACGGCACCTTCTTCATCAACGGCACCGAGCGCGTCATCGTTTCGCAGATGCACCGTTCGCCGGGCGTGCTGTTCGACCATGACCGCGGCAAGACGCACTCCTCGGGCAAGTTCCTCTTCGCTGCCCGCGTGATCCCGTATCGCGGTTCGTGGCTGGACTTCGAGTTCGACGCCAAGGACAACGTCAACGTTCGTATCGACCGCAAGCGCAAGCTGCCGGTCACCTCGCTGCTCTATGCCCTGGGCCTCGACAGCGAGCAGATCCTCGACCACTTCTACAACACCGTCACCTGGAAGCGCGGCGAAGGCGGCTGGCGCCTGCCCTTCACCCCCGAGCACTGGCGCGGCCTGAAGCCGGCCTTCGACATCGTCGATGCCAAGTCGGGCGAAGTCGTGTTCGGCGCCGGTCACAAGATCAGCCCGCGTGCCGCCAACAAGGCGCAGAAGGAGGGTCTTGAGGAACTCCTCATCCCGACCGAGGAAATCTTCGGCCGCTACATCGCCGAGGACATGATCGACGAGTCCACCGGCCGCATCTACATCGAGGCAGGCGACGAAGTAACGCCGGAAAACCTCGAGGTGATCGACGCTGCCGGCATCGACCAGCTCAACCTGCTGGACATCGACGACGTCAACACCGGTCCGTGGATCCGCAACACCATGAAGGTGGACAAGGCCGAGAACCGCGACATGGGTCTCGAGGCCATCTACAAGGTCATGCGCCCGGGCGAACCGCCGACGAAGGAAACCGCCGAAGCCCTGTTCGAAGGCCTGTTCTTCGACGGCGACCGCTATGACCTTTCGGCCGTCGGCCGCGTCAAGCTGAACATGCGCCTCGGCCTCGAAGTCGAGGACACCGTCACCACCCTGCGCACCGATGACATCCTCGCGGTGGTCAAGGAACTGGTGAATCTCAAGGACGGCAAGGGCGAGATCGACGACATCGACAATCTCGGCAACCGCCGCGTGCGTTCGGTGGGCGAGCTGCTGGAAAACCAGTACCGCGTCGGCCTGCTGCGCATGGAGCGCGCCGTCAAGGAACGCATGAGCTCGGTCGACGTCTCGACCGTGATGCCCAACGACCTCATCAACGCCAAGCCCGCCGTGGCTGCCGTTCGCGAGTTCTTCGGTTCCTCGCAGCTCTCGCAGTTCATGGACCAGACCAACCCGCTCTCGGAAGTCACCCACAAGCGCCGCGTCTCGGCGCTTGGCCCGGGCGGTCTGACCCGTGAGCGCGCCGGCTTCGAAGTCCGCGACGTTCACCCGACCCACTACGGCCGCATCTGCCCGATCGAGACGCCGGAAGGCCCGAACATCGGTCTGATCAACTCGCTGTCGACCTTCGCACGCGTCAACAAGTACGGCTTCATCGAAACCCCGTACCGCAAGGTCGTGGACGGCAAGGTCTCCGGCGAGGTCGTGTACCTCTCGGCGATGGAAGAGCAGAAGCACACCGTCGCGCAGGCTTCGGCCGAACTCAACACCGACGGTTCGTTCGTCGAGGAACTCGTCTCGGCTCGCCAGAACGGCGAATTCGTGATGAGCCCGCGCGACCAGATCACGCTGATGGACGTTTCGCCCAAGCAGCTCGTCTCGGTGGCCGCCTCGCTCATTCCGTTCCTGGAAAACGACGACGCCAACCGCGCTCTGATGGGCTCGAACATGCAGCGTCAGGCCGTTCCGCTCGTCAAGGCCGATGCGCCTTACGTCGGCACCGGCATGGAAGAGACCGTCGCCCGCGATTCCGGCGCCGCGATCTCTGCGCAGCGCGGCGGCGTGATCGACCAGGTCGACGCCACCCGTATCGTCATCCGCGCCGCGGGTGACATCGAGGCCGGCAAGTCGGGCGTCGACATCTACCGCCTGCAGAAGTTCGAGCGTTCGAACCAGTCGACCTGCATCAACCAGCGTCCGCTGGTGAAGGTGGGCGACGTCGTCGAGGCCGGCGACATCATCGCCGACGGCCCGTCGACCGAGTTCGGCGAACTGGCCCTGGGCCGCAACGTGCTGGTCGCGTTCATGCCCTGGAACGGCTACAACTACGAAGACTCCATCCTCATCTCCGAGCGGATCGTGAAGGACGACGTGTTCACGTCGATCCACATCGATGAGTTCGAAGTGATGGCCCGCGATACCAAGCTGGGTCCGGAAGACATCACCCGCGACATCCCGAACGTCGGCGAGGAAGCGCTGCGCAACCTCGACGAAGCGGGCATCGTCTACATCGGCGCCGAAGTGCACCCGGGTGACATCCTCGTCGGCAAGATCACCCCGAAGGGCGAAAGCCCGATGACGCCGGAAGAAAAGCTCCTGCGCGCCATCTTCGGTGAAAAGGCCTCGGACGTTCGCGACACCTCGCTGCGCCTGCCGCCGGGCGTTTCGGGCACCATTGTCGACGTGCGCGTCTTCAACCGCCACGGCATCGAGATCGACGACCGTACCCGCGCGATCCAGAACGAGGAAATCGAACGCCTCGCCAAGGACCGCGAGGACGAACGCGCCATCCTCAACCGTGCGACCTACAACCGCCTGCAGGAAATGCTGATCGGCCAGGTGGCCGCTTCGGCGCCCAAGGGCGTGAAGAAGGGCATCGAGATCGACGAGGCCATTCTCGGCGAAGTCGAGAAGCACGAATGGTGGAAGTTTGCGGTCGCCGACGACCACATGCAGTCGCAGCTCGAAGCGGTGAAGGCCCAGTACGACGCGACCGTCAAGGCCATCCAGGAGAAGTTCGAGGATCGCAAGGAGAAGCTCGAGCGCGGTGACGAACTCGCTCCGGGCGTACTCAAGATGGTCAAGGTCTTCGTTGCGGTGAAGCGCAAGCTGCAGCCGGGCGACAAGATGGCCGGTCGTCACGGTAACAAGGGTATCATCAGCCGCATCCTGCCGCAGGAGGACATGCCCTTCCTCGAGGACGGCACCCCGGTCGACTTCGTACTCAACCCGCTGGGCGTGCCTTCGCGCATGAACGTCGGGCAGATCTTCGAAACGCACCTCGGCTGGGCCGCTCGCGGCCTTGGCAGCAAGGTCGGCGAGGCGCTCGACGCATGGCGCGCCGCCAACCCCGACCCGGTTGCCGGTCAGCCGCCCGAAGCCGTGAAGGAAGTGCTCAAGGAGATCTACGGCGAGAACTACACCGCCGAGATCGACGCGCGCACGCCCGAGCAGATCGTGGAACTGGCGCAGAACGTGCGTGCCGGCGTGCCCATGGGCACCCCGGTGTTCGACGGCGCGGTGGAAGCTGACGTCTCGGCCATGCTCAAGCTCGCCGGGCTCGATGAATCGGGCCAGGTCACGCTCCTCGACGGCCGCACCGGCGAGGCGTTCGACCGCAAGGTCACTGTCGGCTACAAGTACGTGCTCAAGCTGCACCACCTTGTCGACGACAAGATCCACGCCCGTTCGATCGGCCCCTACTCGCTCGTCACCCAGCAGCCGCTGGGCGGTAAGGCGCAGTTCGGCGGCCAGCGCTTCGGTGAGATGGAGGTCTGGGCACTCCAGGCCTACGGTGCAGCCTACACGCTGCAGGAAATGCTCACCGTGAAGTCGGACGACGTGGTCGGCCGCACCAAGGTCTACGAAGCGATCGTCAAGGGCGACGACACCTTCGAGGCGGGCATCCCCGAGAGCTTCAACGTTCTCGTCAAGGAAATGCGCTCGCTGGGCCTCAACGTCGAGCTCAAGAGCCACGACGACGAGAACGACGACGGCCTGGCCGAAGCGGCGGAGTAACGGGATCGGGCGGGGCTTCCACGCTCCGCCCTCCCCTCTCCACCCGCCAAGAGAATTCACCCTGTTGGGGACTGAACTATGAACGACCTGACCAAATTCACCAACCAGATGGCGAAGCCCGAGACCTTCGATCAGATCCAGATCGGTCTCGCCTCCCCCGAGCGCATCCGCTCCTGGTCCTTCGGCGAGATCAAGAAGCCGGAAACCATCAACTACCGCACGTTCAAGCCGGAACGTGACGGCCTGTTCTGCGCGCGCATCTTCGGCCCCGTGAAGGACTACGAGTGCCTCTGCGGCAAGTACAAGCGCATGAAGTACAAGGGCGTCGTCTGCGAAAAGTGCGGCGTCGAAGTCACCGTCACCAAGGTGCGCCGCGAGCGCATGGGCCACATCGAGCTGGCCGCCCCGGTCGCGCACATCTGGTTCCTCAAGTCGCTGCCTTCGCGCATCGGCCTGCTGCTCGACATGCAGCTCAAGCAGCTTGAGCGCGTCCTCTACTTCGAGAGCTACATCGTCATCGAGCCGGGCCTGACCCCGCTAGAGAAGTTCCAGCTTCTTACCGAAGACGAAATGCTCGACGCCCAGGACGAATACGGCGAAGACGCCTTCTCGGCCGGGATCGGCGCCGAGGCGGTCAAGCAGATGCTCATGGAGCTCGACCTCGAGCAGGAGCGTGCCGACCTTCTCCAGGAGCTTGAGACGACCAAGTCGGAACTCAAGCCCAAGAAGATCATCAAGCGTCTCAAGGTCGTCGAATCGTTCATCGATTCGGGCAACCGTCCCGAGTGGATGATCCTTGAAGTCGTGCCGGTCATTCCGCCGGAACTGCGCCCGCTGGTTCCGCTGGACGGCGGCCGCTTCGCGACCTCGGACCTCAACGACCTCTACCGCCGCGTCATCAACCGCAACAACCGCCTGAAGCGCCTGATCGAACTGCGCGCGCCGGACATCATCGTGCGCAACGAAAAGCGCATGTTGCAGGAAGCCGTCGACGCCCTGTTCGACAACGGCCGCCGCGGCCGCGTCATTACGGGTGCCAACAAGCGTCCGCTCAAGTCGCTGTCCGACATGCTCAAGGGCAAGCAGGGCCGCTTCCGTCAGAACCTGCTCGGCAAGCGCGTCGACTATTCGGGCCGTTCGGTCATCGTGACCGGTCCGGAGCTCAAGCTGCACCAGTGCGGCCTGCCCAAGAAGATGGCGCTCGAACTGTTCAAGCCGTTCATCTACGCACGCCTCGATGCCAAGGGTCTCTCGATGACCCTCAAGCAGGCCAAGAAGTGGGTCGAGAAGGAACGCAAGGAAGTCTGGGACATCCTCGACGAGGTGATCCGCGAGCACCCGGTTCTGCTGAACCGCGCGCCGACCCTGCACCGCCTGGGCATCCAGGCCTTTGAACCGGTTCTCATCGAGGGCAAGGCGATCCAGCTGCACCCGCTCGTCTGCTCGGCCTTCAACGCCGACTTCGACGGTGACCAGATGGCCGTCCACGTTCCGCTCTCGCTGGAAGCCCAGCTCGAAGCGCGCGTGCTGATGATGTCGACCAACAACATCCTCTCGCCTGCAAACGGCAAGCCGATCATCGTGCCTTCGCAGGACATGGTGCTGGGCCTGTACTACCTGTCGATGGACCGCTCCGGCGATCCTGGCGAAGGCATGAAGTTCGGCGACATGGCCGAAGTGCACCAGGCGCTCTTCACCGGCGCCGTCACCCTGCACTCGAAGATCGAGGCCCGCGTGCCGCAGACCGACGAGGACGGGAACCAGTACATGAAGCGGTTCGAGACCACGCCGGGCCGCATGCTCATCGGCGAATGCCTGCCCAAGAGCCACAAGGTGCCCTTCGAAGTCGTCAACCGCCTTCTCACCAAGAAGGAAATCGGCGACGTCATCGACCAGGTGTACCGCCACACCGGCCAGAAGGACACGGTGCTGTTCGCCGACGCCATCATGACGCTCGGCTTCCGCAACGCGTTCAAGGCCGGCATCTCCTTCGGCAAGGATGACATGATCATTCCGGAATCGAAGGAAGCCCTGGTGGGCGAGACCAAGGACCTGGTTGCCGACTACGAGCAGCAGTACCAGGACGGCCTCATCACCCAGCAGGAAAAGTACAACAAGGTGATCGACGCCTGGAGCCGCTGCGGCGACCAGGTCGCGAACGCCATGATGGAAGAGCTTAAGGCGCTTCCGGTCGACCCTGAAACCGGCCGTCAGGCTCAGATCAACTCGATCTACATGATGAGCCACTCGGGCGCTCGTGGTAGCCCGGCCCAGATGAAGCAGCTTGGCGGTATGCGCGGCCTCATGGCCAAGCCGTCGGGCGAGATCATCGAAACGCCGATCATCTCGAACTTCAAGGAAGGCCTGACCGTCCTTGAGTACTTCAACTCCACCCACGGCGCCCGCAAGGGTCTCGCCGACACCGCGCTCAAGACGGCGAACTCGGGTTACCTGACCCGCCGTCTGGTCGATGTCTCGCAGGACTGCGTCGTCGTCGTCGAGGACTGCGGCACCGAACGTGCGCTGGAAATGCGCGCGATCGTCCAGGGCGGTTCGGTCATCGCCTCGCTGGCCGAGCGCATCCTGGGCCGTACCCTGGCCGAGGACATCGTCGACAAGGAAGGCGAAATCGTCGTCGCCAACGGCACGCTGCTCGACGAATCGGCGGTCAAGGCGATCGAAGGCGCTGGCGCGCAGTCGGCCCGCATCCGTTCGCCGCTGGTCTGCGAAGCGACCCAGGGCGTTTGCGGCAAGTGCTACGGCCGTGACCTCGCCCGCGGTACGCCGGTGAACATCGGCGAAGCGGTGGGCGTCATTGCCGCCCAGTCGATCGGTGAACCGGGCACGCAGCTGACGATGCGTACCTTCCACATCGGCGGCGCCGCGCAGCTCAACGAAACCAGCCACCTGGAATCGATCTGCGACGGTACCGTGCAGTATCGCGACATCCCGACGATCGTCGACAAGCGCGGCCGTCGCCTGTCGCTCGCCCGCAACGGCGAAGTCGTGGTGATCGATACCGAAGGCCGTGAGCGCGCCATGCACCGCGTGCCTTACGGTACGGTGCTGCTGCACACCGACGGGGCTACCGTGAAGGAAGGCGAACGCCTTGCCGAGTGGGACCCGTTCACCCTGCCGATCATCACCGAAACGGCAGGTGTGGTGAAGTATCAGGACCTGATCGACAGCCGCACGCTGACCGAACAGGTCGACGATGCCACCGGCATGACCAGCCGCGTCGTTACCGAAGACCGTTCGTCCAGCCGCTCGAAGAAGAAGGAAGACCTGCGTCCCCGCATCACCCTTCTCGACGACTCGTCGGGCGAGGCCGCACGCTACATGCTGGCGCCGGGTGCGACGCTCTCGGTCGAGGACGGCCAGACCGTCGAGGCCGGCGACATCATCGCCCGTGCATCGCGCGAAGCTGCCAAGACCCGCGACATCACCGGCGGTCTGCCGCGTGTTGCCGAGCTGTTCGAGGCCCGCAAGCCGAAGGACAATGCGGTCATCGCCAAGGTCTCGGGCCGCATCGAATTCGTTCGCGACTACAAGGCCAAGCGCAAGATCGCGATCATTCCCGAGGAAGGCGAACCCGTCGAGTACCTGATCCCCAAGAGCAAGGTGATCGACGTTCAGGAAGGCGACTTCGTCAAGAAGGGCGACAACCTGATCTCCGGCTCGCCGGATCCGCACGACATCCTCGAGGTCCTCGGCGTCGAGGCTCTGGCGGAATACCTCGTGTCGGAAATCCAGGAAGTCTATCGACTCCAGGGCGTGAAGATCAACGACAAGCACATCGAGGTGATCGTTCGCCAGATGCTGCAGAAGGTCGAGATCACCGACGGCGGCGACACCACGCTGCTGCCGGGCGAGCAGGTCGACTTCGAGGAAATGCTCGAGGTGAACAGCAAGCTCACGGGCGGCAAGAAGCCGGCCGAAGGCAAGCCGGTGCTGCTGGGCATCACCAAGGCCTCGCTGCAGACCCGTTCGTTCATCTCGGCGGCGTCGTTCCAGGAGACCACCCGCGTCCTCACCCAGGCCGCGGTCGAGGGCAAGAAGGACTCGCTCATCGGTCTCAAGGAAAACGTCATCGTCGGCCGCCTCATCCCGGCGGGCACCGGCGCGGGCATGAACCGCGTGCGCGTTGCCGCGTCGAGCCGCGACGCAGCCCTGCGCGCCTCCTATCGCAAGATGCAGGAAGCGCTCATCGCTGCCGACACGGCCGAGGAAGAGCATGCCGCAGAACTCAAGCGCGACCCGCTTGACGATCTGGGCGACGATCCGCTGGCGGCAGTCGAGGGCGAAACCCACGGCACCGACGCCGATGCGGGCGAATACCTGATCAAGGGCGACGAGGAAGGCGAGGCCTGAGCCTCACCCCTCCAGCCTGACAGGCGACAAACAGGGCCCCGCCGGAGCGATCCGGCGGGGCCTTTGCTTTGTCGGGCCTGCGGTTCAGCCCTGCCGTGACGGCCCGGTGATCGCCCCACGGTGATCGCGAATGTACCGCCTTGCGCCGCGCCCACCGTCATGCGTCATGATCGCGCGATGACTGCAACGATCCCCGGCGCCGCGCGGCGCGAATTTGCGCAGGGCTGGCCCGCAGTGCTGGCTGCGGCGCTGGCCATCAGCGTCGGCATGACCGGCATCGGCTTCTACTCTCTGGGACTCTTCGTGCAGCCGCTGCAGGACGAATTCGGGTGGAGCCGGGCGGCCGTTTCGGGTGCGGCGACATTCCAGCAGCTGGGCATCTTCCTCTCGGCCCCCGTCGTCGGTCGCCTGGCAGACCGCTTCGGCGCGCGCCGCATTGCCATTGTCAGCTACCTCGCCACTCCTGTCGCCCTCGTCCTGCTGGCCCAGGCCGGGCCGTCGATCCCGGCCTGGTACGCACTTTGGCTCATGGTCTCTCTGGCAGGCTGCGGAACGACGCCCGCGATCTGGGCCCGGGTCGTGTCGATCCGCTTCGATCGCGCAAGGGGCCTTGCGCTCGGCCTGATGCTGCTGGGTACGGGCGTAGCGGCAGTGCTGGCACCGGCCCTGCTGGGCCCGGTCTTCGTCGCTTACGGCTGGCGCAATGCAGTGCTGGCCATGGCCGCCGTGACGATCCTCATCGGCCTGCCGGTCAGCCTGCTCACGGGGCGAGAAACGCCGGATACAAAGACAGGTTCCCGGATCGGTCGCGGCCGCTTCGAGGCCAACCGAGCGACCCTTGTACTCATCGTCATCGGCTTCCTGCTCGGGCTGATCGTGGCCGGCCTCATCGTCCATCTCGTGCCGATGCTGGTTGATCGCGGCATAGCTTCGACCCAGGCGGCGCAAGTCGCGGCCAGCGTGGGCGTGGCGGTCCTCGCCGCGCGCGTAGTGGTCGGTTACCTCTTCGACCGCTTCCACGCTCCCTATGTCGCCAGCCTGTTCCTGCTTTCACCCGTCATCGCCAGCCTGCTGCTGCGCTTTGGCGGACCGGTCGTCCCCGCTGCGATGCTCCTCGGCCTCGCCGCCGGAGCCGAAGTCGACATGCTGGCCTATTTCACCAGCCGCTATGCCCGCCTCGAGAACTACGGCGCGACATATGGCGTCATCCTCGGCCTGTTCAGCTTCGGAGCCAGCTTCGGCCCCATGCTGTTCGGATGGTCGGTGGACGTCACCGGCAATTACGACATCGCCCTGGTGAGCTCGGCCCTGTTCCTCGCTGTCGTCGTCGTCCTGATCGCCACGCTCGGGCCCTATCGCAAAGAGGCAGCATAGGCTGGCCGGTCGCGGGTTCGACGGGCGACATATCCGGTTCGACCGGTGACATGGCCTTCGAGCGGGCGGAGCGGCATAGAGGCGCTCGCCCCCGCTCTCGCAAGGCCGGAACCGATGAAACGTCACGAGTCCCCTGTCAGCAGCGCCGCAGCCGCCTCGGTGATTGCCATGCTGGCCTTCGTGGTGTGGTCCGGCCTTGCGGAGTTCAGCGGGGCGTTCAGCAGCACCGCAGCGCTGCTCGGCGCGTGAGCGAGCCGGGGATCAGCTTACCGGTCCGATAACCAGGCGATCGTCCTCGATCCGCACCCCGCTCAGCTTCGAGAGGAACGACTGGCCGAGAAGCGAAACGTCGAGCCCCTCGGGAATGATCGCCGCCTCGACGTCACGCGCTTCGAAGCCGCCCAGTTCCAGGCGCTCCAGCCGGACCGGTACGCCATAGACCGGACCGCTTGCCCCGCGCCCGACCCCGACGAGATCCGAATCGTCCCACTCGAGGCCGATCGCCTGCGCATCGGCGCCCGTGAGAGCGACAATGCTGGCGCCCGTATCGACGAGAAAATGCGTGCGCGCATTGCCGACCATCGCATCGGCATAGAAATGACCGTCAGGTTCGCGCGGCAGCACGGTTTCGCCGGCCAGCCAGGCATCGCGGCGATTCTGCCGGACTTCGCGGCTCGCAACCTCGACAGGATTGATGCTGGCGGCAGGACGGCGCCCGTTGCCTGCCTCCAGTCCAGGCGCAATCCAGCCGACGACGGCGGCCGTCCCGACGAGAAGGATGATCGGTCCCTTGCGCATGGCCCGTGCAGGCTATGCGCCAAAGCCTTAAACCGGCGTAAAGCGCACGGCGAAGCGACGCAGGAGGGACTTACTCGGCCGCCTGGGCCTGCGCCTCGGCAGCCTCGATCTCCGCCGCCTTGGCTTCCACCAGCGAAACTATGTGATCGAGCATGTCATCGCTCTGCACATGGTGGTCGGTCACCCCGGAGAGATAGACCATGTGCTTGCCATTGCCACCGCCGGTAATGCCGATGTCGGTTTCGCGGGCTTCGCCCGGGCCATTGACCACGCAGCCCAGCACGGAAAGCGAAAGCGGCGTCTTGATGTGCTGCAGACGCGCCTCGAGCGCCTCGACCGTGCGGATCACGTCGAAGCCCTGGCGCGCGCAGGACGGGCAGGAAACGACGCGTACGCCGCGGGTGCGCAGGCCGAGCGCCTTGAGGATCTCGAAGCCGACGCGCACTTCCTCTTCCGGCTCGGCCGAAAGGGAGACGCGCAAGGTATCGCCGATACCGGCCCAGAGCAGGTTGCCGATGCCGATGGCCGACTTGACCGTGCCGCCGATCAGGCCGCCGGCTTCGGTGATGCCCAGATGCAGCGGGCAGTCCACCGCGTCGGCCAGCCCCTGGTAGGCGGCGACGGCAAGGAAAACGTCCGAGGCCTTCACGGCCACCTTGTACTCGTGGAAGTCGTGGTCCTGCAGCAGCTTGATGTGATCGAGCGCCGATTCGACCAGAGCTTCCGGGCACGGCTCCCCGTACTTTTCGAGCAGGTCCTTCTCGAGGCTGCCCGCGTTCACACCGATGCGGATGGCGCAGCCGTTGGCCTTGGCCGCGCGCACGACTTCGGCGACGCGCTCGTCCGAGCCGATGTTGCCCGGGTTGATGCGCAGGCAGGCCGCGCCCGCGTCCGCTGCCTCGAGCGCGCGCTTGTAGTGGAAATGAATGTCCGCGATCAGCGGAACCTGCGCTGCCCGGGCGATCTCGCGGAACGCCGTGGTGCTCTCGACATCGGGGCACGAGACGCGGATGAGATCGGCGCCCGCGTCCTCGCAGCGGCGGATCTGGTCGATCGTCGCGCGCGCGTCCGAGGTCGGCGTATTGGTCATGGTCTGCACGGTGATCGGGGCATCGCCGCCGACGGGAACGGTGCCGACCATGATCTGGCGGCTCTTGCGGCGCTCGATATCGCGCCAGGGTCGAATGGAAGACATGGCCGCTCCTATAGGCGCTTGGCGTGACGGTTTGAAGCACGTTTGCATTCTGCCGGGCCAAGCCGCGGATTCGAGGGCGCTCTTTTGCCCGTGCGGATTTTCGGGCATGCATGGCGAATGTTCGACGATACCCGTACCGACGACCTCGAAGCCGAAACGCCTCTGCTGTTCGGTCGCGTGCTGGACGGTCGCGGCGGCGGGCGCACCGTGACCTGGCAGGAAGCGAACGCCTGGCAGCCCGGCACACCGGGGGAAGTCTTGTGGATGCACTTGCGGCGCGACCGTCCGGGCGTCGCCGAGTGGCTGGAGCAGACGCTGGGCCTGCCCGAACCCACGGCGGAACTGCTCACCAGCGAGGATACCCGCCCGCGCGCCTTCAGCGAGGACGGCGCGCTGGTGGCGACGCTGCGCGGGATCAACTTCAACCCCGGAGCAGAGCCGGAAGACATGGTCTCGATGCAGGTCTGGTGCGACGGGCAACGGCTGATCACGCTGCGCCGGCGGCCCTTGCAGACGCCGCGTTCGGTGATGCACGATCTCGATGGCGGGCGCGGCCCGGTCGATGCAGGCGCTGCCATCACTTCGCTGGTCGAGCATATGATTGCCCGCATGAACCGCTCCATCGTCGACATGAACGAGGTGATCGACCAGCTGGAGGACACCGATCCCGACGACGATCCGGAAAGCATGCTCGACAAGATCTCGACGATCCGGCGCAATTGCCTCGCTCTCAAGCGCCACATGTCGCCGCAGCACGTCGCGCTTGAGCGCATCTCGCGCGATGCCCCGGCCTGGTTCGAGGACCACGACCGCCGCGAGATCGCCGAGACGATCGACCGCATGCGCCGCTATATCGACGATCTCGACATCAGCAAGGAAAGCGCGGTCGTCCTGCAGGACGACCTGCGCGCCCGCGCCGTCGCCCAGTCGAACCGCACCAGCTACCTGCTGACGATCGTTGCGGCGATCTTCCTTCCGCTCGGATTCGTGACCGGGCTGCTCGGCATCAACGTCGGCGGGATGCCCGGCGCCTCGAACCCGGACGCGTTCTGGCTGGTCGTCGCCATGTGCGTTGCGATCCTGGTGATGCAGTTGCTGATGTTCTGGCGCTGGAAGTGGTTCGGGTAGAGCGCCGTCAGCCCAGCAACAGGCGCGCGTAGAGGAATTCCTCGTCACGCTGTTCGCCGACCATGAAGTGAATGTCGGCGACCTTTTCGAAGCCATGGCGCGCATAGAACTTGTGAGCGCCGAAATTCTCGCTCCACACCGAGAGCTGGACTTCGTCCGCGCCGAAATCGCGCGCCTCGTCCATCGCCCAGTCCATTAGCCTTGCGCCGATGCCCTGCCCGGTCGCATCGGGATCGGTGTAGAGCTGCTTGAGTTCGACCACCTTGCTGCCGCGGGCGTGCTCCGGCCAGCCGCAGGCCATGACCATCTTGCAGAATCCCAGCAGGCGGGTCCCGTCGACGGCCAGCATGATCCGCATGCCCGGATCTGCGATCTGCCCTGCAACGACGTCTTCGCCATGGGAACCGGCCAGAAAGGCAGAGAGATCCTCCGGGCGGTAGAGGTACCCGAACTTCTCCACGAAGCTGCGCGCGCCCAAATCGGCAAGGGCGGCTGCATCGGCTGGCGCGGCGAGTCTCATATCCATTGCCGTTTCCTGGTTCACTTGCCCGCGCCCGTCAATTCCGTCCGATTCAGCGCAAGTCTTTGCAGCCGCGCTCGCAAGGAGGCGGCCGTTTCCCGTTACAGCGCGCGGGTCATGCACATGGAAAAGGCGTCGGAGACATAGTCGCCGAACGGCGGGCACTCGACAAAGCCGTTCGCAAGATAGAGCTGCCGGGCGGCGCGGAAGGCCTCCGGCTTGCCGGTCTCGAGGCTGACGCGGGTATAGCGGCGCTCACGCGCGACCGTGAGCAGATGAAGCAGGATCGCCTTGCCCACCCCCTTCCCGCGATAATCGGGCGCGGCGCGCATCGATTTGAGTTCCCCGTGGCCGTCGTCCAGATGCTTGATCGCGCCGCAACCGGCGAGCCGCTCGCCATCCCATGCGGAATAGAACGCAACGTCCGCCTGCCGCAGGCGCTCTGCCGGCATCGCGTGAACCTTGCAGGCCGGAGACCACTTGTGCATCTCGTCGAGATGGAACTGCAGCAGGGCGAGAACCTGATCGCCGGACAGGTCATCGGGCACGATCCTCAAGGCGTCGATCATCAGCCTTCGTCCGAGAACTTGTCGGCCTTGCGCCGCCCCATGCGCATGCCTGCCTCCAGCCGCGCGCGCAACTGGGTGTAATATGCCTCGAGGAACCGGCGCTCGTCGTTCCAGCCGTCATTGCGGCCGATCTTGGCGGCGATCGTCTGATAGACGGATTCGATCGACTGATCCCGCCTGCCGCGCAGTACGCGTTCCAGCGCCTGAAGCTCGTACTCTCCGTAAACCGCCAGTTCCGCATCCTCGAAGTGGTACTTGCGATGCGGCGCAGCCACGGCGGTCTGCGCTCCGCGCGCGACTGACATCGCCGCCACCAGCTTCTGCCGCGGTCTTTCGAGCACCCAGCTACCGGCGATGATGTCCCCGGCGCGCAGGCCGTCGCGATTGAACATCGGGAACAGCATGAAGATCAGGAACCAGCCCGTCGCGGCCAGCCACGCCGCTCCGCTTTCCACGCCCGCAGACGCGAGAAAGACCAACGGCAGGAACAGCTCGACATCGCGCAGGAGATTGCGGGCGATGACCATTTCCGCCGAAAGCCGCCCGCCATCGCGCGCGGCGATGCGGATGCCCGCCATGCGCTTGCCCGGCGTCGCGCCGCGCGGGCCGAGTTCGAAGAACAGGAAGTAGGCGTTGCGGAACAGGAACAGGACCACGATCCAGACGATGAAGATGAATTGCAGGACATGCCCTGCAGCCGTGTCGCTCTCGATCTCGCGCATAAACGCCGATGCCCCGCCGGCGATCGAGAACAGCGCCATCGTCGATCCCAGGATCAGCAGGAATATGAAGACGAGGTCGAGCATCAGCGCACCGGCCCGCGCGCCGCGGCTGGCCACGGTGACCGGCAGGGCGATCCCCTCGGGCGTGACGAGCACGCGGTCGCGCGAGGAACGGCGCAGGCGGGTCGGCATCGCGGTCATCGAGGGGTGTCCCGGCTCGCCGCGTGGCCGTCATTGCCGCGAAAGGCGAAGAAATAGCCGAGCCAAATCAGCAGCATCGATCCGCCGATGGCGAAGCGCCCCGCCGTCTCATCGACAAGCTGGCGCGCAAAGCCTTCGAGCAGGGCCGCGACGACAAGCATGAGCACGACGCCGGCCATGACCAGCGCGGCGCGGCGTCCGGCCTGCGCAGTGGCCTGCAGCACCGGCCTGCGCCCCGGAAATGCCAGCGAGCGTCCGATGTGCAGTCCGGCTGCCCCCGCCAGCAGGATCGCGAAAATCTCGGTCGTACCGTGGACCGCGATCCATCCGGCGAAATCCGTTGTGAGCCCCGCCCCATTGTAGAGCCAGAGCATGGCGCCCAGCACGGCCATGTTGTGCACCAGCAGCAGCAGCGAGGGCACGCCGAAGGCGAAGCCGAGCGCGAAGGCGAGGATCGAGACCTGCGCATTGTTGCTGAACAGCTGGGCGGCAAACACGCTCATCCCGTTCTGCCCGGAATTACCGAAGATCGTCGCCTTGAGCGCCTCGGCGCTTGCCCCGGGCACGCGCGCGTCGCCGAACTGCTTGGGCACCAGCGCGAAATACCATTCCGGATCGTGCGAGACGAGCAGCCAGCCGACCGCCGTTCCCGCCACCATCACCGCGAAGGCGATGAGAATATCGACCCAGATCGCCCGCACCGCGGCGCTCCAGCCACCGCCAAGGAAGCCGCGGAACCATTCCCACAGGCTGGTCCGCGGGCCATAAACGACGAACCACGCGCGCTGGACCAGCGCTTCGAGGTAGGCGAGCGTTGCCGCATCGAGCGAAGTTTCCCGCGCGATCGACAGGCTGGAGGCGACGGTTCGGTAGAGGCCCGGAAGCGCCAGCAGGTCCTCGTCGGAAATGCCCCTGATCCGGCCCTTTTCCATGCGCGTGACGATGGCTTCCAGCCGCTTCCAGTCCGCCTCGCGCTCAAGCCGGAAACGGTCCGAACGCAAGGCCGCGCTTTCGATGGCATCGAGGGTGACGGTCATCCGATCGCTCCGGATCGCTTGATGGCAAGGTAGGCGTCGAGCAATCGGGTGCCGATCCGGTCGTAGCGGGCCTCGATGACGTCGACGCCGATCTGCTGCAGCCGCCGGGTCACAAGCGCGCGCTGGCGCAGCAGCGAGTCGGCCGAAACCGCCATCGAGAGCACTTCGAGATCTTCGGGAGGCTCGGCCGAAATTTCCTCGAGCTCCTCATCCTCCATCGTCACGAACAGCACGACGTGGCGGGAGACGAGACGGCCGATGCTCTCGATCATCAGTTCGGCGCTGGTCGGGTCGGAAAAGTCGCTGAACACGACGATGAGCGAGCGGCGCTGCAACCGGTTGGCAAGGGTCGCCAGGGCGAGCGTGAAATTGGGCTCCTCGGCGCGGTACTCAAGCCCGGCCGCCGCGCGCTGCAGACGGTGAAAGTCGCGCGAAGCGGTGATGAAAGGCGTGGAAACTTCGGGGCGGGAGGCGAAGCCGAACAGCGATACCCGGTCCCCGCCCTTCAGCGCGACATAGGAGGTCGCCAGCGCGGCGGAGACGGCGCGGTCGAGCCGGGGCATGCCGGCAATCGGCTCGCACATCGCCTGCCCGCAATCGAAGGCGAAGACGATCTGGTTGTTGCGCTCTGTCTCGAATTCCTTGGCGTAGAGATGGACGTGGCGGGCCGAGGCCTTCCAGTCGATGCGGCGGCGATCCATCCCGGGCTCGTACTCGGCCAGCGATTCGAACTGTGTGCCCTCGCCGCGAATTCGCCGCGCGATAAGCCCGTATTGCGCATCCTTGAGGAAAGTCTGCAGGGCCGGGGAACGCACCGCGGCAATGTTCGGCCAGACGCGGACCTGTTCGTCGAGATCGCCCAGCAATTGCCGCGCGCCCAGTCCCAGTGGCCCGGTCCAGCGCAGCCAGCACCGCATGACCCGGCCGGTGCCCCGACGCGAAGGACTGACCTGCGCCTGCCCGCGCCATTCGCCGTCCCGACGGTGCAGCGCGAACTGGCAGCGCCCGCCGGGCGACAGCCGCGCATCGCATTCCAGCGCGATCTCGACGGCAGAGGGCCTGCCTGCATGGAGCGCGGCCCGGGCTGAAAACTGCGTCTCGGCCCCGACTTCGGCATCGCCGGGCACGGTCACCTGCAAATCCTCGAGCCGCCCTCCCAAAAGACCGTCAACGACGATCAGCACCAGCACTACAAGCCCGAACAGCGGCGCGATGACCCATGCTTCCGGCTGCGTTGCGCCGATGACGAGCGCTACCGGCGCACCAAGCGCCAGCAGCACCACGGCGCGCGCGGTCGGTACGATCGGGGCAAGCCGCGTGCTCATCGCGTCAGCGCGGCGCCTCGGTCTGTTCGACAAGCTGGGCGACAAGCGCCTCGACCTGCTTGCCCTCGATCTCCGCCGCAGGACTGAGCAGCAGGCGGTGGCGCAGCACGCCGGTCGCCAGCGCCTTCACATCGTCGGGCACAACATAGTCGCGGCCCTCCAGCGCCGCGCGGGCGCGGGCCGCGCCGGCCAGCAGCACCGCCGCACGCGGGCTCGCCCCGCAGGCAAGGTCGGCGCTGTCACGCGTGGCGCGCACGAGCCGCACGATGTAGTCGGTCACGCTTTCGGCCAGGGTCACGGTCGCAACAGCGCGGGTCGCGGCGGAAAGCACCTGCGGCGATGCCACCGCTTCGATGCCCAGCTCCATAGGTGAAGGCGCACCGCGATTCTCGCCGTAGCGGGCGACGATGCGGATCTCCTCCTCGGCGCTGGGATAGTCGACCAGCAGCTTGAACAGGAAACGGTCGAGCTGCGCCTCGGGCAACGGATAGACGCCCTGGCTCTCGATCGGGTTCTGCGTGGCGACGACCATGAAATGCGGCGGCAGCGCATGGGCGGCACCGTCCAGCGTGACGCGGCGTTCCTGCATCGCCTCGAGCAGGGCGGCCTGCGTCTTGGGCGGGGTACGGTTGATTTCATCGGCTAGCAGCAGGTCACAGAAGATCGGCCCGTGGGTCAGGGTGAACTGGCTGGTCTGGAAGTTGAACAGGTTGGAGCCGAGGATATCGCCCGGCATCAGGTCCGGCGTGAACTGGATACGCCCGAAATCGAGCCCCAGCGTCGCCGCGAAGCACTGCGCGAGGAAAGTTTTCGCCGTGCCCGGCGGCCCTTCAAGCAGCACGTGGCCGCGCGCCATCAGCGCGATCAGCAAGTGGTCGATGGTCCCGGCCTGGCCAACGATGGCCTTGCCGACCTGTTCGCGTATGGCCCCGGCGATCTGCGCGACATCGGGCAGGCTGAGGGTCTCGGTCTCACTCATCGGATCAGCTTCCTTTCGAGCGCGTGGAGTTCGCGCGCGGCTTTCAGGAGGTCATGGGCCTTGCGCGAGCGCTTGAGGCGCGCGGCAATGACGGAAAAGGGTTCGGCTTCGGGATCGCGCGCGGCAAGGGCGCGGTCGATGGCCTCTTCGGCGTGAACGGTATCGAGGTAACGCGGCAGGCCAAGCCCCTGCACGAGTCGCTCGCGGATGCGGTCGGCATATGGTCCGCCGATCAGGTGCAGGCGGCGGGCACGGCGCACGAGGCCGGCGGAATTGCTGACGAGGGCGCGCTTCCCGAAGGCGATGGCGCGTTCCGCGCTGGCTGGCGGTCCGAACCGCAGAAAGGCGCGCCAGCCGATCAGCACCGCGGCGAGCAGCAGGCACAATGTGGCGGCGAGAAACGGCGGAGTGAAAGCAAGCGTGAGCAGGTTGCGCGACTGTCCGAAGCCATTGAGCGTCATGTCGAAGATCACCGGATCGCCCGGCGAAATCCCGCTGGCCCGGACCAGCGCCTCGGCAAGGCGCGCATTCTCGAGCCGCGCCATGCCGTAGTTGTCGATCAGGTCCGGCTCGAACACCAGCACCAGCGGATAGAGGTCGTCATCCTCGACCTCGGACTTCATCGGTGCAAGCGCGCGGTCTTCCAGCTCGGGGTAGTAGCCGCCGTCGTCGAGAACAGCCGCGAGGATCCGACCGTCCTGACCTTCCACCAGCGGGACCAGCCGGGCGCCCTGCCCCGACAGCACCTGCTTGCCCTCGGGCAGCACGCCGCCAAGGCCCATGCCGCGCCAGCGCGGCTGCGCGCCGTCCTTCCCCATTGAGGACAGGGTGACGCCGACATCGTCGAGAAAGCCCTGCCAGTTGGGGCCAGAAGCACCCATGAGCTGCACCCAGCCGCGCCGCGCGCCCTTCTGCTGGCGATTGACCGGGCCCGCCATCCACTTGGGCGTGACCACCAGCGTCGGCCCGATGTAGCGCCGGGCACTGACGATGCGGTCGATCTCCTCACCCTCGGCAAAGGCAGGCGGTGTCAGGACCAGCAGCCCCTGCTTCGCAAGCGCACCCTCGTTCTTGACCCTGCGCACGGCAAAGCCGCGCCGGTCGAGGAAATCGGCCATGGCCGCATAGCCATTGAGTCCCTTGCCCTGCGCATGGGCCTGGCCGTCGTTGCTGGTGCCCATCCCGTTGCCGGTCCCGATCATCCACAGCAGCGCGATGAACAGGACGGAGCCGAGGAGCACGATCCCCAGGACGGCGCGGCGGGAGAAAGGGTTGGCGCCGACCGGAATGGCGGTGCCTGCAACCGGGCCTGCAGCGGACGCCGCCGCGCTCATGCGCGCAGCTCCAGCCGGGCGAAATCGGCATAGGCGGCGCGGGCCGCTGACCAGTCCTGCGCGTCGAGATCGCGCAGGGCGAACAGGCTGCGCTCCACCCGCTCCGCAATGGTCGCGAAGGCGCGGCGGCCGCTTTCGGGCAGCATCGGCAGGACGGAAATTTCGCGCGCGGTGCTGGCCGGGATCAGCCAGTCGGGCCGGGCATCGTTGATCTGGTGGACGCTGCGCTGAAGCAGGAGGTGCGCGGCTTCACCGAATCGCCCTTGCGCGGCAAGCCGGTCGGCATCCTCGAGCAGGGCGACGGCCTGGGCCCGGTTCGGCGTCCAGACGGCGTCCTCCTCCCGGTCACGGCGATTGCGCCAGACGGCGATGGCCGGGCCGAAAATCCGCCAGAGCAGAAACAGCGCCATCGCTGCCGCCAGTGCGATCAGGACGTACTGGAACACAGGCCAGGACATGCCCAGCAAGCGCCCGATCGGCGCGAAGATGGCTTCCATCAGCCTGGAAAGGGCGCGCAGCCAGCCCGGTACTTCGGAGACGGGCGGCTGCTGGAGCGGCGGCAAAGGCGCGTACTGGATATCGGACGCGGCGCGCACGGCCTCCCAGTCGCTCGCGGCGTCCCGGGCAGCGGCCGCACCCGCAATCTGAGGCCCACCAACCGTCACGCCGGCCTGATTGGCATGGGCGGCCGTGACGTGCAAGCGATTGCCAGCGTGACCGCCGCGCAAGCAGGCCTGAAAATTCCCGACTTTTCAGGCAGCACCGCCATCCGACGGGCCGCAAGCACGCTTCGCGCAGGATCAGCCGCGGGCGCGCGCCTGCCGGTAGCTGCCCAGCGGCCGCACGTACTTGCAGTGGAAAGCCAGTTCCTGCAGCGCCATGTCGACACGCGGATCGCCCGGCACGCCTTCGATGTCGGCATAGAAGGTCGTGGCGGCAAAGCTTGCCCCGGTCTGGTAGCTTTCCAGCTTGGTCATGTTGACGCCGTTCGTGGCGAAGCCGCCCAGCGCCTTGTAGAGCGCAGCGGGGATGTTCTTCACCTCGAAGATGAAGGTCGTCATCGCCGTCTCGCCCTGGAGATAGAACGGATCGAGCGGTTCCTTGGCCAGCACGACGAATCGCGTCATGTTGTCCGCGGCGTCCTCGACATTCTGTTCGATGATCTTGAGGCCGTAGAGCTCGGCAGCCAGCTTGGGCGCCACGGCGCAGGCCGTCATGTCGCCCTGCTCGCGCACGAACGCCGCCGCGCCCGCGGTATCGGCATAGGACATCGGCACGATCCCGCGCTCACGCAGGTAATGGCGGGACTGACCCAGCGCCTGCGGGTGACTGTAGGCACCGGTGAAAGGTCCGTCCCCCAGCGCCATCAGCGCGTGGTGAATCGACATGAAATGTTCGCCGACGATCGAAAGCCCGCTTTCCGGCAGCAGGAAATGGATGTCGGCGACCCGCCCGTGCTGCGAATTCTCGATCGGGATGATCGCCCGCTCGGCCTTGCCTTCCTTCACCGCATCGAGCGCATCCTCGAAGGAAAAGCACGGCAGCGGCAGGCAATCGGGATCGAATTCGAGGGCGGCACGATGCCCGTTGCAGCCTGGTGCGCCCTGCAGGGCCATGGCGCGCGATGGGTCCGAAGCCGCTGCGGCTTCCATCTCGGCCACAAGGGCGAGAGCGGGTTTGGGATAGGAATGCATGGTGCCTGCGCGATTAGGCTGCAACTGCGATATCCGCAATGGCTCTTGCACTAAGCACCGCCCGCCACTAGAGCGCAGCGCAACCGAATGGGCTAGATTCACCGGCGGGGCAACTTCGAATGGATGATCGTTTCAATACCATTGCAGGCTGGACGCTGTTCGCAGGCATCGTTGGGCTCGGCCTGACGACCGTCAGCTCGCATTATTTCAAGGCTGACAAACCGCATCGTCCCGAGACGATGGGATACGCCATCGAAGGCGTGCAGGAAGAAGGCGAAGGCGCCGGCGAAGTGCCGATCGCAACGCTTCTGGCCAGCGCCGATGTCGCCAAGGGCGAGGCGACTTTCGCCAAGTGCGCCTCGTGCCACACGATCAACGCCGGCGGTGCCAACGGCATCGGCCCGAACCTTCATGGTGTCGTAGGCGAAGCCATCGGCCAGGGCGTGGCCGGTTTCGCGTTCTCCGATGCGCTCAAGAGCGTCGGCGGCGAATGGACCTTCGACAAGCTCAACGACTGGCTGAAGAGCCCCAAGGCCTTCGCGCCTGGCACCAAGATGACTTTCGCCGGACTTTCCAAGCCGGAAGATCGCGCGAACCTCATCGCCTATCTGAACACGCAGGGCTCGAACCTGCCGCTGCCCACTCCGCCGGCCGCCGACGAGGCACCGGCCGAGGGTGACGCCGCTGCCGCTCCGGCAGAAGGCGCGGAAGCCGCTGCTCCCGCGGAAGGCGAGGCCGCCGCGGCCGAATAATCCCGAAAATTCGACGAATCCGGCATTGCCGGCAGGAAGCGGTCCGCAGGCGTCACCGAGTCGCCTTCGGGCCGTTTCCGTCTTTAGCGCAGGAAAAATAAGCCAACCCGCCCGGCCGAGACTAACCGGGCCGGCTGACTTGCAAGGTCGCCGAAAACAGCGTCATCCCGCAGTCGCGGGAACGACGAGAGGCTCGCCCTAGCCCTTGAAGCCCTTGGCGATGACGTACCACTCGGAAGAGTCCTTGCGGCTTGCCGGCGGCTTGGCATGCTTGACACTGGTGAAGTGGCGCTTGAGCAGGTTCAGCAGTTCGGTATCGGTGCCGCCTGCAAGGACCTTGGCCACGAAAGTACCGCCGGGTGCCAGCGTCTGGATCGCGAAATCGGCCGCCGTCTCGACCAGCCCCATCGTGCGCAGATGATCGGTCTGCTTGTGACCGACCGTATTGGCCGCCATGTCCGACAGCACCAGTTCCGGCGCGCCGTCCAGCGCCCCTTCCAGCGCCGCAGGGGCCTCGTCTGCCATGAAGTCCATCTCGAAGATCGTCACGCCCTCGATGGGATCGGTGGGCAGCAGGTCGATGCCCACGACCTTGGCCCTGGGGCACTTGAGCCGCAGCACCTGGCTCCAGCCGCCCGGCGCAATGCCGAGGTCGACTGCACGGGTTACGCCCTTGAACAGGCCGAACTTCTCGTCCAGTTCGATCAGCTTGTAGGCCGCACGGCTGCGATAACCGTCGGCCTTGGCCTTCTTGACGTAAGGATCGTTGAGCTGGCGCTGGAGCCAGCGTGCCGAACTCGTCGAACGCTTCTTCGCCGTACGCAGTTTTTCGCCCGGATCGCGTCCCGAACGGCTCATCGACCGGTTTCCACTTGCTGTACGTTTCCTTCACTTGCGGCGATGACCTGTCCCGCGTGGGGGCTGCCATGGCCATTGGATGCAATCAGGCTGCGCAGGATGCCTTCGCGAATGCCGCGATCGGCAACGCCCAGTCTTGCTGCCGGCCAGAGGTCGAGGATGGCCTCGAGAATGGCGCAGCCCGCAACGACAAGATCGGCACGCTCCCGGCCGATGCAATTGAGCTCGCGGCGATCCTCGACTGCCATGGTCGAGAGGCGTGTGCTGATTTCGCGCATCGATTCGGCCGGCACGATCAGGCCGTCGACCATCCGCCGGTCGTACTGCGGCAGTTGCAGGTGCAGGCTCGCCAGCGTCGTCACGGTGCCGCTGGTGCCCAGCAGGCGCAGTTCGCCGCTGCTTGCAACCGACTTGCGCGCGCCCGAGATCCTGTCGGAAAATCCAGCGAAGCTCTCGGTCACGAGGCCGTGCATGTGGCGATAGCGGTTGAGACGATCCGCCTCGCTCACGCCTTCCGGGCCGCAGCTCTCGCTCAACGAGACAACGCCCCAGGGCACGCTCTGCCAGTCGAGAATGCGCGGCACGGTGCCGGTGCTCTCGATCAGGACGAGCTCTGTCGAGCCGCCGCCGATATCGAAGATCATCGCTGGCCCCAACCCTGCCTCGAGCAGGACATGGCAGCCCAGCACCGCCAGCCGGGCTTCCTCGCGCGCGCTGATGATGTCGAGGGCAATGCCGGTCTCTTCGCGCACCCTCTCGATGAATTCCGGGCCGTTCTCGGCACGGCGGCAGGCCTCGGTGGCGACGGAGCGCGCGAGATAAACGTTGCGGCGCATAAGCTTGTCGGCACACACGCGCAGGGCCGCAAGCGTACGGTCCATCGCCTCGTCCGAGAGACGGCCGGACTGAGCCAGCCCTTCGCCAAGACGAACGACGCGGCTGAAAGCATCGATCACGGTGAAGTTCTCGCCCGAAGGTCGGGCGATCAAAAGACGGCAGTTGTTGGTACCCAGGTCGATCGCCGCATAGGACTGCCGACCGCCGCCCGGCCGCGGACCGGCAGTACGTTGAGGATAAGGTCGTTGTGAAACCTGCCGCACCGTTTGCCGACGCGATGACGCCTGCTCGTTATTGTCGTTCTCTTCGCGCGGCGCTGCGCCTGCCTCTGGCTGTTGTGCGCCCGGTGGACGCACCTTCCCCTTGGCCGTGCCGGCGACTTTCGGGCGTGACTTGCCCTTACGTCCCTTGCGCCGCCTTCCCGGGCGACCCGACACTTTGACTTTCGCGGCCGGCGGATCTTGCTCCGCCATGGTATCAAATCTCGTTCATATCTTCCCGCCAAGGCGGCGGGCACCTGAGGCCAATGCTAACGTGCCGTAACCAAAGGGGCAAGAGAGCTTCCCCGAGCCGGTCGCAACCGCCCCCGTCATGCCGTCTCGCAAGAGCCCGTGAAACCGGCCCGGGCGCCGATCGCGATTGCCGATCCCGGCTTGCGCAAGACACCGCGGTAGTGATTTTCGCCGGGCGGGGGGTCGCGCGGGGCACGCTCATCTGCCAACATCGGCGCAAGAAAATGCGGCGCAGGCACCGCTTGCGACGAGCAGAGGATTGAACATGGGTGATTTCGTCAAGATCGAGAAGCGCGGGCGCATTGCCGTCCTGACCTTGAACCATCCCGACAAGCTCAATGCCATCGGCGCTCTCGAGGACTGCGCAGACTTCGTGGCGGCACTGGAGGATATCGGTTCGGATGAAGCCATCAGCGTGGGCATCCTCACCGGGGCCGGCAAAGCCTTTTCCGCCGGCGGCAACCTGCAGGCGATGAAGGACCGCAATGGCATCGGCCCACTCGATTCTCCTACAGCGACACGCCTCAACTATCGCCGCGGCGTGCAGCGCATTCCGCGCGCCTTCCAGGAATGCGAAGTGCCGCTGATCGCCGCGGTCAACGGTTTCGCCATCGGCCTGGGCAACGATCTCGCCTGCTTTTGCGACATTCGCATCGCTTCACAGAGAGCCAGGTTCTCGGCCGGGTTCATCAAGATGGGTCTGATCCCGGGAGACGGCGGCGCATGGGCCCTGCCCCGCGCGGTCGGCTTCGCCAATGCCGCCGAAATGCTCTTCACCGGCGAGACGCTGGACGCCGAACAGGCCAAGGCGATGGGCCTCGTTTCGCGCGTCGTCCCACCCGAATCGCTGATGGACGAGGCCATGGCGATTGCCGAAAAGATCGCCGCCAATCCGGCACGCTCGCTGCGCCTCGCCAAGCGCCTGCTGACCGACGCACAGAACATGCGCCTGAACGAAGTGCTGGAAATGTCCGCCGCCATGCAGGCGTTGGCTCACGAGACTTCGGACTTCGAGGAAGCGATCGACGCCTTCCTCGAAAAGCGTCCGCCGCACTTCACCGGCAAGTAGTCCGCACAGACCTTGCTCACGAAAGGCCCCCGGTCAGGCGAGAGGATCGGCCACGATCGCCCTGACCTGCTCACGCAGCGCGGCCGCCTGTGGCGGGAATGCGAACGGCTCGATGGTGAAGGTCCTGACGATTCCCCGTTCCTCACCCGGATCCCCTATTGCTTGACCGTGAAACTGCATGGGACGGACCATCCCTTGCATGAACGGGGTCGCAGATTCGACAGCGCCGAACGCCGCCACCGACCTTGATCATACCACCTCGCCAGGCGCCCCGGCGCCGGAGCACAAATTTCCTTGAAGTTGGGTCTTGACCCCTCCGAACCCGCAAGCTAGAGGCGCCCCCTCGTTGCCCCGTCGTCTAATGGTAAGACTACGGATTCTGATTCCGTCTATCGAGGTTCGAATCCTCGCGGGGCATCCACTTCCCAATCTCAGTTGGCTTCAACCAATCGCGGAACCCTTGCTTTTTGCGAGGTTTTTCTGCGACATCGGCACCATGCAGTCTCAGCGAAATTCAGCCAAGCGCAGCGTCGGTGGGGGTACGAATTGGGGTACTGGGGGTATCGGCTCTTGTTGACCGATGCTGCTTGCCGGAAGGCGATTCCAAGCGAGAAAGACCGAAAAATGTTCGACGACAGGGGGCTTTACCTGTTCGTCCGGCGTTCCGGCTCGAAACTCTGGCGACTCAAGTACCGATTCGCCGGGAAGGAAAAATCCCTCTCGATTGGTCCATATCCAGAAGTATCAATCTCGCAAGCAAGGCAAGCGCGAGACAGGGCGCTGCAGCAATTGCGCGATGGGATCGATCCTTCAGCAGAGAAGCAGAGCCGGAAGGCGCAAGCCGTCGCGGATGCGCTCGACAGCTTCGAAAAGGTCGCGCGAGCCTGGCACGCGGCGAAGGCAACTACGTTGGCGCCACGCTACTCCGCAGCCGTTCTGAGCAGGTTGGAGAACAACGTCTTTCCGGCGCTTGGGCAAAAGCCAATTCGAAGCATCACGCCTCCCATGGTGTTGGCTGTGATCAGGAAGATCGAGAAACGCGGAGCCCACGACATGGCGCATCGCGTTCGCAATCATATGTCGGACGTGTTCGTCTGGGCGATCGCTTCGGGCCTTTCGGAGAACGATCCAGCGGCGATAATTCGCAAGGCACTTGTGCCGACCGACCCGAAATTGCGGCCGGCGATGATAAAAATCACCGGCGCGCGAAAGCTTCTGGCGGATATCGAAGCGCTTGCCGGCACACACTGGTCGACCCTTCTGGCATCCAGACTACTCGCACTGACCGCGGCACGGCCGGGTGTAGTTCGTCTGGCCGAAAAGCAGGAGTTCGAAGGGCTGGACGGGGCAGCCCCCATCTGGCGCATACCCGCCGAGAAAATGAAGCTAACCCGCGCTCAGAAGCGCGATATTTCATGGGAGTTCGTCATCCCCTTGTCGCGGCAGGCGGCGGAGGTAGCGAAAGCAGCGATCTCGGAAAGCCTGGCTTGCCACGCCTCGGACGGGCCTTCATGGCTCTTCCCGGGCACAGGCGCTTGGAAGCGACCGATCAGCGACAGCACACTGAGCAAGCTGTATCGAGACGCCGGGTTCACGGGAGTTCATGTCCCCCACGGTTGGCGCTCCACTTTCTCAACGATAATGAACGAACGGGCTGCCTTGGAAGACCAGGAACGCGATCGTGCAATCATCGACCTGATGCTTGCACACGCGCAACAAGGCGTCGAACCGATCTACAATCGCGCCCTGTATCTGCCGCGTCGGCGCGAGCTGGCTCAGGACTGGGCCGATCTGTTGATGAAGGACGCCGTGGCACCGCAGTTCCTGCTGCCGGAATACCGGCCCTGGCGAGCGAAGTCCGGGGAGACCGGGCATGAGCGGCGTGCGCGAATCCGGAGGCCCTTGGCGCAAAAGCTATGACGTCAACGACGAACGGGCACAGGTCTCCACGATCTATTGGGAACCAACGGCGAAGAATGAAAATGCTCTGAAATTCTTCGATGCTTTCGCGAGATCCGTAGTCGGCTATTCGGATCATATCCGCGAAGCCGGCAAGCAATTGCCCATCTCCATGAACGCGAAGGCCGTCCTGGACGCTCTTCTGAGCGTCATGGATGGAAAGTCAGGACGATGCGATCCATCGCTAGACACAATTGCCAGGCGCAGCCGCCTTTCCCGCCGCACTGTCGTGCGTCAGCTGAACGTCCTTCGTGAGCTGAGGATCATTGATTGGGTCCGCCGCACCGTGAAGACCGGGAACGCGCGAGGCGAAGGTCCTCAACGGCAGCAGACCAGCAATGCCTACTTCATCGACATGCTCAAACTTCCCATCGAGATCGTCCGCACGCTTCGACAGAAGCTCGGCGCCAGGCTCCGTGAGAAAGTGCGCCATCTCGAAGGGTCCGGCAGTGTGCCGAATCGTATGGCCATCAAGGCCGAGCGGCTGCTGAAGAGCGTGACGGGCGCCCTATCGGCAACAGCTAGGCGTGACGGAGCAAGTAGGCGCGCCTTGGCTGGCTCGTCCCTCTCTTCGCGCCTCGCCCACATGTATGCCGGCAACCCCGATGCCATTCGCGAACACGAAGAAATGCTGAGCCTCTCTTCCGCCACTAGTGCGAGTGCCAAGTTGGCATTGTACCCCGTGCTCAGAACTGAAAGAGAAGTGGACTGAGGTCGCTTGGGCGCCCTCAGGCGTCAGATTTGTCATGACCCCCAACTCTAGATGCTTCTCCCGCCTTCAGCGGAGCGCCAGTCGAACCGGCGCGCAAGGGCGGCTGCGCCGCCCGGGGTGTTCCAGGGGGCCAAGAGCAAAGGACGTGCCATTCTCGGGCGTCAGGACGGCGGAAATGGAGCCGCACCGAACGGGTCCGAACATCGACGTCCAGGTGCATCAATGTGCATCAGCGTCAGGATCGTCCGCAATGGGCGTCCGCCCAGGACATAGGCCAGTTCTTCGAACCTGCCGAGGGTGCATCAAAACCGACACGAAAAGCGCGCGGGCGAGGCGGGGGGAAAAGCGCGCGGCGTGGGGTGGTGGTGTGGAAGCAGTCGAACCGAGCGAGCGACACGCCGGAGCGGCCTGTGCTATCGGGCCCCGATGGCAGATACCCGGACAGCAGTGCAGCGGCGCAGGATCATGCAGTCGGTCGGGACGAAAAACACAGGCCCCGAACTGGCAGTCCGCAAAGCACTGACAGAACTCGGCTACCGCTACCGCCTTCATCGTAAGGACTTACCCGGCAGCCCAGACATCGCGTTCATCGGTCGAAGGAAGGCAATTTTTGTCCACGGATGCTTCTGGCATGGACACGAGTGCCAGAAGGGCAAAGCGCCGAAGTCGCGCCTGGACTATTGGGGCCCCAAGTTGGCGGCCAATGTCGAGCGAGACAAGCGCAAGGCGCAAGAACTATGTGACTTGGGCTGGTCGGTACTGACCGTCTGGCAGTGCGAGCTAAGCGACTTCGCTGGAGTGAGGGAACGGCTCATCAATTTTCTGGGTAAGCCGCCGCGCGAGTGCAAGACGAGCCGAGCCTAATCCGCTAGACCCGTCTCGAAGCATCTCTTGAGCGGAGAAGATCGAGTTGTCACGTCCCATCGGTGTGGATTTATTTGCAGGCGCGGGCGGCTTGAGCCTTGGGTTCGAACAGGCTGGATTCGACGTGGCCGCTGCCGTGGAGATCGATCCCGTCCACTGCGCCGTCCATGAGTTCAACTTCCCCGACACCGCCGTCATCCCCCGGTCGGTGGCCGAGTTGAAAGGTTCTGACATCCGGCTTGCCGCAGGTATCGGTACTCGCCCCGTGGACTGCGTCTTCGGTGGCCCGCCATGCCAGGGCTTCTCAATGATCGGGCACCGGGTTCTTGACGATCCTCGCAATCGCCTCGTGCTCGACTTCGTTCGCATTGTCTCGGAGCTCGACGCGAAGACGTTCGTATTCGAGAATGTTAAAGGCCTCACGGTCGGCAAGCATCGACAATTTCTAGCCGAGTTAGTGGAGGCGTTCGATGCAGCTGGCTATCAAGTCGGTCAGCCTTGGCAGGTTCTGGATGCGGCGCACTTCGGCGTTCCGCAGCACCGTGAACGACTGATACTCATCGGCGCGAAAAAAGGGCTACCACTGCCCGCGTACCCGAAGCCTTCGACTTCCCCTGCCGACGGAAAGCGGGCCGTGAAGGATTTGCCGAACGGCCCCACATGCTCGGAGGCACTGGACGATCTGCCCGATGCCGACAAATTTGCCGCGCTAGAATGCGGGGACGCGGTGCGGACAAAGCGTTACGGCGAACCCAGTTCCTACGCTGCGGAGCTGCGTGCGCTTACAAACAACGCTTGGCACTTCGGTTACGTGCGAAACTGGGAGCGCGATGTCCTCACGTCGAGTGCGCGCACGACGCATACCGACATTTCCAGGCGTCGCTTCAGTGAGACCCAGCCTGGGACGGTGGAGCCAATAAGTCGCTTCTTCCGCCTTCCGCCTAATGGGCTGTCGAATACGCTTCGAGCAGGCACAGACGGTGCAAGGGGTGCGTTCACCAGCCCGCGCCCCATTCACCATCGATACGACCGGTGCGTCACCGTCAGGGAGATGGCGCGCCTACACGGCTTCCCCGACTGGTTCAGGCTTCATGCAACCAAGTGGCATGGCGCCCGCCAGATTGGGAACGCGGTCGCACCGCCGATGGCTCGTGCCATTGCCTCGAAGGTAATCGAGGCCTTGGGCGTCGCGCCGAAACGCCCCGAGCGCGCCATTAATCTGGGTGATCCGAAGTTGCTCGATCTCGAGATGTCCCAAGCGGCGGCGCACTTCGGTGTGCCTGCGCCGAATTCCCGTCGCGATCGCAAAAGCGGAGCCAAGAAGCGCAAGCAGGAAGAGATCGAGGAAGCACGGCAGGCGTTGGTGAGAAGCGCGCATGGCTAGCCGATACGCCAAGTTGATCGAAGCTATATTCTTCGACCACCATAATGCCGATCTGACTGAATTCGAATTCGAGCGCGCCGAACTGGAGACCCAGGCCGAGGCACTACGAATCGGACTACCCAAGAACCTGGGCGACGTGGTCTATTCTTTTCGATATCGGAACCCGCTGCCCGACCGGATCCTCGACACTCAGCCGCATGGATTGGAATGGATCGTCGAAGGCGCCGGCCATGGACGCTATCGCTTCCGCCTCGTAAGCGCAAACCGGGTCCAGCCACGCGAGGATCTAGTGCGGATCGCAATACCGGATGCCACTCCGGAGCTAATTCGCATGTATGCGTTGGACGACGAACAGGCCCTGCTCGCGATCGTTCGCTATAACCGCCTCATCGACACTTTCCTCGGTCTCACCACGTATAGCCTGCAAAACCACCTGCGCACGACGGTGAAAGGCATAGGCCAAATCGAAATCGATGAACTTTACGTGGGGCTAGACAAGCGGGGGTGCCACTACGTCATTCCCGTTCAGGCGAAGGGCGGTAACGACCAGATCGGTATCGTACAGACTTCGCAGGACATCAGGTGGGTAGAACAAAAGTATCCAGATATGAGCTGCAGGGCCATCGCAGCGCAGTTCATGGCCGACGATGTCGTGGCCCTGTTCGAGCTCACACTACAAGACGACGAAGTGCGGGTGGTCGATGAAAAGCATTACCGGCTCGTTCCTTGGAAGGAGCTAGATCCGCGGGCAATCGTTTCGTATCGTGAGTGACCGAAGCGAGAACTTATAATTCTAGTCATCATCGGCGGCGGAGTGCGGCTTTCCTGCGTTATTAATTTACAGAAGTTTGGGATCGAAGAGTTAGCGCAACCGAGGCTCGATTGGATTGCCCGCTTCTGAAGCTAGAGCCTTTGTTTCTAACATTAGGCCTAGCAGCACTGGTGAACATCAAGCCGCCGTCGCTCGCTCCCAAAACCGCACCGCTTCGAACCCAAGCACGTCGTTCAGTTCCAGGAACACCGACTGCAGCGGCGCGATCTCCAGCTCGAAGAACGCATCCGTCGCCTTCGTCACATCGCCGAAACCGCCCGCATTTGCCGGCACGATGCCGAGCAGCTGGGGCGGTACGCGGTGGGCGGCGAGGACGTCGTCGCGAGTGGTGTTCTTGATGCCCAGGAATTCGTCCTTTGCGGCGACTTCGGCGATCGGCAGCAGCTTGATGCCGGTTTCCTTGCCGTTCGCGGCATGGACGAACAGGTTGCGGAAGTTGCCCGGGCCCTTTGACTTCTTCAGCGCCTCGCGCATGGCGTCGACGTCGCCGTTGGCGAATTCGCCCGTCGCGTAGAGGATGTAGCCGGCGTGGCTGCCGTTTTCGTAGTAGCGGCGACGGAACAGGGTGGCGTTCTCGTTGAGCAGGGCGGACTGCAGCGCGGAGAGGTATTCCGGCAAGCCATAGATCTCCTGATTGATGTCGGGCGCCATCAGCTGGTGAACGGTGCCCTGCTCGAACTCCTCTTCCTGCTGGTAACCCGGCACCCACCAGAAGTGGCCCGGCTCCACCCCGCGCCGCGTGTACTTGGCGAGGCAATGCTCGAGACGCATCACTTCGCCCAGGCGGTTGCGGATCTCGCGCACGTAGGCGTTGCCCAGGACAAGGTAGTCCTGGACCATCCCGGCAAACGCGCGGCGGCTCAGTTGGGGTGTGGGATCGAGGCTGGCGGCCAGCATGTTGCGCTTGAGGATGATCGCGCTCGAATGGTGCGGCGATGCCCGAAAGGCACGGGCCAGGCCATCCATCGAAACCGGCGGCTCATACCAGCGCCGGTTGTGCCAGCACTCCAACATGTCCAGCATCGTCGCCCGGTTCAGCACCGGCTCCGGATCGCCGAAGGTGAACGCCTCGATCGCGCGGCCGCGATTGTCGTTCGAGGCGACCAGCGCGCCCTTCGATGCCTCGGCCGCTTCCCGGCGGTTCATTCTGCGCGCGCGCTTTCCCATCAGATAATCTCCATCGTGCCCTTCGGCGCTTCCTTGCCGTCGAGCGGTTCGTTCATGAGGATGTGCATGGTCGCCCAGGCAAGATCGGCGTGGCCGTCCTCGCCGCCGCGCCCGGCCTTGAAGGTCATGTTGCGGCCGCTGCTGGTGAGCGTCTTCTTGATCGAGACGAAGGCCGAGACGATGTCGAGCATGCCGACATCGAAGGCGAGGCGACCGCGGCGCACCACGTTTTGCGCCTTCATCACCATCTGAGCCTTGAGTTCGAGCGAGTACTCGATCTTCGCCACCGAACAGCCCGGCATCGCGCCCGGCTTGGCCAGCAGCTGATAGACGCCCGCACCCACGCCCTTGGCGTCGATGCCCAGATAGGTGCAGGTGTAGCGCGACAGGATCGCCTTGATGAACTCGGCCTGCTGCTCGAAATCCAGCCCGCGCAGCTGGTGGCGCTCCAGCACCCGGAACTGCCCACCCTCGACCAGCGGCGGCGCGGCAATCACCAGCGCGGCATTGTCCCCGTTCTCGCTTTCCTGCGGATCGTATCCGGCCCAGACCGAACGACTGCCGTATGGCCGCTCGGCTTCGATGTTGAAGTCGGTCCATTCGACCAGGCTGTCGACGCCGCAGGCGATCATGTCGTTGAACCTGAAGGCCGACAGGCTGTCGTCGACGAATTCGCACAGGAACAGGTTGGCGAATTCGTCGGGCGCGTACTCGTCACGCAGTTCCTCGATATCGAACAGGTCGCAGCCGCCGGCCTCGGCATCCTCGATGTTGACGATGTGGCGCCAGATGCGATCCGGCCCGGTGCTGCCATTGGCCAGCGCCTTGTGGCTGACGTCGATCGAGACCCGGTCTTCCTTCTTGCGCCTCCGGTTGCGGCGCTCACCGGTCCAGTAAGGATAGGCGGGGTGGGCAACGCTGGACGGCGTCGAGAAATAGGTCTTGCGCCACTTCTTGTGGGTCGCCATGCCCGAGGCAACCTTGTTCAGTTCCTCGAACGAATGGACCCAGAAGAACTCGTCGAAGTAGAAATTGCCGTGGCGGCCCTGCGCCGTGCGGAAATTGGTGCCAAGGAAGTGCAGTTCGGCCGCCGCTTCCTCTTCCGGCCGCAGGTCCGACGTGATCAGCATCGGATCGCCGGTCAGCGATACCCCCACCAGCTTGGCGAAGCTGACGATGTAGGAGCGGAACTGATGCGCCTGCGCCTTTGAGGCGGACAGGAAGATCTGGTTGCGGCCCGTCTCGATCGCATCGATCAGGGCTTCGAAGGCGAAGTAGTACGTCGCGCCGATCTGGCGCGATTTCAGGATCATGCGGGTGCGCTGGCTGAGCGCGTTCCACCAGGTCAGCTGGTAGTCGTAGAGCCCGTCCAGGAAGATGCGCTTGAGTTCGCTCGCCTGTTCGGCGGTGAAGTGGTTCTTCCTGGCCTTTCGGCGCGGGCCGGCGTTGCGATTGCCCACCTTCGGATTGAGATCGCCGGAATGCCCGCCCGGTTCTTCGTACCGGCGCACGCGGGCGAGGCTTTCGATCTGGCGGGAGAGCGCGTCCATTTCGACCAGGTCGGCGCTGGTCTTCTTCTCCTTCGCGATCAGCGTCAGCAGGCGGATCTCAAGGCCGTCCTCGATCTTGCGGATCGATGGCGCATCGTCCCAGCGGTCGCGCTGCTTCCACGCCTCGATCGTGGCGCGCGGGATGGGCGTGCCCTTTTCGCTGACCACGCCGAACAGTTCGAATTCCTGCGCGATCTGCGTGACGCCCCACCCGCGCCAGTACAGGCTGCGCGCATGGCGGCGCGGATCGAACTGCCATGCGGCAGAGGGCGCACCGGGTTGGGAAGGCGTTTGAATGGGCATCGCCGCCGACCATGCCGCGCGAAACGCCCCTTAATCATGGCCGTCCATTTGGTCAGCCGCCCGTCCAAATGCAGGCCCTTGAGGAAGTGGCCCCGCCAGCCCTTTTCTGGACCCGTCAACCAAATCGCAGGCCTTGGGGCGCGCCGCCCCGCAACCACGGGAACCGGAACCGATCATGGCTAAGAGCAAGTTTTTCCGCGTCGCCGTCGAGGGCGCCACCGTCGACGGCCGCGTCATCCAGCGCGAATGGCTCGAACAGATGGCGGCCAGCTATGACCCGGCCACCTATACCGCGCGGATCAACTGCGAACATGTGGCCGGCTACAGCCCCGACCGCCCGTTCAACGCCTATGGATCGGTCCTCTCGCTCAAGACCGAGGAAGTCGAACTCAGCTTCAATGGCGAGAAGAAGTCGCTGCTCGCGCTCTATGCCGAAATCGACGCGAACGATCAGCTGGTCGAGATCAACAAGGCCGGCCAGAAGCTGTTCACAAGCTGCGAGATTCACCCGGACTTCGCGGGCGAGGGCAAGGCCTATCTGGTCGGCCTGGCGGTCACCGATCAGCCCGCCTCGCTCGGCACCGAACCGCTCAAGTTCGCCGCGCTTTCGCGTCCCAACCTGTTCACCACGGCGCACGAAACCGCCCTCGAACTCGCTGCGCAGCCGCTCAGCGGCGAACAGATCGGCGAAAGCATCGGCCGCTCGCTCCTCGCCTTCTTCAGGAAGGACAGGAAGGAGGAAGAGCCGGCTACCCCGCCGCCTGCCCCCGCACCAGCCAACGACAATGCCTTCGATGTCGACAGGTTCGCCAGTGTCATGGGCCTGCAGATCGCGGCGGCCGTGAAGCCCGCCAACGATGCCGTGGCCGCCCTTGGCGCCCGTTTCGATGCCCTCGAAAGCAAGCTCAAGGCCACAGAGCAGCCCGGCAGCTTCACCCGCGCCCCGGCCACCGGCGGCACCGGCTCCATCAAGACCGACTGCTGATCGCGCAGTCCCGCAAGTCCCCCGCCTTCATCCCGCCAGGAGCCCACGCACATGCGTAAAGAAACCCGCCAGCTCTTCAAATCCTACGTCAGCCAGATCGCGCTGCTGAACGGTATCGACGTCGAGGATGCCGTCACCAAGTTCAGCGTATCGCCCGCCGTTGAGCAGACGCTGGAAGAGAAGATCCAGGAGTCGAGCGACTTCCTGAGCGAGATCAACATCGTCGGCGTGCCGCAGCAGACCGGGCAGAAGGTCGGCGTCACCGTCACCCGCCCGATGGCAAGCCGCACCGACACGGCAGGCGGCAACCGCCGCACCCCCACCGATCCGACCGACACCGGCGACAACGGCAGCTACTTCTGCCGCCAGACCAACTACGACCACGCGATCAAGTACGCAAAGCTCGATGCCTGGCGCCACAAGCCCCAGTTCCAGACCCTGCTGCGCGACGTGATCCTGAAGCAGCAGGGCCGCGACCGGATCATGATCGGCTTCAACGGCACCTCGGCCGCCGCGTCGACCGACGTCGTCGCCAATCCTCTGCTGCAGGACGTCAACGAGGGCTGGCTGCACAAGATCCGCACCCATGCAGGCTCGCGCGTGCTGAACGACGGTGACCTTTCGGTCGATCCAACCAAGGCGATCTATGTCGCGGCGGGCGTGGAAGTGGTCGATGGCGATGCCACCAACACTGCGAGCGCCGAAGCCGACTATGCCAACCTCGACGCGCTGGCCTTCGACGCGCTCGACCTGCTCGATCCCTGGCACCGCAGCGATACCGACCTCGTCGTCATCGTTGGCTGGAAGCTGGTCAAGGACAAGTACCTGAACCTGCTGCAGGCCGCAGGCGAAACCGCGACCGAGCGCGAGGCCGCGCATCGCATCCTCACGCTGCCAAAGCAGCTGGCGGGCAAGCGCGCCGTGATCGTGCCCTTCTTCCCCGAAACCTCGATGCTGATCACCAGCCTCGATAACCTCTCGATCTATTGGCAGGAGGAAACCCGCCGCCGCCAGATCAGGGACGAGCCCGCGCTCGACCAGATCGAGAACTACGAATCGGTGAACGAAGACTACGTCGTCGAAGACTACGGCCGCACCGCCCTCGTCGAGAACGTGGTCATGGGCAAGAAGCCCGCCGCCTGATTCCGGCCCTCCGGTAACCGAACCCAACACCGCTCCACCTGACAGGACACGCACATGAGCCTCGCTCGCCGCCACCGGGACCGCATCCTTGCCTCCCAGACCGTCGCGTCCGCTCCCGATGGTGGAGCGGCTGCCGCCCCCGCTGCAGCCCCTCTTCCGGCAGCGGGGGCGGCCAACGCTGCCCCGGCCGATCGCGCCGCCGCGCAGATCGCCCTTCGCCTGACACATGACCTGCGCCGCCTGAAGGAGATCAAGTCGATCGACCTGAAGATCGCGGCCAAGCGCGAAATGCTGCCGCATTACCGTGACTGGCTTGTCGGCCTGCACAAGGCTGACGCGGGCGTGGGAAGCGGCATCGCCGCCGAAGTGCTGCCGACCTGCATGGTCTGGATGATCGATGTCGGCGAATATTCAGACGCGCTCGACCTTGCCGAATTCATGATGCGCCACCGCGTCGAGATGCCCGCGCGCTACCAGCGCGATACCGCGACCGTGATCCTCGAAGAAATTGCCGAGGCCGCGCTCAAGACGCAGGCGGCGGGTGAAGAGTTCCCGCTCGCCATTCTCGATGGCGCAGATCACCTGACCCATGGCGAGGACATGCACGATCAGGCCCGCGCCAAGCTGCTCAAGGCCATCGGCGTCGAGCAGCTGCGCAGGGCCGAGGAGTCCGAAGCCTCAACCAGCGCGCCGCGCCTCAATGCCGCGCTGGATGCCCTGCGTGAGGCCCAGCGCCTCCACGATCGCATCGGTGTGAAGGACCGGATCAGGCGGGCGGAAAAGCTCCTCGTCGCCGTCACGCCCGAACCCGAAGAAACCAACGAACAGGGCGGCCAGAACGCCGCCTGACAGGCTCGCCCCCGGCGCTCGGGGGCGGATCGCGCGGGGCGGGAGGCTTCCTGAAGCCGCAGGGCCGCCCTCTGACCCGATCCCCACCCCCGTTAGCCGGCGGGCCGAACAGGAGGCACCATGACATTCGTTGCCCGCCCGCCGGAAGCGGAAATCGATCAGGCCCCGCCTGCCGAAAGCGCCGTGATCAATGACGGCTTCTTTCCGGATATCGAGCCCGCCCGCGTGCGCGAGGCTGCCCGCATCCCCACCAGCATCACGCCCGCCCGCCTGCGCGCCGCCATCCTTGGCGCGATCATGTCGGTGGAGATCGATCTGCGCACCTGGGCGAAGGACCGCATGGCCGAAGGCTGTGCCACTCTCGCCGCCGTTCCGGCACCGCAGCTGGACGGGCAGAGCGTCCAGTCGATCCGCTACAACCGCGCCATTGCCCTGTTCACCAAGGCCGAGCTGATCGAGCGGCACCGCGATTTCGATACGACCGCGGCCGGCAGCAATCAGGCAGACGAGCTGGAAGTGTCCATCGGCGAACTGCGCCGCGATGCCATGCACGCGATCCGCGACATCCTCGGCACCACGCGCACTACCGTGGACCTGATCTGATGGCGGCCGAGCAGCGCCTCGTGGCCCGCGCGGGAGACAAGTTGGACCTGCTGCTGTTTCGCGAGGCCGGGCTCGGTCCGTCCGACCTGACCCGCATCCTCGATGCCAATCCGGGCCTTGCCGATCTTGGCCCGATCCTCCCGCTGGGCACGATCGTGATCGTTCCCGCCACTGCCGAGATAAGCGCCCCGCGCGTGCGGCCCCTCATCCAGCTCTGGGACTGAAACCATGGACCTGCGCACCTTCCTCCCCTCCATTGCCGATGCCATCGGATCGCTCACGCCTTCGCTAATCGGCTCGGCTGTTGCCCAGGCATGGAAGCCGGGCCTCTCGTGGCGCCAGCGCTTCGTGCAGTGGATCGTCGGCTCCACCGTCAGCTTCTACGCCACCCGCGCCATCATCGAACTGACGGGCTGGAATGACTTCGTCGCGCAGTCGATCGCCTTCGGCATCGCGCTGCTCGCCTTCGACGCCACACCCCGCCTCGCAAAGGCCGCGACCGACGCGCTTGCCAGCGTGCCGGGCCGCCTTGCCGACCGCTTCCTGCCGAAAAAGGACTGAACCCATGCAGCTGTCGCCAAACTTCAGCCTGGACGAATTCACCGCATCGGCCACCGCCGAGCGCGAACGGATCGCCAACTCCCCCGATGCGCAGCAGATCGCAGCCATGAAGCTGCTTTGCACCAAGGTGCTGGAACCGCTTCGCGCCCATTTTGGGCAGCCGGTTCGGATCACTTCCAGATTCCGGTCTCCCAAACTGTGCCTTGCTGTCGGTTCGACCACGGGCAGCCAGCATGCGAAGGGTGAGGCTGCCGACCTTGAGATCGCCGGCATCGACAATCTCACCGTGGCCACCTTCATTCGTGACCGCCTGCCCTTCGACCAGCTGATCCTTGAGAATTACGTGCGCGGCAATCCGAGCAGCGGTTGGGTGCATGTCAGCTATCGTGACGGTCGCCTGCGCAAGGAAGCACTGACCTTCGCGCGCCGTAACTATTTCAAGGGACTGCTCGCTTGATCGGCGCATCCCACCTTGCCCTTGCCGGGGCGCTGGCCACCTGCCTCTCCGGCATCGGCGGCTTCGCCTACGGCACGCATATCGGCGTGACGCAGGAGCGGGCCGCGCAGAAGCGTGCGGACGATGCCGCAGATGCCGTCCGCCGCAAGCTGCAGGGCCAGATCGATGCGTCTGCCGAGCGCGCCCAGGCCGCCGAATATGCGCGGCAATCCAGCGTCAGGGAAATCTATCATGAAAGCCAGAAGGTCATCGAACGCCCGGTCTATCGCAATCTCTGCATCGATGCTGATGGCGTGCGCCTGCTCGACCGTTCCGCCGCGATCGCCAATGCCGAAGGTGTCGCCCAGCCTTCTGGCACCGCCACCGCCCCTGCCGAAGGTGCAGCGCAATAGCGCAGGCGAGATGGATGGCGCGGATGCCGTCGCCAGCCTGAACGCGCTGTACGATGTGGCTGGTCAGATCCGCGCCATGCTGATCGAACTGCAGGCACAGGTCCGCATCGCTTCGGAGGCGGATTATGCGCAAGGCCGATAGCCTGCGGCGCTGGCTGACCGCCTTCCTGCCCGATTTGAAGACTCACCCGGATCTCCTGCAGGTTTACCTCGAAGGCGGCCAGGTCGGCGCGCGCCGATCCGCTACGCTGTCATTCGCCTATGCCTATACGGTCAAAGCGCTCATCACGGACTTTGCGGGCGATACCGATACGATCATGGTCGCCGTTCTGGCATGGATCGAGAAGGAACAGCCGCAGCTGCTGCAGGCAAGCGATAACAAGCCCTTCCGGTTCGAAGCCGAACTGCTCGACAGCGAAACTTACGACATAGAGCTGTCGATTGACCTGACCGAACCCGTGCTGGTCATCCCACGCGTGGACGGCAGCGGCTACGATGTGACCCACCCCGAGGAACCGGCCTTCCCGCCGATGTTCGACGGCGTGACCGCGTCCTTTCTGCAGGGCTTTGGCAATGTCCAACTGCTCGCCGAGACCACCGATCCTGATGCCGTTCTGACACCGGCGATTCCTCCTGACGCATGACGGACGATCTGGCCGAAGTCGAACGCATCGCAGGCGCCCTGCTGCGCAGCCTTTCGTCGGGCAAGCGGCGCGCGATCATGCGAAAGATGGCCCGCGAACTGGCAATCAGCCAGCGCCAGCGCATCACCGCCCAGCACCAGCCCGATGGCAGCGCCTTCGAACCGCGTAAGGCCAAGCAGCCGCCGGTATCGGGCCGGGGTACGGCCTGCTTTCTCTATCCCGCACACGGCGGCGGCCCGCCGCGCCGCGTGATCATGAAGAGTTTCACTTGGGGCACAGGCCGCTCGATGACCGGCTTCGATATCGGGGCCGGCGGCATCCGCACCTTCGAATTCGACAAGGTGGTCAAGTGGCTCCCCGTACCGGAAGAATATCGCAACCGCGGCGCCGGCAAGCTGCGCCGTCGTGGTGGCCTGCGCCGCAGGGCCATGTTCCGCCGCCTGGCAAGTTCGCGTTTCCTGAAGACCCAGACCGACGACCAGGGCTTTTGGGTCGGCTTCACCGGCAAGGTCTCGCAGATCGCCAGCGTCCACCAGCAGGGTCTTCGCGACAGGCCATCGCTCCGGGCAAAGGCCGTGCCCTATCCCCGGCGTGAACTGCTGGGCGCCACGCCTGCCGATCGGGAACGCATGCTGGACGCGCTATACCTGTACATTGCTGGAACTTGATTTTAAGTAGCGTTTTCAGATCTTTATTCTGAACAGCAATTCTTTCGGATGCTCTGACAGAGCCCTCATCGCGCATATGGTCAGTATGCGCCCATTCATGCCGTTCAACCGGAAAAGTCGCGCGCCTACGAGTGGTCAGTCCGGTTATGGCCGGAGGTGAGCCGAAGGCTGACCGGCGGCTGCGAGTCTCTACGCATTGTCAATGGCGTGCTCGCGGTTTCGCAAGTATTTGCGTTTCACACTCGATCTACTGCTAGTTGGGCGGGTTGAAATGATTCGGGGGAATGAATGCTCAAGGTTACGGAAACCGGACTGCTAAAAGCCGACTTGGCGAGGGGCGTGAACCTATTCACAGGTGCAGGCTTTTCGACGCTTGCCCGCAACGGCGGCGGCGACACGCTGCCCGTAGGTGATGGGTTAAAGACGCTCCTGATCAAAGAGTTCGGCCTCGACGCATATGCGTCGCTCGACCTTGCTGGGCTTTACGCGGTGCTTCTGTCCGACCGTAGGGTGGCGCTGAGGGAGTTCCTGGAGAAGTTATTCACGGTCGGAACGTATGATGATAGATATGACGCACTGCGCAGGTTGAACCCCGAATTCCTGTACACCACGAACATAGACGATTTGCCGTTTCACATATTCAACGCCCGTCAAGGGGAGCACACGCGCGTGCTGCATGACGTCACGCCCCTAGGCGCCCCGAGGCAGCCCGGCGAGGTCGTCCAGTTCGTCGCGCTACACGGGAACGTACGGCACTCGGATGCCGACTTCCTGTTCACTCCCGGACAAATCTCCTCGGCCTTCGCCTCAGACCGAGAGACTTGGTATGTGTTCCAGCGGGAGTTGCAGGCAAGGCCGACCTTGTTTCTAGGGTATGGAATGCATGATGCCGGCGTGCTTCAGGGTCTGCACGACAGCTCGTCTCGCTCCCAATTCAACCGCTGGATCCTCCTGCGGCGGGAGGACGAAGGCGCAACGGCCCTCTATACCGCGCTCGGCTTCCACATATTGTTCGGCGAGATCGAGGACTTCCTCCGCTATGTTGTCGATGAGGTCGGTACGGACGCGGTGACGCAGGCAACACCGAGCCATCGAGCCTTCACCGGCCAGGTTCCCGCGCCAGGCGAGGTCGCGCAGCGCCCGATACGCAACTTCTTCCTCGGCTCCGAGCCGGAATGGTCCGACGCCTATTCGAACCAATTGGTGCGGAGGCGGGTGAACGCAGCGGTAAAGAACTCAATCTACAACGGTCGCCATGTAGCACTGGTTGGATTGCCGCTCTCGGGAAAAACGACCGTGCTTATGCAGGTTGCGTCCGAAATCGCGCCGGAGCGCCCGGTGCTCTACTTTGATCGCATCACCGCGCCGCAGGCCGACCAGATCGTAGCGGAACACTCCGGAAAGCCCGATAAAGCCTTGGTATTTGTAGACAATCTGATCGATTCCCGCGATCCGATCGACCGCCTTGTGCGGGACATCGGCGCGCAGATCGTATCTGCTGAGCAAAGCATTTACTTCGACTCAGTCGGTCTCAGATCGATGCAGGGCCGACTGGACGTACATTCGAGTTCCGAGATCATTCCGCAGGATCTGCAGGGGATTATCGACTCAATACCCGTGGATATCCGGAGGTGGCATCCGGACAATCTTGAGACGGTCGAACGTGACAGCGGCGAGGTTGGACTGTTCGAGTCATTCCGTCGACACGTCTTTGACGAGAACCTGACTTCGAGGTTTCGCGCCAAGCTCTCCGAATTCGAGAAGAGGGATCCTGTAGCGTTCGACGTTTACATGATGGCTTGCTACGTCGCGGCCTGTCGCACAGTTGTATCTTTTGACATGATTTACGCTTTTCTATCCGGGCCCCAAAAGCAGTACACCGATGTCTATGATATCGCGAAGCGCATAGACAGTTTCCTCGTGGAGGTGGACTTGGAGGACGACCCCCACCAGGATTACTTCTCAGTACGCTCCGGCGCTCTGGCGCGCATCGCGCTCCGAGAGTGCCAGCCACGGGCGTTCAACCGCATATTCAGTCGCTTCCACAGCGCCGTCCCAACCCGTCTTATCGTCGATTACCCGGTTTTCAGGCGATACGCATACGACAACGACTTCGCCCGACGAGCGTACCCTCGGGTTGCAGATGGACAGCGGTTCTACGAGCGGCTAGTGGCGTCGACGGAAAACGCATACGACTATCAGCACGGAGCCATCTATCTCTCTAAGATGAAGAGCTTCACCGAGGCCTTCTCTTGGATTGACACGGCCCTTTCTCGGAGTCGAGGCCGCGTATTCTCAATTAGGAACACCCACGCGCGTATCCTCTTTGAGGCAAACATTGACGTACTTAGGCGCAATCTCGCCGATCGCACGGCCCTCGACGGCGTCGAAGAGAGCATGGAGGTTCTCGAGCAATGCATCAAGAACGATGCGCGGAGGTCCTACCATCTGCTCAGATACAGTGACCAAGCTCTGCAGTATGCGCAGATAGCGGACGACGAGAAGGCTGTAGCATGGCTGCAGCACGCCTTCAAAAACCTCGATCTGATCGTGGAACAGGCCAAGGTATCTCGAAGCAGGGAAAGCTACAATCTGCGCAAGTACCGTAATCTCATGTCCGAGGTACGGGCCGCCCTCGCGGGGCGGTGACGATCTAACTGGCGTCAGCGGCTCCATGAACAAATGTCCGCTAACATCAGGAGCAGAAGTTCACGGCGGCTGGTCCGAACGGCGTGTTCTGGTCGACAGCCAGCTCCGAGTGAGCGTCAGCTAATCTCACAACCCGGCTCCGAACCAGACCTTCGCCTACCGGCCCCTCTCCGCCATTCGAGCCGCAGGCGCTTCCTCTCCAATGCTGCTCACCAGTCGATGACCTAATGGCCTGAATTCCGGCGTCGACACTCGCATTTGGTCAGCCGCCCATCCAAATGCAGCCCATAGCCATCGCCCTGCCAGCCCAGCGACATGGGCGGCATGGCCGATGCTACCTTCACCGCTGTCGATCTGTCGCGCCTGCCTGCGCCCGATATCGTCGAGGAACTGGATTTCGAAACCATCCTTGCCGATGCCGTCGCGCGCATGCAGGCGCAAATGCCGGAGTTCATCACGCGTGACAGCGATCCGGCCACCAAGCTGCTGCAGGTGTTCGCCTATTTCGCCCAGCTGCTGCGCCAGCGCGTCAACGATGCCGTGCGCGCCGTCATGCCCGCCTATGCGGTTGGCGCGGATCTCGACAACATCGCCGCCCTCTTCGGCATCACCCGCTTTACCCTGGCCTCGGCCGACGAGGCGCTGGGCATTCCCGCCGTCATGGAAAGCGATGCCGATTTCCGCCGTCGCATGGTGCTGGCGCCGGAAGGCTATTCGGTCGCCGGGCCGGAAGGCGCCTATATCTTCCACGCCTTGTCGGCCGATGCCGATGTGCTGGATGCCAGCGCCACCAGCCCGGCCGCAGGCGAAGTGCTGGTCTCCGTCCTCTCCCGCACCGGCTCGGGCGCAGCTTCGGCCGCGCTCGTCAGCAAGGTTGCCGCCTACGTCTCGGACGAAACGCGCCGCCCGCTGACCGATTTCGTCACCGTCCAGTCGGCAGAGATCGTCACTTATGCCGTGGAGGCTACGCTCACCACTTTCAGTGGCCCCGATGGCGGCGTCGTCCTCGCCGCCGCGCACGCCAATCTCGATGCCTACATCGCGAGCAGCCACCGCCTTGGCCGTGACATTACCCGCTCAGCCATCTTCGCCGCCCTCCATGTTGAAGGCGTGCAGAATGTCGAACTCAGCGCCCCCGCTGCCGACATCATCGTTTCGCGCACGCAGGCGCCGCACTGCACCGGCACCACGATCAATTACGCCGGGACCGGCGAATGACGTACCCAACGCTGCTGCCTCCCGGTTCCACTGCGCTGGAAAAGGCGCTCGAGCAGGTCGCCGCCGGTCTGCTGGAGATCCCGACGCCCGTCCGCTCGGTCTGGTCGCCCGACGACTGCCCGATCGAGCTTCTGCCCTGGCTGGCATGGGGCCTCAGCCTCGATAACTGGTCGACCAGCTGGCCCGAGGGCATCAAGCGTGAGCGCGTGCGCCAAGCGATCTCCATTGCCCGGCGCAAGGGCACCGCGGAATCGGTGCGCGCGGTCATCGCCAGCTTCGGCGGATCGGTTGCCATTCGTGAATGGTGGCAGAGCGAGCCGAAGGGCGCCCCGCACACCTTCGATCTTGTTCTGAACCTCGATCAGGCAGGCGCCCCGGCCTCGGCCGCCTTCGTCGATCAGGTCATTGCCGAGGTCAGCCGCGCCAAGCCGGTGCGCAGCACTTTCACTTTCACGCAGGGCATCAACACGCAGGCCGGTGTCGGCCTGGTCGCTGCCGTGCGCCCCACCATTTTCGCCCGCCTGTCCTGCACGGCGCCGGCCGCGACCTGACCGGAGGAATTCATGGGTCTCACCCTCACCGTCACCAATGCAGGCCGCGCTGCGCTCGTGGATGCGAGCAACACCGGGACCGCCCCGGTCACGATTGCTGAGGTCGGCCTGACCGGCACCGCGGTCACGCCCGATCCCGGGGCGACTGCTCTGCCCGGCGAGTTCAAGCGCATCGCCACGCTCTCGGGCGATGTCGTGGCCGACGATACGATCCACCTGATCGTGAGGGACGAGACCGGCGACGTCTTCACCGTGCGCAGTCTCGCGCTCTACCTTGGCGACGGTACGCTCTTCGCCATCTACGGGCAGGCGGACGTGCTGGTCGAGAAGTCGGCGCAGGCGCTCATGCTGCTCGCGATCGACGTCCAGTTTGCCGATGTGGACGCGACGGACCTGACCTTCGGCGATGCCAATTTCCTGAACCCGCCTGCGACCACCGAGCAGATGGGCGTCGTCGAACTCTCGACGCTGGCGGAAGCCATCGGGGGGACCAGCGCGAGCCGCGTACCGGCTGAGAAGATGGTCAAGGACGCCGTGAATGCGTGGCTCGATGCCCGCTTCGGCGCGAACAATGCCGGTATCTGGCACCCCGGTAACGATGGCGCAGGTTCAGGCCTCGATGCCGATCTGCTCGATGGGCAGCAGGGCAGCTGGTACAGCAACATCCCGGCACGCCTCGGCTATAATCCCGTCCAGCAGGGCACCGGCAACGGGCAGCTTGCCGGTAACGTCATCAAGATCGGGTGGTCCAGCGCCAGTCGCCTCAAGGCGACCGTCGACGTCACCGACCAGGGCAACCTGGTGACGGACCCTTATCTGGCGGCCGGCGCTCTTACCGTGAATGGCGCCGCCATGAGGCGCGGCGGTTATGATGTGTGGGGGCCAGATAATGACGGCGCCGGATCGGGCCTTGATGCCGATTTGCTGGACGGCCAGCACGGTAGCGCGTTTGCAAGGCTAAATTTGCCACAAAGCCAGGCTTTCAGCGGCAATTTGCTTGTCGGCATGGGGCAGGCAAGCGGCTTTGAAGGCGGCCAGATTGACTTTGCAAAGGCCCCATCCGGGGCAATGACGGGCGATCCGTCAATTGATATCTATAACAATGGCTTCCGGATGATCGGCCCTTTTTCCGGCGGCACTAGGACTCTCGAATTTGATTTCGGCGCGAGCGGCGGCAAGGTTTGGCACGCCGGCAACGACGGCGCCGGGTCGGGCCTAGACGCCGATTTGCTGGACGGCCAGCACGGCAGCTATTACGCCGACATTCCCGCCCGGCTTGGCTATACGCCGTTCAATAGGGCTGGCGACACGGTCACGGGAACTTTGGCGGTTTCCGGTTCTGGAAAGATCCTGTTCTCGTCGGTCCACACAAGCGAAAAACACATTGAATTCGAGCGGAGCGGCCAAACTGCGTACATGTACGGCAGTGCCTCGGGGCTGGGCGTCTATGACACGCAATATGGCGAGGTCTGGCGCTGGGGTTATGGCAGCACATTCACGATCCAGGGCGCCCTTGCCTGGACAGCAGGCAATGACGGTGCCGGATCTGGCCTGGACGCCGATTTGCTCGATGGCCAGCAGGGGGCCTATTACGCGGACATTCCCGCCCGGCTTGGCTATACGCCCGTCAGCAAGTCGGGCGATAGCTTCACGAACGTACTTTCATTCACAAGCGGCGACAGTCAGGGGATTGCGTCAAGGCCAAGCGATTCGACGCCTTTGGAAGTGAGAGGCAACGGCACCGGCGCGGCCGTCATGACGTTCCACCGGCCCGGCTCCTTCGCGGCATTCCTGGGCCTCGATACCGACAATTCGTTGCGCTTTGGCGGTTGGTCGGCCGGCGCCGTTTCGCACCTTCTCTGGCATTCGGGCAACGATGGCAGCGGATCGGGCCTTGATGCCGATTTGCTCGACGGCCAGCAGGGCAGCTATTACGCGGACATTCCCGCCCGCCTTGGCTACACGCCAGTCCAGCAGGGCGGCGGCATTGGTCAGGGCACGAACAAGATCTACATCGGGTGGAGCGGCGCACGACTTAAGGCCACCGTGGATTCCACCGATCAGGGCGCGCTGGTCACCGAGCCGAACCTCAACGGCAATGTCCTGAACATCAAGGGCGCCAGCATGTGGCGCGGCGCCTATAACCTGTGGGGCCCCGATAACGACGGCGCTGGCAGCGGCCTGGACGCCGACTTGCTCGACGGCCAGCACGCCAGTGCATTCGCAAAGATGGCGGACTTCGCAGGCGACTTGTCTGCAGGCGGTTACCAGAAGCTGCCGGGCGGCCTGGTCCTGCAATGGGTGCGCGGGGCTTCGGGGGCCAGCGAAGGGAGCCAGGCGCTGAACTGGCCTCTCACCTTTACCGCCGTGATCGATGCTTTCGTCTCGACCTCGGTGTCATACGCATCGTCCAGCGCGGACGTCTGGTTCCAGCTTGTCGGCTCACCCAGCAACAACGGCTGCACGGTCATGCGCGGCTACTCAGGCAACACCGGGGAAGTCGCAGCAGCGCCGGTCGTTTTCGCACTCGGAAGGATTTGAGGGCAAACATGGCACGCTATTTCAGCTCACAGTCGTGCGGGTTCTATGACAGCGACTTGCACCTGGTGGTCCCTGCAGACGCGGTGGAGATCACGCCCGAGCGTCACGCCGAACTTCTGCAGGCGCAGGCGGAAGGCATGGTCATCAAGGCAGATGAAGCGGGCGAACCAGTCGCGGTCATTCCGGCGCCGCCCAGCGAGGCCGAGCAGTGGAGCGCACTGCGCAAGCGTCGCGGTTATCTCCTGAGTGCCAGCGACTGGACGCAAATGCCCGACAGCCCGCTGACCTATGAACTCCGAGCCGATTGGGTCGCCTACCGGCAGGCCCTTCGCGATCTTCCAGAAACCGTCACCGATCCGGCCGCCGTCGAATGGCCGGTCGCCCCAGCCTAGAAAGGAACTTCCCGTGTCCGAACTCTCGTTCAAGATCGGCGCTTTCAATGCCCAGACCCGCGCCGTCCCGGTCACCTTCACCAGTGGCGAGATCGTCCACAAGCGCGACGTCAATGCCGTGCTGAAGGCGGACGGCAGCTACGACAAGACGGCCACCAAGGCCCGCGTCGAGGAAGTTGCCATGGGCGTGGCGCACAAGATCGCCGCCGGCGTCATCACCAACCCGGAGCCAGAGCCAGAGCCGGCGGAGGTAGCGACCGCTTCGGAATAATGCCCGGCGGCGGGGCCGCCCTGCCGCCACCCGGCCCCTTTACGGAAGGGGGCTTCGGATGTTCCCGCATCCTGAAAACCGCGAGCCTGCACTCGCACTCTCAAGGCGGCGCGCCCGCCTTTTCTGAGTTCCCTTCCGTGGCATGCCGCGAAGGGCAATCGTGCAGGAAATCCAACATGTCTACCCCTTTTGTTCTCGTTCGCCCCGTTTCCCCCGCTGCCGGGTACATCGGCGGGAAACGCAACCTTTCCAAACGGATCTGCGCCATCATCGAGCGTACGCCGCACACCAGCTATGCCGAACCATTCGTTGGCATGGGCGGCATCTTCCTGCGCCGCTCGCGCCGCCCAAGGGCAGAGGCGATCAACGACATTTCGGGCGACGTCGTCACCCTGTTCCGCTGCCTGGCCGAACACTATCCCTACCTCATCGACATGCTGCGATTCCGCGTGGCGAGCCGCGCCGAGTTCGAACGCCTTCTGGCGCAGGCCCCGGATACGCTCACCGACCTCCAGCGCGCCGTGCGCTTCCTCTATGTCCAGCGTCTGGCCTTCGGCGGCAAGGTTTCTGGCCGCAACTTTGGGGTCGATGCTTCTGCGCCCGCGCGGTTCGATGTCGGCAAGCTGGAACCTATGCTGGCCGATCTCCATGATCGCCTCCAGTCGGTCACCATAGAGCGCCTGCCCTATGGCGACTTCATCCGCCGCTATGACCGCGACGGTGCGCTGTTCTACCTCGATCCGCCATACTGGGCCTGCGAGCGCGACTATGGCGCGGACGTCTTCACCCGCGACGACTTCGCCGCGCTTGCGGATCAGCTGGCTGGCATCAAGGGCAAATTCCTGATGTCGCTGAATGACAACGCTGGCGTACGCGAGACCTTCGCGGCCTTCACCATCACGTCGATCGACACGACTTACTCGGTAGGCGCGAAATCCCGACAGGCTCGCGAAGTGTTAGTTCGCAATTTTTCGTCTGCCTAGAATGATGTTTGGTGGGCCTGCTGGAAGCGTCTTGTAAATGTTTGCTTTATAACAATAGATTAGGGCGCATAGGTGTCGACGCGATCAACGGGAGACAAAGTCAAATGTCAATATCGAGTTTGGCTGCGCTGCTCAAAGCTGCAGCTACAGCTTCCCCCAAGCCATCGGTGCGTGACTTGTCGCTCGCTGCTTGGGCTGACATCGATCCGAAGTTGGTTTCCTCGGTAAGCGACGCACTAAATGAAACCGAAGAGTTGAAGGAACTCTGGGGAAAATGGGCGCAATTCTCCGATTTCGGGTCGCTTGTGCAGCTCCAGCAGGCCGCATACTCCCTCATAAATCGTGCTCGCGATGGGTACGATTCAGAGGCGATTGTAAGCGACCTTTTCGAAATTGCGAAGACAAGCGAGGTTTCTTTCGCTTCGGTACGAGCAGTCACAAATCTCGTAGTGGAAGAACGCGTCAGTTTGGCGGAGGGGGTTTACTTAGCGCCCCCCAAAGAACTTCCCAACTCGAATGCAAAATATGCTGCGTTTGAATCAGGTATGCAAGGAGATGGTGGCGCAGCTATATCGTCGGGAAAATCAGCTCTAGTTGTTGAGATCACATGCAAGCCATTTCGATCTCCGCCCAATTCTTCTGGACCTTCATCAGAATTCAGCCCTGAACTGACGCAAGAACTTGAACAGAAATTTGAAAGGGCGCGCGCGGCGCTGATATTAGTGGGGAATGCCGCACCAGAGTTTGGCGTGAGCTACGGGTATGTCGCAAATGTCGGATGGCCAGGGATGCGATCACCTGGGTTCGGTGCCGCCTTTAGGGTTCCACGACAGCCTGACCGTATTTCTTTAACCCACGAACCGTCATTGAAGTCAATATTCGAGCAAGTACGCACCACCGACCCTATAATTTCACTAGCTATTGATCGGTTGAAAGCTTCAAGAAAGCGCGATACCGATCTAGAAAAAGCTATTGATCACGGGTTGTGCCTTGAAGTATTACTTATGCGTGGAGCGAAGACCGAAACAACAGAAATTACGAACAAAATTTCACACCGATGCGCATGGCTTCTTGGTAGAAATGCGGAGCGTCGACACGAAATACTGAAAATTGTCAAAATGGCGTACAATCTTCGATCAAAGGCCGCGCATGCAGGCGCCCTTCCTGCAATTAGGGATTCGGATCAAGCAGATACGAGGAAGAGGCACTTTGAAGACTGCGAACGTCTCATCGTGAATCTCATTGTCAGACTAATGAAAGGTTGGCCTGATTGGGACGAGCTTACCTTGGGGTTCGAAACCCGGGCGTAGGAACTTAATCGCTGCATTTGGTCAGCCGCCCATCCAAATGCACCCCCGCGAAACCCGATGAAGAGCGCGCCATGGTCGCCCCATGGCGCAACCCCTCGATCCTGAACAGCTAACCGGCGACGTGCTTCGGCTCGGCGTGATCGCGTCCGTCGATCATGCCCAGGCCACCTGCACTGTCGAAAGCGGCGATGTGGTCACCGGCGACCTGCCGTGGATCGCGCCACGTGCGGGCGGCCTGCGCGTCTGGTCTCCCCCCACGGTCGGGGAACAGTGCCTGCTGCTCTCGCCTGAAGGCGATATCGAAAATGGCGTCGTCATCGTCGGCCTCTATTGCGATGCCTTCCCTGCCCCCTCTGCCAACCCGGATCTGGTCCACCTCGAATTCGATGACGGCGCCGTCATTGCCTACGATCTTGCGGGCCATGCGCTGACCGTCACGCTGCCCGCAGGCGGCACTGCGACGGTCGATGCGCCGGGCGGCCTGACGCTCAACTGCGATGTAACCGTCAACGGCACACTTAGCGCAAGCACCGACGTCGTCGGCGCCGGGATCAGCCTGAAGGGCCACAAGCACGGCGGCGTGCAGGCTGGCGGCGCGCAGACCGGGGCGCCCGTGTGATGACCGGCATGGCCCGCGATACCGGCAAGGCACTCGATGGTCTGGACCATATCCGCCAGTCGGCCGCCGATATCCTCTCCACGCCCATGGGCACGCGTGTCGGTCGGCGCGAGTATGGCTCGCTGCTGCCGGAACTGATCGACCAGCCCATGACGGCGGCGAACATCCTGCGCGTCTATGCCGCGACCGCCGTGGCGCTCACCCGGTGGGAGAACCGCATTCGCCTGCGCCGCGTGGGCGTGGCCGCCGGGGATCGTCCCGGTGCGGCGACCGTGATCATCGACGCCACCCGCACAGACACCGCCCCCGCCAACGCGCTGGTGCGCCTTTCCGTCCCTCTTGCCGCCTGAACCCAAGGAGCCGCTCATGGCCTTCAAACATGGAATCACCGTTACCGAGATCAGCACCGGCGCCCGCACGCTGGCTGCCGTCTCCACCGCCATCATCGGCCTTGTCGCCACGGCGTCGGATGCCGATGCGGCAGTCTTTCCCCTCGATATGCCGGTGCTTGTCACTGACGTGGAAGCCGCAATCGGCGATGCCGGTACGGACGGCACGCTTGCCGCCTCGCTCCGCGCCATCGCCGACCAGTCACGCCCGATCGTCGTCGTGGTCCGCGTGGCCGAAGGCGCGGACGAAGCCGAAACCGCCAGCAACGTGATCGGCACCACGACGGCAGAGGGCATGAAGACCGGCATGCAGGCGCTGCTTGCCGCGCAGGGCCAGTTGGGCGTGAAGCCCAAGATCCTCGGTACGCCGGGGCTTGAAGCGCAGGCCGTCACCGCCGCGCTTGCCGTGGTGGCGAAGAAGCTGCGCGGTTTCGCCTATGCCCGCGCCGTGGGCGATACCGTGGCCGACGCCGTCCTTTACCGCGCGAACTTCAGCGAGCGTGAACTCATGCTGCTGATGCCGGACTTCCTCGCCTGGGACACCGCCACCAGCGCCAACGTCACCAGCTTTGCCGCTGCCCGCGCCATGGGCCTGCGCGCGAGGATCGACGAACTCTACGGCCCGCAAAAGACGCTTTCGAACGTGGCGGTTTCCGGCGTCGTCGGCCTGACCAAGGACATCCACTGGGATATCGAGGACATGGCCAGCGATGCAGGCGTGCTGAATGCATCGGAGGTGACCGCACTGGTCCGTTCCGACAGCGGCTTTCGCTTCTGGGGCAACCGCACCTGTTCGGACGATCCGCTGTTCCAGTTCGAAAGCACCACCCGCGTGGCGCAGCTGCTGGCCGATACCGTGGCGCGCGGCATGGACTGGGCGATGGACAAGCCGCTCACCCCGGCGCTCGCCCGGGACATCATCGAGACGGTCAACGGCTTCTTCCTCGAACTCAAGGCCGCCGGCGTCATCCTCGGCGCCAATGCCTGGTTCGATGAGGCGAACAACTCCACCGCCAGCCTGCAGGCCGGAAAGCTGCGCATCGATTACGATTACACCGTGCCGCCGCCGCTCGAAGACCTCGGCTTCAACCAGCGCATCACCGACAGTTACTTCGCGGACTTCGCGAGCCAGCTGACGCAAGCCGCCTAACCGGCGCGCCGCCCTTCCTCCCCCGTTTGCATAGGAGCCCACCATGGGACTGCCCCGCACGCTCAAGAACCTGATGCTGTTCAACGAAGGCCAGAGCTACGTCTGCGACGTCAAGACCGTCACCTTGCCCACGCTCACCCGCAAGATGGAAGAATACCGCGGGGGCGGCATGTCTGCCCCGGTAAAGCTCGACATGGGGATGGAGGCGATGGAGCTGAAATCCGTCTTCGCCGGGCCAGAGCGCGACATGCTGCGCCAGTGGGGCCTCACGAAGGTGAACGGGGTCTATATGCGCTTTGCCGGGTTCTACCAGCAGGACGATACGGCAGAGACCGACACGATCGAAGTGATCGTGCGCGGCCGGCATTCGGAAATCGAAATGGGCGATCAGGAAGTGGGCACGCCCGCCGATTTCACCGTCACCTCGGCCCTCGCCTACTACAAGCTCATCTGGAACGGCCGCACCGAGATCGAGATCGATCCGCTCAACATGGTCGAAATCGTCGACGGCAGCGATCGACTGGCAGAGCAGCGCAGCGCCCTCGGCCTGTTCTGACCGTCCGGCCCGGCGCATCCCGCCGGGCCGCCTTCCTTTCTCCCCCATATCCGGAAGCCAACATGACCGAAGCCATTGCAGAAATCCGCACCGTTGCCCTCGACGCGCCCATCCAGCGCGGCGAGCAGACCATCGAATCGATCCAGATCCGCAAACCCAAGTCGGGCGAACTGCGCGGCCTTGCCCTGGTCGAACTGGGGCAGCTGAAGGTCGATGCCCTGACCAAACTTCTCCCGCGCGTAACCATGCCCATGCTCACGCCCGCCGAAGTCTCCAACATGGACCCGGCGGACCTGCTGGCCTGCGGCGCGGAGATCGGAAGTTTTTTGCTGCAGAGGGCGCAGCGCACGGATGCCCTCGATCGGTAGACGATGCGATGGCGGACGTCGCGGTCATCTTCCACTGGCCGCCCGCCGCGATGGACGGAATGGACCTGTCCGAACTCATGGGCTGGCGTGACCGGGCGGCCCGCCGTTCCCAACAACCGGAGGCACCGGGGAAGCGCTGATGGCTGACAGAAACCTTCGCCTGCAGATCATTCTTGAAGGGCTGGACCGGGTGACCGCCCCGCTCAAGTCCATCACCGGCGCGTCATCGGCCGCGCGCCGGGATCTGGCTGAAACGCACAAGCAGCTGAAGGGGCTCGATGCCCTGCAGCAGCAGGTCGGCCGCTACAAGGCCACCGAAACCCGCTACGCCAACGATGCGCGGCAGTACAAAGAACTGCAGGCGAAGCTGGCCGCCTTGGGCCAGCAGCTTGAGGAGACCGAGGAACCCACGAAGAAGCTGCGAAACGAGTTCGAGAAAGTCGAACGGCAAACCGCACAAGTGGCGCGCAAGCTGGAAAGCGGCGGCGCCGAACTGCAGCAGCTGTCCTCGAAACTGTCGGACGCCGGCATCGACGTTGCAGACCTTGCCCGGCATGAGGACCGCCTTGCCGAACGGACGCAGGATGCAACCGAAGCCTTGCGCCGCCAGACTGCCCAGCTGGAGAAAGTCGATCGGGCTCGGCGCAATTCCGAGAAGCTGAGCGACATCGGTTCCAGGGCCACCGGCATGGGCGTGGGCATGATCGCGGCCGGCACCGCAGCGGGCGCGCCGATTGCCATGGCCACGAAGCAGGCGATGACGCTGGAAAGCGCCATGGCCGATGTGCGCAAGGTAGTCGATTTTCCCACGCCCAGGGCATTCGCCCGGATGTCCGATGACATTCTGGAAATGAGCACCCGCATTCCGATGTCGGCCGAAGGCATCGCCCAGATCGTCGCCGCCGCCGGGCGCGCCAATGTCCCGCGTCAGGAACTGCTCCGGTTCGCCGAAGATGCCGCGAAAATGGGCGTGGCTTTTGACAGCACTGCCGAGGAAGCGGGCAGCACGATGGCAAAATGGCGCACCGCCTTCGAACTGCCGCAGCAGGGCGTCGTGGCCTTGGCAGACCAGATCAACGCGCTGACCAACAGCTATGGCGGCAACGTCGGCGCTGTCACCGATATGGTCACCCGCATTGGCCCGCTCGGCAAGGTGGGCGGCCTTGCCGCGTCGCAGATCGCAGCAATGAGCCAGGTGCTCTCCAGCGTTGGCGTGGAATCGGAAGTGGGCGCCACCGGCATCAAGAACATGATGCTGGCGCTGACCAAGGGCGAGGCAGCCACCAGATCGCAGAGCAAGGCGTTTCAGGCGCTCGGCCTCGATGCCGTTCAGGTCGCAAAGGACATGCAGCGCGATGCCGGCGGCACGATCATCGACGTGATGAAGCGCCTGCAGCAGCTACCCAAGGAAGCACAGGCAGGCGCGCTCACCCAGCTGTTCGGATCGGAAAGCGTCTCGGCCATCGCGCCCATGCTCACCAGCCTCGATCAGCTGCAGAAGAACTTCGCGCTGGTGGGGGACAAGAGCCAGTACGCGGGCTCGATGAACAGGGAATACCTCAACGCCGTCGCCACAACCGCAGGCTCAACTCAGCTCGCGGGCAATGCGATCGACGCTCTCAGCACCAAGATGGGAGATCAAATGCTCCCGACGGTTTCAGAGGTGTCGGAGAAGGTGAAGGAAACCGCAAACGGCATGCGGGATTGGGCGGAGGAGAATCCCAATCTGGCCAAGGGCATCATGATCTTTATGGCCGTTGGTTCGGGCCTGCTCATTTTGCTCGGCGGCCTCGCACTGGCATTCGCTGCGCTGACTTTCGCTGCCGCTCCCCTTGGAATCGCTCTCGGTCCGCTATTGCTGATCGTTGCGGCTGTGGCTGCCGTCGCTGCCGCAGCCTACCTGATTTACAGCAATTGGGGCGCGATCTCTGCCTGGTTCAGCGATCTTTGGGCAACCATCAAATCGGCCGCCGGCACTGCGATCGATTGGCTCGTCGATGCCTTCATGAACTTCTCGCCAATCGGCTTGCTCATGAAGGCGTTCGACGCTGTCCTCACCTACCTGCAAGGTCTCGATTTGAAGGAGATCGGGCGAAATCTCATACAGGGCTTGGTCAACGGCATCACCGGAATGCTCGGCACGTTGAAAACTACGGTCATGAATGCCGCCGGATCGGTTGCCAGGTGGTTCAAGGAAAAATTGGGCATCCATTCGCCCTCGCGCGTCTTTGCCGGGCTGGGTGGCTTTGTCATGGCCGGGCTCGATCAGGGCCTTGCGGACAACAGCGCAGGACCATTGCGGCGCATTTCCGCCCTGTCGGACGCCATGGCGGCAGGCATAACGGCCAATCCGATTGCGCCCCTTGTCAGAAGCGCACAGCCGGAAGGCGGCGGCATTCTTTCCCGCATTGCCGATAGTTCAGGCCGGATGGCCGGCGCGCTCGTAGCCGGGGCCGCCGCGCCCGCTGTAGCGATGGCCTCGCCTGCAACCGCGCCCGCCGATACGCGCGCGGCGCCATCCGTTCCCGGCGCAACCTACAACATCACCGTCCATGCCGGGGCCGCGCCCGCGCAGGACATCGCCGAGGAAGTCCGCAAGGCGATCGAGCAGATTGAGCGCGAGCGGCGCGGGCGCGGCTTCGGCGACGAATAGGGAAGGCTCCGCGATGCACCTGATGGCCCTTGGCATGTTCCTGTTTCAGATCCCGACGCTCGCTTACGACGATCTGCAGCGCAAGACGGACTGGCGCTTCGCCCGCTCGGCCCGCGTGGGCGCGCGCGATGCCGTCCAGTTCATCGGCCCGGGTGATGAGAAGGTCAGCATGTCGGGCGCGGTCTATGCCGAAATCGCCGATGGCCGCGTCTCGATCGACCAGCTGCGCGAAATGGCCGATGCGGGAGAGGCCCTGCCTCTGGTCGACGGCAGCGGCACCGTCTTCGGCAATTTCGTGATCGAAGCGATCGATGAACGCCACGTCGCCATGATGGCCGATGGCCGCCCGCTGCGGATCGATTTCGGCATTGATCTGCTGCGCGTCGATGATCCGGCGCCCACCAACAACGCGGAAACGGCGGCATGACTCAGGCGATCACCAATATCCCGGACTGGCGCGTAACGCTCGATGGCAAGGACCTGACAGAGCGCATGCGCCCGCGCCTGGTCTCGCTCACCATTTCCGAAAAGCGCGGGGACGAGGCCGATCAGCTGGACATCGTGCTGGACGATACGGACGGCGGGCTGGCGATCCCAAAGGAAGGCGCGCTGCTGACCGTAGCACTGGGCTGGAAGCAGGGCCGCGATGTCACGCCCGGCCTGATCGACAAGGGCAGCTACAAGGTTGACGATGTCACCCATAGCGGCCCGCCCGATCAGATCCGGATTCGGGCCCGCGCAGCGGACTTTACCAGCCAGATCCGCAACCGCCGCGAACAGAGCTGGAAGAACACCACGCTGGGCGCAGTGCTTCAGGATATCGCCGGCAGGAACGGCCTGACACTGAAAGTGGCCGCCGATATGGCTGCAACCGCACTATCCTCGATCAGCCAGAGCCGCGAAAGCGATGTGGCTTTCCTGCGCCGCTTGGGGCGAGAATACGATGCGGTGGCCACCATCAAGGACCGGCACCTGATCTTCGCACGCAAGGGCGCGGGAACGACCGCCAGCGGCAAGGCGCTGCCCACGCTCACCCTGACCCGCCGCAGCGGAGACGGCCACAACTGGCAGCGGCAAAAGCGGGATGGGCAGGAAGGGGTGACCGCCAGCTGGCATGACCGGAAGGACGCGAAACGAAAGACCATTACCGTGGGCAAGGCGGACGGCGCGAAGAAGCTGCGCAAGGTCTATCCGGACGAAGCCTCAGCCAAGCGCGCGGCCATAGCCGAGCGGGACAGGCTCAAGCGCGCGCCCGCCACGCTGGACCTGAAACTGGCGCTGGGCAGGCCGGATGCCTACCCGGAATGCCGGGTTACCGCGTCAGGCTTCAAGGATGAGATCGACGCGACGACCTGGCTGATTTCCGAGGTCACCCACCGTCTCGATAATGGCGGGGGCTATGCGTCCGATCTGAAATTGGAAACAGCACCCCGATTCTCGGCCTGAAAATTTGGAAATCTCGCTCATCGAAGCTGCATGGCGAAAGCTCGAACAAGGCGTCTCATCGATGGTGCAATCATGCTGGCCGGACAATCTGACGCCTGGAACAAGCCTCTTCGCTTTGTTCTTGGTCGATTTTTGTAATTCGACAGATATTTGCGTTAAATAATATTATATGTGATTTTTACTTGCATAAATTATATTATATAAATGCTTGCGCACTGGCTGTTCGCTCACTATTTAAGAGTCAGCTACCAGTCTCTATAGGCGGTCACCGGCTTTATAATCAGAAAGCCATTTCCCTCAGCTTAGGCTCTTAGTCGTATCGCACCTATACTGGTTCGGTGCACTCTTTTCATATGGATATATTATGTCACATTTTGGCAAGATCAAGAGCTACGACCCCAGCAAGGGCGCTGGTATGATCACCCCTGAGAAGGGCGGCGACGCGCTTCCATTCAAGAAGTCGGACCTTCAGCAGCAGGCTCAGGAGCCCAAGGTTGACCAGCGCTACGGCTACGAAACCAGCGAAATCAGCGGCGGCAACAAGCGTGCTGTAAACCTCCAGCAGCAGCAGGGCGACGGTCATAACCAGAAGGACCAGGCGCGCAATCAGCAAGGCTGACGCCCCGGCGAGGGCTGAAGGCACACAACCTTGGCCCTCGTCATCTCTTCGCCATGAGAACCTCGCAATTGGGCTGACGCCGCGTTCGGGGGCATCTGAAGCAAGGCACCTCTGAAGGTGTACCAGTTAAAACTGGTCTGCTCGGTACTTTCCCCGATCCGTTCTAACGCTCACGAAAGAATGCAGGAGTGCCTGCAATCAGGCGACCCGAAGGTGGGCAAAGCGTTTTCGTAATGCCAACCTCAACTTAATGGCCTCCGATCCCATATAGGGCGGAGGTCCTTTTTGTGAGTGCGTACCTCGGCGGCGTCCAAAGCAGTCTTTAGCCGCGGAAGATGACGTTGGGGGGAATCGATTACAGCTGTGTGTCAGCGACAAGCTGGAGTTCAGGAACCGTCGCGGGAAGGAGCATGCGTGTTCGGCAAAGACAAAGGCCTGCAATACGGAGTCATTCCGTTCTGAGCAGGTCTGCGGTGTTTATGTCGGAAGCGGCTTCGAGAGGTATGATATAGCCATGTTAATATTGGATATTAATATTGACTGGCGTTTTTCTCATAATACTTATTGCTATTATATAATTAGTAGCCATATACATAATTAGATATAATTCTTAATTGACGAAGAGATCGCAGGTTTATTCAACACCTCTCCCTTCTTCTCCGCCTGACAGCCCCCGCTCAAGTGGTAGCTAACGATTTCGTGCTCGGAATTGAAGGAACATGGTATGACTTATTCCGGCAAGATCGCGACATACGATAGCGCAAGGGGCCAGGGCACGATCACTCCCGACAAGGTCGGGAAGCTCCCGGCGAGAGCTTCCCGGACTTTTGGATAACGGCCAAACTTGCATTGCCAAGGAAAGGTGCCTTGCCATGGACCTGAATTTCCTTCTTCACATCCATCAGATCCACGTGATCAAGGCGAATGCGACCAGCGACGAAAAGAGTCGGCAGATCCACTTGGATAAAGCGGCTCTGCATGCGGAAGAAATCGGATCGTTGCGGGTCCCGCCGCTTCAGGCGGTCACCTTGTTGTCCTCGGTGTCCGCGGACACACTCTCCTATGGAACATACGCATGGGATAGGCCGGTAAAGCCAACATTCTCGCTGGATTCCTGGGAGAATGAGGGCGGGGCAGTGCGCCAACCCGATGTTCCGGACGCACTTGAAACCAAGTTGACCCTGACCCCGCAATATTTCGTGGGATCGGCGGTCTTCTCCGATCTCGCGCAGGCAGTAGCAGAACATGCGCGGCAAAAGAGCGATAAGCTGCAGGGCGACAATTAATCGCCCTGTTGGTTTGTCGTGAGAGTGTCGCCCGACAAAAGAACCTGAAGCGATCGGCATGCGTCGGCGACTTTCCGACATGCTTGCCCGACCTGAGCGCGCAAAACGAATTCGTCGCACGGCAAGCCCGCCGTCGGCTCTTTGAACAGCGCAATCGATCTTAAGAAATCGGTGAGCCTGACTCCCGTCATGGCGCATCGCCCATTTTGGCCATTTCAAGGACAACTCCAATGAAAAGACATACCCTCACAACCATGACGGCAGGCATCATCCTGTGCCTGAGCGGATGCGCAGCCACACAGACATCTGAGATGAATACAGGGGAAAGGATCTCGCAGCGTGGCGGGCAGATCAGCCATTATGGCGAATCGTGGTCAGCGGGACAAAAGGATGCAAAGCTGGGCCAGCGCATGGTCGACAAGAGCAACAGAAGCTCGGACAGCGCGCGAAAGCAACTTGCCGATGCCCGCGCGGACGTCCTCAAAGCCGAGGCCCGGATACAGGCTGCTTCGGATGCCAAGATCGAAGGCGAACAACTGATCCTGGACGGGACTATGAAGATGAATCAGGCGGAAGCGGACTATGCTCGCGTCAGAGCGGGGCCATCGGCAAAGAGTGGCAATCCCAAATTCTGATTTCATACGCTGAGTGCTTAATGGCTTCCCGCCTTTTCGTCCGAGCCTGGAACTGACCCAAGAATTCCGAGGCCGACAATGACGCCTACCGCGATGAGGCAACCTTTGCCCAAGCCCTTACCTTTCCCCTTTGCGGGGGTGCCTTCGCTCATTCAATTCCCCCTGTGCGAAATTTCCGAGCGGTCGCTATATGCGGCCTAAAGCGCTCTCCACATTGATTTTTCTTCTTGGCGCTGGATGCCGCTGCCGTGTGTTCGATGTGACAAGGTTTTAATCGAAAGCAGGTGTCTCAAGGTTGTTTTGCCGGGGAAACCAAAATCATTTCACTTGCCCCTTTCCTACATGTTCCGCTTCAGGCAGGTGGGAACAAACAAGGAACAAAAGGAAGTGAGCAGTGGGTCGCGATGTTATCCGTCTGACGCCTGGGTGCGAGTTTGGTTGCTCGCAGTGCAGTGTCAGGTGCGCGACCGTTGTTCGGCTTCGGGATGAGCTTTGGCGGGAACTTGAGGATCTGCTTCGCCAGCAATCGATACAGCCGCGACTGGATCGAGCAGAACAGGTCCGATCGCTGCGAGCCCAGATGGAAGCCGTCGAGCGAGAATTTCAGCGACTTCGTCCTTTGTCGCCCCATCCGGGACCATTACCAGCAGACTGCGGAACATATCGCGCAGTGCAGCTTCACTAGGCAGGATGACCGGTAAAGTGACGCACAGCTGTCTTGGCTTGTGCGCTTCGATTTCGCGGGCTTCCGGTTCGGCTTCGTCCTCACTGAGGCCCGCAAGCTTCATGACCTCTGCAGGATCGACTCCATGATTGGCGAGCACGGAAGCGATCATTCTCGTGAGATCGAGCGGAAGTGACGGCTTCTTGTATCTCGTCGATTCATAGTTTGAGTAGGTGCCAAGCGGCATATCGAGAGCTGCCGCCATGGCGCGTACCGTAAGTCGCGGTACTGCCTTCTGCCTTAAATCGCGGAGCCGATTTGCTACTTTTTCCATGCGCGCACCGTGCGGAAATTTCGGACAAAATCAGCCCTCATTTTGAGATTGCCTTTTGTCCTAAAATATCGCACAAGATCGACATGGTCTCGTCGAACAACATTTTTGACACCTTCGGAGGTATCAGGTCGATGGCTCGAGCAATCGGTGAGCCTTCCTCGACGGTGTTCTCTTGGAAGCGGGGAGGACGCATTCCAGCCCATAAGCAGCCCATTGTGCTCGAGGTCGGTCAGGCGCTCGGATTGCCTGTCACCGCAGAGCATGTCGTTTTCCCCCTTGGCCGCCCGGATCTCTCCGCTCCAGCTCTTGTAGCTTCCGAACGGCTCGCTGTCGTTTGCGATCGGCAGGCTGGATTGCAACGAAAGGGACGGGGTCGATGACCAAGATCCGCGATCCCCTCACGTTTTCGCTCGCCATCAAGATCGTCGCCGAAGGCATTGGCTGGAATCTCGTTGCCGACGCCACCCATCGCGCTGAACGCACCGTCCGCCTTTGGTCTGAGAGCGACAAGAATGGCACGCCCACGCTTGATCAGGCCATCGCGCTCGACCGCGCGTTTCTGGCTGCCGGCGGCGGCTATGCTCCCATTCTGGAAAGCTACGTCCGCCAGCTGGACGTGTCGCTGTTGGAACTGATCGCCTGCCGCGCTGCCCTGGCCGATGACGTCGCCAACGTCTCGCGTGAGATCGGTGAGGCTATCAGCTTTTGCATTATGGCCGCGCAGCCCGGCGCGTCGCCCGCCGTGATCCAGCGCGCCATCGTAGAGACCGAGGAGGCTGACGCGCTGCTGCCGCGCCTGCTCGGTCGGCTGAAATCGTTCATGCCCGGCAATGGGGCCGCGCGCGAAACCATGGGGAATCATCGGTAATGTCAGGTCGCCCTGCGCAACTTCCACACGTCACCTGCCCGGCCTGCGGTGGCAAGGCCTTCGCCCGCTCCGTGGGCAAGAACACGCCGCTTTACCGGGAGATCTACTATCATTGCCGCAACCCCGATGCCTGCGGGCATCAGTTCGTGGTCGGCATGGAACCGATCCGCACCACCCGGCCAAGTCGCTTCCCCCGGCCCATCGCCGTCTTGCCCCAAAGCCAGTGGCACTCCGCAGCGAATGACCGCGCCGCCAATGACGATGGGCCGCCCACCGAACCCCACGCCGGATCGATGCACAGCCGATAGCCTGATCGCCACCTGATCCACTGACAGATCAAAGCCCGCAACCCGGCGCCCCCATCGCCGGGAACGCCCCCGCTTTGCCTTTTTTCCAAGCCCACAACGGGAGATTGTCCATGCAGAATGCTAAGCAAACCGCAGGCCCCAACGCACCTGTGCCGCCGGTGCGACAGTCGTTTTCCTTCACCTGCACCTGCTGCGAACAGACCGAGCATCGGCCCACGCCCGAAGCGCCTGCCGATTGGTCTATCGAGTACATCGACGAAAACGCCTACATCTTCTGCCCGCCCTGCGCGCTCGATCTGCCCCGGGGCGACCTTCAGTGAGCGCGCCGCAGCACTTCCCGCCGCAGTCCTGCACAGAGGTGGACCTGCTGTGGGATGCCCGCGAGGGCCTCGTCATTCTGGAACACGATCCGGAATGTGCCGCGCTGGCCGCAAAGCTGGCCGCGCAATCGGCGGCTCTTCGCTTCCTCTTTCCCCTCTTCCTGATCGGCGCGGCGGTGTTCGGCGCAGGCTGCGCGGTCGCCCAAGCCATGAAGTGGATCGCCCTGTGATTGCTGCCCGAGACGAACAGATGACCATCCCGGTCGAGATCCAAGAATCGCGGCGTCCCGTAGACGATCGCCTGCGCCTTCTGGTTGAGCGCGTTGAGCGTCTCGAGGAAGAAAAGAAGGGCATCAGCGAGGATATCCGCGACGTCTACAACGAAGCGAAAGCCGTCGGCTACGATGTGAAGATGATGCGCCAGATCGTGCGCCTGCGGAAGATGAAGCCGGACGATCGCCGCGAAATGGACATGATCCTCGATACCTACCGCGCCGCGCTGGGGATCGATTGACCATGCGCCGCCGCTCGAAGACTTCGCTCCACCCACTGGGATGCAAATGCAGGGCATGTGCTCCCAGAAGCGGCAGCATCCCAATCGCCGGTCAAGCGATCAAGGCGATCACGCGCGCCCTGTTCCTGATCGCGGCCGTTCTGGCGATCCCATTCATCGTCGCGCTTGCCCTGTCGAATGCCAGGGGAGAGCGCCAGTGAGCGCCATGATGCTCGAACTGGCTTCGGACTGGACCGGCCAGTTGAACGAAGAACGCCTCGTCCTCTGCGCCGAGGCCCTGTTCATACACCAGCTGATCGGCGCGCCCGCCCACCAGCACATCATCACCAACATCCGCAACCGCGCCGAAGCCCAGAGGGAAATCCGTGCGCGCCGCAGGGAGAAGGAATTGGAAAATGTCTGTCAGCCGCCCGTCCAAATACAGGGGGCGTGACCGAAACTCGCCAGAGGCGGCAACATTCGCACCGATCACCACGATCGGGTTGCGCCCACCCCTCTAATTTCCCCAGCCAGCTCATCCAGAACAAGAAGGCTTCAGGCCCATGCAATTGACCTCATCCAAATCCACCCACCACCTTGGAGGCGCACATGTCTGAAGCAGCTCCGGCGCGCTCCAATCGCTTTCTCAAGATCACGGACGTCGTTGCCGAAACCTCGCTATCGCGGGCCACGATCTATCGCCTGATCGCCAAAGGCGATTTCCCCTCCCCGATTCGCGTCAGCCCCCAGCGCGTCGCATGGTCAGAGCGCTCGGTGCAGGGCTGGAAAGACCAACAGGCAAACAATCTTCTGAATTAGCACACAGGGGCAACAACTGGGGCATCCAGTCAAATTACCCCTCTACAAATCCAATTATTTCATAGGTTTAACGATGCAATCCAATTCCTCGCGGGGCATCCACTTTCCTGAACATTTTGGCTAGTTCCCTGTGTTTTCGCTGGGGTCGGTCGCTAACCTTTTACGATGGTTAGCCATTACCTTCGTCATTGCGGCGTCGGCGCGGGCGGCTCGGACTGAGTCGGCGGCGTATCGGAGGTATTCTCGTTCGGTCTTGTGACCGGTGATCGCCATACCCTCTTCGTTGGAACAACCGGCCTCTCGGCAGCGGCGGCGACGGATTTTCTGAGGCCGTGGGGAGAGCAGTGCGGGAGGCCTGCATCGACGCTGACCGACGCGACTTGTTAATCCTTGGCAATCTGCCCCAGCAATTCTGGCAGCATGGGGGCATCGCCAACCCGGCTGCCGGTAACTTCGATGGCCCGGATCTCCAGTGTCCGGGCGTCGACGTCCAGGTGGAACTTGCGCCACTGGCGGCGCTTGGAAAGACCATGTTTGCGCGCACCACTCACCATCACCCACGGCCTTGATGCCAGTGCTGTCTATCAGCAGGTGCAACGCCCCAGAACCAGGCTGGCAGGGAATTTCCACGAGCAGGGCCTTCTGCCTGCGGCTCAGTGTGCTGAAGTCGGGCACCGGCCAATCGAGCCCGGCCATTTCCAGCAGGCTCGCGACCATGCCGGTGGTTTGGCGCAAAGACAGCTTGAACAACGCCTTCAGCGTCAGGCAGGTCTGGATCGCGGCATCCGAGAAGACGGGCTGGCGCCCGCGCTTACCGGTGGGCGCCGACAACCACTGCATCCCGGGATCAAACCGGATCTGAAGCGAGCCTCGCTGTGCCAGCGCTGCGTTGCAGGTTTTCCAGTTCGTCGTGAGGTAGCGTGCGCAGGGCGGCTCGCTCATCGCCGCCCCTTAACAACCTGGATTCACTATCGGAATCCCTCGGTCACTTATGCAACAAAGCCCAACCAGACTACGGCATGTAACAGCGGCGGAAGCGCTCACTCCGGAGAGCGATGCGTCCAAACATTTGCAGAACCGAGGCAATCTAAGCCGATCCAGTACCACTGGCGACGCTAGAGCGAGGCTCAATAGTGGAGCTGTGGTAGACCCCGTTTCGAAAGAAACGGCAGTCTCATCACCCCTAATCGACCAAATCTCTAATTTTCATAGAGGAACTGGAGCGGGCGAAGGGATTCGAACCCTCGACCCCAACCTTGGCAAAATATTTCGGCCACTTTTCCTAAACTTTCCCAAGTACGATTATCTACGCTAAATCAGATATTTATGATGTTCCACTTTACGATTGTCTCCGCCCATAATACCCTCGAAACGCTTAAATCTGGAGACAAAATGGAGACAAAGCACCCCTCTGAAATCTTTGTCTCCAAATGGAGGGTCAAACATGCCGACAGCGAAGTTGAACAAGCGCAATGTGGATGCATTCGCGCCGCCTAAAGATAAACAGGCCGTCCTGTGGGACAGCGAGATTCGGGGTTTCGGCTTGCGGGCGCTTCCGTCGGGGCTCAAGACCTTCATTGTTCAGTACCGCAACATCGAAGGGATCAAGCGGCGCATCAATCTTGGCCGTTATGGCGTCATAACGACGGAGCAGGCTCGGGATCTGGCGAAGATCAAGCTTGGCGAAGTTGCTGGTGGTCAGGATCCAGCAGAGGCAATTCACCAGGCCCGCAGTGGCATGACCGTCGCCGAGATCTGCGACTGGTATCTCGTTGAAGCCCGCGCCGGCAACATTCTTGGCCGCAAGAACCGTCCAATCAAGGCCTCCTCGCTCGCGATGGACGAGAGCAGGATCAACACGCACATAAAACCGATTCTAGGCCATCGCATGGCGAAAAGGCTGACAATTGCGGATGTCGAGCAGATGCAGGCTGATGTCCGAGACGGTAAAACCGCCAAGGCTAGGGGTAACGGCCGTGGTGGGCGGCCCGCTGGCGGACCTGGCGTCGCGTCGCGGTGCCTCGGGTCGCTGCAAGCCATTTTGGGTCATGCCAAGCACAAGGGGCTGATTGCGGAGCACCCAACCAGAGGAGCCAAGAAACTCGCAATCAACAAGAAAACGAGACGGCTCAGCACTGCCGAACTCGTCGCGTTCGGTAAAGCCATCGCCTATGCCGAACGTAATGGCGAAAATCCGACAGCACTTGCGGTGGTACGGACACTTGCGCTGACAGGATACAGACGGGAAGAGGCGCAGTCGATGAAGCGCGCCTGGGTGCATGCGGAGGGCGGGTTTGTCTCCTTCCCGGATACCAAAACCGATGCTCAGATCCGCTCGATCGGCCCAGAAGCACTGAAGGTCGTTCTCGCTCAACCCGAGATTGTTGGTAACCCCTACGTGTTCCCGTCAGTGACGGGCGCTGGCGCATACCAGGCTGCACCAGCCTGTTTCCGGAGAGTTTGCCAGTGGGCGGGAATTGAGGGCGCAACACTTCATACCCTTCGCCACACTTTCGGCAGCATCGCGGGCGAGCTCGGATTCACAGAACTGACGATACGGGCCATGCTTGGGCATGCTTCGCAGAACGTCACCCAGGATTACATCCATATTGATGAGGCGCTGAAGCTGGCGGTTCGCAAGACGTCGGACGAAATCGCCCGACTGCTGGCTGAGGGCGCTGAAGCATTGCGGCCGGTCAGATCGCATGCCGCTGTTGAAAATTAACCTTAAAGGTGTATTGCGAATGGGAAGACCCTGATCGATGTCGTGCTGACGTTGTTCGAGAAGGATTGAAGGTGACGCAGCCACGGATTCATCCCGAGACCGGCCAGGTCCTCCGCCGCGACGCTCGTTTGCAGACGGTCAGCGTTGGGTCGATGTCGCGCGAAGTCGAGGTGCCAGGCTGGTATCCCGAGGACGATAGTGATTCCATCCATTCAGGGGCGGAGCTGCAGGCACTGGATCAGGCCCATCTCGAACTGCGAACGGCTTACGCGGCGCGCGTCAAGGCTGTTCGCAAGAAGCTCGGCCTCACCCAGGAAGAGGCAGGCCGGATTATCGGTGGCGGACGGCGCGCATTCCAGAAGTATGAAAGCGGGGCCACACCGCCCAGCGAAGCAGCAGTAGGCTTGATCGAGATTCTGGACCGCCATCCGGAGGAATTGGAAACCCTCCGCAACCTGCGCAGCCTCGCCCCGCGGGAGGGTGTTGGCGGCCGCCTCACGCCGACCGGCAAGAGACAGACACCGGCGAAGGGCGTTCGAAGTGCTGCGGCATGAGTCCAGCCCAGGCGCTCGGATGGCCCCGGGACAACAATCGCGCTTCAATTTTCAGGAAGCGTAACGTATCGCTGTTCGCGTCACAGGTTTGCGACGCGAGGGGATGGAAAGTAGAATAGATGTCAAACGCCAAGCAAATACTGGCGATGTTACGCAGTCGCGCGGAAGGTGACGACGCGCAGTTCTATTCTATTGCCTTGCAAGTTGCCGCATCGGAAGCCCGTCAAGGGCACCGTGACACTGCGAATGAACTTCGTTCCGCAGTCGATGCCGCGCGCGGCGCGGGCGGGGTCAAGGCGTCTATTCCCGTATCTTTTGCTGCCCCGCGCGGCGATCTCGAAGGACTGCTAGACTATCGCGATCCTGTGGTTGATCTTCAGGACGTTGTTCTGAGCGCGTCGGTGTCCGAGCGGCTCAATGGGATGCTCTTGCAGCAGCGCAAACGCGATTGGCTGCGCGAACATGGCAAGGTTCCGTCAAGAAGCCTGCTGTTCGTCGGCCCCCCGGGATCCGGCAAGACCATGACGGCAGAGGCGATCGCAGGTGAGCTGAAGCTTCCGCTCTTTATCATTCGACTCGAAACACTGATCACCCGTTATATGGGTGAGACCGCAGCAAAACTGCGTCTGGTTTTCGATGAGACCCGGCGTCGGCGCGGGGTCTATTTGTTCGATGAATTCGACGCTGTCGGCGGTCATCGCACCGCGACCAACGACGTCGCTGAAATGCGTCGCGTCCTCAACAGCTTCCTCCAGTTCATGGAAGAGAAGACCTCGACGGACAGCCCGATCATCGCAGCCACCAATCATCCGGAGCTGCTGGACCGGGCGCTCCTCCGCAGGTTCGACGACGTGCTCGAATTTGAGATGCCGACCGCAGCGCAGATTCGCGCGGTGATCAAGGCCAACCTCAAACCCCTCAAGTTCCAGCGCGCAGGGTGGGCCGCGATCGAGGAGGCGGCGCGCGGGCTTAGCCAAGCCGAAGTCGCCCGCGCTGCGGATGAAGTCGTCAAGACCGCGATCCTCGAGCAGAGGAAGCAGACGACCACCCAGGAGGTCGTCGCCAAGCTCACTGAGCGCCAGGCCATGCGAACAGCGTTTGCGGCGAAGCTCTGAGTCCTGTGAGCGAACACAACCGACCGCACATCGATATCACTCCGCTTGCCCAGCGACGTACCTTCAAGTCGCCAGGCAGTAACGCACGGCAGCGCGCGCTAAACAGAGTGCGTGCGGATCACGGTCTCCGCCTCATCGCGGAAATTGGCAATGCCTTTGCGGAAGCTGAGGCCGGACAGCGTGGCCTGCCCGAACAGCCAGTGGACCTTGAGCCTGCTGGTGGCGTTTTCATTGAGGTTGAACTCAATCGCGGCACAGCCGCCACCAACCTTGAACGGCAAAGGGAAGGCACACGGCAAGCGGCCGAAATCGTCGACGAGAACGGCGTGCGCCGCATTGCCCTGTTTGTCCCGGATGACATGCGCGATGCCTTTTCCCAAGTCTTTGAGGACTACACAAACGGGGAACTGAGCGAAAAGGGTTCGCCGCCCAAGAAGACCCGGGTCGAACCGATCGAGCACATTCGCGCGGCACGCCTGCAAAGTTTCTGGCGCGACGCTCCCGAGGCATTGCCGGAAGACCCCCAAGCGCAGATGTGGTGGGCGCTCTGGTGCTTTAACGATCGCATCGACAGAGTTCTGGGCAGCGCCGCGGTTTTGGGGCTGCATGTCGGCAACCCCGACACCTTTCTGCGTTTTCCGGAGACGACGGTGATCCCGGCATACGGACGGCGCGCATCAATCGAGATGTTGCTGTTCGCAACCGCAGGCATTTCGGAGCTGCGTCGCGCGAGCGACAGCCCGCTGGTGTTTACCCGGGACCTGAAGGACGACGTTCCTGCATTTATCGATGATCTCGCAGAGCGTGTAACCTGGCCCGGCAATGACGCGCCGGCGGTCTGCCTGCTCGACACAGGGGTCAATCGGGCGCATCCCCTGATAGAACCCGCTTTGTCGCCAGAAGATCTGATGGCGATCGACACGGCCTGGGGCGGGGACGATCACGAACACGGCGCTGGCCATGGGACCGGCATGGCGGGTCTTGCCTTGCATGGGGATCTTGTCGGTCCACTCGCGAGCGATCAGCCAATCGAGCTCACCCACCGTCTGGAATCTGTCAAGATTCTGCCCCCTCCCGGTGTGCCGGACAATGATCCCCATTCCTATGGACCGATCACCCAAAGCGCCATTCTGCTCGCGGAGATCAACAACCCGGATCGTGACCGTGTTTTCTGCATGGCGGTCACCAACGAGGGGCGCAGCGGATCAGACGCGACGGCGTGGAGCGCGGCCATCGACCAGGCGGCGGCCGGAGCGGAATCGGACGATGCTGAAAATCCGTCGCCTCGGCGGCTGATACTGCTCTCTGCTGGCAATATTCCTGACAATTCCATTGCCGCCGAAATCGCGGATGCTGACGCTTTCCCGGCAGAAGACCCGTCCCAAGCGTGGAACGCCCTCGCGATCGGCGGATATACGGACAAGACCGGGATCGGCGAGCCAGGCTACGACGGTTGGACCACGATGGCACCGGTTGGTGCCGCCAGTCCTTACAGCCGGACATCCTTCCTCTGGGACACCAGCCAATCTCCGTTCAAGCCCGAACTCGTCTTCGAAGCAGGGAACAGGGCGCTCAGCCCGTGCGGTGCAGAAGCGGTAGCGGGACTCGATTCCCTGTCCCTCCTTACTGCCTCTCGCCTCGTCGCCCAGAAGCCGCTGGACGCATTCTGGGCGACAAGTGCCGCAACCGCTCAGGCGGCCCGAATGGCAGCTCAGCTGACTGCGGCCTACCCGCAGTACTGGCCGGAAACGATCCGTGCGCTGATGGTGCATAGTGCCCGTTGGACCGGGCACATGGATCAACTCGTCGCGCAGTGCGCGACAAAGCGAGAAAAGGCCGACTGCCTCAGGCGGTTCGGTTACGGTATCCCCGATCTGGGGCGTGCGATGGCGTCGGCCATCGATGATCTCGCCCTGGTCGCACAAAACACGATACGTCCGTTCCGCATGGAAGGCAGCAGCGTGCGATTCAACGAGTCGCATATCTATCAGCTCCCCTGGCCCCAGGATGTACTTGAGGCGCTCGACAACACTCGGGTGAGATTAAAAGTCGCCCTCTCCTATTTCGTGGAACCCAACCCCAGCTTTGCCACCAATCTGGACCCGGCACGCTACCAGTCCTTTGGCCTACGTTTCGATCTCAAGCGCTCACGTGAGACGATTGGGAACTTCAATCGCCGCAACAATGCCGAAGGATACGACAAAGACGCTCCGCGCGCGGTCAATGAAACGAACGACGGCTGGCTATTTGGCGAAAAGCAGATCTCGTCGGGTTCGCTGCATGTCGATATCTGGGAGGGGCCAGCCGTCGAACTTGCCGCCCGCAATGCTCTATATGTCCACCCGATTTCAGGGTGGTGGCGAGAGCGCAAATCACTCGGAAGATATGACCAAGAGGCGCGCTACGCGCTTGTGATCAGCCTTGAGACCCCGGGCGTTGAAGTCGACCTTCACACACCAATTTCCGCATTGGTCCCCGTGCTGGTCGAGGTCCCCATCGAGATCTGAATAGCGAGCAAGGCCAATGCCGAAGCCTTCGATCCGGGCCATTCAACGCCTCTACGCCATGTCGGGCAATCGCTGTGCCTTTTCGGGCTGTACTGCGCCTATCATCGAAGACAGCCCAGGAATGGCCGGCATCAACATGGGCGAAATCTGCCATATTCGCGCCAGCAAAGCAGGTGGTGAACGCTATGATCCCGACCAAACCGATGTGGAGCGGCACGGCTACGAGAACCTCATCCTGCTATGTCGTCGTCATCACAAGCTGATCGACTCAGACACGATTGAATTCTCCGTGGCCAAGCTCCTCGCGATGAAGCAGGAGCACGAGCAGTTGGCTGGCCGTCCAGAGAGGACAGCGGACAGGTTTTCAGCAAAGCGCCTTCTTGATGCGATGGACCGCATCACAATCCCCGACAACAAGGGCACCGTGGTCATTGTCGGCGCTGGCTCCAATGTCAGCATCCGTCAGCCGCGATCCCGTGTCACGATGGCACCTCTTGCGGGGACCATCGGTGCTGATCGCGATATGGTGCGGTACACGAAGTATCTCGCGAAGCAGTATAATCAATTCGCCTCGTGGGCGCCGCATCGTACCGAGAAATTCCGGCCCGCGGTGATCTATGCAAACATCACGAAAGAGTTTGGGTCGAAGCTCGAACTCATCCCGGAGGATCGGTTCGATAGCGTCTGCGCCTTCCTTCAGCAAAGAATTACGCGCACCCGGCTGGGCCGCAAGCAGAACGCAGAGGGACATCGCTGCTACGCGTCATTCGATGAGTTCTTGGACAAAGGTAAACAGCACCAATGAGGTGCAGGCGTGCCTGATGGCCGGCCAACAGCCACGGCGACTAGAGGTCGAGCTCAACGCCGGTGTGCTGCTCGATCTTCTTCTTGATCAGCCCTTTGGCGAGCGCCTTCAGGAGGTCGATGCTGAAACCGCCGGCCTGTTTGGCCCCGGCCTTTGTCTCGCGCCAGATGGCAGGGTCGCGGATTGTGTCAAGGAAGTCGTGGCCGGCCCAAGTGATCTGACCGATCTGCCAGACCGCACCGGACAGCTTCGCCTGAATCGTGATGAGACCCGCCTCGTCAAGTAAAGCCAGGTGGTATTCGATCAGCTCAGCCTGCTCGCGCGGCATTTTGCCTGCACCATCTTCGCCGAGTATCTCGGCAATCTCCGGCGTCAACAAATCGAATGCGCGCCGACCGTCCTCGATCTCCAGCAGCAGGTTGCGGACCAGATCCATGTCTCGTTTCATGGCATAGACCATACTACAGACGCGACGGAAGGACAGCGATCTATCGATGCCTTCCGTGCGCCATTCGTCGTGATCTTACCGGCGTCACTGGCGTTCACGCGCGAACGAGGTGATAGCGTCCATTCTTTCGGGCACCGACAAAGTGCAGAAGATCGCAGGCGCATACGCCCGTCATTTTGGCTCAACTGATGCTCGATTAATTGCTGACAAATGCGATGGCCCCGCCCTGAGGCGAGGCCATCGTCGGTGCTTCAGCTCGGCGGGTTCCAGATGATGACCTTCTTCGCAGGGTCATCGCCGGGAGCATTGGCGATGTTGCCATAGATTGTGCCGAATTCAGGAGCCGAGAGCGAGACCGAGACATATTCTGCGCCGGTGTTCTGCGAGAAGCGCTTCCAGCCTGCGCCCAATTCGAAGCCGTTCTTGCGGCTGACGATGCGATAGTCGGGTTCGCTGTCCTTGGTCTTGCGGTTGTTCGGGATGATGGCGATCGGTGCGGACACAGTAAGCGTTGCGAGGTTGCCTTCGAAGCTGTCGTCGGACTTCACGGTGAGGTTTGCGATGGTAGCCATGTCGTTTCTCCTAAAGGTGGTCGGGGACCATCCCCGATGGCGCCAAAAGAAGGGGCCGGGAGCCGCCGTCACCGCAGCGTCAGCGAAGGGCGAACCCCGCACGGGGTTGACGGTATTAGGCGTGACGAGACCCGCAGACAGGCGACAAGGAGGGGTGGTTTTCGTTCCGCCCGAGAACGAATGTCAGTCGGCAATCGCCGCTTTCGTCGACCAAAAGTCGGAGGCTTCCTCCCCGCCGGATCACTGCCTTGAGCGCAGCAGCAATCATCCCTCACACGCAGCCACTGGCTGATCGAGAGGCGTCGTTGCCTTGGACAGCGGACGGGCAACAGCGGAGGGCTCTCGCTGCATTACGCTAATCGTAATGTGCAATATCAGCTCTCATGTTGACTTTTGTGCAGAATATGAGCATATGAAGCCATGAAAGGATGTGCCGATATGGGTATCCAAGCTGCAGCCAAAGCGCCTGCAAAGGGACTTGATCGCAAGGATCTGACGGGGCCAGCCCTGCGGACGTTCTTCCGCATTGCCGATGCCTGGGGCCTGAAAGAGCAGGAGCAGATGCGCTTGCTCGGTCTGGAGAGCCGCTCGACCTTCCAATCCTGGAAGCGCGGCGTGGTCGCGGCGCTGCCCAAGGATGCGCTGGAACGGATTTCCTATGTCATGGGAATCTACAAAGGCCTGCAGATCCTGTTGCCGAAGACGGCGGATGAGTGGGTGCGCAAACCCAACAAGGCGCAGGTTTTCGGCGGCGCCTCGGCGCTTGACCGGATGATGTCGGGCAATGTCGCCGATCTCTATGTCGTGCGTCAGTATGTTGACGGGCAGCGCGGCTGACCCGTGGACATTCCCACGTCTGAAGTCCGCTGGACACCCTGCTACCGCATCATCCCGAGCCGATTTCCGCCGATCTCGCTGTTCGAGGCGGTTGCCGATCCTGCAGATCTTGAAGCGGTCTACGCCATCGAGGCGATGACCAATGATCGTCTGCGCGACGAGGCAGGCGAGCTGTCGCTCGTGCCGCCTGAGGACCGCATCTCAGGCCCCGGTACGTCGGCGATCATGGCGGCGTTCACCCACCTCAATCCGGTCGGCGACCGCTTCACCGACGGTAGCTACGGCGTCTTCTATGCCGGCCTGACACTGGCCACCGCCATCGCCGAGACCCGCCATCACCGCACGCACTTCCTTAAGGCCACCGACGAACCGGCGCAGGAACTCGACATGCGGGTCTATGCCGTCGATCTCGACGCGAGCCTTCACGACATCCGTGGGCAGCGGGAGGCGTTGCCCGCGCTGTACCATCCGAGCAGCTATGCCGTGTCTCAGGAAACCGCGCGGACCTTGCGCGATGCCGGGTCGGACGGGATTGTCTATGAAAGCGTCCGCAATCCCGGCGGAGAATGTGCCGCTGTGTTCCGGCCTCGGTTGTTATCGAACTGCCGCCAGGAACGGCATCTCTGCTATGTCTGGGATGGCAGCGTAATTGGCACAGTCTATGAGAAACGGTTGCTGGATAGTTGAAGGGCTGCCAGTATTTCATCCCAGATCAGTCGCTCCGCCGCCGCAAACTTTCCCAGAGGCTATCGTGAACTAAGTCGGTTTTTGGCTCGCCGGAACAACAGAGTCTCGGACTTGGCTGTCTCTCCAAAAAGCATGCTGAATGACTGGCTTTTCCTGAAGCAGACTCGAACTTGGTTTTGAGTGCAAACTGCGACAATCAAACCCGCTTTTGATTCGCTCACCGAATGGGGCGACCGCTTGCAATCTAATAGAATGCCCGAAGGCGACAGTCTTGCCCACTAAACCGGCCTAGTACCGCCGCCAGGCCGGGGTCAGGCAGTGCCCCAAAGGTATGGAGAGGCAAATGGTGCCGGATCGGCAGAAAATCGCGGCAGGCGCGCAGCAACCCGAAAAGTTCGATGTGATCATCGTCGGCGCGGGCATTTCCGGGATCGGCAGCGCGACCCTGCTGCGCAAGCATTGCCCGGATTTGAGCTTTGCCATTCTCGAGGCGCTGGAGGGCCACGGCGGCACTTGGCTGATTCACAAATATCCTGGCACCCGTTCCGACAGCGACCTGTTCACCTTCGGCTACGGCTTCAAACCTTGGACGGGGCAGCCAATTGCCTCGCGCGACCAAATCCTCGACTATCTGGGCGAGGCGATTGCCGATGCCGGTCTCGGCCCCTCCATCCGCTATGGTCACAGCGTGAAATCTGCCGACTGGTCCAGCGAAACGGCCAGATGGCAGCTGACGGTCGAACGCAAAGGGGCCGGCGATGTGGTGCAGATGGAGGCGAGCTTTCTGTGGATGTGTCAGGGCTACTACCGGCATGAGAAAGGCTACACGCCCCAATGGCCAGGCATGGACAAGTTCAAGGGCCAAATCATCCACCCCCAACACTGGCCAGAGGGTCTCGATCTGGCGGGTAAGAACGTAACTGTGATCGGTTCGGGTGCGACCGCGGCAACCCTGATCCCGGCGCTCGCTGATAAGTGCGCGCATGTGACCATGCTGCAACGCACGCCGACCTATTTTGCCGCCGGTCGCAACGCCGATGTGCTGGCCGAGGAATTGCGTAGGCTCGATGTGGACCCTGAATGGATCCACGAGATCATGCGGCGGAAGGTAGTGCGCGACCGGGCCGATCTGCTCGACCGCGCACAATCATCGCCCGACAAACTCAAAGCGATGTTGATAGGCGGGGTTCAGGCGTTGCTTCCGCAAGGGTTCGATGTCGAAAAGCATTTCACGCCGCCCTATCGCCCGATGCAGCAGCGCGTGGCGTTTGTGCCGGACGGTGACCTGTTCAATGCCATTGCCGCGGGCAAGGCGTCGGTCGTGACTGATACGATCAGCACCTTCGACGAAGCCGGGATCGTGCTCGCTGCGGACGAGCGGATCGATGCCGATGTGGTGATCACCGCAACCGGCTTCGAGATGGCGGTGATGGGCGAAATCCCGTTCAGCATTGATGGCGTGCCGGTCAACTTCGCGCAGACGGTGACCTATCGCGGGATCATGTTCACCGGCATTCCCAACATGGCCTGGGTCTATGGCTATGGCCATTATAGCTGGACCCTGCGCGCAGATCTTGTCGCCGGCTTCGTGTGCCGCCTGCTCGATCACATGCACAATGCCGGTGCGAGCAGCGTCATGCCGACGCTGCGGCCCGAAGATCACGACATGGAATTGAAGCCATGGGTCGATACCGATTACCTGAACCCCGGTTATCTGCTGCGCAGCCTCGACCGGCTGCCCCGGCGCGGTGACACCCCCGAATGGCAGCACAGCCAGGACTATTTCTACGAAAGCGAGGCGATCCCCGCGATCGATCTGGCCGACCCGGTGTTCGCCTATAGCTATTGGTCAGAGCAGCGCGCAGTCGCCGGCTTCAAACATTTGGAAACGATGAGGACAGCAGGATGAAAAGCATGAAAAGCGGGGTGGCCGTGGTTACCGGCGGGGCTTCGGGCCTTGGCAAAGCCATGGCTGAGGAGGCTGCGCGGCGCGGCATGAAGGTGGTGATCGCCGATGTCGAGGCCGGAGCGATGGAGCAGGTGGTCAATGATCTGCGAGCAACTGGCACCGAGGCCATCGGCGTGCTGACCGACGTGACCAACGCGGAGTCGGTCGAGGCGCTGGCGGTCGCCACCGAACAGAGCTTCGGGCCGCCCAATCTGCTGTTCAACAATGCCGGTGTCGCGTCGGGCGGGCCGATCTGGGAAAGCACCGAAAAGGACTGGAAGTGGCTGTTCGGTGTGAATGTCGATGGCGTCGCCAACGGTGTGCGCAGCTTTACCCCGCGCATGATCGCAGCCGCCGCTGCCGATCCGGGCTATGAAGGCTGCATCGTCAACACCGCATCCATGGCGGGCCTAGTGACCGCGCCGGGCATGGGCATCTACAGCGTGTCCAAGCACGCGGTGCTCGCCTTGTCCGAATGTCTCTACCACGATCTCGACCTGATCGGGCCGCAGGTGCGGGCGGCGGTGTTGTGCCCTTTCTATGTCAGCACCAACATCAGCCAGTGCCACCGCAATCGCCCCGCCGATCTGGCCAATGACAGCGGGCCGACCCGCTCGCAGCTGGCCACGCAGGCGATCTCCGCCAAGGATCTCGCCAACGGCACGCTGACGCCCGAAGAGGTGGTTGCGATCACCTTCAAGGCGATCGAGGAAGACCGTTTCTACATCTATCCCAGCCCCGAACAGCTGCCGATCGTCAAAAGCCGACTCGATCATCTGGCCAGCGGCACCAATCCCGACATTCCCTATGAGGACATTCCGATGTTCAAGGCGCGGCGGGACAGTTTGAAAGCCGCGCTGGCCGGGTGAGCGGGTCCCGCCTTTGCCGTTCCCGTCACTTGTTGTAACCCTCTGGCGGTGGGCTGCATCGATCTGGCGGCGCGGAGGGTGTGCTTGACCGAACCGGGAAAACTCGACGAGGAGCTGGACGCCCTGTTGCGTCGCCATGCGCGGCAGCGCGTGCTGGCGCGGGGCGAGGCGCTTTACGGGCACGGTTCGCCGCCCGATGCCCTGTTCTGCGTCGATCATGGCATCATTCGGCTGAGTGTCACCAGCCCCGCCGGCCGTGAAGCGGTGCTCAGTCTGGTCACGGCAGGGCACTGGTTCGGCGAGGCATCGCTGTTCACCCGCGAACCGCGCGGCAATGATGCGATTGCGGTCGTGGAAAGCGCCGTGCTGATCGTGCCAGCCGCCACGCTGCACGCCCTTATCGATGACCGGCCCGAATATTTGCGACAGTTTCTCGCCATGATGGGCCAACGGTACAGGACGGTGCTCAGCCGGATGGACGACACGGTGCTGCTGCCATTGCCTGCGCGGCTTGCGCGGATCATCGTCCAGATGACGGATGCAGGCGGCGAGGCGGGCGATCCGCTGATCCTTCACTTCTCGCAGGAAGAGGCGGCTCATATGCTTGGCGCATCGCGGCAGAGCATCAACCGAGTGCTCAAGCGATGGGAGGCCACAGGCATTGTGAGCTTGGGCTATCGCACGCTTACTCTGGCCAATCTCACTGCCATACGGCGGCTTTGCCTCGCGTGAGCTGCATGGCGAGAGGTTGCATCTCGAGATGGAGCAAGCCAACCAATGTGGCCTGCGATGAATACTAGAAAGCAGCTATTCGCTTTGCCACCCAGCTGCGGCCATGCGCACGGTGGCGCGCGATCCGAAGACCGGAATATCGGCTTTGGGCGCAACCAGAAGTTCAATTTGTTGGAAGTGAATGACCGGTCTGGTCGGCAGCCGACAATGCTCAAGTCGGCTTGGATGAAGCTAACGGTTAAACCGCTTCTCCCGGAAATCCCAGAGCGGAATGCCCATCTTGCGCGCCTTGTCAGCCAGATTGTCCTGGATGCCGGTGCCCGGAAAGACGACCAGGCCCACGGGCAATGCTTCGAGCATCCGGTCATTGCGTTTGAACGGCGCGGCCTTCTTGTGTCGGTTCCAGTCAGGCCGGAAGGCGACCTGCGGCACGCGGCGCGTATCGGCCCAGCAAGCGGCGGCGCGTTCTGCACCAGTGGGTGTGGCGCCGTGGAGCAAGACCATGTCGGCATGACGCGCATGAACCCGGTCGAGGACGTCCCAGATGGCCGAGTGATCGTTGCAATCGGGGCCACCGGTGAAGGCAATACGGGTGCCTTCGGGCAGCAGAACGCGGGCATTCTCCCTTGCGCGTTTGTCGAGGAAGTCGCGGCTGTCGATGATGGCTGAGGTCATGGCCTTGCGGTTGACACGGGATCCGGTGCGGGGCGTCCAGGCCTTGCGTGCGTGAATGCGAAACTGGTCGGCGGCGGCTTCGCGGAAGAATTCCATCGTGTCGCGGCGTTCGATTAGCGAGATGCCTTCGGCAATTTGGCGCTCAAGTTCGACCGAGCGCACTTCGCTGCCATCCTGTTCGCGCTGAAGGCGTTTTTGCGCCTGTTCATTGTCGTCAAGATCGCGTTCGACCCGCTCGCCGGCGCGGTGGAAGATGTTGACGAGGTTCCAGAGCAGGTCTTCGAGATCAGGTTCAATCCGGGTGTCGATCAAGGCCGAGACAAGCCCGTCGAACATGTCGGCGACCGCGCCACCGGCAAGGCGGGCATCGGGTAGCGGCCTGCCATCGGGTTCGTCCTCGAAGGGCCGATAGCCGTAGAGCTGCATTTCCTGGAGGAGATAGGCGGTTGAGCCGAGTTCGGGGGTGGTGTCTTCAAGGGGAAGATCTGGGGCGCTTGCCATGATGGTCTCCGTGTCCTGAGCCGCGCCTCTCGCGGCCTTCGTGGCGACGACCAGCGGCGGCGGCACGGGTCTGCACCGCGCGAAAACGCGCGGCCGCAGCGCCAGCGGAGGATGGCGAAGCAAGGCTATTTTGTTTCGCGATGCAAAGGGGCGCAGCCCCGGCGGAAAATAGCCGCCGCGTAGCCATTGCGGTGCCCGTGTTCGCTGCCGCAGTCGCCCCCTCCCGAAGGCCGAGGGCGTGGCGACCTTCAAGGACCGGGAGAGGTGGCCATGCGTCCCACTTCCCCGGACAATCCCCCGCTTACCGGCCAGCTTTGCTCACCGTTTGAGAAGCCGCACGGCATCGGCGGCGCTGAGCTGCACCCGAATGGCCGCTGCCAACCGCTCGTGGCCATAGGCGGTAAGGTCGCTGTTGAAATCGTCGAGCCGGGGTTCAAGCGGTATGACCGCAATGCCAAACGGTTCGCAGCGCTCGATCAAGGTCGACAATGCCGTTGCCCCGGCAGGATCATCATCGCGCGCGACATAGAGGCAGCGTAGCGCAGCAGGGAACTGGATGGCAGCGAGATGGGCGGCTGAAAGTCCGGCAATCATGGGAATAGATGGCATCACCTGCCGCAACGACAAGAGAGTTTCGAGGCCTTCACCGGCAACCATGACACCGTCCGCTTTGCCGAACCGGACGCCCGAGCCCAGCAAGTGCCCCATGGCGCGTCGTGGATATGCGACGGCGGCTTTTTCGCGGGATTGTGGATCAAGCCAAGTGCGGTGAACCCCCGTGACAGTGCCCTCATTGTCGGTGACTGCAGCGATCATGGTGGGCCATGCCTCCCGCACACCAGGGACATCATCTTCAGCAGGCCGATAGTAGCAGCGCGGATGGAAACGCAGCTGATCTATGCCGGACAGATCAGTGATCGACCGGCGGCCAAGATAACGTGCTGCGATGCTGTTCATGATCGGCTTTGAAGCGGCCCATAGGCGCCGTGCCGCTTCTGGTGTGCCGGTCGGCGCCTTGCGTATGGTCGGGTTGCGCGGCGCGGTTTCCGGTGGCGGCGGCAGGCTCAAGAATTGGCGGGCTTCATCAAGTGTCTCGCGCATGGTCCGGTGGGCGCAACTCGCGGCGATGATGTCGAGTAGATCGCCATGGTCGCCGCTTTGCGCGTCTGTCCATTTGCCCGCGCCTCCACGGCTTTCGGCTGTTGCTGACAATCGGACGTAAAGACTGCGACCCGGAGAATTGTGCACATCGCCGACCAGCCAGTAGCGGCCTTCACGGCGACCATTGGACAGGTAACGGCGGCAGACCGCCTCGGCTGAGGCGGCAAGGCGGCGGGCGATATCAGTGGCGGGACTGTCCATGCGGGGCTCCTTCAGGCGGCTTTGCGTGCCGCGATCCGCTGGATCGGAAACCGGTCGAGCAGCTTGGCGAGCACATCCACCCCGACAGCCCCTGTCGGTATGTAGAGCTTGAGTTTCCACGAGACGATCTCGGAGATCAAGCCCATTGCCTTCAATCGCTCGATGCCAAGATCGTTGAAGCCGGTCAGTTCGATCCGCCAATCATTCATGGCGCGGACGCGAGCGAGCGTCTGATCTTCGGCCAGATGCAGTTTGGCATCTCCGGCACACAGCATCGCCCAAGCATCGGCAGGCACGACGGACGCCGTGTCCTGCTCAATCACCGTGGCGACCCAAGCGGGCGAAACCTTGCGGCCAATGACGCGCTCGCCAGCATCGGTTTGCAGGCGGTAGACGCGGGTCGATTCGTTGGGGAGCCGCCGCCAGATCGGCAGCAGCAGGCCGGACACCATGTGCAGGGTCGAGGTTTCGAACTCAGGCAAGTCGGCAAGTTCGGCCTGCCAGACTTCGCTGAACCGCTCACGGTCCACCGGCTCCCAATGGCTGGTCGCGAATACCTCGGCGAGAATATTGGTCGCCTCCAAAGGCCGGACGAGGCGGATGCGCGGGTGAATGCCGCCATCATCGTCGATCAGGCTGCGCGCGCGCAATTTGACTGCCGCGCGCCCAGACCGGGTGTTGATCACCAGTTCGGCATCGCGATCCACTGCCATTTCTAGCGCCCGCTCGAGCACAACCGGCTCGATCAGGTCTTTGCGCTCGATGGTCAGGAGGTGGGTCACAGCTCCGGTGCCGGGATGGGTGTAGATGGTTTTGCGGTCGGAGACCGAGAAGCTTTCGGCGCGCAGGGTTTCGAGGCCCATTTCATAGGTTCCGCTGGCGATTGCGCCTTCGACACGGGCCGTCAGCAGACCCTCGAAGGCCTCGAACAGAATGTTCTGCATGGAAATGGTGAGCGCCAGCATCCGGTTGAGGAAGGTCGTGATGGGCGGAAGCTCGTCCTTGAGCCCGCCGTCACTGTCGAGCAGCGACAGGCCGGTGGCCGTTTCGAATTGCCCGAGCGAACAGCCATCGATCTTGCCGCGCACCAGCAATTGGTAAAGCTGGCGCAGGGCATCGCGGGCATAGTAGGATTCCAGATTGTCGCTGGCGCTGAACATGTTCTGGCCGCCGGTTTGCCGCTGGCCGCGCGTGATCGCTCCGAGACTGTCGAGCCTTCGGGCGATCGTCGAGATGAAGCGCTTCTGCGCCTTCACGTCGGTCGATACCGGGCGGAACAGCGGTGGCTGCTTCTGATTGGTGCGGTTGGTGCGGCCAAAGCCCTGGATGGCGGTGTCGGCCTTCCAGCCTGCCTCGAGCAGGTAGTGGACGCGGGGGCGCTGGTTCTTCACGCCCAGGTCGGCATGATAGGATCGCCCCGTGCCGCCAGCTTCGGAGAAGACGAGGATGTGCTTCTTGTCATCCATGAACGCATGGGTTTCAGCAATATTGGCTGAAGCGGGCCGGTTTTCGACGGCGAAGCGCACCGAACCATCGTTGCTGGCGCGGGGCACTATGCGACGGGAACGTCCGGTCACCTCGGCAACCGCATCGCTCCCGAAATGCTGGACAATCTGGTCAAGCGCACCGGGCACAGGCGGCAAAGCGGCAAGCCGCTCGAGCATGGCATCACGGGCTCGGCAGGCTTCGCGATTGAGGATGGGGTTGCCGTCTGCATCAAAAACAGGCCGCGAAGCGAGATTGCCCTCGCTGTCGGTGAACGGCTCATAGAGCTGCACAGGAAAACTGTGCGCGAGATAGTCGAGCACATATTCTTTGCAGTCAAGATTTATGTCGAGCGGTTCGCATGCGGGCGCGGATTTACGTGATGAAGACATAGTTTCTACTCCAGATAATTAATGTGGTGGGACGATGCCCGGAGGCGTGAGGCCTCCGGAGTTATGCTCGTTTCCGGACGTCGTTGAGCATCATGATCAGCGGGTCAGCCGGAGGTCTGAACTTGCCTGGTTTGATAGCCGGCGCCCCGTGCGCAGCGAGGATTTGCAGCTTTTCTTGGGGGTCAGCGCGCAGATAGGCTTCCGTGCTCTGGATGCTGGCATGCCCGAGCCAGAGCGCCACTTTGCGGATGTCGCCGGTCGCAGCAAGCGTGTGCATTGCGCAGGAATGCCGGAGTACGTGAGGCGTGACCCGCTTGCGTAGCAAGGACGGCTGCTTCTTCGCGGCCGTGGCCACATGCTTGGCCAGCCTGAACGCAAATCCGTCACGGCTCATTGGTTCGTCGTTGGCGTTGAGGAATATCTCTAGCGCGTGACATCGCGGCCTGACGGCGAGCCAGGCCCGCAGGGCTGCCTGCGTTTCGCGCCAGAGGGGTAGGACGCGCTCGCGTCGGCCCTTGCCGATGATGTGGACCGTGGCGAGCGAACGTTCCGGAAAGTCTTGCATTTGTAGCGACAGCAGTTCGGCGACACGCAGGCCGCCAGCATAGGCGAGATGTAGCATAGCGCGATCCCTCGTACCCAGGCGGGAACGGGGATCCGGTGCATCCAATAGCGCGGTGATCTCGTCCCGTGTCAGATAATCGATCAGGGTCGTGTCGGTCCGCTTAGTCGGCACGGAACGGATACGTAGCGCGAGGTCGAGGCAGACGGGGACGCGATACTCGATGTAGCGGAAGAACGCCCGGATCGCCGCGAGCCGGGCGTTGCGGGTTCTGGGACTGTTCTTACGTGCATTTTCCGCATGGTCGAGGAAGGCCATGATCAACTCAGGGTGAAAATCCTCGATCGTCAGATCGGTGGGCCGTCGCTTGAGCCGATCGGCCGCGAAGCGGACCAGCAGCGCGAAGCAGTTCGCATAGGTCGTCACCGTGTGCGGGCTGACATTGCGCTCGCGGGGCAGATGATCGCGCAGGAACGCGGCGAGATGGGAAGCGAGCGCGGTCATGCTGCGTCTCCCAGGAAAAGCTGCTCGCCGGCGACGGCAATATCGCGAAGCAGGACCGGTGTTGCCTCGAGATACCAATATGTGTTGGCGACATCGGCATGACCCAGATAAGCGCTGAGCGCCGCCATATGATGGCGGATCGCCTCCCGATCGCGAGAACAGGACTCCAGTGACCGGACGGCGAAAGTGTGCCGCAGATCGTGGATGCGGATACCCGGCGTTCCGGTTGGTCCACGGAAGCCTAGCTTGCGAGCCAATCTGACGAAGACGATGTGAACAACAGTCTGGTGGGGTGCCCGCCCTCTCGTAGTGACGAACAGGTCATCACCGCTGGCGCCCAACCTCCTGCGGATATCCAGATATGTGTCCAGAGCCTCGCGCGTCGATGACAGGATCGGCACGAGACGTTGCTTGCCGAACTTGCCGTTGCGGACGATAAGACCATCGTCTGCGATATCCCCGCGCTGGAGTGCCAGAGCCTCGGATATCCGCAGCCCCGTCGTTGCCAGCAGGCCAAACAGATAGTGGTAGGTATATCGGCTGATTTTGCCTTCCGGCGGAAGATCAAGGGCAGCCTGCATAATCGCTCCAAGCTGCTCGGGCTCGATGATGTGGGGCGTCGGGCGACGACGCTTCCCACTCCCGAATACGCCCGCTGGCGGCACCTCATGCTGCTGATCCTCGGCATGGGCATAAAGGCAAAAGCGGCGCAGGTGGTCGAATCTGTCCCGGGCGACGTTCTGGGAACTGGCTGACCGGCACCAATCATATAGTCTCTCGGCTTTGATCTGCCGATCGCCAAAACCATCAGCATAGCGGGCAAATTGTCGAAGCAACCGGTCCTGCACGTCGAACTTGCGGCCGAAACTGCGATGCAACGCGACATAGCGTTCGATCTGAGTGTTCATCATGCCGCGTCCCCCGGCCATTCCTGAGCGACCTTAAGCAGCATCGGTATGTCGACCTTGGCGTAGATGGCGGTCGTCGCCGGGGAACGGTGACGCAGGATCGTGCCGACCGACTCCAGACCGGCACCGGCGCGCAGCATCCGTGTGGCCAGCGAATGTCTAAAGGCGTGGGCACCCGTCGGCACGCCCTCAATGGCGCCTCGATCAAATACACGGGCTACGATACCGGCGATCTCCGCTGACGAACTGAACGGTCGGAAAGGAGGTTGCACGCGCACGAACAACCGCTCCTCGCTAATCGGCGGCCGTGCCTGCTCCAGATAGTCGAGGATCGCATCCCCGACATCCTGGGGAAGCGGCAGGCGGTCGGGCCGCCTGCTCTTGCCACAAACCCGTAGATATCCTTCGTTCCAGTCGATATCCGTCAGGTGTAGCTGCCAGATATCGCCCGCTCGCAGGCCGAGCCTGGCCAGCAGCAGGATGATGGCCTTGTCGCGGATCTCCACCGCGGTGCCGGTCTGGCAGGATGCGATGATCTTCTCGATCGTGGCCTCATCCATGTAGCGTGGCAGGGTGCCGAGTCGATAGCGCCTTATGGGCGGAAAGGCGTGCTGGAGAGCTGGGGCGCACTCTCCGCGTGAGACGAGAAAGCGCACATAGCTCCGCATGATGCCGGCGATGGTCGATGCGGAACCGGGTGCCTCAGTGATGCGGTGGCTGACGATCCGCCTGATAACGGCCGCGTCAATATCCGACGGTGGGTCGAGCATGGGAAGCCATCGCTTCACCTCTCCGCAGTAGCGCCGGATCGTCCCGGCAGAGCTGCCGCAATGAGTCGTTAGCCATGCCTTGTAGGCGGCCAGATCTTCGTCTTGATGTTGCCGGCTATGCGCCTGCGAAAGGATATGCCGATCACGCAGAAAACCGAGGAAGCGCCGCGCGCCTTTGCTGCGTCGTAACGGTCCGTGGTGGCCGATCAGCGTTCCGCGCTTGCGGTATACCGGGCACCGACAATCGTGGCCGGCGTACTGGATGACATGTTCGTCAGTGACATCATCCCAACGCAAGCGGGAGATCCGAACCCAGGCAGCAAAGTGTGCTGCCTCGGATCGATAGCTCTTGATGCTTGCTGCGCTGTAATGCTCCTGGACGAGAAATGGCGCGTACTCCGCCAACAGTGTGTCCATCTGATCGACATCATCGGGTACGTCGACAATGCCCAGATCCTCCAGGAAGCGGACGAAACGCCGGACCTTGCTGGTGAACTTTGGTCGGTTGGGCTCATGCCGGGAAAAGCCCTGACAGCGACACTGATGCTTCTCGAAACGTCGTACGACGGGGTCATCGACCGCCGACACTGCAACGTCCTGCTGCCCGATCCAGAACAGGAAATGGCGAGCGGCGGCTTTGTAAAGCGCAGCTGATCCCGCCGCGCTCCCCAGAAGAGAAGAGTGGAAGGCGGTGGATAGAGCTTCTGAGGTGGGAGTGACTCCGGCCCAAGGTTCTGGGCGTCCGAATGAAACAATCGTCTTTGGCAACATGGTGGTTCCTCCAGCTGGTTGGGGCTGGGGCCACATTAATTATCTGGAGTAGAAACTATGTCTTCATCACGTAAATCCGCGCCCGCATGCGAACCGCTCGACATAAATCTCGACTGCAAAGAATTCGTCTTATCTGGAGATCCAGATAACACATATTCACGCGGCGTGATGTCCACGGAAACGTCATCCCATTCCTCGGTCGGGATTTCGGCAAGACGGCGTTCCTGAAGGGCTTCGCCGGTTGAGACGATCTGAACAACGCAGGCATGGCCAGCCTCAAGATCGCGCTGCATCGCCTGAATGGTGCTTGGCGTCTGCATTGCGGTGATCAGGTGGTTGAAGAAACGCTGCTTGGCGCTTTCGAACGCGGATCGCGCTGCCGATCGGGCCTGTGCGTTCAAGGTCCCATGGGATGCACTGGTGACGCCCGATGCTTCGAGCGCCGCATCGAGATGGGCGTGAATGACCTGAAATGCCCCGGCATAGGAATCGTAAATCCGCACCTGCTCAGGGGTCAGTTGGTGCTCGAGCAGGTCATATTCGACGCCGTCGAATGACAATGAGCGGGCAGCGTAGAGGCCGAGCGCCTTCAGATCGCGGGCCAGAACTTCCATGGCTGCGACGCCGCCATCCTCAATCGCGGCCACGAAGTCGGCGCGTGAGGCAAAAGGGAAGTCTTCGCCGCCCCACAGCCCAAGCCGCTGGGCATAGGCGAGGTTCTGCACCGTCGTGGCGCCGGTGGCCGAGACATAGACGATGCGGGCATTGGGCAGGGCATGTTGCAACCGCAGGCCTGCCCGGCCCTGCTGCGACGCTGAGACGTCGCCGCGCGCGCCTTTGCCGCCTGCGGCATTGGCCATGGCGTGCGCCTCGTCAAAGATGATGACACCATCAAAGTCACGGCCAAGCCAATCGACGATCTGCTGAACCCGGCTCGCCTTGCCGCCCCGCTCCTGCGAACGCAGGGTCGCATAGGTCGTGAACAAGATGCCTCCCGCCAGCTTGATAGGGGAACCCTGCCGGTAGCGTGACAAGGGCGTCACCAGCAGTCGTTCCTGCCCCAAAGCTGACCAGTCGCGCTGAGCATCCTCAAGCAGGCGGTCCGATACCGAAACCCAGAGTGAACGGCGGCGGCCTTTTAGCCAGTTGTCGAGAATAATGCCTGCGACCTGACGGCCTTTGCCCGCACCCGTGCCGTCACCCAGAAACCAGCCACGGCGAAAGCGGATGGCTGCGTCGTTTTCTTCAGCCGCCGCCGAGACGAGATCCCATGTTTCGTCAACGGTCCATGCGCCTGCCAGATGCCCGGAATGGGCCTCGCCAGCGTAGATTACGGATTCCAACTGCGCGTCGGACAACACGCCGTCAGCCAACAGGTGCTCGGGCAAGTGCGGGCGATAGGTTGGTTTCGGCGGGGCCACCGAGGCCATTGACGCCGATTGAACCAGCGGCGTCGGGTGCGGTAATGCGCCGGGAATGGCGACCGATTGAAGTCCATATCGTTCGTAGATGCTGTCACCGAGTTGCCCCTCGGGCGGAGCCCAGTCAGCAGTCGAATAGGTGAGTTCAGGCGCATCGGCATCGACCACGGGATTGATCGGGGCAGTTCGAGCAACCGCGCGGCTCGCGGGCGACGGCGAAGAAGCGCAATGCAGTCCGGCACGGGGCAATGGGGCAATCGGTCCGCGCGGCGGCACCTGCGCTTCGACCCATTTGAGCAAGGTCGCGGTATCAGAAGCAGTCCCTGCACTCGGAACGAAAGTCGTGGGATCGGAAGCTGGCAGCTTGTCGATCACCGTCAATCGCGTGTCGATCGTCGTGCCGTGCTTGCGATAGACCTTGCCGTCGATGGCGGCGGTGAAGACCACACGTCCGGTCCCCTGCAGCCGGATGAAAGCATCGCGCCATGCTGGAGCATCCGGAGAACAGCCAGCGCCGGTAATGACCACCAGCCGCCCCCCATGCTCGAGCTGGGCCAAGGCGGAAGCGATATGGCGAAGCGCGGCGTCCTTCATCGTCCGGTCGACATGCGCGACGGCCGAAAATGGCGGGTTCATGAGGATAACGCTCGGGCGCGCGGAAATGGGCAAGCGATCATCAATCGACGCCGCGTCATGTCCGCTGACAGCCACGCCTGAGAACAAGCGTGACAGCAGTGCTGCCCTGCCTTCAGCGAGTTCATTCAGCACGAGCTGTGCACCCGCCAGTTCGGCCTGAATCGCCAACATGCCCGTGCCGGCAGAAGGTTCGAGCACAGTTTCGCCCGCGCCAATCGAAGCAGCGACAACGGCCACGAACGATAGACCCGCAGGCGTCGAATATTGTTGCAAGGCCTGGCTGGTTTCAGAGCGCCGGGTGTGGGTCGGCAAGAGAGCCGAAACTCGTTCGATCAGCGCAAGGGAGCGAGATCGAGGGCCACCGCGTGACAAGATTGCCGGGCCAAAACGGCGCAGGAAAAGGATTTGTGCAACCTCACAGGCATCATAGGCACTCTTCCAATCCCATGCGCCTTCAGCATCGGTGCCGCCAAAGGCTGCCGTCATTGCCTCGCGCAAACAGGCGGATTCAACGGGCCGCCCGATTTCGAGCAGGGGTAGAAGCGAGGTTACTGCGGTCAGCAGCGCACGCGCACGCGCGTCAAATGCGCAATGCGTGGCGAGCGGCGCAGCGCCAAGCGCTGCGTCCGTAAGGATGTGGGCCATTGGTGGGATCTCCGGGAGAGCAGAAAGGGCGGATCACGCCCGGACACTCTCTCTCAAACCCGGGCGGTTCGCCCGCTCCCGGCTAGCCTCTCACTCGATTACAGCCTGATGCATATTGGTCAGTTAATTGGAATGAGCCGATCCGCCATTACTCCGGGATGAGTTTTTTGATCTCAAGCTCAGCGGAAACAGGCATATTCTCGCGCTCAAGCCTGCGAACCTCAGCCACAATCTTCTTGGCGCGCTCAACCTTGTCTTTTCGCCATTGCGTATCGGTTGGCGTTGCCAATTTTTCGAATGTTTCAAGCAGGTAGTCACGCTGGGTGCTGATGTAGAAATATGATTGATCGACAATCCATTTTTCCAGCGAGTATGAATCAAAGACATAGCCGTTCTGGGCATTCCAAAACTTCACGAGCCTGATGGTCGGCTTGATGAGGTGGTGATTAGCAGTGTTCTTTTCGGTCAGCTTGCCATTGAAATCATTAGGGTTTGTATTTTGCCACGCGCTTGTTCCATCTGGAATCTGGTAGCCTCCCCACATGTTGGCAAGTGCGGGCACAAGGTCAAATTTGATGTGGTTGAGTTCCAGCACGATGGTCGGTGAGGACTGCTTGATGTCTGACGATGAGTAATAGGCATCGACGAAGGCCCGAAGGCGGTTGAGGTAGGTTTGAGGGGTATAGCCCCCTTCGGCAAACACCACCATGTAATCAATATCGGAATGACCATCCATGCTGCGAGGCAAAATCGTACCGCGCGTAGAAGAACCAAAACGAAAATGGCTGTTTAGTTTGGAACCAAAATATGAATTGAGGCGCGTTTGCAAGGTAGCAACCGAACGGTTTATTGAATCCTGTTCGCCGGTTGAAAGTATTGCGTTGCTGGCACGATTGGTGAGGTAACTGTTGACTGTCATATGATTATTTATCGACTGCATGAGTGGATTCGCCAGCATCGATCCCGTCTCGGGCGACCTTGAAATCCTTGGTTGAAAACTGTGGACTGGCTTGGTTCAATTCGTTTCTGCGCTTGGTGAACTCATCCAAGCCGTCAATCGCCGACTGGTCGTCACAGACGTTTTCAAGCCGAATCTGCCGGAATACGCGCGCATCATTTCTGAGCGAGAGATATTGATCGCCGGAACTCTTGTGCGATGCGGCACGTTCAAACGGCTTCAAGAATGTCGATAGTGCGGTCAAGACGGCAACCACCGATGCAATCGCGCCACCGATTTCGGGGTAGTCCTTAAAAAAGGCCAAGCCCGCGATGCTACTTAAAATGACCGACGGGATTCCCAGCCAATAATGAAACCGGCTCCACCGCTCGTGAGCGTTGAAGTGAGATTTGCCGGAATGGATGCAATCCTCTTCGATCCGCTCAAGTTCGAGGCGGATTGCATCCTTCGGGGTGGGCACGGGGGTTGGGTTAGACATGCGATAATTGTATCACGAATTGGGGCTGTCGCGCCCATCGGGTTCTTTGGCGACGCCCTTGAACGGCGATCCGCCATTCTTGACGCTCATAAACTCGCCAGTGCGCTCGTTGCGCTTCTGGTAGTTGCCATCGGGGCGCTCAAATTGGGTACGGGCTGTAACTGCGCCGCGACGAAAGTTGTTGCCGGTATTCTTGGCCATAAATGCTCCTGTGATCTTAGTTGAACGTGTAACGCTTCCAAGGGATGGCGTTGGTCGGCACCCCAGAAAGAAAATTGGCAATGTCGCGGCGACCGAAATATGTCGGCACCCCGCGAGAATCCTGAGACATCAGGACAATCGGCATTCCCGGAAAGCAGCGACTAAAACTCTGCATTGCCGACGACGCTTCATGCCGATTGTCAGTGACATGACGCTTGACCACCACGACCGCGAAGGTCTGGCCTTGTTCCTTAATGACAGCACCTTCGAGCTGCATGGCAGTTCCTTTCTGCTTGGACTCGAGCACGATGCCCTTGCCTCGATTCGCTATATGACGGGATTTGGAAATAGCGTCAATGCAAACATATGCTATGTCAATCACACAAACATATGTTTGTGTGATTGACATAGCTGGCGTATTGGTTCAAAGGCACGGCCATGAACGAGTGGTCAATCTATTCGGCGTTGGGGGAAGCTGTGGCGATAAGGCGAAAAGCCATTGGCCTCACACAAGCACAAGTTGCTGTGAAGGTGGGCATTTCCCGCGCCTCAATCGCTAATATTGAGTCCGGTCGACAGAAGGTTTTGCTGCATCAAGTGTATCTGTTTGCGGAAGCCCTGAAGCTGCCGTCGATCATGCAACTTTTGCCCAAGTCGCTAGTGCGTGGCGAAAACGATATGGTTGTCCCCATTTCGCGCAGTGACATTTCAGAGCGTCAAAAGGCTCAGGTGAGCGATGCGCTGATGGGCATGTTTGGCAACGGCACAACGCTTGCTGCTTCGGACGATTCCTAGTGACCAGCCCAGCTCAAATTGCTCGTGACCACGCGCAGCGTATCCTGACAGAATACGCTGTGACGGCGCTACCGGTGCCAGTCGAGAAAATTGCAAAAAGTCTCGGCATAGCCGTGCGCTTTTCGCCGCTCGATCAGGAGCTTTCGGGCATGGCGCTCATCAAAGACGGCGTGTCAGTGATCGGGGTCAATGCGCTCCACCATCCCAATCGCCAACGGTTCACCATCGCCCATGAACTGGGGCACCACATCATGCACCGCGAACTGATTGATGGCACGGTGCATGTAGACAAAGGCTTTACGCTCTGGCGCGGCGAGTTGGCGACTCAAGGGACTGACCGGGTTGAGGTACAGGCTAATGCGTTTGCCTCGGAACTCCTGATGCCAAAGCAATTTATCAGTCAAATCGAAGGAATTGAAAGCCTAGATATTGACGATGAGGTTGGTATGAAGGCGCTCGCCAAGCGTTTTCGTGTGAGCGTGACAGCGTTGCAAAATAGACTCTCCTCATACATCTAGCTGACTGCGGAGGGGCGCATGGGGTTTGTCTTTTACGATACCGAGACGACTGGCATTGACACCTCCTTCGATCAGATTTTGCAATTTGCGGCAATCAGGACCGACGAAGACCTGAACATCCTGGAACGCTTTGAGGTACGTTCTCGGCTCCTGCCGTTCATTGTTCCAGCTCCAGGCGCACTTCGTGTCACCAAAATGACCATCGATCGGCTGCACGATCCCGCCACGCCATCGCACTACGAGATGGTCAGAGCCGTTCGCAGCAAGCTGGCCGAATGGTCGCCGGCCATTTTTCTTGGCTACAACAGTCTGCGGTTTGACGAAGAGCTCATGCGCCAAGCCTTCTACCAAACTCTGCACAATCCATATCTGACCAATCGCGACGGTAATTGCCGGGGTGACGTGTTGCCCCTCGTTCAAGCCTGTACTGAATTTGAACCAGATTGTGTGACCGTTCCCTATGGTGGCAACGGCAAGCCAGTTTTCAAGCTCGACCAACTCGCACCCGCTAACGGCTTTGCTCATGACAATGCCCATGATGCATTGTCGGATGTAGAGGCTACGATTCACATGTGCCGCCTTGTTCGGGACGGCGCTGGCGATCTGTGGAATCGTTTTTTGCGGTTCACGCAAAGAGCCGCGGCCGCCGAGTTTTTGGATGAAGATGAGCCATTCCTCCTGACGGAATTCTACTTCAACCGTCCCAAGCATATGCCGGTATTGCGGATTGGTCAGGACAGCGAACAGTCCAATGTTTCGGTCTGTTTCGACCTGGCACACGATCTCGATAAGTTTCGCAATCTGACCGATGCTCAGTTGCAAAGTCTCGTAGTCAGCTCACCAAAGCCGCTTCGCAAAATCAAAGCCAACGCCGCGCCGACCATGACGCCGCTAGAGGATGTGCCCGACCACCTTTTCGGTGATCTGACGCAGGATGACATTGCGGTTCGGGCTAGTGATCTTCGCAGCGACGACGCACTCAAAACCCGTTTGCTGGCCGCGTATGAGGCTACCAAAACTGTGTATGGGCCCAACGAACACGTTGAAAAGCAAATCTATGAGGGGTTTGCAGGAAATGCTGATGAGCAGCTGATGACGCAATTTCATGCGATGCCGTGGGAACACCGCCATACGCTGGCCAGTCAATTTCAAAATCCCAAGTTTGGCTTCTTGGCCAAGCGTCTCATTTTTGCCCACGATCCAAACTGTTTGCCCCTCGTCTGCCAACAAGAAATCTCTGCGCATATCTATTCGCGGATCGCCGCTCCGGATGACAGCGGGGTCAAGTGGACGACATTGACGAAAGCCCGGTCAGAATGTGAAAAGCTCATGGCAAGCGCAGCGGCCGCAGATCTTTCGCTGCTTCAAGGTTACCATGATTATCTGACCGCTAAAGTGGCTGCTTTGGCATAGTTTTTTCCGAGTAAGCGCGGCCAGGAATGGTGTCTGAAGATTGTGTCACTCTGACATTCCAGCCAATCGACAACCCGATAGGATGCTGGAGGACCGTACCATCTCAGGGTGCGCCGAAGGATTGATAACGAACCCGTGCCGTCCAGCAGCATACTCCCCAACCGACACCAGAAATCGTCGCGTTTCGTCGCTATTCCGATCCCCTCCGACGGTGGCCAGCGCCTCTACCATGCCAGGATGATCGGATGATCGAACGGCAGAAATCACCACCCAGTCCTTTTCGTGGCGGCGGGCAAACTGCTGGCGGTCGCGAGTGAATGATTCCGCCGCTGACAACGTGCGGCCATGGACGGCCTCCCAAGCATCGGGATACCAATCGCGCATCGCTCTGTCTGCCATTGCCTGTTCGCGGTAGGTGAACAGGTCCGGGTAACCTGCGGCGACGAGCGCCCATTCGGCGTCTTCTTCATACCAGCCGCCAGATAGTCGCAACGCGGGATCCATCCCCGCATTGCGTGCCCGGTCGAGCTTGAAGCCGCCATGGCCGGCAGTGGAATGAAAGACGATCCCCTCCGCGTAGATGGTCGCCGATTGAGACATGCCCCAAGGCGTGGAAACGCGCAGGATCGTATCGACGCGACCGAGCGCGTTGCGTTGGCGGACATGCAGCGCGATGTCGGCAATATAGGCGCGGAAGGAGACTTCATCAGCCACGGCACCTTCGGCGCAATAGACATCTGACCGGGACCATTCGCCAATCGGCCGGTTGAGCTTCCAGCCGGACACGATCGAGAAGCCTTCCTTGAGCGGAATGGCGATATAGGCGAGCCCATCGACCCGTGCGGCCATAAGGCCGTCGCTCGTCGTGCCATATTCGACACTGATGTCGTTCATGCCGCCCTCCTGAGTTCAGAGGGCAAAACTGCCAGATCAGCGTCGGTCACGATCTCGGCGCGCATCCCGGAATAGGGATTGTCGCGCATCCATGCTTCTGCCGATGACATGTCGGCCGCGAGGTGGCGCAATTCGTCCTTTCCCGAAACGTGGTCAAGACACGCACTTGCCCAGGTTTCGGCACGTCGATGATCTCGAAATTGAGCGGGCTTTCGACGCTGTAGGCGCGGCGCACGGTCATGACGATGACGCCCTGAGTGCCGTAGGTCGCCAGATGGAGCATGAAATGCGCCGGCGAACGGTAGTTGTCGGTAACCTGGCCGGGGTAGCGCTCAACGAGGCGGCCGGTGCCATTGTCGTTGTTCCAAGCGGCAAGTTTGCGGCGGAAACGCTCGGGCGGGCGCGGCTCGCCGTTAGAATAACGGATGAGGCTGCCCAAGGGGGCGGTGTCGTAGAGGTATTGCGCTGACATTTTCAGGTCTCCTTGAAACGCGAAAACCCGGCGCAATGGCCGGGCTTCTTGGGATGATTGGACGGGAAATTTCAGGTGGAGGGCGGTAGCTCGCCCAAACGCCCGAGCACCTCTTCGATGTAGGACGCGGTCGACATCGAATGAACCTCGTCAGCCGTTATGACGGTCGCCATCCCGCCAAAGCCGTCGGGCCGCATCTTCGTGCAAGTCCACGCTGCGATGATCTGCACATGGTCAAGGTCAGGCGATCGCCGCACAATGTCCTGGAAGATCAGGTCATAGCCGATCATCGAGAAATCGAGCTCGAACTCGTCTTCGCCAAGATCACCCTTGGCGATTTCCGCGCGCACCACGTCAGCGATGCGACTGACCATGCCATTATCCTGACCGAGCAATTCGACCAGCTCAGCGGTCGCGATCCAAGCCGTGTCGGCGACATTATCGCTGGCGAAAAAGTAGACCGCTTGGTCATTGCCTTCATGCTCGAACAGTTCGCACAGCAAACGGCGTTCGAGCGGGGTCATCGCCGCGACTGGTATATCCGGTTGCACGACCGTTGGTGAATGATAGTCAACCATGGCGTCTTCCGCAGGAGGGCCCGGGAGTTTTGGTTTTCCGCATTTGCAGTCTCCCCAAAAAGAGGCGGCCCGGCGTGGTGGCCGGGCCGGAGTGAGATAAAACAATCGGGATGTTGAACCCGCGCGGTTCGGATCATTCGGCGGCGATCGCGTAAGCCGCCTCGTCATCGTCAAGGAACGCGGGGAGCTCGAGCCCTTCACGATCAACGTCAGGCGTTGCGCCATGACCACCGTCGGCGTCGGGCGTGCGCAGCGGCTCTGGAAGCCAACCGGCATCTTCCAGCAGCCGTTCCGCTTCGCGGGCCATGTCGCCTTTTTTCAGGTGATCGATCATGCCAGCGAACTGCTCCCCGCGCGCTTCGGTCACATCGGCAAGGATGCGCGGTTTGGTCACGCTGCGGAAATAGCCATCGACTGTGGGCTTCCAGCCTGCCGCCACGACATCAAGACTGACTGCATGCGCCAGCACATGGCTGTGAGCGATGCGGCGTGCAATGCTATGCGTCGACACCCGGCCATTGTCGTATTTAGGGACGATCTCGGCCTGCGCGTTCACCGCGAGCGATGTGCAATGGGCAAACAGACTAGCCTGCTCATCGGCATCGAAGGCCAGAAGCGCGTCCCAAAGTTCCTTGTCGGACTCTGGCAGTCGATCCTCCCAGCGCTTCATGCGCTCGGCGATGGCCCGCGCGGGCGCACTGTCGCGCAGACCTGCAGGTGGATTGGCAAAGGACACCCGGTTCAGCGACAGTTGCAGGCAGCTCTCGCGGCTGTAGCTGTAGAAGGTGTCGAGCACGAGCGCGTGCAACACCGTCGCGAAGGCGGTGGCGGGGCTTTGGGCAAAGGCATCCTGCAACGCGAGTGTGCGCCAGGCGGTCAGGTCGGCAATCAAGCGGTCGGGCAACGGCTTGAGGATGTCGTCGTCGGCATCTTCTTCTTCAGTTCCGATAGGTGCCGAACCGCTGGCGCTTGGTGCGGTCCCGTTGTGGTTTGCGCCAAGTATGGGCTCGCCCGAAACAGGATCGACCCCGGAGCCATCGTCTTCGCCGCCCACTTCCACCACCGGTTCGTCTTCGGCTCGGACGTAGCCCCGCTCAATGCAAAGCGAACCATCCGCCTCGATCGTCACAAAGGCACCGGCGATTGCCATTTCGGCAGGATCGAAAATCATGGGCCGGTCGACCAGCTGGCCGATTTCCGTTTCGAGCCCTTCGATCCGCGCATAGACGTCCTGCGGCACGTTGGGGTCGTCGGCCCATTCGGTCTCGATCTGCTCGATTTCAGCCTGAAGCACCGTGAGCCTTGCCTGCTCGTCCTCAGTCATGGGCAATTCTGCGCCAACGATCTCACGGTGTCCGTTGGTCGCATTCCATGGCAGGTCGACGGCAGTCGCCACCCATTTCCAGCCTTCAGTGCCAATGCGGTTGCCCTCGGCTACAAGTTTCGCGTCGACCAAGCGGTCGAGCAGTGCGGGATCGGTGAGCCAGCCCCCGTCATCGTCCTCGAACAGGTCGCGCATCACGCCGCCGCCAGCCGCGACATAGGCATCGACGGACACGAACCGCACCCGCTTGTCGGCAACCCGGACGCTGTTTTCCGTCAGGCGCTGGCGGATGTAGGCGGCGGATTTGTTGAAGCTGTGGGTCAGCATTTCCCACACCTGCTCATGGCGCTCATGATCTTCGGACACGGTGAACGCCATCAACTGGTCCAGCGACATGCCGTCCTCGGCGTAAATGTCGTGGAGTTTGGGCGAGACCGACGCCAGTTTGAGACGCTGGCGGACGACAGCGGGCGTGGTCATGAAATGCGCGGCGATGTCTTCGGCGGCGCTACCCTTGTCGACCATGGCTTGCATGGCCCGGAACTGGTCGAGCGGATGCAACTGCTCCCGGTGCGCGTTTTCGGCATAGCTGTCTTCTTCCGCCGAGACGTCATTGTCCGCCGCCTTGACGATGCAGGGAATCGGCGCGGTGCGCGCCAGGCGCTTCTGTTTCACCAAATGCTCAAGGGCACGGTAGCGTCGGCCACCGGCCGGAACTTCGAAGATGCCGGTCTCCTGACCTTCGGCATCAAGCACCGGGCGCACGTTGAGGCTCTGAAGCAAAGTCCGGCGTGCGATATCCTCAGCAAGTTCGGGGATCGACACGCCTGCCTTCACGCGGCGGACATTGGATTGTGACAGGATTAGATGGTCGAAGGGAATGTCACGCGACGGGCTGAGGGTGATTTTTGCAGGCTGTTTGGCCATTGCAGGTCTCCATGACGGGCCGCCGCGAGACACTCTCTCGGCTTCCAAGCCCGTCACGAAGGCCCTGGCCTTCCTCTTCCTCTAGGGCCGCCACAAGCGGACCAACCCGCGATCTGGCAGGCCGCCAGGCTACCAGATTTCAGCCATCCCCTTCTGGCATGGCGCGTTCCCTCAGCAGCTTTTCAGCTCCCAGGATCGAACCCGCCTGACGGGCTGCCGCGACGTAGGCCGATATGGGCAACGCGGTGTCGAAGAGGATATCCCGCTCGATACCAAGGCCGAACGGCAGACGCAGCGACTGCAATTCCCGCAACGAAAAGCTGCCGAGTTCAGGGCAGCCAAGGCCGAGATCGGCAAGGCCGAACAGGATGTCGTCCTCGTCGAGTTCGGTGGCAAGCCAAGTGGCCGCGCCAAGCGGATTGAAGAAGCGGACAACGGGAACCGGATCAGGCTCTCGTTCGCCTTGTGCCTGCGCATTGCGGCGCGCGAGCATGTTCGCGAGCAAGGCCGCACGGATTTCGGGGGTGAGGAGGTTCATGCCGCCAACCTCCCTTCCAGGTCGAAGCCGTCGACTTCGTCCTCACCAGCGACATCAAGGCCAGTCGATGCGGTGTTACGACAGGCGAGGATATAATCTGCCGCCTTGGAGGCAGCGCTGGCGGCGCGCAGGATGGCGCGATTGTCTTCCCGGATAATCTGGAGCCACGAGCCGATGTAGTCAGCGTGGCGAAAGCTTGGCACAATCCCAAGTGCGGCGCAGACAAAGGCTCCGGCCATTTCGGCGATCAATTCTTCGCGGCCATAGTCCTTGGAGCCGAAGCTGCCGGTCTGATCGCGGCCAAGCCGGGTGGCATGGCCAGTCCAATGGCCCAGTTCGTGAAAAGCCGTGCGATGCCAGTTGATCGGCTCATGGAAATCGTCGGGGCGCGGCACCGCGACATAGTCATGCGACGGGCTGTAAAAAGCGGACGGGCCACCGATGCGGAAGTCGGCGCCCGTAGCAGTGATCAGCTCCTCGGCGTGTGGCAGGATCAGGCCATCCGGGATGGGCGGCGGCGGGAGACAGATATGTTCGGGCAGGTCGTCACACTGGTCGACCGAGAACACCGTGAAATGCTTGAGGAACGGAATCCCGCCACTGGTTGCGGTGCCTTCGGTATCCGCTCGGCGACGTTCGCTGCTGGGCACAAAGCGGCGGGTGTAGATGATACCGACCCCGCGTTCGCCGCGACGCACCGAGCCCCCCAAGGCCGCAGCCTGCCGGAACGTCAGGAACGCATGGTTTGAGAAGCCTCGGGAGACGACGGCATGCCAGAGGGTAAGCACATTGATGCCACTGTATCGACGGGAACTGACAGCATTGTGCGGCATGCCGATGCCGGCATTGGCCGTTCCCCAGGGCTGAACCCATGGGACGCGCCCAGCCTCGAGATCAGCGATGATCCGGTCGGTGATTTGCTGGTAAAGATTGGCACGCTCAGGTCTCGAGCGCGCAGCATGTCGTTGCGCCATAGCAGGTCTCCGCGGCGGACCACAGCGAGCCTCTCTCGCCGCTCTCAGCCCGTCACGGGACAATCACGCCCTCTTCCTCTTGCGGGGCGTTGCGGGGCGGCAGTCCCGCACGAAGGGGTCTGAAGAGACCGGGCGGGCTCAGCAGCAGGGGAAGGCTTTCCCCTCATGCTCTGGACCGATTTTATCGAGACATTTTAGGGTGGTTCGTGCCATGCTGGAGACGGGAGGCCTTCGATTGACCGAATTCACCTTTGTACATGCCGCTGATCTTCACCTCGACAGTCCATTACTTGGATTGGCGGGTAAATCTGCGGAATATGCCGCGCGCGTCGAGGCGGCGTCGCGTGAGGCCTTCGATAACCTGGTGGCCCTTGCGATCGATGAGGGCTGCCGGTTCATGCTGTTGGCCGGTGACATTTTCGATGGCGATCTGCGTAACTTCCAGACGGGTCTTTACTTCATGGAGGGAATGCGCCGGCTGGACGAAGCTGGCATCTCGGTGTTCATGGTCCTTGGAAACCATGACTCCGCCAATCGTTTTGCCGACAAGCTGTCCCTTTCCGGCAATGTCCATGTCTTTCCAAAGACCAAGGCCGCCACACATCGTCTCGATGATGTCGGGGTTGCGATCCATGGGCGGAGCTTCCCCCGCCCGGACGTCTCCGAAGATCTGGCGCGCGAATATCCGTCAGCAACCGAGGCACTGTTCAATATCGGCGTTCTCCATACGGCCTGTGCGGGCAGCGAAGGTCATCACGCCCGCTATGCGCCCTGCACGCCCGAGCAGCTCACCAATCATGGCTATGACTATTGGGCGCTAGGCCACGTCCACGCCCATGCCGTGCTCGGGGAGCACCCGCACATCGTCTATCCCGGCAATCTTCAGGGCCGGCACCCACGAGAGACGGGTCCAAAGGGAGCCGTCCTGGTCAAAGTCAATGACGGCAGAGTCACCAGGCTCGAGCATCGCGCGCTGGATGTGGTGCGCTGGGCATCGATCACAGTTGATGTGTCGGGAACGAGCGAACACCCCGAATTACTGGATCTCATTCGCGGCCATATCGCCCAAGCCGCTGAGCAAGCCGATGGACGGCCCCTTGCCCTGCGCCTGACGGTGACTGGAACGACACCGCTCCATTCCAGATTGATCCTCGAGCGCACCGCTTTCCGGGAGGACGTGGAAACACTGCTGGCAACGCTCTCGGATGACGTGTGGCTCGAAAAGCTGAGGTTGGAAACGGCCCATCCTGAAGCCCCGGACGCCGTCGATCCAACGGTGGCTGGCAAGCTTGATCAGGAAGTGACCCGCCTCAGCCAGGACAGCGCAATTGCGCAAGTGCTCGAAGCGCGGCTTGCCGAGATTCGGACGAAACTGCCCGCTGGCGCACATGCCGATGCCTTCATTGAGCAGATGCGTGCCGAGATACCCGAACGCGCCGCAGCCCTTGCGCGCAGTCTAGTCAGCGAGGCTGGTCATGCGCCTGACTGAACTCAGCCTTGAGAAATATGGCGGCTGCGCAAGTCGCGAGCTCGCCATTCCGGAAACAGCGGGCCTCACGGTGGTCTACGGTGCCAATGAAGCAGGCAAGAGCACCTGTCTCGAGGCGATCAGCGACTTCCTGTTCTCGATCCCCAAGAATACCCAGCGCGGCAGTTTGTTCGGCTACGATGGCATGCGCATTGGGGCCACGATGCTGATGGCTGATGGCAGCACGGTGACGCTCAAGCGCCGCAAGGGCAACGGCAAGACACTGGCTGACCTGTCTGGAACGGCGCTCGATGACACCGTCCTTGCGCCGGTGCTGGGTGCCATCACACGGGAGCGGTTCGAAACCCTCTTTGGTCTGAACCACGAAACCTTGCGCAACGGCGGGGAGCGATTGCTTCACGCCGATGGCGACATCGGGCGTCTGATCGTCGAAGCAGGCGGCGGCTTGCGCACGCTGGTATCTCGCCTCGAAGGTATCGACGGCGAAGCGGACAAGCTCTTCGATACGAGGCGGTCGGTAAATCGTGTTTTCTACCAGCAGCTGACGGCATTCGAGGCAGCCGAGAAGACGGCACGCGGCGCGCAACTGACCCGAGAAACCTTTGAGCAGACGCGCAAGGCATCGCTCGCAGCCGCGGAAAAGCTCGAGGCCCTGCGATCAGAGAGGCGCAGCCTCGGCGCATCGACGTCCCGGCTGGAGCGCGTCCTGCGAGTCGTGCCCTATTTGCGTCAGCTGGCCAACTTTACACTGGATCTGGTCGGCTACGACGATGTCGCGTCCTTCCCGGATGATTTCGCGGCCAAGATGCGGACTGCTCTGGACCAGCGCAACAAGGCTGAAACGCGGCTCGAGGCCGCGATCGAGCGGCGGGACCGCCTGAAGGCACGGCTTGATGCGCTGGTGGTGAACCCGGGTCTCAAAGCCGCCGAACAGCGGGTGCGTGATCTGGCTGAACGCGCCCTTCACGTCAGCAAGGCCCGGTCCGATCGTGCCAATCGTCAGCGCGAGATTGATGACGGCGAGGCTCAACTAGCGGCGCTGCGCCGGATGCTGGGCCTGCCGGCCGATGTGGACCTTGCACCACTGATCCCGGACCCGTCTGCCCTCGATCTTGTGCGCTCAGCTGCCGACGAGATGGTGGAGCGCCGTCCAAGTCTGGCTTCTGCCAGAAAGCGCCTTGGCGAACTGGCGGCTTCGCTTGCGGCAATTGACGATCGTTTGGAAGCGGCACGCCTGGCGGGGCATGATGCTCCGCCCGAGGCGTCGTCATCGGCCTTTGCCAGCCTTGCGGCCCAGAAGTCGGCGCACCAGGCACGTCAGCAGGTGCTGGAAACTGACAGCGCAACATTGACCGGACGGCTCAAGGCGCTTGGCTTCGATACCATCGATGCGCTTGCCACCCTGCCATGCCCCAGCGTTGACGATATTCGCAGTGAGCAGGCCGCGCGCGAGACATTGACCTCGCAGATCGAGGATCAGGCCAAGCTGAAGCGACAGGCCGAGCGCGACATTTCCGCTGGTGAGGCTGAGATTGGCTCGCTTCAGGCATCCGGGACCATTGCAAGTGATGCGTCACTTGCCGAGGCGCGCACTCTGCGTGCCGATGCCTGGAGGCCGATAAAGACGGCATATGTCGCGGGACAGCTGCCCGATGACGGCGCTGCTCGCCTGGCCGTTGCTGACGGTCTGGAAACGGCAATCGTGTCTGCAGACGAACTTGCCGATCGCCGCGCCGCAGAGGCAGAACGGGCTGCATCGCTCGCACTCGCGTTGCGGCGCGTCGCAGAGGCAAGGACTGCGGTCACGGCGGCAGAGGCCGAGACGGCCGCGCTTGTCGCACAAGGCGAAGTGCGCATCGCGCAATGGGGGAACAGTTTTCCGCAAGTTCTGGTCAAACACCCAGAACTGGCGTCGCTGCTCCAATTTGCCCAGGCCCGACAATTGGTGCTGGATGAATCAGAACGCTTGCGGAATTCGGCAAATGCACTGGCTTTGGAAGAGGCCCAGCTTGCGCCGGCCGTTGAGCTGCTCGAGCGAATCGAACAGAGCCGCAAGCTCGATACCACATTGTCGTTCGCGGCCCGGGTCAGCGCGGTGCAAAACGCCATTTCCCGGCACGAACAAGCACATGCCGAATATGGCAGGGACACGCGGGACCGGGAGGAATTGGCGCGGCAGCACAAGCTGGTTGAGGCGGAAGTGCAACAATTGTCGGACGCACAGGCCGCCTGGGATGCGGCATGGCCTGCGGCAACAGGTGCGCTGGGGCTCAAACCCGACATTTCTCCGGCAGATGCCAACAGTGCGGTCACCGAATGGGTGGGCGCACGCGGTGTGCTTACGGCAATAGGGCAGGCCCGCCAGCGGCTAAAGCGCATGGACGACGACGAGACGAGCCTTGCGAAGGATGTCCGCAGCCTCGCGACCGAACTCGCCATCGAGATCGGCGAAGACTGTGTGGTTGCAGCGCAGATGGTGCTGGCCCGATTTACCGACAACGCAACAGCGCAAACGCAATATGACGGGGTGCTGCCCGACTTTGAAGAGGCGAAGGTCGAGGCCGACCAGGCGCAAGAGGCCCTTGGCACCGCTCGGGAGGAGCTGGCGACGCTCGCGGCTTCGGCAAAACTTGATGGCGGCGATGATGGGGCCCTTCTGGAAGCAGCTTCACGGTGTGAAGCACGTATGGCTTTGTGCAATGAGATCGCTCTGGCGGAACGCACCGCGACGGACGTGGGCGACAAGCTTGATCTCGCTGCCTTGCGGGCGGAATGGGATGAACGCGACCTCGATGAGGTTCGCGCGGAACTGACCGAGCAGACATCGCGTGCTAGCGAGATCGAGAGCGAAATCGAGGCAGCCATTCTCGCCGAGAAGGCCGCAAAGGACGACCTTGCTGCCTATCTGAGCCAGAGCGAGGTCAATCACGCCGTTGCCGAACGCGAAGCGGCGGCAGCGCAGATGCATCTCGCCCTCGAGCGCTATCTCGAGTTATCGGTTGCGCGCGAATTGGTGACGTCGGCCATGGCAACGATCCGCGCAGAGCAGCAAGATCCGCTCATTGCGCGGGCAGGCGAGCTGTTCACGGCAACGACACTCGGTGAATTTGCCGGAATCGAGACCGATATCGATGACAAAGGCCATCCGGTCGTGGTTGGACGGCGAGCCAATGGCGGTATTGCTGCGGTTGCTACCATGAGCGACGGCACCCGCGACCAGCTTTTCCTCGCCTTCCGGCTGGCAAGTCTTGAGAATTATGCCAGTGCGACGGAGCCGCTGCCCTTCATCGCGGACGACATTCTGGTGCATTTCGATGATGAGCGCAGCCGGTCCACGCTCGACCTGCTCGCCGAGTTCGGCAAGACCAACCAGGTCCTGCTGTTCACACACCATCGCAGCGTCCGGGGCCTCGCCGAACCGCTGGCGCAACAAGGCCTTGCCAACATCATCGATCTGGATCGAGCTACTTTGGCTGGATGAATTCAAACGTCGTCCCAAAGCGTAACGGTGCATTCGCTGTCGGTGTTCATGAAACCGTCGACACCACTTGTAAGGTTCCAAGCCAAGCGGTCACCGTCATCTAAATATGCTTCAATCCAACGATCATGAAAACGCCGATCTTCGCCGCGCGACTTGAGTTCGAGAAGGAGCGGAACACGGCCCATGAAGCGCCGATCCCATTCCCGCTCCATATCATCCACTGTGCGCTGCGTTGTTTCGAAGTTGTCATTTCGCGCGCTTTCCGCATCCCACGCAATGACTGTGACACGCGAAACGCCCGGCACCTTTCGGGCTAGGTGAGAAGCGAAGTCTGCCGTGAGCAGTCGGTTGCGGCGTCCGGCCAACGCATATGGATCGCGAATGATGAGATGCTCGATCGCGCGCTTTCCCAGATTGTCGGCAAAAATGTCCCAGGCGCGATCATCTCCCTGATTATAGCGGACCATTCTCGGTGCCTTGTGGGAGTGTTCAACAGGTTGATGGCGTACTGAAAGGGTCGGACGCTGCTCCGGGGCCTCTGGTGCCAAGTTTGCTGGAACCGCATGAACCACAGCATCCGAAGCTGTCTGATCGGGCTGATCGGTGGCCGCCGGTTCGAACAGGCTCTCAAACAAATTGTCCAGGTCGCCATTGGTTTCGCCTGGCATCAGAAGCTGGGCGCTCAATCCACGCTTGCGTTCCATCAGCTGGTCTAACTTGAAGTCAAAACTCGCGTCGCGGAGACTGGGGTCGGGGTGAACCGCCAGAGGTAAATGCACCGTGACATCGCGAGTTTGACCGATGCGATAGACACGGTCTGTAGCCTGGTCTTCGACTGCAGGGTTCCACCAGCGCGAAGCGTGGATGACATGATTGGCAGCAGTCAGAGTAAGGCCTACGCCGCCGGCTTTGGGGGACAGAATGAGCACGTCGAACCCAGCTGGTCGTGTCTGAAATGCGTTCACAATCTGTTGTCGCATCTGAGGTCCAACACCGCCGTGGATCCGGGCAACAGGATGAGAAATGTCAAAACGATGACGGATTTCGGCAGCGAGCCTTGCTTGCATCGCAAGGTCTTCACAGAAGACCAGTGCTTTTTCTCCGGCCATTTTGATCTGCTCAAGCGCCGTGAACACCGCCTGCAACCTTGCCGAATGTGCTGGATCGAATTCAGCGCCGTCCGGACTTCCCGGATAGAGCGAGGTGCTCCGCAGTTCGTGTAACACCTTGAGCATCAAGCCCCGTTGACCACTTCCGCGCAGTGCTACCGCTTGTTCGATTGCGCGAGAGTAGCGGTCCGCCTGGGCGGGCGGCATATAGATCTGATGCTTGACGATCCGCTTCTGGGGCAGACCGTCAAGGACTTCGCTCTTCATGCGCCGAAGCATTACGGGTGGACGCCCGTCTTGCCGATCTACTAGCTGGCCGCGAAGTTCGCCTAGCGCAGCGGCATCGTCTTCAGTGTAGCGGCGTTCAAAATCCCGACTTGCACCAAGCAGCTTTGGCCAAGACCAATCCATAATGGTCCATAAATCCTGCAACCGGTTCTCTACCGGCGTACCAGTCAACGCTATCCGAAAGCGTGCGTTTACAGTGGTAGCAGCGCGGCGGATCTGGCTGGTAGCGTTCTTGATCTTTTGCGCCTCGTCGCAGACTGCGACGGCAAACCGCTGACGCGCAAAACTCATGTGATAGTCCCGCAAGGTCTCGTAGGTCGTCAGGACCACGCCATAGCCCTCGAAGGCGCTTGCCGAGAGTTGTGCTGATCCCGACTGCGTATCGCGGCCTCGGCCCTGCCTCAGCAGGCCAAGATTGGTGCCAAATGCAGGTAAAATTTCTCCGAGAGCGCCCTCAACAAGATGGAGCTGCATTTCCTGGCGCCAGTTTTCGAGCAGGCCGGTAGGAGCAATTATCAGAAAAGGTTCTGTGACGCGCTGATCATGGCGCAGCCATGCAAGGAACGACAGGAGCTGGTACGTTTTCCCCAAACCCATATCATCTGCGAGCAACACGCCCGGCATCCGGTTAGCCCACGCTTCTGCTAGCCAGTTAAAGCCTGTTCGCTGATGATCCTTGGGTTCGCTGGAAACCGCATTCGGGAATTGAGGGCTAGTGAAGGTCTGGACAGCACCAAGGGCACTTTCCTCATACTCAACTTGCTCGAAGTTTTCCGACACTGTCAGGAACAATGGGCATGCCTGGTCAGTCGGTTCACTGTCTGGGCTCGATGATGCGGCTACAGGGGTGATCCGATCGCGAAGGGCACGAAGCGAATCCAATGCCTGTGCCGTGGCAGGCACTGTGGCGTTCCCAATCTGGACGCTATCTTGTCCTTCTACGACAGCCTTCTCTAAAGCGTTGATGGCTTCATCGAGCTGCTCAGCAGCAATATCGACTTGCTCGCCCTCGGGAGGATCACCGATATAGAGGCCAAAGCTTTCGGGAAGCCAACTGTTCGCTTTCGGCTTGATCCAAGGCAGAACCGGCTTTCGCCAGATGTCGATGCCGTTGACCCGTTCAGAATATTGCTGCGTCTCGATAAAGAGCGCGTCGACCGACCCGTCGGCCAATGCGCCGTCCGGCATGGCTTCAGAGATGTAGCGCCTCGGGCTCAACGCAAACTTGCGGCGGCTTTCCTCATCCAGCCCTTGGGCGCGGCGCACAATTTCGAGTGCACCTTTAAGTTCGGGGTCCAGATAGACAATCGTGCAATCGTCTAACCGATAGGCATTGAGGGCACGATCAGACCCACGAAACTTCTCAACGAACCTTTGCTGAAGGGACGGAGGTAACAGACCGTCATCCTCCCCATCTGGCATTTCGCCTTCCTGGGCAGCGTTGCGCCGCGCCCGACTGAAGAGGATGGGGTCGAAATCAAAATGTCTGCCATCGGTCTTGAGATCGAGTGAGAAGCCAGCCGCATAGCTAATTCGCAACCGCTTGAGGAAACCATTGGGATGCAGGATGTCCCCTTCTGCGGCACTAAGTGTTTCGCGGAGCTGCGACATCGCAAACTGTTGTCCGGCGTCATCCGTAGCGCCATTTACCGCCCGAACAGCTTCGAGCGTTGACCATAGTGGTTCAGCTAACCGCCAATCCTGGGCATTGAAGCGCAGGCGACCAGCAACCGGAGTTACGCGGGCAGCCAGACCACCTGGTCGAACCCATCGTGTTTCCAGTCGGAATCCTGGACGACCAAACACGCCTGATGTTTCGATCTCCAACTGAATGCGAATTGCAGGTGGGAGTGCGAGAGCCGCTGCTTCCTGCTCCGAAAATGCCGCAACAACGGAACCGTGGAGGAGCACAGAGCCATCATCTGTTGGGGTGATCAAAGGCGCCCCGTCAACGCCGCGAGCATCATTGGCCCAACGATCGAGCAAGTCAGCAGCGATGCCGCGCGCATGCGCTGGTGCTTTGAGTGTCCAATCGTCGAATGGCACAGTTTCGCCAGTTTGGCCGATCAGTGTGAGCAGTTCGCCTTCAGGAACCGCCTTCGACGAAAATCCTACCATCCCCATAGCGATACCGGCCTTGGTCCTTTGTAAGGTATGCGTGTTGTGGTCGCGATGTGATCTGCAAACTTTCTGTACCATTTGCCTTGGTGAGCGATCGCTTCAAACCCCGTTCCACCACTCATCGAACGCAGCGTCTGGCCTTCATAGTATTTGCTGTTGAATTTTGGCAAAAATCTCGAGTTCTCTGCCGCATCGACCCAGAAGCGCGCGCGGCCGTTGTCGCTCCATTCGGCAACAATAAGGTCGCCGATTTTCATGAGCAGAACGGACTGGCTGGATGCTGCACCGCTGCCGCCTACCCGACCGAATAGCAATCCATGCGATGACTTTGCGATCTGGGCCAGACCTCGCGCATCTTGGCCGAGAGCGAACCAGGCACGTTCGACAAACTTATTGTCGAGATAAGCCTCCCAGAATGCGCGCCTTTCTTTCCACTGATCGGGGCGATCCGTCGTCCGAGCAATGAGATCAAAAAAGAGTCGGACTGTTTTCTCGGTGATCCACTGATGCAGCACCCTTAGAACTTCGGCCGCATCACGAAGGCCTTGGATGCGTGACAGCTTTTCAGCCAAGGTATCCCAATTGTTTTGGGACGTCCGGGGGTCGCCAAGCCTGTCCAGGAGTAGCGCCATGACTTTGTCCCGATAGGCATCGTCGGGATCCATCGCTATCCAGGGCTTTAGCAGAACATATGCGAGTAACTCGGCATTCGCCTTGATCGTGCTTTCACCGAGTGATGCACCCAGGCTCAGAATGTCTTCTCCCTCGACCTGACCGACCGACCGCGACTGTGGGACATTCTGCTTTGCAGCGAGAGATTGTAGGAGGGCACCGAACGCGGCGTCGACAAAGCCGCCGCTGAGGTCTTGGACGCGTAGATTGGCCATTGCCAGGAATGCTTCGCGATCCTCGGCTCGCAAAAGTCTGTCGCCCAGTCCAGGAGGACCGAGTTCGGAATCCCAAATTGGAATACTGCGTGAGAGCTCGCTCCATGGAGAACCCAACTGCTTTTGCCGACTTTTGCAGTACAATCCGAGTTCTACAAATAACGGAACGCCGACTTTGAACCGATTCCAATATGCCCGGGCAAGCCGTCGATCCAGTGTCCGTTTCGCGATTGCAGAACAGTGTCTAAGAAGGTCGGGAACACAGTCTTCTAAGTCTGGGTGGTCCCAAATTTCGCTGGCCAAGCGCCTGAGATCTCTTCGAGCCAGTTCGGACGGCTTGTACGGATTAACCCGCAGAACAAATTGATGCCATGGCTCTGCGTCGACGCGCTCGTCAGTGCCCATCGCGCCCCATTCACGGGTCAACTTTGCCAAAGCCCGGATCTGCGGCGGGCGGGGCATTGCCCAATCGCTAGTGATTTTCGCACTAACAGCGAGCAAGCCAGCCATTATTTGGACCTCAGCATTTGGGCAGCTTCCTGGGCAGCATCGCTCTTAGGCGTTACCATGATAAAGCGAAGATCAATGCGGCGATGACGTGCCTTCTCCGTTTCCGGCAAAGGTCGCCCCCCTGCTCCCAAAACTGGTCGATATGGACCATAGCCTGCAACGCCGAGAACTGGCGTGGGATAAACATCATCGCCGTTTGTCAGTATCGCCAAACCGGGCTGGGCTTGGGTCAGGGCAAGATAGGTCCGTGTAGCTCGTCGGGCAGAAAGATCGAGATTGCCCAGTCCAGTCGTGTCCCCCCGGATGGGGTCGCGGTCAGTGTGCCCTTCGACAAGAAGTGTATCGATCTTGTGCTCTTCTTCTCGGCCGTTACACCGAATCAGCGCTGAGTTTGTGGATCTTGTGTAGCAAGGTAAGCGCATGGCGAGTACTTGCGCCACGAGGCTAACTGCCTCGCGTCCGCGGTCACTAAGCTCAAACTCGTTAGAATTGAAAAGTACCTCTTCAGGCAGTCTTAGAATGCCTGTTTCTGTATTAATCGATATATCCACGCCTGGAAGCTTTTGCTCGATGTCCTTTTCAAGCTGCTCCAATAGCCGTCGTCGGGCTTCTCCAGCACCAACTAAGTAATCTTCTTTTTGCTTGAATGTAACTGCAAAATAAACAAGCAAAATTATGAACACAAAAAGGAGTCCTACCAACATGTCGGACATGGAGATGAAGTAGCTCTCTTCTTCTGGCTCTCCTTGCCTGCGTCGGAAAGAAGTGTCGCTCATGTCAGGACTTCAGCTTTTCAAGGAGGGCTGAAATTTCGTCGGCAAGCTCCTCGAGCGGCTCAAGTGCGTCCCTGAGATTACTTACTGCCTTCGCCAGCTCGCTATCTAGCTCACCGATTTGTTGGTTGACGGCTGTGGCATGCTCGGCAGTTGCAGACACCAGTCCATCGAGCGTCTTGCCCAACGCATCGTCGACGCCGGCAAAACGGCCTTCGTAGTTTTCCCAGGCCTTCTCCGCGGAACTCGCTGTAGCGATCAACTGTCCAGTGAGCTCTTCAGTAGCGGACTCGTGCGATTTCAAAGCCGAAGAAATCGAGGTAGCGGCTTCGCTGACAGAGCGGGTTGCCGAGGCCACTGGTGCCAGAGCTGCGTTCAGCTCAGTTATTGCCGCTGACAGTTTGGTCCCGGCCTCTTCAGTAGATCGTCCGGCAATCTCCAGTCTTTGTGCCTGCTGATTTGTGGAATCCGCTGCGCGCGCCATGGCTTCGCTGAGGGGCCCTGCGTTGTTTGCAAGAAGGGCCAAGCGATTAACAAGTTCATCTGCGGACTGCGACATTTGCTCCCCGAACTTCGCAAATGCGCCTGAAAGAGCTGCACCACTGGTATCGGCTGCAGTCTCGATGGTATTTTTGAGCTTTCCCGCCAGATCTTCGGAGAACTGACCTGTGACGCCTTCCAGTTTTGCGGCAACCTGCTCCAGCTGACCAGCCATTTGCTCGCCTGCCTCGCGCTGGCGACGGCGCGTTTCTTCCTGTTCTGTCTCGAACGACTGACGAATGTCACGAAGGCTTGTTTCCAGAGACTGTGGCACACTGGCAAGTCCGCTCGACAGCGTCTCAAACTTGCTTGTCATGCCCGTCAGCGATTGCGCCAACGCCTGCATCTCTTGTCCAGCGTGCTCGCGCAGAGCTGATCCCAGGTCCTGACTGATGCGATCAAACCCACCGCTGCGAAACTGCTCGATGTTGGTGCTGATGTCACCGAGGACTTGCACGACTGGTGACATGCGATTGTTCAGCGCATTATCGATAGCTGTGGCCAGATCTGTACCCAGAACTTGGAACGCTTCAGTTTGGCGCTTCATTTCACGGAGCTGATCAACTGCGATCCGTTGCGGCGGTGTATACAGGGTCGCCCTGTCTAGCAGTTGGCAAATATTTTCAAGACGATGCTGAAGCTTCTCGTGCCAACTCCGGTCAGTCCGCCTCAAAACGATTGAACAGATAATGCCGGTGACCGAAGTCCAAAATTTGGCAGCAGTGATCTGTAGGAGGCCTTGTAGAGCTTGGGTCGTCTCGGTGCCGTTCGTAGCACCTGAAAGTGTCCCCATCGCCGAGGTGAGGGCGGCGATTAGACCCAAGAAAGTGGCTGTTAGCCCGATGGCAACGGCGATATTAGCTCCCCAGGCGAGCACCCGTGTGTCATCCGCGAGATGCAGAAAATAGGACTCTGCTCTGGCCGTCGTCCGAATGGTCGGTTCGCTCTCGTCGATGAATGTTTCACGGAATTGCTCCCATGCGAGCGCCAGTTCCCGTCGATCTGGTCGCGCCATGACCTCGGCGATGTTGTCGAAATCTTCTGAAAACCAGACTTGGGCCTCAACAGGATCCTGTGCGGTGCTAATCTTCGATAAGGCCTCTTCCCGGCTCTGCAGCGCAGCCATTGCCTCGTCGTAGTGCAATTTTTTATTGCGATTGATGAAACGCCAGCACCAGAAGGCCCCGAGGGCACACAAAACGAAAACGCTAGCGTCATAGCGCAGAAAGAATAGAAGCGCCTGACTGGCCCAGTGAATAGGTGCCCCAACACCAGCCAAGACGTTTTCAAGCAAGCCATCCATTCCATTCACCTGTCTAATGATCCGCTCGCTTGCATGAAAATGCAGCCAACAAAGAGGTGCGATAAGTCTCGCACTTTATTGTGAAACCTCTTTGAGAAGTACTTCTGCTTGGGCAAGCACAGTCTGCACTGCCTCGTCAGCAAGATCGGGCGGGTAACCATACCGTTTGAGAATGCGCTTCACTAGAACCCGCATTCGGGCACGTGCACTTTCCCTATGGTGCCAGTCGACTGTCACGTTTTGTCGGAGCTGTTCCAGCAGCTCATGAGCAATCAGGCGTAGCTGTTCGCTACCCATAGCTTCGACAGCACTCTCGTTCTCGGCAAGCGCGTCATAGAAGGCAATTTCTTCAGGTGAGAGACCCTGGTCCTCGCCGCGTCGCTGCGCAGCTTTCATGTCCTTGGCTAACGCGATCAACTCATTGATCATCTCAGCTGCCGACAAAGCACCCGCATGGTAGCGGGCCACAGCATCCTCAAGCCGTCTGGAGAAAGCGCGGCTCTCAACGACGTTGGTCCGCATGCGGCTGGTAATTTCTCCGGCCAACAGCTTCTTGAGCGCTTCCAAGGCGAGGTTCTTTTTCTCCATGCCCTGGATTTCCAGCAGGAACTCTTCGGACAGAATGGAGATGTCTGGGGAGTCGATGCCTGCAACTTTAAGGATATCGACAATTTCCGCCGAAGCGACGGCGCGGTCAATGAGCTGCTGGACAGCGAACGTCTTATCCGCCTGGCTAAGTTTGCCGGTGGCCGTGCTTTTGGCGATCGCAGCACGGACAGCTTGAAAGAACCCTATCTCGTCTCGGATTTCTCGGGCCTCGTCACTGGCCGAAGCGAGAGCATAGGCCTTGGTCAGCTCCAGCACGAGATCGAGATAGCGGCGATGAGCCTTCTTCTTGTCCTCCGGTGACTGGGCCTTGCCCGCCTCGATTTCAGCCCACTTGAGCACCCAGTCGATGGCGCCGGCGAGGCACTGCAGGCGCTCCATCGGTGCGCCGTGGATGCCTGGCAGGTAATCGAAGCCATGGAAGATGCCGCTGACGATCTCGTATCGCTCCAGCAGGGCGGCGACGGCATCAGCCTCATCGATACCGGTCTTCTCCTGATCGGAGTCGGTATAGTCGCTGAGCGCCTTCTTCAGGTTCTGCGCGATGCCAATGTAGTCGACGATCAGCCCGCCGGGCTTGTCACGAAACACCCGGTTCACACGCGCGATCGCCTGCATCAGGCCATGGCCCCGCATCGGCTTGTCGACATACATCGTGTTCATGCACGGCGCGTCAAAGCCGGTCAGCCACATGTCGCGCACCAGCACCAGCCGCAGCGGGTCTTTCGGGTCACGGGCACGTTTGGCCAGGCCGTCGCGCCTGCGCTTGTTGCCGATGTGCTGCTGCCAGGAGAGCGGATCAGACGCCGCACCCGTCATGACAATCTTGATCACGCCATCCGCATCGTCATCGGAATGCCAGTCCGGGCGAAGGGCGATGATCTCGTTGTAGAGGGCGACGCAGATCCGCCGGCTCATGCAGACGGCCATGCCCTTGTATTCGGTGCCGTCGGTGCGCGCCTCAAGGTGGGTCACCATGTCGGCGGCGATCTGTTTGAGGCGCTTGTCCGAGCCTACCAGGGCCTCGACCGTTGACCATTTGGCCTTGGCCTTTTCCGCTTCGGTCAGGGTGTCATCCTCGACCAGAGCTTCGATCTCGGCGTCGATCAGTGGCTTCTCGTCCTCGTCCAGTTCAATGCGGGCAAGACGGCTCTCATAGTAGATCGGGACCGTCGCGCCATCTTCGACCGCACGGCTGATATCGTAGATGTCTATGTACCTGCCGAAGATGGCGGGCGTGTTGACATCCGCTGCCTCAATAGGCGTGCCGGTAAAGCCGATGAACGAGGCGTTCGGCATCGCCTGGCGGATGTAGTGGGCATAGCCGTAACGCCGTGCGCCCGTCTTGACGTCCAGCTTGGCGTCGAAGCCGTACTGGCTGCGGTGGGCCTCGTCGGCCATGACGATCACGTTGCGGCGGTCGGTCAGCATCGGGAAGCTCTCTTCCCCGCGTTCGGGCGAGAACTTCTGGATCGTCGTGAAGATGACCCCGCCAGAGGCCCGCGCCAGCAGACGCTGCAGATCTTCGCGGCTCTCGGCCTGCTCGGGGTTTTGGCGGAGAAGGTCCTTGCAGAGGCTGAATGTAGAGGCGAGCTGGTCGTCCAGGTCGTTGCGGTCGGTCAGCACGACGATCGTCGGGTTCGAAAGCTCCGGCGACTTAACCGCCAACCCGGCGAAGAACGCCATCAGGAAGCTCTTTCCCGATCCCTGCGTGTGCCAGATGACGCCGATCTTTCGGTCACCCAAGGGGCTGCTCGCATCGACAGCTTCGCGGATAGCTTTTCGCGCACCATGGAACTGGTGATAGCCGGCAATGATCTTGAACGGCCCCGCGCCCGCATCGCCGAAAACAATGAAATCTCGGATCAGGGCAAGGATATTTGCACGCGTGAATACGCCGCGCAGCAGGGTCTCCAGTTCCGGTTGACCGCGATGGGCGAAATCCTCGCCAGTTACCGTGCGCCAGGGCATGAAGCGTTCTTGGTCAGCTGCCAGTGAGCCAATCCGTGCTTCGATCCCGTCCGAGGTGATCAGCACTGCGTTGGTGCGAAACAGGCTGGGAATTTGAGCAAGATACGTCTGCAGCTGATGGAACGCGTCAGAAATTGTGGCGTTTTCTGCTGCGGCGTTTTTCAGTTCAAGCACTGCCAATGGTAAGCCGTTGACGAACAGGATCACGTCAGGGCGCCGATTCTGACTGCCTTCCACGACGGTAAACTGGTTGACTACCAACCAGTCGTTGGACTCGACTTTGTCGAGATCGAGTAGCCAGACCTTGTCGCCGACAATGCGGCCATCCGTATTGCGGTATTCCACAGGGACGCCATCGGTCAGCAGTCGGTGTATGCGGCGGTTTTCCTCGACCAGTGAGCCAGTCTCACTCGTGAGCAGCCGACGGATCGCCTCTGCCCGTGCCGCTTCAGGCAGCGTGGGGTTGAGATCGGCCACTGCCTTCTCCAGGCGCGGTAGCAGGATGACATCGGAAAAGGCTTGGCGTTCAGCCGCCACACCATCCGGCGCGATGACCGAGCCATGCAGATAGTTCCAGCCGAGATCCTGCAGGATCTCGATGCTGGCTAGTTCGACGATATCTTCGGAGAATTTGGTCATACAGGGATGACCTCGTCAATCGTCGGCACGTCCCAAACGCGGCAGGCGAGCTTGGTGAGGAACAGTTGGCGAGCTTCGACATCCTCCATGCTCCACTTAGGCCAGCATTCGAGTGCTTGAACGGTTTTGGTAATCTGGTCCGCCACACCAACAAGTTGTGCCTGCGCGTCAGCCTGACACCTCGTCAGAAGAAATTTCGATTGCGCGTAGCCCTTTACCTTCTCGGAATACCGCGTGTTCGAAATAGAGCGATTTATCGATTTTTCGATGAGCAACAGATTGCCGAGGCTTTGGATCACAGCATCATCCTGCGCACGTTCGCCAAATTCCGCGACCGCCTCTGCATCCGCTCCAGCAGCCATGATATGCTCGATGTCATTGCCGCCAGCCGTGTAGTCAGCCAGCCGATCGCGTGACTCACTTGGGCCATATGCTTGGATATCCACGGCCTGTGTGATCTTCGCGAGGAGGTAGCGAAGGCGGAACTGTCGCAGCCAGGTGGACTTCATCTCCTTCATCGTACGGGCAAATTGCGGCGCGAGGTCTGCGCGCTCCTTGGCAAAGGTCTCAGCGATGAAACCGTCAAACTGATCCGGTTTGACGTGGCGCAGCTTGTGAGCGCCATCCACGATTTTGCGCTCATACTCCTTGGCGGAAATCCAGGTGACCAGCCAAACGAACATCGTCTTTTCGACCTCCGCCGCTAGGCGGGAAAACTGCGCCGGAGGCAGATGTCGACCTGCCAGGAGCAACATGAAATGCTGTTTGATCGATTGCCCACCCAGCAAGCGTGTATTCTCGATGCCCGGCTCGGGCTGACCGAGAACGTTCTGTCCGCGCGAAAAATTGGCATAGGCCCGGGCGGCTTCTCGCAAGCGCTTGGCAAAAGCCAAAGGTTCGGTCGTATGGCCGGTAAGCTTGGGGTTCTTCTGGAACCAGTCGTAGATCGCATCCTCGCGCAGCTTGCTGTCGAGATCGAACGTGGCGAGTAGGTAGTAGCGCAGGAACCGCAGTGGCTTCTCATTGACGGCGTAGATCTCGTCGGTCAGCGCCTTCCATACACTCTTCAGCTCGGTGAACTCCTGGCCCTTGGCGTGCATGAACAGCAGGTTCTTGAGGAGGTCCATCGCGTCGAGCCCGACGCCGCGGTCGTTGATCGTTTCAAAGATTTTCAGTGCCTTGGCGATGGTCGGCGTTTCGATCCGGATCACCTTCACTTTGTTGGTGAGGTAGCCATAGAACCGCAGCACTTGGGCTTGGTCGTCGCTAAATGTGGTCGAGAGGAATTCCCGCACGGTGTCGTAGGCGCCGCCCAGATTGCGGATCGAGCGTGACCCATCACGCGGGGTATCCGCCGCCTTGGCCTCGGCATAGCCTTGTAGCACACCGCCCGCATCTTCGTACTGTACATCCAGCCGCAGCCGATAGGTGGTCAGCCCTTGCCAATCGATCGTGCTTGCCGCGATTTGGTTGCCCAACTCTTCGGGTACGGCTGCACCGAGGTCTGCCAGCGCATCGCGGATCGCACAAAGGGTAAGGTAAGCGGTGGTTGTACGCTGTTGCCCATCGATGAGCTCGAAGACCTGATCTTCACCCTTGCAAACAACGATGGTGCCAATGAAATATTCCGGCGCGAAGTGCTGGGTTGCTGCCTCAAACTCGATGTAGATATCAGACAGGAATTGGTCGACCTGATCGCCGCCTTCACCCTTAGCGTCGGCCTCGCCCCAGACATATTCGCGCTGATAGTCAGGCACGCGGTAGAAGTCCTGAAACAGGCGTTTCAGGGTCATGTCCTGGGAAACGATACTCTGCTCGGTCATGCGGCAATCTCCTGCGCGGCATAGCCCACGCGCACTTCGCCTGACATCAGGCGGGGCAGCAGGTAGTCGCGGGTTTCGGCGAGGGTGCGATTTTCGAGGAGCGACGCCTGCAACTTCTGGAAAATTGGCGTCATCAGCATGTCGAACGCTGTTTCAATGGTTTTTGGCGGCACGACCACTCTAAGGCGTTTCAGGTCTTCCTTGGTCACATGACCCAGCCCAGTGGTCTGCTTGTCCCGAGCTATCTCGGCGAATGTCGGATTGAGGTATTTCAACATAGCAAAGAGGAAGCCGAGGGTTCGGGTGCCGTTGGGCCGAACTGCAAAGATGTGCTGGTTGAGCCAGGCAGGTCCGCCAGTCCAAATAAAGGTATCGATTGAGGTGTCGGGATTGCCTGACCAGGAGAAAAGCAATTCCCCGTCGTCGATGCGGTAACGGCTTCCGAGATCAGTGTTGGTGAAGCCTGTCGTGGACGTCACACCCGCTTTGAGCTCAGCGATCTTGATGACCGGCAGCCCCTCTCCTGGGGCCACGAAGTGCATTTTCTTGTAAGCGGCGCCATTAACCCAATTGGCCTGGTCAATGACGGGCTTCACATCCCAGCCAATGGGAAAATCGCTAACTTCGAAGTCCATGGGGAATAGCGCCGCCAGCTCCGCAGCGTCTGTCGGATCAGGCGTCAGCCCGCCCATGATCGCGACTGGGTCAATCACGCCTGCCATTTTGCGTCGTACGGGGCCGAAATCGACGAACCAATCGCGGAAGATCGCTTGCGCCATGGCCTCCAGCGTCTCGTTCATCCGTCGGTTCAGCTCGATCTTGTCGTCGATCGACCCAAGGAGTTGGGAGATCGAGAACTGCACTGGCTTTGGTGGAATTGGCAGGCGAAAATTCGGGACATCTGCGCATTTCAGACTGTCGAAGACCGCGCCGACGTTATTGTATTTCTCGATCTCGGCCCACCAGTCAGGACACACGACCAGCCAGCGTAAAAACTCCGGATTGACCACATCTCCATCCGCCCGCAGCAAGACGAGGTTCTGTCCTAGGGCAAAATCAACATCAGTGCCGAACGTAGCTGTGACTCCGGGATTGGTCCGTCGGGAAAGGACGACATCATGGACCTGCGGTCGGGCCTTCTTGGTCCACTCCACAAAGTCTGCGTGGGAGATCCGACGAGCATCGGAGAAATCAACGCGACCATTCTTCATCTGAGGAATGGCTACATAGGGATAGCCGACAAGCTGCGCGGTCGGTGTCTTATGCACGCAGTCGATCAGGCGAATTCCAGCCTCGCGAAAACTCATGATGGGCCAGCTACTCAACGGCGTAAGTCTTTCCCAGCGCCGCCTCAATCCGCGCCTCCAGCACTCGCCCCGCCTCAAACTGCTCTGCCAGCTTCGCCCGAAGACCCCCGAACCGTTCCTCGAAACTGACCCCATCGTCCTCCAAGTCTGCGGCACCGACGTAACGGCCAGGGGTCAGGACATGGCCATGGCCACGCACCTCGTCCCGCGTCGCTGAACGGCAGAATCCGGGCTCGTCGGCGTAGGGTTGCAGCCCGGCCGCCGCTACCTCTTCAGGCTTGCCCCGCCAGCGGTGGTAGGTGTCGGCGATCAGGGAGATGTCTTCGACGGAGAATTCCCGCCGGGTTCGGTCAACCAGATGGCCCAGCTTGCGGGCGTCGATGAACAGGATCTCACCCCGGCGGTCGCGGTGGCCGTTGGCGCTCTTGTCTCGGGCAAGGAACCACAGGCAGGCGGGGATCTGGGTCGAGTAGAACAGCTGGCCCGGCAGGGCGACCATGCAGTCGACATGGTCGGCCTCGATCAGTGCCTTGCGCAGCTCGCCTTCGCCCGATTGCTGCGATGACATCGAGCCGTTGGCAAGTACTACGCCGGCCGTGCCGCGCGGTGCCAAATGGTGCAGAATGTGCTGCAGCCAAGCGAAGTTTGCGTTGCCCTGCGGCGGCGTGCCGAAGGACCAGCGCGCGTCGCCCTCCAGTTGCGGCTGCCACCAGTCGGAGATGTTGAACGGCGGGTTGGCCATGACGAAGTCGAACTTCGTTTGGGCGAACTCGTCACGCAGGAAGCTGCCTTCATTGTTCCAGCGAATGTCGGCGTCGATTCCGCGTACGGCCAGGTTCATGCGGCAGAGGCGCCAAGTGGTGTGGTTGCGCTCCTGACCATAGATGGCAATGTCCGATCGGCGACCCTGATGGTCCTCGATGAATCGCTCGGACTGCACGAACATGCCGCCCGAGCCGCAACATGGGTCGTAGACGCGTCCCTGACCGGGTTCGAGCATCTCGACGATGGTCTGGACCACCGAGCGAGGCGTATAGAACTCGCCGCCGCGCCGGCCTTCCGCCCCGGCAAACTGCGAGATGAAGTATTCATAAGCCCGGCCGAGCCGGTCGCGTGCTTGCCCATGATCACCGCGCATATCGACGTTGGAAAACAGGTCGATAAGCTCGCCCAGCATGGTCTTGTCCAGCTGTGGACGGGAGTAGTTTTTGGGCAGGACGTCCTTCAGCACCTTAATGTTGGCCTGTTCGATTGCCTCCATCGCATTGTCGATCAGCCCGCCGATGTCGCCCTTCTTTTCGCGGCCGGTGGTTACGTCAACAAACGTGATTTCAGGGCGCTTGGCATTGGCCTGCAAGTGCGCCCAGCGTGCTTCCGGCGGCACCCAAAACACGTTGGCGGCGAGATATTCTTCGGGATCCTCCGGGTCGGCATAGTCCTCTCCCGACAGCCGGGTATGCTGTGCTTCGAAGGCCTCAGAAATGTATTTCAGGAAGATCAGGCCAAGCGCGATATGCTTGTATTCTGACGGTTCCAGATTGCCACGCAGCTTGTCCGCCGCCTTGAACAGATCCGCCTCGAAGCCAAGATCGCCGCCGGAATTGCTGCTTGCTTTGGCCGCTTTTGCTTTCTGGGGCTTAGGTACGGACGCGGGGCGTGCCTGAACCTCACTGCTGTCTCCGACTGCCAGTGAGACGGACCCACCGCGTCCCCGCCCGGACAGGATCGCGCCGGATTCAATCAGTGCGTCTTTGACGTTGGAGTAGACTTCTTCGTCCCATTGCAGAGTGTCACGCAGGCGGACATTCCCGGCTGCGCCGCCAAGCTGCGTCAACGCCTCCAGAAACCCGTCCTTGTTCGCCTGATCAACCATTCTGCCCCACTTCAATCGCCTTCAGGCGTTCATATTCTTCGACCGCCAGTACAACAACCACAGCCCGACCATGCTTCTCAACAGTAACGGGCTCAGCCCGTGCCATGTCGATCAGTTTGCCGAAGTTGTACTTCGCATCCTTGGCAGATAGTATGTGCATGGTTTGACGCCCGCTCTCGATGTGCCACTTTTGGCCAAAGTGGCCATAAATGCAAAGGCATTTTGCCTTGCTGGCGAAATCAAATGGCAACAGTCATTGCCGCCGATTCAAAGCGGCAGATATCTGTCCCTAGATTGAGCTAGCTATCTGGGAGGCGTAGCTTTTGATTTGCCGCCCGACACTTTCAAACGAATTTGGACATGGCCCGATTCCGTGCGGCGCGATTCGAATGGGCCCGCCTTGTCGACGAGATCACTGAGCTTGGCTTGACCATAGGTGCGAGGATCGAAATCCGAGGCAAGTTCGGCGAGACGCTGACCCACTCGGCCCAAGGGAACCCAGCCACCATCATCGTCCATCTGCGCGATGGCCTTGCGAATGAGAGGTGCGGCGGCGCTCGGCGATTGTTTGGCTGTCGCGGGACGCAGGTCGGCGCGTTCGGGCTCTTCCGAGGTCGGAGCCTCCGGCAGAAGATTCTCCGTGTAAATGAAGCGTCGGCAAGCCTGCCGGAAGCTCTCGGGGGTTTTCTGCTCGCCGAAGCCATAGACATCGATGCCTTGCTCGCGGATGCGGGCCGCAAGCCCGGTGAAATCACTGTCAGACGATACCAGACAGAAGGCGTCGAAGCGCCCGGTATGCAACAGGTCCATGGCGTCGATCACGAGCGCAATGTCAGACGCATTCTTGCCGGTGGTGTAGGCGAAATTCTGTTGCGCCCGGATTGCGTGGGTTGAAAGCACCTCTGCCCAGGATTTGAGGCGGGTTCCGGAGAAGTCGCCATAAATCCGGCGCACACTGGCTTCACCGATCTTGGCGATCTCTTCGAACAGACGGGTAGCGATACGGGAGGAGGCATTGTCAGCGTCGATGAGGACAGCAAGACGTGGAGCACGGGGTTCATTCGACATGTTGAATCCTTACCACGCCGCCGTTAAAATTTGTCTCCAAAATAGATCAAACAGATTTGAAGTTAAATTTCGGCATCCGCCTGACTGGGCAAGTAAATTTACGGATCGATCTCTGACCTCATTCCATTATCGCGAATTTATATTGCGATTTCAGTCCGATTGCGCCTCAATGTCGGGAAGAAAGAGAATGGGGGAGCGATAGCAGTATGACGATCGAGGTCCGGCAACTCCGATACGCCGTTCTGACCGCAGATACCCGCAGCTTTTCCCGTGCTGCCACGGCGCTCAACATGAAGCAGGCAACGCTGAGCCTGCGGGTTACGCAACTTGAGGACAAACTCGGCATCAAGTTGTTTACACGTTCGACGCGGGGAGCTGAGCCGACCGAGATGGGCCAGGTCTTTCTGGAGTCCGCGCGGCGCATCATCACTGACATCGACAATCTGCAAACCACCGCGCGGGCGGTCAGCTATGGCGAGCAGGGACGGCTTGCCGTCGGTTACAGCTCGTCACTGATGGCAGGCAATCTGAAGCAGACATTCTCCGAGTATCTAACCCGATTTCCTGACGTCCAGTTCGATGGCGAGGAAGCCGCTCCCGAAAAGCTGCTGAATGCCTTGCAATCGCGGACCATCGATGTCGCGGTGGCACCGGCCGGGATGGAAGAGAGCGGCATTCTGGCGCGTTCGGTCTGGTCTGACAGGCTGATGGTCACCTTGCAGTCGGGCCATCGGCTTCTCGAAAGCGACCGGATCTACTGGAGTGATCTGCGCCGCGAAGTGTTCGTGGTGCCGGGCGGCGGCATTGGTCCGACTCTAGCCAATCTGCTTGCGGCGCGGCTGACCGGACAAGGCGGGCGGCCGAACATCATCGTGCAGAATACCAGCCTCGAGAGCGTGCTGAGCATTGTGTCGGTCGGTCGTTTCATATCGATCGCAACCGAAGCCTCGCAGGGCGTGACATGGCCGGATCTCCATTTCCGCGATATCCACGATCAGAACGGCACGACGCGTCTCGAATTTTCGGTTTACTGGCGCGAAGACAATGACAATCCGGCGCTGCAACGCTTCTTCACCCTGATCAACGAGCGTTATCCCGTCTGAGGTGTCTTGCGCGCTTTGGCAAAAGCCCGGTCAGTTGCGATAAACCGCTCAAGCATGGGCGGGATGAGCCGCTCAGCGGTCGGCGCACCTTTGGCATCTCCGCCGTTTACGGCGAGTGCATAAGCCACCAGATCGCGGTGCAGCCGTGCAGAAAGCTCGATGGTGAGCCGCACCGGTTTTTCATCGGCCAGATCAGCCAGTTTGAGACGGGTCATCGCGCTCCTCCTGCAGGCATCGGTTCGAGCACAAGATCACGCGTGACGATGATGCGCAGCGAAAATCCGGGCCGCACGGTCAGGGTCGGCGGCACGTTCAATTGCCGCTGCACAACCTGCCTGCCAGTCTGGCTTATGGTGTCCTGCGTGCCGAAACGCAGCGCCCGAATGAGATCGCTATCACCGTTCGAGATGAGCTCTGTGCCAGCGCCCAGCAATGTCGAAATGAGCGCGGCCTTGAGCATGTTGCCCCAATGATAGTTGGTCTGGTCTTCAAGGCCGGCCATACCGGCAGCATCAGCGCCGGGCAGGCGATCAAGCAGGATCGAATGACCTCCGGGAAGGATGAGGCGGTCCCAAGCCAGCAGCACGCGGTTCTGTCCGGCGGCTACGTCGCTGTCATATTCACCGATCAGCCTTGAGCCTTGGGGGATCAGGAGGATCCGGCCAGTGGGGCTGTCATAGACGTTCTGCGTAACCTGCGCTGTGATCTGACCTGGAAGGTCGGACCGGATGCCGGTTATGAGCGCTGCCGGTATCACGCTTCCGGCCTGCACAACGTAAGGCGATGCAAGGCGCATGATGCGCTCAGGGCTTTCCGTGCTGCGGTTGCCGCGCTGTCCGAGAAATGCGCGGCGGCTTGACGTGGCTGTTGGTGCAGACGGTTGAGCTGGATCCGCACCTAGTATCGAAGCTGATGGCGCTGGCCCTACTGCGGTTGCAGACCGATTGTCGGTCGTTCCGGTCTCTCCGGCAAGAAACAGGCGACTGGTCCGGGCGCTGTCACGCTCCTGCGCGGCGCGCTCGCGCGCTTGTTCGGCGGCTGCAATCCGCGGATCGGGCTGTCCTGGGGCCGGAGCGGCACCAATTGGCGGGATCGGGACATTCTGTCCGCCACGCTGTGCGGCAACAATAGGACCGCCGAGGTCGCCGGGCAGTGCAGGCCCCAACTTGGGCACGTCGCCGTAGTTGGCAGGCGCACCGTTGACCGAGTCCGCGCGGTTGCGGCTGTTCGTATCGTAGAGATTCTCGGCTGGCGCGTGGTTCTTGGGTTGCAGTGCGTAGATTAGCGCACCGCCAATCCCGACGCTGGCGAGGAGGCCAAGAGTCGCCAGTGCCTTGCGCGACAGTCGCATGACGCGCGGCGGTTCCCCGCCAAGGCGAAACCCGTCCGGACTGGCCGCTGCAACCGGGCTCTCGTCGTCAGGCTCGTCGCCTTCGGCATCGGCATCAACGTCAGTTTCAACGTCGGTCTCGACTTCAGCCTCGACAATCCGGTTGGTGACCGGTGGCACACTATGATCCTGCGGTCGCGTGCTCATGAGCGGCTCCGGCGGCGTGCGCGTTCACGCTCAATGCGAACCTGCTTGGCGCTGTTGCCTGCGCCAAGCCGCAATTCCGCATGCTCAAACAGCCGGTCGACAACCATATACCGGCCTTGCACACGGTAGTTCACCAGCTCAGCTGCCTGGTCCGCGCCGATCACGAACAGCGGCGGCATATCGCCGCTCGCAATGTCGCCCGGAAACTCGATGAACACCTGCCGGCCATCATCGAACACCCGTACTGGCCGCCATCCGGGACGATCGCCCGCAATGCGGTAGCGAAAGTTCAGGCTTGAGAAATTGATACCCGCCGCCACCGGAGCTGTGCGTTCACGCTCGGCCTCAGCCGTTCGCAGGGCGATCAGGGCGTCCTGCGGATAGGTCCAGGAGACTGCGGCCATATAGGTCGAGTTCGTCGCACTGAGTTCAAGATGATAGGTGCGCCGATTGGTATTGATGATGAGGTTGGTGCGAATGTCGGCCCGCGTCGGCTTGACGAGGATGTGAACGCGGCGCGATGATCCGCTCCCGCTTACCGTGTCGCCGATGATCCAGCGGACCGTATCGCCCGATGCGACCGGCCCCGGTCCAACGAGTTCTTCGCCTTCCTGCAGCATGATGTCGGTAATCTGCCCCGGTGCGCTGTAAATCTGAAAAAGGGCTCCATCGGTATAGGCATATTGCTGGATGGCATTGAAATAGCTGGTGCGCTCCGGTTCGACCCGCGCTGCGGCGTTGGCTCTACCGACACGGGTGCGCGGGTCGGCAGGCTCAACAGTCTGCGCCGATGTAGCAGGAATTGCTTGCGGCTGAGCGCGCTGTTCGCGCGCCATGGCTTGGGCAGGGATGCAGATCAGTGTTACCGCTGAGAGCATAATGGATGTGCGCAGGGCGCGCGTCGGGCGGATCATTGGCTAAGCTCCTTTGACCAGTTGATGGCGTTGATGAACAGGCCGAGCGGATTCTTGCGCAGGGCATCGGGGGTGCGTGGTGGCTGCACAACGGTGGTCAGGATCGCTGACCACCGCGAAGTCTCGATAAGTGCGCCATCCTGGTAACGCCGCTCGGTCCAGCCAACGCGGAAGCTGTCGTTCGACGCACGAACGACGCTCGACACATCGACTGCGACCTGCACCTTGCCGACTTGGGCGAAGGGATCGTTGCCCCGCGCATAGTCGTTGAGCGCCTGCGCGCCGCGGTCGGTGGTGAAGTCGTAAGCCCTGAGCCAGTCTTGCCGCAGCACGATCGGATCGGCGGGAATGGCGCGCACCTGTTCGATGAAGCGAGCAAGGTGGAACGCCATCTGCGGGTCGGTCGGGCGATAATCGACATCGGCAGGGGCGATGGCCTGCGCTTGTCCGAGCTTGTCGACCTCGACCACCCAGGGCGTGATCGTGCCGCGCGCCGATTGCCAGACGAGACCGCCTGCCAGCCCTCCCGAAAGCGCAAGGCAACCGAAGAAGGCAAGCCGCCAGTTTTTCGCCTGCACCCGTGCTGAACCGATGCGGTCGTCCCAGACCTGTGCGGCGCGTTGATAGGGTGTGACGGGCTCTGGACTGGTCCCGTAGCGGATAGAGGGGCGTCGAAACATGTCGGATCCTTTTCGGAAGTTTCAGCTTTTGTCGGAGATGTCGGGGCCAGAGCCGCCGCCGTGGCTGTCGCCGCCCTTGAGGGTATGCGAGGCCATGTTGGCACCCTGCGTCATCGCCTGACGCCGTTTCATCGCGGTGGCCCATGCAGGAGGGCCATCGGCGGCGCCGGTCGCTGCCGCATTGGCGGGCGTTCCCGCCTTGCCAGCGGCATAGTTCGCTTTGAGGCTGTCCGCGGCCCGGCGAAGTGGTGACGCCGCGCTGCTTGCGGCTGATTTTGCGACATTGGCGAGACCCGAAGCAGCCGCAGCCCGTCCGGTTTTGCCAGCGGCTCCGGCTGCATAGGCACCCGATGCGCCGCCTGCCGCGCGAGCACCGCCCGTGGCCGCGCCCGCCATGGCCGAGCCGGCGGCACCTGCGGCGAGCTTGGCACCTGCGATGCCGCCCGCAATCGTCGCGCCGGCAGCGATCGCAGTGCCTGCCGCCGCCCCTGCGCCAAGCTGCGGTCCGCCCGACACAATGCCGTTGGCGATGCTGGGACCAAAGATACCAAGGCCGAGCAACGTCAGCGCTGCGAGCGCAATCGCCATGACCTGCTGGATGTCGGGTTCGACCCCGAGTCCGGCATTGATGAACTGCGTGAAGAGTGTCGTGCCAATGCCGGTGATGACGGCAAGCACCAGGACCTTGATGCCGGAGGAAATGATATGGCCAAGGACGCGCTCGGCCATGAAGGCGGTGCGCCCGAAAAAGGCGAACGGCAGCAGCACAAAGCCGGCGAGCGTCACCAGTTTGAACTCGATGATGGTGACGAAGACCTGGATCGCCAGCACGAAGAAGGCGATGACAACGATCAGCCAGGAGATCAGCAAGATCAGGATCTGCACGAAATTGGTGAACAGACCCACCGGCCCGACAAGATCGGCGGTGGCGTCGAGCAGCGGTTGTCCGGCATCAAGACCGGTTGCGGCCACAACGCCGGGGCGCATGAAATCGCCGATCGCCATGCCGCTGCCACTGGCCTGCAGGCCAAGCCCGGCAAAGCTCTGGAGCATAATGCCAGCGAGATTCGAGAAGTTGCCGATGATGAAGGCGAAAGTGCCGATGTAGAGCGTCTTCTTGATCAGGCGCTGCAGCACATCCTCGTCGGTGCCCCAGGCCCAGAACAAGGCAGCTATGGTCACGTCGATGACGATGAGGGTGGTCGACAGGAAGCCGACCTCACCGCCGAGCAGACCGAAGCCGCTGTCGATGTATTGGGTGAAGACCGTCAGAAACTGGTCGATGACGCCGGTATCATTCATGGCTGCCGGTCCCTTCCATGGAAAAATCGGCGGCGCTCAGCTTCCCAGACCGCATCGCATCCCGATTCCGGCATGGTGATCGTGCTGCAGCGCTTGAGTTCTGCGGCGTGAGGGTTCGGAGATCCTGTCTCGTCCGCGACATAGGTCGTTGTGTCGTGCCGAGCCGACGGCCGCGTTGCCGAAACAACCGCGACCGCGATCAGCAATCCGCCAAAAGCGGCGGCTGCCGCCAGCTTGACCGACCTGCTCATGTCAGTTCCGGGTCCGGAAGCGGCGGAAACGCTCGCGGCCCTCGGCCTCGGTCGCGGCATTGCGCGCGGCCTCGATCGACTGTGCGCGGCCCTGCGCCGCAATGGCGGCAGTCAGATCGGCCAGCTGCTGGGTTTGCAAAGCCAGTAGCTGATTGCCGGCCTGTGCCGCCTGCAAAGCCCCGGTCGCTGATTGGCTAGCGCCGACCAGTGTCGTGATCGAGCTGCGGGTCGCACCCAGATTGCCGACGATCCCCGCCTGCACCTTCATTGCGTCTTCGAAGGCGCCGACGCTGTCCTGCCAGCGCGCATTGGCGTTAGCGACCATCTGGGCTTGCCCGCCGGTCAGTGCCGCCCCCTTGTAACGGCCGTTGAACACCTGCTGCACGTCGGTCACGTCATAGGCGATGCGCTGGGCCTGGTTCAGCAACTGGCGGGTCTGGTCGACCTGTTGCTGAAGCGTCTGGATCGTCGAGACCGGCAGACTGGTAAGATTGCGGGCCTCGTTGATGAGGCTGGTCGCCTGGTTCTGGATCTGCTGGATCTGGTTGTTGATCTGCTGCAGCGTCCGGGCGGCGGTCAGCACGTTCTGCGCGTAGTTGCTGGGATCATAGACGATCCCGCCAAACTGGGCCTGCGCTGGCGCGGCGATCATGGTGCCTGAAACCAGCGAAGTGGCGATCGCCGTCGCCATGAGAGCGCGGCGGAGGACGGGTATTTTCATGGGCGGTTTTCCTTGTCCGTTAGTGCGGGCGGCGGGGGAGGAAGCAGCTCGGCCGCCCATGCGAGGCTGCGGTTATGGAGCCAGGCCGCTGCAAAGCCTTCGCGGCCATGGGCTGCGACAAGCTCGGCGATACGGATCTGATCGGTTTTGGAAGAGGCGGCGCTGAAGGCGAGTGCGACATCGCCCAGGCCCAGCTCGAATAGCCGGTTGCCGCGTCGCGATTGACAGTAATAATCGCGTTTCGGGGTAGCCCGGCTCAGGATTTCGATCTGGCGATCATTGAGGCCGAACCGCTCATAGACCCGTGCGATCTGCGGTTCGGCCGCGCGCTCGTTGGGCAGAAAGATGCGCGTCGGGCAGCTTTCGATGATGGCAGGCGCGATGGCCGACGTCTCGATGTCGGCAAGGCTCTGGGTCGCGAAGATGACGCTCGCATTCTTCTTGCGCAGCGTCTTCAGCCATTCGCGCAGCTGCGCGGCGAAGGCCGGGCTGTCGAGCACGAGCCAGCCTTCATCGATGATGATTATGGTCGGCGAGCCGTCGAGCCGCCCTTCGATCCGGTGGAACAGGTAGGCGAGCACAGCCGCGGCCGATGTTGCGCCAATCAGACCTTCGGTTTCGAAAGCCTGCACAGAGGCCTCGCCCAGATGTTCCTGTTCGGCATCGAGCAGCCGTCCCCATGGACCGCCAATGAGATATGGGGCTAGTGCCTGCTTCAATTCCTGGGATTGCAGGAGGACCGCGAGACCGGTGAGTGTGCGCTCGGCAGGTGGTGCGGACGCAAGCGATGTCAGGGCCGACCAGAGATGCTCTTTGGCGGCAGGGTCAATCACCATGCCTTCCCCGGCCAGCATCGCCGCCAGCCATTCGGCGGCCCAGGCGCGTTCACCGGCGTTGTCGATCCTTGCAAGCGGCTGCAGGGCGACAGCATCGCTGTCGCCTTCCTCGGCATGCAGAGCGCCTCCGAGATCCTGCCAGTCGCCGCCCATGCCGAGCGCGGCAGCGCGGATCGATCCACCAAAATCGAAGGCGAAGATCTGGCTGCCTTTGTAGCGCCGGAATTGCAGCGCCATCAGCGCCAGCAGCACGGATTTGCCTGCCCCTGTCGGGCCGACGATCAGACTGTGGCCGACATCGCCGACATGAAGAGAAAGGCGGAACGGGGTCGAGCCTTCGGTCTTGCCGTAAAGCAAGGGGGCGTCACCGAAATGCTCGTCCCGTTCCGCTCCCGCCCATACCGCTGACAGGGGGATCAGGTGGGCGAGATTGAGTGTGGAAATGGGCGGCTGCCGGACATTGGCGTAGACATGGCCGGGAAGCGATCCGAGCCATGCCTCGAGCGCATTCATGCCTTCGATCGTGCAGGTGAAGTCGCGGCCTTGGATGACCTTTTCGACCAGCCTTAGTTTCTCCGCCGCCAGCGCCGGGACGCGGTCCCAGACCGTGAGCGTCGCAGTGACATAAGCAATGCCGGCATGATCTGCGCCAAGCTCCTGCAGCGCCATGTCGGCATCGGCCGCCTTGTTCGAAGCGTCCGAATCCATCAGCACTGACTGCTCGTTAGTCATCACCTCCTTGAGTATGGCGGCGACCGATTTGCGCTTGGCGAACCATTGCCGCCGAATTTTCGAGAGCAGCTTGGTGGCATCGGTCTTGTCGAGCATGATTGCCCGCGTCGACCAGCGGTACGGGAAGGCTTGCCGGTTCAGCTCATCAAGCAGCCCGGGAAAGGTCGCCGTCGGAAAGCCGGTGATCGTGAGCGTGCGCAAATGATGGGCGCCGAGCATGGGCTCAAGCCCGCCAGTCAGCGGCTCATCGGCCAGCAGCGCGTCGAGATAGACCGGCGTTTCGGGCACGCGAACGCGCTGCGTCCTGGTCGATACCGTGCTGTGGAGATAGGTCAGCGTGGCAGCGTCATCGAGCCACGCTGCCTCGGGCATAAATCCCTCAACCAGATGCAGCACGCGGTCGGTACGATCGGCGAAGGATTTGACGAGTTCCTTGGGATCGACCCCGGTCGACGCCTTGCCTTCGTAGAGCCAGCCTTCGGCGCGCGCGGCTTCCTCGGGCGGCGGCATCCACAGCAGCGTCAGATAATAGCCGCTTTCGAAGTGCGCGCCTTCCTCACGAAACTGTTCGCGGCGCTCCCTGTCGACCAGTGCCGAGACAGGATCGGGAAAGCGGGATTGCGGATAGGCTTGCGCCGCGGTGCGCTGCGCTTCGACGAAAACCGCCCATCCTGAACCCAACCGCCGCAGGGCGTTGTTGAGACGGGAGGTGACGGCCACGAGTTCGGCGGGCGTGGCACTGTCGAGATCGGGACCGCGAAAGCGCGCTGTCCGCTGGAACGATCCGTCCTTGTTGAGCACCACGCCCGGCCCCACCAGTGCGACCCAGGGGAGGAAGTCTGCGAGACTGGCGGATTTGGTCCGATATTCCTGAAGCGACATCATGGCCGCACCCAGGTCGGATATTTGAGATGGCGGCGCGCGACATCGACAAACTGTGGATCGCGGCGTGCAGCCCAGACCGAAAGCACATGGCCGATTGCCCAGATGGCAAGGCCAGCGAGCCAGAGCCGCAAACCGAGGCCAATCGCGCCCGCCAGCGTGCCATTGACGATGGCGAGTGCACGCGGCGCACCGCCGAGCAGGATCGGCTCGGCCAGTGCGCGGTGGACCGGGGCATAGAAGCCGGGGATGTCGTCTGCCGACGTCATCAGATCAGCGCCCCGCCGCCGAAGCTGAAGAAGCTCAGGAAGAAGCTCGATGCGGCAAAGGCAATCGACAGGCCGAACACGATCTGGATCAGCCGGCGAAAGCCCCCCGACGTGTCCCCAAAGGCAAGGCTGAGGCCGGTGACGATGATGATGATCACCGCCACGATCTTGGCGACTGGCCCCTCGATGCTCTCGAGGATCGACTGCAGCGGAGCTTCCCACGGCATCGACGAACCGCCGGCATGCGCTGGAGTGGCAGTGGCCACCATCACGTAGGCAGCGGTAGCTGCGAGCGCAACACGATTGGTGCCGCGCCGGAGGGCATGGATCATAGGGAGTCTCCTTGGGTTTGGTTGGCGGAAATCAGGCGATAGTCGCCGGTGACCGGGTCCAGCCCGTCGACGCGGGCCAGTTCAGCGAGGCGCCGCCCGGTGCCATCGCGCACCAGCACGGCAATGAGGTTGATGGTCTCGGCGATCAGGGCGCGCGGGACGGTGACGACCGCTTCCTGGATCAGCTGCTCCATCCGCCGCAGGGCACCAATCGCGCTTCCGGCGTGGATCGTCCCGATTCCTCCGGGGTGGCCGGTGCCCCAGGCCTTGAGGAGATCGAGCGCCTCGGCGCCGCGCACTTCGCCAATCGGAATCCGGTCAGGGCGAAGTCGAAGGCTCGAGCGGACCAAATCGGATAGCGAGGCAACGCCATCCTTGGTCCGCATCGCCACAAGGTTTGGCGCGCGGCATTGAAGCTCGCGGGTATCTTCGATCAGAACGACCCGGTCGGTGGTCTTGGCGACCTCGGCGAGCAGTGCGTTCGTGAGCGTCGTTTTGCCGGTGCCAGTGCCCCCGGCGACAAGGATGTTCAGCCGCTGTGCAACGCCCGAACGAAGCCTGTCGGCTTCAGCTGCGCACATGATTCCTGCGCTGACATAGTCCTCGAGCAGAAACACCGCGACGGCGGGCTTGCGGATGGCAAAGGTGGGAGCCGCCACCACCGGTGGCAGGAGGCCTTCGAACCGTTCTCCGCTTTCCGGCAGCTCCGCTGACACGCGCGGTGCATCGCCGTGAACTTCGGCACCCACATGATGGGCAACCAATCGGATGATGCGTTCACCATCGGCTGCGGTCAGGCGTTCACCGCTGTCGGACAGTCCGATGCCCAACCGGTCGACCCAAAGGCGTCCATCAGGATTGAGCATGATCTCGATGACCTTGGGGTCAGCCAGCCAGGTCGCGATCGATGCGCCCATCGCCGTGCGCAGCATGCGTGCGCCGCGTGAACGTGCTTCAATTCGGACTGGCTCAGCGCCCATCGGATACCCCGCTTCGGGAGCGGGACAGGATCGTCCGGCTCGACGGGGATGAGTAAGAGACGCAGAAAAGGGGCTAGTTCAACAAGGATTTAGCGTCGTAGCAGTGGGGGATAGAAAAACAGGGAGGAGCGTAGGTCGCAGTTCTTTGACGATGGCCTGTGCGCCGCCGACGCACGCCTGAGGGAGTCAATTACAGCGCGAACGGTGCGCAACGGCAGAGATGGAGAAATTCTTGAAACTTTCACTATTAGGAAGTATTGAGAATTTTATGTCCAGCCTAGCGCAACAGGTTTCCGCAAGCGCGCTGCGCGATCGGGTCTTCAATGAACGCCAGCTCAGCGAACTGCTGGGGGGAGGCGATGCGCGGCGTTATGGCATCGTCAACCGCGCCCTCAAAGACGGGTCACTCATTCGCCTGAAGCGCGGGGTTTATACGCTTGCCAAGGCGCATCGAAGCGCTCCGGTGCATCCCTTCGCGGTGGCGCAAGCTTTGCTTCCCGGGAGCTATATTTCCTTTGAAAGCGCGCTGGCTTACCATGGCTGGATCCCTGAAGCCGTGCTTGTCACTGCCAGCGTGACGCCGGGGCGCAAAACGCTGGAGATCCCGGCCACCGAATTCGGCTCCTTCAAATATCATCCGCTGGCCATTGCCGATTATCGCTTCCTTAGCGGCGTCGAGCGCGTGACCTTCAACAAGCTCACCGCCTTTGTCGCTAGGCCGCTGCGCGCCCTTATGGATCTTGTCGCCCTGCGCAAGGTGGAATGGTCTAGCCTCGATTGGCTGACCAATGGCATGCGGATCGATGACGAGGCGCTTCTGGCATTGACGCAAAAGGACTTTGCCGCAGTGAAGTCGGTCTACAAGCACAAGGCAGTGAACGCCTTCCTTTCCGAGCTTGAAGATGTGGTTCTGACGACAAAGCGGGCTCAAAGCAGGGGATCGCTGCATGATTGACATCATCAAGGAAAAGCTCGGCCGCTATGGCGCCACCAATGCGCTTGAAGAGGAAAACGCGCTCAAGGAGATCCTCCAGGAGATTGCGTTATACGCGCTGTGGCGCGCCGATTTCTTCGATTGCGCCCTGTTCCAGGGCGGCACCAGTCTGCGCATTTTACACGGCCTGCCACGCTTTTCCGAGGACTTGGACTTTCTCCTGCGCGTGCCGAACATGGACTTCGACTGGTCCCCTTACCTCGAGGGGATGACCGAGGTGTTCGGCCAGTTCGGGCTGACGCTGGAAGCGCATCCCAAGCCGCGCATGGATACGGCCATTCGTCAGGCGCTGCTTAAGGACGATTCCATCGCCAGCCAGCTCGACCTGTCATTCGCAGGCACCGGCCATCGCAAGGCGATCAAGATCAAGCTGGAAATTGATGTGAACCCGCCCGCAGGATCGGCCGAGGCGACCACCTATCTTGATTTTCCAGCCGACTATGAGGTGCGCCATCAGGATCTGGCATCCAATTTTGCGCTAAAGATCCATGCCTTGCTATGCCGAGGCTTCCTCAAAGGTCGCGACTGGTTCGACTTCTCCTGGTATGTTTCGCGCGGGCTCGAACCCAATTTCGTCCTTTTGCAAAACGCGCTGGTTCAGGCAGGGCCATGGGCCGGTGACGGGTCGCTCCTCGTCGACATGGCATGGTTGAAGGCTGCGCTTTCTGGCGCAATCACTCGGATCGAGTGGAAGGAAGCGGCAAAGGATGTCGAGCGCTTCCTGCGTCCTGCCGATCTCAAGTCGGTTGATCTGTGGAGTGAGCGCTTTTTCCTCGCCAAGGTCGATAAGCTGGTCGCGGCGTCTGACAGCCAAGCTATAGCCTAAAAGCCGACATGGCGGGGTATCCGTGGAGCGTCGCGCTTGGCTGCCTCCGAAGCGGCAGCCAAAGGTGACAACCCTCATTTTGCATTGAGCGTGACCGCTTTTGTTATCAAACTGGCAATGATGTCCGTTTGGGTAACGATGCCTTGCAACTGCATGTTATCGTCCACGATCATGACCTCGTGACCGTGACCATTGGCGAGAGGGGCGAGCAGCGTTGCCGCGGGCGCCGTCAAATGCGCCGTATCTGCCGGTGCCATGATCTCCGACGCAAAAGCCCCCTGTTTGTCGAGGTCTGGCCATGTGATCACGCCGATCAGCTGGCCAGTGGCATTTTCTACCGGAAGCGCGCGCAGTCGTCTGGCCCGAAGCAGAACATGCGCGTCTTCCACTAGTGCGGTTCCCGCAATCGTGATGACATCGCGTGACATGATGTCGCCGCAGGTTAACTCCCCGACCTGTCGTTCCGTCGCGCTCAGTCCCGCCAATTCGAAGAGTTGCAAAAGATCGTCGCGATTGATGTCGAGCGTATCGCCAAAACGTGCCAGCGCTACATCAATGTCGTTCGGCCTTACCCCGCTTCTGCTGAGTGGCGCAGAATCCTGCGTGCCGTGGGCGCTTTCAGTCAGCTTCGCCCGATGCGGATAGGTGTGCCCTGTCATGCGATGGAATGCCAGGCCAGCGAGGATCAGCAGCAGCGAGTTCAAGCCGACGGGGTAAAGCGCGAACATGAACGGGTGCGCGCTTCCGGCGGCCCCACCGAGCACGGCTGACAAGGCAACAGCGCCGCCCGGCGGATGCAGACAGCGCGCCAGTGACATGACCGCAATGGCAAGGCCGACACCAAGACCCGCTGCAACGGTAGCATTGGGGACCGCAAGGGCGACCGCTATGCCGACCACGGCCGACAGGACGTTCCCGCCCAAGATCGACCATGGCTGTGCTAGAGGGCTTGCCGGAACAGCGAAAAGCAGGACAGCGGATGCCCCCATTGGTGCCACGAGCAGAGGGTGCGCAGCGCCGGTACCGGCAAGAACGCCGCACAGCAGTCCCGTCGTCACAATGCCGATGATGGCACCTGCCACCGCAATAAGCCGCTCACGAGCGCCGGGGCCGGGCGGAGCCGCTACAAACGTGCTGTAGTAGCGGCTCCACACCAATCGCGGAGCAGTGTCCGGGCTCAAATCGGTAACTTTATCCATGTGCTCAGACAGGGGTTATTGCCCCAGACTGTCAATTGCCATCCACTTCTGCGTAGAGAACTTCTTCTTTGCCAATGAGGATGTCAGCAAGCGCCCAATAGGCCTCTCCCCATGCACCCAGCACCTCGTCGGTTGCAGCATCGCCCAAAACATCACGGATCGCGGGCAGCAGAGCATTAGCTACCAGTGGGTAGTGTTCTGCCTTTACGCCCGTTTCCACATGCCGAGCAGCCATGCGCATCACCGGCGCCGTCAAAGCCTCCAACTTGTCGATGTTCTGCGCATAAGCAAGGATAGCGCCAGCAAGACGGCGCGGTTGCTCTCCGCTTTCCTGTGCGGCTTGGTCGAACATGGCCTTCACGTCGGGGTCGATAAACAGCCGCTCGTACATGCGCGTCGTGATGGCAAGGCCGTGCTGCTGCAATGCAGGTGCGGTCGATTTTACGATGGCTTTTGTTTCAGCACTCAGTGGTTTGCGCACGGATAATCCTTTTGTTGTTGTGGGTGGAAAAAGCGGAGAGAGTAGATCGGGCAGCCAGGTGCCGCGTTGACGATTGCCCGGCGCGAACGCCCGGAACATGAACCAGTCGAACGCGTAGACACCGCCGCTGAAGACGACATCACCGGGCAACCTTGGCGACGACCAGGATCGTCCAAAGCGGTTTGATGCCGAATGTCGGTTTATAGCTTTCCATTGCACTGCCCCTTAAGTTCAGAAAAGGCCGTGACTGCCGCCAACTGCGCCGAGAATCGCAACTACGCCCAAGAGCGTCAGCACCTGATGCAATCGCATCATCCGAGCGAAATCAGCTTCGGGAGTGGCCGATTGGGTCATGCGGTGGTGCAACACCAAGGGCTCCAGCACGAACAGCATCAGCGCGAACACGGCCCACAACGCCACCATCAGATGCATCCACCAGAAGCGTATCTCGGCAAAACGGCTCCACATATCCGCGCGGTAGATCAGCCACAGCCCGCTCGCACCGGCCAGCATGACCCAAATGCGCGCCTGCCATGCAAAACGTCCCTCGATCTGATGAAACCGTACAAGGCGGTCTGTGGGACGTTCGCTTGCCCGCAGCGCAGGCATGATAACCCAAGTGACAAATCCGACGCCGCCGATCCAGAACAGCACAGCGATCACATGGATAGCGCGCGCCAGGGCAAGGTCATCCATTGATCGGTCCTTCGCTCGGATCAGGGCGTTCGCGCCAGAACTCAACCTGCATGCGCATCACCCCGACTGGCACGACATAATGCGTCGCCTGTGGTGGGATGATCGCGGGAGTATCAGGCGTGACACGGTGTTCCGTATGCGGTTCGGTGAAGATCAGCCGGACTTCGCCTTCCAGAACGCGCAGCAGCCCCCACGTCCCAGTCTTGGTGCGATGATCGTTGCGCAGCGCATCGGGCAGGTTCTGCTCGTCGAAGATGGGGGATTTGGCATAAGGCGTCGACATCAGGCAGCCGCCTTGGCGGAAATTGCGGCGAGACCACCGCGCTCGATCTGAATGCCGGTCAGCAGGCTTTCGCCGATTCGCTGCGCCGCGTCGCGAAACCGGTCCGCAACTTGCTTGTTCGGCGCAATCTGAGTGAGTGTCGCATCCCATAAAGACTGCCAACGGGCAAAATGTGCTGCATCGAGCCCACCGACAGCCATATGCTTACGCATGGGATTGCCACTGAAACGACCCGATTCCAGCATGATCGAGGCCCAGAAATCCTTCATCCGCGCCAGATGATGCGGCCAGTCGCTGACCTTTGCACCAAATATCGGGCCGAGCATCTCATCGGCCCGAATGGCCTCGTAAAAATGCTCGACGAGATGTGAGATGAATGCCTCATTGATCCCTAAGGCCAATGCATCGGCCATCTTACGTGCGCGCGCCTGCGCGACATGATCTGATGCGTTCATCGCTACGACTCGTTTAAGATGCATTTCATATGCATTGTTTAGCCAGTTGGCGATTAAATGCAATATATGATATGCATCTTTTATGAGACTTTCGCTTCAAACCGATTATGCCTTGCGCACCCTCATGTTTCTGGCGGTGAAGGACGGCCATCATTCTATCGCCGACATTGCCAGCGCTTATGGCATTTCAAAGAACCACCTGATGAAGGTGGCACAACGGCTCACTGCTGAAGGCTTTGTCGAAAGCGTGCGGGGCCGAAGCGGCGGCCTCAAGCTGGCGCTCCCGCCTGCTGAATTGAATGTGGGCGTCATTGTCCGGACCATGGAAGATACCGGGGCGTTCGTTGAATGTTTCGACCCGGCAACCAACACTTGCGTTGTCACCCCAGTCTGCGGGTTACGGCATGTATTGACAGGCGCTTTGGAGTCATTTGCCCGGCATCTGGATCAATTCTCAATCGCCGATCTGATTCCCAAAAAAGAGAGGTTTGAGAGGCAGCTCGACGGGGGGGCACGCGGCAGTCATGATGCACGGCACCCCGGCACTCAGATTCTCAATCCGGCAGTTTTCCGGTAACGCGCCTTGGAGTTTGCATGACAGGGATTGGCGTGTTGATGAAGCTGAGGGTGATCTCCCTGGTCAGCTGATTGATGCGTCGGACTTCCCAAGTTCGACTTCATCCCGCAGCTTTGGTCCCGCCTCCATGCGCCGCGAGAGTGATTCCACAAATCCGTGCCACCTCTTCTTGCCCATCGCCTGCGCCGCCTTCATCGCGGCATCGGGCAGCGGCGGATTGCTGGTGAGCCAGAAGCGCACGAACAGGCCGATCGCTTCGTTCGTCAATTCCACATGCCATTCGAGCCGATCCAATTGCCGCGACAGACGATCGAGCCGCCTCGCCAGAGCGGCTTCCATCCGTTCATCCTGATCGGATTGCAGCAGGGACATCAACGCCGCTTCCACCACTTCGGTGCGCGAGACTCCACGGGCATGCGCGCGTTCCTCCAGCAATTTGGCCAGTTCGATTTCGAGCCGGAAGGTTTGTTTGCTGTGGGGCTTCTTCCTCACAGGTCGATGCCGTCATCGGGGTCGAGCGATGCATTGCGGGCATTGCGGTTCATAGTGCGATCAGCTTCCCGTTTCGCCCTGGCTGCGTCATCCTCGGGCGCATCGCGATCAAGATCGAACTCGTTGACCGGTGGCTTGGGGGCGGGAACGACATCCTCATGTTCCCCCAGTTCGGGTTCTCGCCTGATCCCGGAGTTTGCCGTATCATTTTCGGATTCGGCCCCATCGGCATCTGACGGCACATCCGGCTTTGGCTGATCAACAGGCGGCTGTTCGGAGCTTTTCGCTTCGGCCTGGGCTGGTTTGACCGGCAGCGGTGCCGCAATGGGTGCGAGCGCAGACCAGTCGTCCTTTGGCCGTTTCTTCGGGTGCAGCGGTTTGGGTGTGGGTGCCGGTAGAAGGCGCGCGCGGAACCTCGGGTCGAGAAAGTATTTTGCCTTTTCCGCGCGGATCGGCGGCGTGCTGGCCACCAGCACAATCTCCTCGTGCTCCGAAAATTGCTGAACTTCGCCAGGCGTCAACAATGGCCTTGGGGTCTCAGTACGCGAGACCATGATATGGCCGAGCCATGGCGAAAGGCGATGTCCGGCATAATTCTTCATCGCCCGCATCTGGGTGGCGGTGCCGAGCGCATTGGAAACGCGGCTGGCGGTATTGTCATCATTGGCCGCGAACGCGACGCGGACGTGGCAGTTGTCGAGAATGGCGTTGTTTGACCCATAGGCTTTTTCAATCTGGTTGAGCGACTGCGCGATCAGGAATGCCTTGATCCCGTAGCCTGCAACAAAGGCCAGTGCGCTTTCGAAGAAGTCTAGCCGCCCCAAAGCCGGGAATTCATCGAGCATGAACATCACGCGCTGCCGGCGACCCTTGGCCTTTAGCTCTTCGGTCAAGCGGCGCCCGATCTGATTGAGCATCAGGCGGACGAGCGGCTTGGTCCGGCTGATATCGGAAGGAGGAATGACCAGATAGAGCGACACAGGTGCCGCTGAATCGACAAGATCGGTGATGCGCCAGTCCGAGGCTCCGGTGACCTGCGCAATCACAGGGTCGCGGTAGAGGCCGAGGAACGACATGGCCGTCGACAGGACGCCAGACCTCTCATTGTCAGACTTGTTCAGCAGTTCCTGTGCTGCGGCAGCCACAACGGGGTGAACACCATCTTTGCCGAGGTGCGGGGTCGTCTTCATCCGGTGCAGCGTGGTTTCTATCGAACGACGCGGATCGGAAAGGAAGCCAGCGACCCCGGCCAGCGACTTGTCCTTCTCGGCATAGAGGACGTGCAGGATGGTGCCGACGAGTAGCGAGTGGCTGGTCTTCTCCCAATGCGTGCGCTTTTCCAGTGACCCTTCGGGGTCGATCAATATGTCTGCGATGTTCTGGGCGTCACGCACCTCCCAATCGCCCTTCCGGACTTCGAGCAGCGGATTGTAGGGGTTGGATGCGGGGTTGGTCGGATCGAACAGCAGGACGCGGCCATGCCGCGCGCGAAAGCCAGCCGTCAGATCCCAGTTCTCGCCTTTGATATCGTGGACGATGCAACTGCCCGGCCAGGCGAGCAGCGACGGGATGACGAGACCAACGCCTTTGCCGGAACGGGTCGGCGCAAAGCAGAGAATATGCTCGGGGCCATTGTGCCGCAGATACCGGTTCTTGTGCGAGCCGATCACCACGCCGTCCTGTTTCAGGAGGCCAGCCTTGCGGATTTCCTTGTCGGTCGCCCAGCGAGCCGAACCATAGGTCTCTGACTGCTTCTCCTCCCGCGCGCGCCACACCGACATGGCGATCGCGATAACTATGGCGGCCATGACACCCGAGACCGCGATGAATGCCCCGGTCTGGAAGATCTGTGGTGCATAGGCGTCAAACGCAAACCACCACCAGAAGAAGGCGTAGGGCGGGTAGATTGGCCAAGGTCCAAGCCAGAACCAGGGCTGGCCGAGCTCGGGTTGATGCGCAAGGGCGTGGGCCGTCCATTGGGTGGCAGACCAGATGCCAAGCAAAGTAACGCTGATGACGGCGATGACCTGACCCCAAAGAATACGGGTGGCGTTCATTGAAAGTTACTCCTGATGAGGGGGTAAATGAGGGTCACAGGCTGATCCCGCGTCCGCGGCCCAAGGCCCAGTCGACAGATCCGCCCGGCGACATGGTGCCGGTGATGTGCTGGCCGAGGTGCTGATCGAGCGCCGGGCGCCAGGGCACGAGCTGGAAGCCCAGCCCTTCGTCGATCATCGCGAAGCGGCCCGTCGAAAGCGTCACCCGCTCCCGGTAGATGCCGCTGACATAGTCGCCTGCGCCCGACGGTTTGTGCTCAAGTCCTGTGCGCGCGGCGATGGCCTGCGTGGCGACCGTCAGTTCCTGATTTTTCAGCGTCCCGACGAGATCCTGAGCAAGGATGACCCGCTGGCCCTGCCGGCGGGCAAGCCCTTGCGTTTCGAGATGGCTGGCGCGGGCATCCAGGGCATCGCGCACCTCGCGCCCGAAACCATTGCCTGTTGCTAGGGGATCGCGGGCCACAAGCTGGCGATCAAGCCACGTCGCGCCAGGTGCTTTGATCTGTGCCTCGAGGGGTATGTCTGATCGCGTGGCGAGCGACAGCCGGTCATGCCCTTTGGCATCCTCCCATGAGCGCAGTTCGACAATCGATCCGGCTTTGGCGTCGCCGGTCATCTCCATGTCCTTGAACCGCAGATGGTGCGTGCGACCATCGACACCGTCGACGATGGCATAGGCGCTGCCCGTGAGCTCGTCGTGGAGGCCACGTTCGACCAGGCGTCCGATGACCGGTTCGCTTGGAACGTCCTGATGCAGGGCCAATGCCGATACATCAAACCGCCCGCCGTCGCGGCTCATGGCATTGTGCATCGTCTTGATGATGTCGTTGCGCACCGAAAGATCGCGCAATGTGTTTTCGGCACCGGGCTCCAGCACCCACACCGCAGGCCCTTCGCGCGCCGCCAGTCCCAGCTGTTCCAGTTTGGCGGCACGGCCCAGAAGCAGCCGGCGCATCTCGGGATCGGCGTCGCCGCCTGGACGCAGATCGACAAGGCCTGCAGTATCCTGCCCCAAGCGTTCAAGCTGCCGGTCAAGACTGGTCCAGCGCTCGGTATCGACCTCGCGTTCGAGCGCGGTGCGGATGTCCAGCTCTGTGCGCGGCCCCAGTTCGAGCGTCACCCGCTCTTCCGCCCGGAACCGCAGCCCTTCGCTGATATAGCCCCGGTCAATGACAAGATCGGCGCCGTCGCTGGCAACGCCGCGCACCAGCACATGGATGTGCGGATTGTCGGTGTTCCAATGGTCAACGGCGACCCAGTCCAGTTCTGTGCCCAGATCCTTGGCTGCATCGGCCATCAATTCGCGGGTGAAGCTGCGCAGGTCTTCCATGTCCCTGGCATCTTCGGGCGAGACGATGAAGCGAAAGTGGTGCCGGTCATCTTCGCAACGCCCTGCAAAGGCATCCCGATCAGCCCTGTCGGTCTGGGCATCGAACATCGAGGCGTCGCGCCCGTCGCGGGACACGCCGTCACGCTCAAGATAGGTGATGTGCTTTGCCAGCGGGGCGGCGCGGTAATGTGATCCTTTGTGCCGAGCGATACGCGCCATGACAGTAACGCGGCGTTGGCCAGGTGTGCGGCGCATCGCGGCAACCGTCCGACGTCCGCGCGCGGCTTTGCCGCTGCCAATGCCGCGTTTCAGACCCGCTCGCCGTGAACCCGCATGGCCCGCCTTGTTGGCGGCCCGCTGGACCTGAGCCGCCAGCTTCTGGCTTCGCCGTCCAGAGGCTGCACCGCTGTCCCTGCTTCTTCCCGGCCGCACCCGAAACTCATTGTCGTCGCGGCTCATTTTGAAGGTGCCAGACGATTACGCCGCAGTTTTGCGGGTGATTGGGAAACATCGTATGGCAGGGTTTGCCCGGTGCCATACGAAATTATCTCGCTACAACAACCACATGAGGGCCAAGTGCTGGCACTCCTTTTATCTTGCCCTCCAAAATTGCCATCTCGCTCAAATACACGCTTCCCCGTCGCAACTTTCCGACACGACGCCCGAACCGTCAGAGATGCGCTGGTGTAACCCATCACGGATTTCGCGGTGAAAGCGACACAAACAGGGGGTGCGGCGCGGGGTTCGGTGACGGCAAAGAGGCCGACGGCGACGCAAGCTGGGTGCGCTGTGGCTGCACATCGGCAGGACCGGCATTGCTGCTCGCTTCTCCATCGCCGCGCGGTGTGAACAATGTAGCCTGACGCCAGGGATGAGCATTGGCAGGTGGCATGGCAGCAGGCGAAGCGATGCTAGCCATTCCAAGACTTGGCGCGATCTGGGCGACGTAGTTGACGGTTTCTGCCGGAAGACTGCGACGACCGGCAGCATAGTCATCGGCACGGCCTGGTCCCGCATTGTAGGCCGCCAGCATCAAGCTGACATTGTGATATCGGTCCCACATGGTGCGCAGATAGGCCGCACCTCCAAGGATGTTCGCACGCACATCGAACGGGTCAGAGCCAAGGCCATGCCGCGCGCTCAGCATCGACCAAGTGCCGGGCATGATCTGCATCAGCCCTATGGCTCCTGCAGACGAAACCGCGCGCGAATTGCCGCGACTTTCCGCCCGCATCACCGCCCATATCCAAAGCTCGGGAATGCCGAAGCGCTGCGATGCCTCTGCGACATGCGGCGCATAAGGATGCGCTGCAAACTGGTCAGGCACCGTCGCAACTGCGGCAACCGGAGACGTCGCCGCTGCCAAGCCGAGAGCGAAACAAGTGCCGGGAAGGAGAAGGTGAAGGCGCAGCCGAACGGCAATCCGAACTACGGAACACTTGCGACGGCAAAGCGAAGCAACGGTCATGGCCTATTTCCGATCGCGATTGGTCGGACGCGACCAGAGCAGGTGATGCTCGTCGTCACGGGACATGGAGCGAAGCAGGTTGGCGCGCAGGGGATGGGCAAAGGCCGGGTCGTCGATCTGCACCGCGACAAAGGCACCGGCGCGCTCGCCTGTACGGTTCCAGCCAGCGCCGATCTCGCTGCCGGTTTCGGCATCGCCGAGCAGCACACGCCAGTCGGGTGCATTGTCACTGTCGTTCGATGGAGCCGGGACGAGCGTCACGACTGCATCGAGCGTGAGGGTTCGGATTTGCCCGGTGAAACTGTCCTGCGCGGAATGAAAGACGCCGATCATCATGGCCTGTGCTCCTGGTTGGTGGTTGGGGAAGCGGCGGATGCACCAAAGCCTCGCCAGCGCAGGGACTGGTCAGGTGCATCACGGGTAAGGATGGGGTGTGCCGTGCCGATAAGACCGGCTGCCGGCAGAGCGCCGAAATAGCGCCCATCAAGACTGTCGGGCGCCGGGTTCAGCAGGAACAATTCGTCTGGCCGAACGCGGTGACAGCCCTGCCAGCTTGGCAAAGGCCGACCCATTCTGTCGTGCGATTTGGCTATGGCGACACGGTTGCCGTCCACCGAGACGACAGCGCCGGCGCGGCACGCCCATTGCCCGGGCAGAGCCACGACATGTTTCATGAGCGGCACGCCAATTGGCAGATAGTGGCGGTCGGCCATCATCCGCGCGGTCGCAGTCGGCGGCACAATGGCGACCAGTTCGCCGAGCCTTGGGCGTGTATCGGCCTCGAGGCGATAGAGGCCGACGGGCGCACTGGCGCTCGCGTTCCACATTATTCGCGGTCGCGGCGACAGCATGGCGACTGCTGCGAACCCGGCGCTGAACAAGCCTGCCCACAGTATCGTGGCGCGAACATAGCGGCGGCGGCTCATGCTTCGAGCGCCTTGCGCCGGAGCCAGGCCGCGTGCCGCTCCGCTGTGTAAGCCCTGAACGGCATTCCGGCATTCAGCCGGTTGCCGACGTGGCGCCAGTGATCGGGCGATGCGTCGCACGGATCAACACCGGCGGCTTCGACCGCATCGACGGCCTGCAACACCTGTGCGACCTTGGGCCAGCCCTCGATGTGCAGCAGAATGTCAGCGCCGGGACGGACAAATGGCAACGTCGTGTAGGCCTCGCCCGGTGCCACTGCCATCACGATGTCGATGCACGAATGGATCGTGCCATAGTCGTTCGAGGTCCAGCGCACGAAAGCGAAGACCGCGCCGGGACGGAAGGCGATGACGCGCGTGCGGCGGTTGATGATCGTGTCAGCCGCAATGCGACCGAAGCGGATCCATTGTTCGTAGCGCTTCTCGATCCAGGTCACTTCGACCTCGGTAAGCGCGCTTGCTGTCGCTGACCTGATGGCCTGCGAGGAGCTGTGCCGCTGCGCAGTTGGCTCGCTCATGGCCGCGCTCCTGCCACCGCGAACCCGACACGCTTGACGCGGGCGTTGAGCAGGCCCGTCGCACCGCGATTATCCACAGGCTGCAAAAGGGTTAGCAAGAATCCGAAGGATTCTTTTCTATTAGCATCGTTAGAGGAGCGCCGATTTGCCGCAGAATTCTGCGGGTTTCCGCATGGTCTCGGTTTTCGATAGGCCGAGGATCGGGTTTCCGATGGGCCGAGTCCGACGGTTTTTAATAGGCCGAATGTCATGCCAACTTCTCCACAGGGAAACCGACGCGCCGGGCAGCGGCAACGAACGGGTCGACGGGGATGGGTTTGAAGATCAGCCGCTCGCGGCCGAAGCTGTGCTCAAGGCTCAGATGGTAGCCCGGGAGAGACTGCCGCCGGACGATGGTCCGCAGCTCGAATGCGAATTGCTTGAGCGGCGAAAGCGCACCTGATTTGAGATGAAGGTGCGGAACGTCGAAGCTCCAGCCACCGCGCTGATGTCCACCATGCTTGCGCACGATACGGTAGAGCCAGCGCTCGACGCCCCCTGTCAGCGCAAAATAGGCGCGGTCGATCGTCAGGATCAGGCCGCGATCAAGCACACCCGCATAGAACCAGTCGGGCAGGATGAGCTCGATGCCAATGGCGCGGCCACGGTCGTCGAGTGTCTCCCGCCATTCGTTGATCCAGGAGAAGCGGTGGCGTCGGCGCTGGTGTTGCTGGCGGATCGACGTGGCAACGGTCGTCGATTGCAAGCGGTCGAGCGCTGCGCGCAGCCGCTCATAATGGTCCTTGCCCGTTCCGCGCCCGATGAAGGTCAGAATCTCGTGCGGACGGGCGGCAATGTGCCGAGATGTCGGCCGGCCTGCGTCGCGCGCTTCGACGAGCTGACTCGCCGCCCAAATCAGAATGTCGGCATCCCAGATGGTCGCCATGCCGTGTTCGGCTACGGCTTCGACCGAGATCCATGTGGCCCCCATTGCGAAGTCGATCGGCGCGGAGCGCCGCGACTTGGCAAGGCTGAAAAAGGGCCAGGACATCAGATCCTGAGCATCGCGCGCGGCAATGTCACCGGGCATCGAGTAGAACAGGTCGGGCTGTTGCTGGGGGCTCACCAAACGCATCAGCGGCGCACCGGGCGTGCAGACAGGCAAATGCCTTGTCCGGGATCGGATGTTGAATTGCGGCGACCATTTTGCGCCCAGGCATCGAGATCGACTATGGCATAGACAATCCGCCGACCGAGCTTGTGAAAGGCTGGCCCCGTCCCATAGCAACGATGCTTTTCAAGTGTGCGGGCTGAGAGACCCAAATGCACGGCAGCATCGGGCGTCCTGACATAGCGCGGGAATACCGGGACGAAATCTCCATCCATGAAACGTCTCCTGTGAAGTGCCGGACACAAGGGGTTGGCCCGGCGAGCAGGAGGCGAGATTTGAGATTTTCAGGGACTTGGGTGAACGGACATAAGGCGTTGCTGCCGAATGTCCCGATCAGTGGCCGCTCAACAGGGCGATATAGCCGCCGTCGCGCATAGCGAGCGCCTGTCGCTGCCAGCGAGCAATCCGTTTGCGCTCGCTCGACGTATCCCATTCGGCGGCCGAATATTGCCCGGTATCGCGGGCGATAAGTTCGATGGCCAATTCGCGTGTGGTTGCGCCGCCAGACAGCGCATCAAGCAACCGAAGCCATTGGACCAGACGCCAGTGCTCTGACGGACCGGGCGCAAGGCAGAACGGGAGCTTCTTCACATGCCCGAGACGGCAATGATCATGAAAATCGGAAACGGCGGCCTTTCGTGTTTCCCAAAATGCGTCGCCCGGAAGAACATAGGCGAGCGGTTCGGTCTCTGTTGTCTCGCCGCGAATATTCAGGCGGTAGCGGCGCTTCGCCGTCGAGAGGACGAGATGCCGCCCTTCCTCATCGCGGTGCTCGGCCGCGATATCCATGCCGTCGACAATTTCGGCTTGGCTGCAGCCGTCACAAGGGAATGGTGCCGGGCGCAGAAGGATGACGCTGGCCGCTGTAGATGGGTGCCAGACAATCGGGAGATGGTGGGCTGGAAGATCAGGGTCCGCAGCGAAAGACCAACCCCCAGTGCCGAGCCAGACGACTCAGCGCGAGTGGCGCATCGTCAACGGCTTCAGCATATTGGTCGCGGTATTCAGGATTGCGGCGCAGGAATTCCTGCGCGAAATCCGTGCGGTCATAGTTTTCATACGCTTTGGCGTAATTCTCCGAACGCCAGTCGGGCGGCTTCTCCATCGCACCTCTCCTATGAGGTTTTTTTGGAGTCGAACGATCACGTCGGAGCCGTGACGAGAGAAGTGCTCGAGTCAGTTCCGGGCTCCCCCGCGGCAAGGCACAATCGATTGCGCCAGATTGGTGCTAAATGCCCAGTTTCATTGGGTTCGCGGGACCATCAGGTGCTTGTAGCCGTGTTGCGTCATCCACTTGGCGCGGGCGAGATGAGTATCATAGACCCTTCGCGCGCGATCCGGCTCACTGGCAGGATCGATGGCGAAGATGATCGAAACCACCTCTTCCCATGATGCCTCGTCCTTTTCGGCATCCAGCAGGCGAAGATACGTGACAAGGTGGCGCTCATCATAAGCGCTCAATCGGTCTGACTGCGGTGGTTCATCGGCAAACTCAGGAGCCGACATGGGTCTCTCCTTGTAGCAAAACCTGTTTAGCGACTGCGCCCCTGCAACGCGCGCAGAGAAGCAGGGTGAACTTATCCCCAATCGGGCAGTGCGCTATCCCCAGCACGGGATAATGCCGAGCCCAGATTGCCGGGACAAAACATTCCCAGAGGCAATGATCTGCCTGTTGTAGTTCAGAAATTGTAAAATTGCTGCTGAGATTCGGTGAATGGCGGTGGGTTTGCGTTCAACGACCGCCAGGTTTTTCGAAAAATCGCACGGGATCGACGGCAAGTTCTTCTGCGAGTCGCTCAATTGTGTCGAGCGTCGGCGAATTGGCTGCGCGTTCGAGAAGGCCGACATAGTTTCGGTTGATTCCGGCACGATGCGCCAATTCCTCCTGCGAAAGCCCACTGGCGTGTCGCAATCGCCTTAAATTCGTCCCAAAAATCTCCCGAAGCCTCATGCTTCGTGGGTCGGCGTAACCCTAATATACTGCCACCCAATATACTAGGGATTCGTCATCGCCCGGTGTGACCCGGGCGATGACTTGGCCGATTCAATGGTCGTTGCGGCGGCTCGGGCGGTTCCAGACCAGATCGTGACTGCCGTCCTCGGCTTCGAACAGCTGGGCGAAAATGGGTGCCATGAAGCTGGGGTCGTCGAGCTTCACCGAAAGGTACGGACGGTCGTCCTGGGTGTGCTTTTTCCAGGCTGCGCCGATTTCGACTTCGCCGATGAGGACCCGGTGAGTGGGGGCATTGCCGCTGGTGTTTTCTTCCGCGACGATCCTGACTGATTTGGCCTGAAGGGCGAGAGTGACGATCTGGCCCCGGAGTTCGCCCGAAACCATCTTGAAGTTGCCGATCTTTGCCATGGGTATTTCCTTTCCGTTGGACGGGACCGCGCCAGTGCGGCCTCGATGCGCGGATAAGGGTCAGCCAGTGGCAGGCGCCGCAGCGTCAGCCCGCAGCGTTAGCGAAGGACGGTGTGGCCGGGCTTTCTTGTCTCGCGAGGAACGGCGGAACGCCGGGGGAAGAAAGTTCGGCAAGCACCGTTGCGGCAAGCCTGCCAAGCGAAGCGTCTGGCTGACATGGGCGCGGATCGAAAGAGGCCGTACTGGTCGGTTCTGCCGGGAAGGACGCCAGTTGCTGATCGCATGCACTGGCTCGGGTGAACGCTGGCACTGAACCCTCGGTTCAAAATCGGCAAAGCAAAGGAAGCGACTGGACCGGCGGTATTGGCCCCTCACGCCATCACTCGGCCGACATGGATTGGCCTGTAGAGGCTTGCCCAGCCACGGGAACGGCAAACTGTGGGGTGACGCACGTATCACGCTCCGACATCGTCACGCTTCGCCATGCCGAGAGGGATGTCGCCATAGCAGCGATGGAACCAAGGATCGCCAGCAGCATGCTGTTGTCCGTTGCCAGTGATCCAAGCGCGTGCGCGGCCTGAAAGCCGGCGAATCCCGCGGGTATGGCAAAGAGGAGCGCGATCCCGGCACGGATCATGGGAGAGCGGATAAAGGCAATGAGGCTCTGTCCAATCAGAAGCGTAGCAATGCCTGCCGCCAGTCCGCCTAGGATTGCTCCGAGATGGCCAACATCGTGGCCGAGCAGCAGGAAAGCACAAGTGAGCCCGGCATAGACAGGCAGCGCGTAGCTGGCGAGGCGGAAGAGCAGCGCGAGCACATAAAGGCCAGCAACGGCCCCGAGGATGAGAAAAATGGTCATAAGCGTCCCTTGTCTGGACGCGCTCGCCACCACCACCTCAGCGCAATCTGCGGTGCAAGAATAGCACGACAGGGCGCAGGCCGAAAAGGCGAAATGTGCCTGAGATTAGCGGCTGAAGGGGTCATATTCGCGAACCACCTGTTCGGGGTCGCCATCAAATTCGTCAGCGGGGATGACGAAGTAGCCCTGATTGGTTTCAATGAGGACGATGACCGTCATCAGCGTCCGGGAGAGGTTCCAGCCAAGCGATTGTGCGGTTGCCAGTGGCATGTTGCGGCTCCTGCCTTGGAGCGGGACCACCCCGCTCGACAGTCGCCCCACAGGCCGGGGGCTGGCCGCAATCACCGCAGCAAAGCTGCGGCCGCACGCGCACGCGTAGCGGACCCTTTACGGGTTGATTGAAGGAGGACAGGCTTCGAGCCCAGGGATCAGCGGCTAATGCGAGCGAGTGGTTCTGCGGCGGTTCGAGTTATGCCAATTGCGCCAGTCAGATTCCGGCGGTGACATATTCTTCAGGCATCCGCCGTTGACGGCCAGTTTCTCAAGATCGGTCAGGCGCTACGCGGCCGGCAATATCGATATGTGCGACCTCGGCGATCCGAAAAAGACTTTACCTTGCGCTGTTCTGGCGCAGCACGCTGCCCCTCGGCCAAGGCGCCCGACTGCTAGCAGCGAGATGAGCCGTTTCACACCACACGTCAGGCGCAAGTTCGGGCGACATTGATCGACAATTTAGCTGCAAAAAGGGGGCTCAAAATTCACGAGCTACGACCGGCTTTCCCCACGACGCCCCAACCTGTACCAAAATTGGAGACAATATGGAGACAATGGGGGTCTCGGTGAGGCGTTGTCTCCAGAATTTCAAGGGTCGCCGGTCGGCGAAATCGTTGATTTTCTGAGAGAAAACTGGAGCGGGCGAAGGGATTCGAACCCTCGACCCCAACCTTGGCAAGGTTGTGCTCTACCCCTGAGCTACGCCCGCTCTGACGTTCGAGGCCTGCCGTGTTTGCCGGTAGGCCCGGGGTGGAGGCGCGCCACTAGCAGTGCCTTTTTGGGGTGGCAAGAGGGAAATCGAAAATTTTTTCATCCTCCCTAACAGAGCAACGCAAAACCGGCATTTCCGACGCAATGACCCTTCACAAACGCTCGCAAAGTCCCGATCTATGCAACCGCAGCACAGTTTAGGAGCAAGCACTTTGGCCAGCATGGGTCTCAACCTCGACGAACAGAAGGCAGTGGACCGTTTTCGCCAGTCCGTTGTCGAACCCTCGATGACGCAGTTGGTGATCCTCGATTTCTGGGCCGAATGGTGCGGGCCGTGCAAGGCGCTCACGCCCGTGCTCGAAAAGGTTGCCGCCGAATATGCCGACAAGGGCGTGTTGCTCGCGAAAGTGAACGTCGACGAGGAACAGTTCATTGCCTCGCAGTTCCAGGTCCGCTCGATCCCGACCGTCTATGCGATCTTCCGCGGCCAGCCGGTTGCCGACCTGACCGGCGCACGCACCGAATCGCAGCTCAAGTCCACGCTCGACCAGCTGCTGGAAAAGCTTCCGGTCGAACCCGGCGGCGGTGAGCCGGAGGCCGATCTGGCACCGCTTCTCGCCATGGGCGAGGAAGCGCTGGCAGGGGATGACGCCGAACGCGCCGCCAGCATCTTCATGCAGATCGTCGAAATGGCCCCCGACAATGCCGAGGCGCTCTCCGGCCTGATTCGCAGCTTCATCGCTTCAGGACGCCTTGAGGAAGCCGAGCAGGTGCTCGGTAGCCTGACCCCGGAACTGGCGCAGGATGCGCATGTGGAGCGCGCGCGCGCTGCCCTGCAGCTGGCCAAGGACAAGCCCGACGACAGCGAGCTGGCCGCCCTTCGCACCGCCGCGGCCGAGCGCCCCGACGACATGGACGCGCAGCTTGCCTTCGCCAATGCTGCCTTTGCCGCCGGTGAGCGCGATACCGCTGGCGAAACGCTCCTGGCGATGATCCAAGCCGACCGCGAATGGAACGATGGCGCCGCGCGCGCCAAGCTGCTCCAGATCTTCGAAGCCGTCGGTCTGGAAGATCCCTGGGTCTCGGCAACCCGGCGCAAGCTCTCGACGATCCTGTTCGGCTGACCCTCCGTGACGCGCATCACCATCTTTCCCCTGCCCGGGGTGGTTCTCTATCCGGGACTGCAGCTGCCGCTGCACATCTTCGAACCGCGCTACCGGGCGATGATAAGTGATGCGCTCGCGCGCGACCGGCTGATCGGCATGATCCAGCCTCAGCGGCCAGAGGAAGGCGCCCCGCTCTTCTCGATCGGCTGTCTGGGCCGCATCGGCGACGTTGAAGCGCTCGAGGACGGGCGCTTCAACATCATTCTCGAAGGCGAATCGCGTTTCCGCATCGTCAAGGAACTCGATGTCACCACCCCGTTCCGGCAGGTCGAGGCCGAACTGATCGAGGAGAGCGAGGACGAAGCCCTCGCCCCGGTCGAGCGCGCCAGCTTCGAACGGGAAGCGCGCCGCTTTGCCGACATGCAGGGCTATGCGGTAGACTGGGATCAGGTCGCCCGGCTGGACGACGTCTCGCTGATCAACGGCGTTTCACAGATCGCCCCGTTCGACCCCGCCGCCAAGCAGGCCCTGCTTGAAGCCAACGGGCTGGGCGCGCGATGCGAGCTGCTCGTGCAGCTCATGCAGTTCTTCGGCCGCCACGGCGAAGGCGACGAAGAAGGCGTGACCCTGCAGTAGAAGCGCGCACGGCGGCGGCTCAGGCCGCCGCCGGGAAGCGCAGCACGGCGGTGACGCCGTCGATTACGTACTGCGCCGCCAGCGCGGCCAGCAGGACGCCCAGCAGGCGGGTAATCACCGCCTCCACCTTGTCCCCCAGCACCCGCATCAAGGGCCCGGCGGCAGCAAGCGCGGCAAAGCTGAGCAAAAGGACGAGCAGCATCGCGCCCAGCACGGCAAAGGTCTGCTCGATGCCCTGGGCGCGCGCGGTCAGCAGCATGATCGTGGCGATAGAACCCGGCCCGGCGAGCATCGGCATGGCCATCGGGAAGACCGACACGTCCTCCACTTCCGGCGTCGCCATGATTTTCTCGGCCCGCTCTTCGCGGCGCTGCGTACGCTTTTCGAACACCATTTCGGTGGCGATCATGAACAGCATGATGCCGCCTGCGATGCGAAAGGCATTGAGCTCGATGTGCAGCGCGCCAAGCAGCTTTTCGCCGAACAGCGCGAATATGACGAGAATGATCGCGGCGATGACGCAGGCACGGGCAGCCATCGCAATGGCCTGCCGCCGCGTGGCGTCGGCCGAAAGTCCGGCATAGATCGGCGCGCACCCGGGCGGGTCGATGACAACGAACAGCGATACGAAAGCCGAAAGAAACAGCTCAAGCATGGAATTCTACCTGGCGTCCTCGGCACTGACTTTCAGGGAAAGCACGGGCTTCATCTCGCCATCCTTTCGCAATGACACGGTAAGGGTTCGGGCAAAGTCGGGTTCGACGTGGTAGGCCCAGGTCAGCGTGCCGTCGTCCGACGTGCCGCTGCCGTCCATGCCTGCAACTTTGATCGGCTCGCGGTCGCGGCGCTCATCCTCGGCCTTGCCGCGATAGGCGCCCGGCCACTCGCCGCGCGACGGGCAGTCGGCTACGGAGGCGGATAGCATGAAGGGCTTGTCGAGCGGCTTGGCCAGCGGCGCGCCCTGGTCGAGCACCCAGCGGTATTCGCCCTTCTTGTCCAGCCGCCAGATCGTCGTGAAATAACCCGCCGCGCCGCCGGGCGCCTGATAGGCGCCGCGAGTGACGCCCAGCGAACCATCACAGCTCATCCAGACCTCGTAAGGCTCCCACTGCACGGGCTGCGCGGGGTCGGATCGCCCGCCGAGCCACGACCTTGCAAGGACCGGCTGCGGCACGAACATGATCGCGGATTCGTCGGAGGTCTTGCGAAACGCCGTCCATTGCCCCTTGTCATGCGCGAGGCGATTGAAGGCGATTTCAGCGGCGACCAGCGCGCTCGGATTGGCAGTGCCGGGGCCGGGCCGGCGACGCGGCTCGGCCAGTGCCGGGGATGCAAGCACCCCGGCCAGCGCCAGCAGCGCAAGACCGAGCGCGGCAGGCTTCAAATCGCGTTCTCGTCAAGCGCGACGCCGGCGTTGCGATGCGCGGCCACCAGGGTATTGCGCAGGAGCACGGCAATCGTCATCGGCCCCACGCCGCCGGGTACCGGGGTGATCGCCCCGGCAACTGGCAAGGCCGAAGCGAAGTCGACGTCGCCAACGAGCTTCGTCTTGCCTTCCTCTGCCGCGGGAACGCGGTTGATACCTACGTCGATCACGGTGGCACCGGGCTTGATCCAGTCACCCTTGACCATTTCCGGACGACCCACGGCAGCCACGACGATGTCGGCGCGGCGCACGACCTCGGGAAGGTCTTTGGTGCGGCTGTGCGCAATCGTCACCGTGCAACTTTCCGCCGTGAGCAACTGCGCCATCGGCTTGCCGACGATGTTGGAGCGACCGATGACCACGGCATCGAGGCCCGAAAGCGAGCCGAGCCGGTCCTTCAGCAGCATCAAGCAGCCCAGCGGCGTGCAGGGCACGAAACCGGGCAGCCCGGTCGCCAGACGGCCGACATTGACGACATGGAAACCGTCGACGTCCTTGTCCGGATTGATCGTGGCGATGACCTTCTGCTCGTTCATGTGCGCAGGCAGCGGCAGCTGGACGAGAATCCCGTCCACCGCCGGGTCGGCATTGAGCTTTTCGACGAGCGCCAGCAGGTCTGCCTCGCTCGTGTCGGCATCAAGCTTGTGCTCGAAGCTGTTCATCCCGCAGGCAAGCGTCTGCTTGCCCTTGTTGCGCACATAGACCTGGCTTGCCGGGTCCTCACCCACGAGAACCACTGCCAGGCCAGCCTTGCGCCCGGCCTTCGCCTCGAACTGCGACGCGAAAGTGGCGACGCGGCCGCGCAGGCCTTCGGCGAATGCCTTGCCGTCGATAATCGCTGCTTCGCTCATCAGCCGTAGGCCCTTGCGAGATTGCCCAGGATGATCTGGAGGATGGTAAGCCCGATGATCAGGATCATGGGCGAGAAATCGATCGTCCCGGTGCTGGGCATCAGGCGCCTGATCGGCCGCAGCAGCGGTTCGAGCAGGGCATTGAGGGCCTGATAGACCGACGCCACGAACTGGTTGTGCATGTTGACCACGTTGAAGGCGATCAACAGGCCCAGCACGAACTGCACGATCACCACGAACACGATGATGTTCACGAGGTAATCGATGATCTGGTAGAGGGTGTAGAAGAGCAAGTCCTGCTCCCTTTCTTCTGGAACTGGCGCTGCGGCTGATAGCCGAGCAGGCGCGTGGGGAGCAAGGCCGCAGTCTGCAGCGGACCCATGCCCGCCGACGAAAGACTATTGCGGCAGGGTGGAGGTGCGCTCGATCCGCCAGTTGAGCTGTTCCTCGCTGGCTCCCGGCACATCGTTGACGCGGCGCAGGACAATCGTGCCGCGGCGCGAGGGACGTCCATCGGCGAAGTCGACCACCATCGGCGCCTCGTAATAGAGCGATCCGGCAGCGCCCGAGGTATCGCCCTTGCCCACCGCCACCTTCGGCCCGGCATTACCGCCGAATTCCTTCTCGAGCTTCTCGGGCGTCATCTGCGCGTCGAGGCTCCAGGCCCTGGCGGCATCGCCCCAGTCGCCGATGCGGATGGCATTGGTGTAGAAACGCAGCAAGCGTTCGGGATCGCGGCGCTCCTTGAGCGCGGCCATGTCCAGACCGGCGGCCAGGCCGGCGGATGCCGCCCCGGAGGCATCGGCGGAAGGCACTTCCTGAACCATGGCACCTTCGCTTGCCTCGCCGCTGATGCTGGCGGAAGGCTCGGCCATCGGCGGCTCCTTGTCGCAGGCGGAGAGCAGCAGCACGCTCGCCGTGAGCGCGGTGGCAAAAGCGGCTTTGAGATGCATGGTTTTAGAGATGCCTTTCAGACCCTTGGTCCCCTTCGCAAAAATCCTAGCCTGCGCGGATGAGCGTGCCGGCACCTTCCTGCGTGAAAATTTCCAATAACATGGCATGCGATACCCGTCCGTCAAGGACAACGGCGGCTTCACACCCAGCTTCCACGGCATGGACGCAGGTTTCCAGCTTCGGGATCATCCCTCCCGAGATGGTTCCGTCCTTCTGCAGGCGGTCGATGTCGGCCGGGCGCAAGTCGGTCAGCAGCTCTCCCTGCTTGTCGAGCACGCCGTGCACGTCGGTGAGCAGGAACAGGCGCGCTGCGCCCAGTGCCGCCGCGATGGAGCCGGCCATCGTATCGGCGTTGACGTTGTAGGTCTCGCCATTGGGGCCCGGCGCGATCGGCGCGATGACCGGGATCATGCCCGCCGCCGAAATCGATTCGATCACGCTGGTATCGATCCTGTCGGGTTCGCCGACGAAGCCGAGATCGACCACGCGCTCGATATTGCTGTCCGGATCCTTGCTGGTGCGCTGCACCTTGCGGGCGGTGACGAGGCCGCCGTCCTTGCCCGACAGGCCCATCGCGCGCCCGCCGGCCTTGGCGATCCAGCCCACGATCTCCTTGTTGATCGCCCCTGAAAGGACCATCTCGGCCACTTCGGCAGTCGCCTTGTCGGTGACGCGCAGCCCGTCGATGAACTGGCTTTCCACCCCGACCTTCTTGAGCATGGCACCGATCTGCGGGCCGCCGCCGTGGACGACCACGGGGTTGATGCCCACCGCCTTGAGCAGGACGACATCTTCGGCGAAATCGTGCGCCAGTTCGGGATCGCCCATGGCATGGCCGCCGTACTTCACGACGAAGGTGCGACCTGCGTAACGCTGCAGGTAAGGCAGCGCGTCGACGAGCGTTTCGGCCTTGGCAAGGAGCGAGGGATCGTGTGGATTCGGCATGGGGTGCGCTTTAACGCTCCTGCGCGCGATTTGAAGCATTTTCGGCGTTTCCGTCCAGAAAATGGCCGAGTTTCACGACGATCCAGATCACGATCGGGACCACGACGGCCGAGAGCACGACCTTGGCAAGCGCCTGCCCGACCAGGATCCCGAAGATCTCGCGCACGCCGTAGAACGAGATGGTGATGAAGATCATCGTGTCGACGATCTGCGAGAGCGCCGCCGCGATGAAGCCGCGCAAGCCGGCGAAGCGCCCGGTCGCGGCCCGCAGCTTCGAGAAGATCCAGATATTGAGCGTGAGCGAGACGGCATAGGCGCAGATCCCTGCCGCCATCATCCGCCCCGACTGGCCCAGGATTACCGGAAAGGCGGCCTTGGCCGGCTCATACATGCCCGGATCGGTGGGCAGTTGCAGCACGAAGAAAGTCAGCGCGATCGCCATGACAAGCGGCACCAGCCCGAAGCGCGCCAGCCGGTTCGCGGTATCCTTGCCGTAGAGTTCGGCAATACCGCTGGACGTCGCCACCAGGGTCAGGAATGGGAAGATACCCGCCTCCACCGCAAGCGGCCCGATAGACACCTGCTTGGCGCCCAAGACGCCGCCCAGTGTCACCATGCCGCCATAAATCAGCGAGAAGAGCATCAGGCCTGGCGGGCAATTGCGCGATTGCGGCAAGGGGGGCGTGATCATGGTCGGACGATCTAACCGTTCGGCTTCGCAATTGCACTAGCCGCCTTTTGCGCAGGGCATTAGGTTTGCCGGGTTTTTTGGCCTCCTGCGGAGAAATGCGCCGAATGCACGTTGCCTATAGCCTCATCGGCATTGCTCTCATCGCGGCTGTCGCATTCCTCCTCTCCACAGATCGCAAGGCCATCCGCCCCCGCGTGGTCGGCGCCGCCTTTGCGCTGCAGGCCGGCTTTGCCGCCCTCGTCCTTTACGTGCCCTTCGGCCGCTCGCTGCTGAACGGCGCGTCACGGGGCGTGAGCAACTTGCTCGGCTATGCCCATGCCGGGGTGGAATTCCTGTTCGGGCCCCTCGCCCGCCCGGAGATCGGCGGCACCAGCTTCGCCATCTCGGCATTGCCGGTCATCATCTTCTTCGCCTCGCTTATCTCGATCCTCTACTACCTGCGGATCATGCCGCTGGTGATCCGCTGGATCGGCGGCGCGCTGGAGAAAGTGACCGGGATCAGCAAGGTCGAAAGCCTGTGCGCGGCCTCCAACATCTTCGTCGGCCAAAGCGAAAGCCCGCTGGTGATTCGCCCCTACATTGCCGGGCTGACACCCTCGCAGCTGTTCTGCGTGATGACGGTCGGCCTGGCCGGGGTCGCCGGCACGATCCTGGCCGCCTATGCCAGCATGGGCATCCGCATCGATTACCTCGTGGCTGCCGCCTTCATGTCCGCACCGGGCGGCATCTTCATGGCCAAGATGATCATGCCCGATCCGCGCAGGGTGACGCTGGCCCAGGAAGATGCGGCGCTGGAAGCCGCTGCCCGCGGCGCACAGGTCGAGGTGCCGCATGACGAGGAACGCCCCGCCAATATCATCATGGCCGCATCGCAAGGCGCGCAGACGGGCGTGAAGCTGGCAGTCGCTGTCGGCGCGATGGTACTTGCCTTCGTTGCCCTGATCGCGCTGGCCAATGGCGTGGTCGGCTGGGCTGCAGGTCTGTTCGGCTACCAGGACGTCACTTTCCAGTCGCTGCTTGGCTACCTGCTCGCGCCGATCTTCTACCTGCTCGCCGCGCCCGACTGGCACGAGGCGATGCAGGCCGGCAGCCTGTTCGGCACGAAGATCGTGCTCAACGAGTTCGTCGCCTTCATCGACCTTGGCGGCGCGGCAGGTCTGTCCCCGCGGACTGTCGCCGTCGTGACCTTCGCGCTGTGCGGCTTTGCCAATTTCTCCTCGATCGCGATCCAGATGGCGGTGACCGGCGGGCTGGCGCCCAACCAGCGCCCGGTGATCGCCCGCCTCGGCCTGCGCGCGCTGGCCGCAGGGAGCCTGTCCAACCTGATGAGCGCGGCGCTGGCCGGACTGTTCCTCGGTCTGGGCTGAAAGAGGGCGGGAAACCGGGCCGCCCTGCGCCCCCACTTTCACTTTCGCGGCGTGCGTGACCGCCTCAAAATCAGTGTCTTGCGCCTCAAGAGTATTACAGGCAGCATCGGGGCCGGCCATCGTGGAGGATTACCATGGATGAAATGAAGCCCACCCCGACGCCTGCCAATTCAGGTTTCGAGTTCAATAATCCGACGATCATCAGCCTGCTTTATCTTGCCTCGTTCCTGACCGGGGTAACGGCGATCGTCGGCATCGTTCTTGCATTTGTCTGGCGCAACGAACCGAAAGCGGACTGGGAAGTTTCGCATTACCAGTACCTGATCAACACGTTCTGGATCGGGCTGGTCGGCTCTGTCGTGGGCTTCATGCTGATGATCGTGCTGATCGGCTTCCTGATCCTGCCCGCCGTCGCAGTGCTGGTGATCGTGCGCAGCGTGTTGAGCCTGCTCAACGCGCAGAAGCATGCACCGATGCCCAATCCATCAACCTGGCTGGCCTGAACGGGATCTCCCGAAGAAAAAGGAGCGTCGTGGCCAAGTCATGATGCGGTATCATGATGCTCCGCCAGGACGCTCCATTGCTCCGTCCTGCGGCAAGCGTTTCGCAGGAAGAGGCAGCGCCGCCCGGACGGGGATTCGCGCTGTCCGGGCGGCGCCTGGCCGGCTCTGGCGCCTGCTTTCGCTGACGCTTCCTCCGGCACGAGTGGCAGGAACAGGCTTGCCATGTCCTGCCGAACCCGGCTGCACCCTTGTTCCGACGTTTCAACGCCGGGTACAATCCCAAGGTTGCAAGAATACGGCACCGATGGCCCGGTAATTGCCGCGCGTGTCTTTCATGTCACAGGCAGCGTGGCGATTTTGCACTGCAGCAAGACGGCAGTCGAGGTAGCCGCGCCCACCCCGGGCCCCTCCCGCGCGCGGGAGGGGCGGTCTTGTCGTTTTCCCGCTTGTGCGGGAGAGGCCGCCATGACGCAGCGGCGTGTGGCCTGGCGGATTACTCCGCTGCCTGCGTGCCGCCGAACATGTCGGGCTCGCTGCCGTCGTCGAGTTCGTCGACGTCGTTGGCCTTGGCCTTGCGGCGCTGGTCGAAGTTCGTCCAGACGTCGTTCCAGTTGCCGCGGGTCGCGCCCTTGGAATATTCGGTGGCGCGGGTCTCGAAGAAGTTGGCATGCTCGACGCCGTTGAGCAGCGGCTGCAGCCAGGGCAGCGGGTGCTCGTCGATCAGGTAGATCGGCTTGAGGCCAAGCTGGCCGAGACGCCAGTCCGCGATGAAGCGGATGTACTTCTTGATGTCCTTGGCGGTCATGCCGGGGACCGGGCCCAGCTCGAAGGCCAGGTCGATGAAGTTGTCTTCCAGCCGCACGGTCGTCTGGCACTGGTCGGCGATGTCTTCCTTCACCGCCTTGGTCAGGCAGTCGCGTTCCTTGGTGAAGGCGTGGAACAGGCGGGTGATGCCCTCGCAGTGCAGCGATTCGTCGCGCACCGACCATGAAACGATCTGGCCCATGCCCTTCATCTTGTTGAAGCGCGGGAAGTTCATCAGCATCGCGAAGCTCGCGAAAAGCTGCACGCCCTCTGTGAAACCGCCGAACATGGCGAGCGTGCGGGCAATGTCCTCATCGGAATCGACGCCGAAACGCTGCAGATAGTCGTGCTTGTCCTTGAGCTCGGCATATTCGAGGAACATGCCGTACTCGCTCTCGGGCATGCCGATGGTGTCGAGCAAGTGCGAGTAGGCCGCGATGTGCACCGTCTCCATGTTGGAGAAGGCGGTGAGCATCATCTTGATCTCGGTCGGCTTGAACACCCGCGCGTACTTGTCGTGGTAACAGTCCTGCACCTCGACGTCGGCCTGGGTGAAGAAGCGGAAGATCTGCGTGAGCAAGTTGCGCTCATGCTCGGAAAGCTTCTGCGCCCAGTCGCGGCAATCTTCGCCCAGCGGCACTTCCTCGGGCAGCCAATGGACCTGCTGCTGGAGCTTCCAGTAGTCGTAGGCCCAGGGATATTCGAAGGGCTTGTAGGTCTTGCGGGCTTCGAGAAGGGGCATGGGCGACTCACTCCGGGCATCGGTTGATCAGTGGCCCGGTCGATTCGGCCGGCCGGATCGGCGGCTCGGCAGGACTTTCCGGGTCGAAAACGCTTTCGCCCGCAGTGACATGACCCGAGCGAAGGGCGCCACGATAACCAAAAATCGCTTTGCGGTGGGAGACGTGCCTGGAACATATGCACAGCCTCGTCCCCCGCATATCTAGCGGCCCGATGAATATGGGGACGCTAGACCTAGTATTCCAGAGCCCGGCCGACCCGCTCGAATGCGACGCGACTCGTGCTTGGTCCTTGGCTTCGCCCCGCGCGCGGCCCGGCGCCGCTCGCAGGAACCCGAGCGCCGCCCGAGGCATTATTCATGATATAGGGGGATGGCATTTGTGCCCTCCTCAACAGGAGAAATCCCATGACAGAGCAGAGATCGGAGGAAACCGCCTGGACGACGGTCGTGGGAACGATCCGCAAGGGCATGCGGGTACTCAATCCCGACGGTTCGTGCATCGGCATCGTGTCGGGCATGAAGGGAGAGGAGATCTTCCTCGATGGAACGCCGGACGATCAGGAGCACGACTTCATCGTCATCACCCAGGTCGACGGCGTCGACGAGACGAGCGTCCTCCTGTCCGGGCGCGGGGATGCCACCTTCGGGCTTGGCGGCACCCCCTGAACCTTACTTCCAGAACCAGCGCGGATTGAGCGAGCGGCTCTTCCGGTTCTGCCACATCTGCACGTAGAGCCACAGGCCCGAAATCGAGAAGAAGATCAGGGTCAGGCCGGAGAGCACCGAAATCAGCGTGCCGATCGGGCCGAAGCTTTCACCCGAGTGCAGGTGATGGAACAGCCCGGTCAGCGAACGGATGCCGCCTGCATCGCCGCGTGGCGGCATGCACCGCCAGCCTTCGGGGCATTCGAAGCCGGGCGGCGGCGCGGCCGCGGCCTGTGCGGCAGCATCGGGCGCGCCGCTCGGCCAGAGCACGGCAACCTGGCTCAGGACCCCTGTCACGGCGATCCAGAGCATGAAGACGCCAAAGAAAACGGAAAGCCATCGGTGCCACTTGCGCATTGTCGTATCTGGTCCTGAAACTGATGCCGGTAGAGGAACTGTCTTGTGCGATCCCATCCGCATTCGGCCCGTCGACCTCAAGCCGCAAATTGTCGCAAATGGTAAAAGCTGCACACTTCGAGGGCACATTCCGGCAAAGCTGCTATCCTTCGCCTTTTACGCAGACGAATACTTGCCGGGCCCGATCGTAACCGGCTGATGCGGGCGGAGAATTCGCTCCGGCAGCGCCGCGAACGGTGCGGATTTCTGCGGTATTGCGACATTCAAGCTACGAAAGCCGGCGGGGAAAACTCCGCTCGTGCCCCTCCAACCGGGCTATCGGCTACAGTCAAACCGCACTAAAGAACCTGTCAAAATCCCATGAAAATCGGGCGTCGCGTGCAAAAGTGGGTATCTGGAAGAAATTCGTACAGTTTTTGAAGTGGTTGATCTTGCCGGTCATCCTTGACAGGGCCACGCGCCCTGGCGCGGTGCCGATCAATGCCGACCTGCTACCCGTGCCCGGCGGCGAAACGCGCTTCCTTTTCCTTCACGGCAAGGGTGAATTCCGCCACGAAATCGTGCGCACCTCGCACTATCAGCCCGAGCTCAAGACGATTGCAGGCAATGGCGATGGCCCGCGCCGCAAGCACGAATGCATCGCGACCCTCGACCTTGACGAGGACCATGCGAACAGCCGGGGCGATGTCGTCGTCACCATCGACGATATCGTGATCGGCTCCTGCCCGCGCACCCTGACCACGCAGTTTCGCGAATGGCTCAAGCGCTGGCACCTTTCGCACGCAATGGTGAAGTGCAGCGCGGTGATCGTGATGGTGGCCGACCGCAGCGGGACCAACGGACCCAATTACCGGGTGAAGATCGACATCGAACTGCCGTTCCGAATGACCGTGGAGTAATCCCGGTCGGCGAGAAGCCCTGCCCGAACGGCGTGCCTCTCTTCATCCGGGCTCAAACGAAAACGGCCCCCGGAAAACCGGGAGCCGCTTCCGCTGGGAGTCCGTGTCGGGGCTGAGCAAATGCCGCCCCCCGGCAATTCCCTTATTGGCAGGCAAGACACTCGTCGTAGTCGGTGGTCTCGCCGATCTCGAACTTGGGTGCGACCTTGGTATTGTCCGCTTCCACACCGCCGGCGAAACCGGCGCGCTGCACCGACTTGGAGCGCAGGTAGTAAAGCGACTTGATGCCCCTCTCCCAGGCCTGGAAGTGCAGCATCATCAGGTCCCACTTGTCGACGTCGGCCGGGATGAACAGGTTCAGCGACTGGGCCTGGTCGATATAGGGCGTGCGGTCGGCCGCGAATTCGAGCAGCCAGCGCTGGTCGATCTCGAAGCTGGTCTTGTAGATCGCCTTTTCCTCGGGCGAGAGGAAGTCGAGCTGCTGGACCGAGCCGCCATGCTCGAGGATCGAGTTCCACACGTTGGTGGAGTCCTTCGACTTCGAGGCCAGCAGCTTCTGCAGGTAGGGGTTCTTCACCACGAAGGAGCCCGAAAGCGTCTTGTGGGTGTAGATGTTGGCCGGGATCGGCTCGATGCAGGCCGAGGTGCCGCCGCAGATGATCGAGATCGACGCGGTCGGCGCGATCGCCATCTTGCAGCTGAACCGTTCCATCACGCCCTGATCGGCCGCGTCCGGGCACGGGCCGCGTTCCTTGGCGAGCATCATCGAGGCCTCGTTGGCCTTCTGGTTGATGTACTGGAACATCTGCAGGTTGAGCGCCTTGGCCATCGCGCTTTCGAAGGCGATGCCCTTCTGCTGCAGGAACGAGTGGAAGCCCATCACGCCCATGCCGACCGAGCGTTCGCGCATGGCCGAATACTTGGCACGGGCCATCTCGTCCGGCGCGCGGTCGATGTAGTCCTGCAGCACGTTGTCGAGGAAGCGCAGCACGTCTTCCACGAAGCGCTTCTCGCCCTTCCACTGGTCCCAGGTTTCCAGGTTGAGCGAGGACAGGCAGCACACCGCCGTACGGTCGTTGCCGAGGTGGTCGCGGCCCGTGGGCAGGGTGATTTCCGAGCAAAGGTTCGAGGTCGAGACCTTGAGGCCGAGATCACGGTGATGTTTGGGCATCATGCGGTTCACGGTGTCGGAGAAGACGATGTAGGGCTCGCCGGTGGCCAGGCGGGTTTCGACCAGCTTCTGGAACAGCGAGCGGGCATTGACCGAACCGCGCACCGAACCGTCGCGCGGGCTCTTGAGCTCGAACTCACGGCCATCGCGCACGGCTTCCATGAACTCGTCGGTGAGCAGCACGCCGTGGTGCAGGTTGAGCGCCTTGCGGTTGAAATCGCCCGAGGGCTTGCGGATCTCGAGGAACTCCTCGATCTCGGGGTGCGAGACGTCGATGTAGCAGGCTGCCGAGCCGCGGCGCAGCGAACCTTGCGAGATCGCGAGGGTCAGCGAGTCCATCACGCGCACGAAGGGAATGATGCCGCTGGTCTTGCCGTTGAGGCCCACCGGTTCGCCGATGCCGCGCACCGAGCCCCAGTAGGTGCCGATGCCGCCGCCGCGCGAGGCGAGCCAGACGTTCTCGTTCCAGGTCGCGACGATGCCCTCGAGGCTGTCGTCCACCGAGTTCAGGTAGCACGAGATCGGCAGGCCGCGCCCGGTGCCGCCGTTCGACAGGACCGGGGTAGCGGGCATGAACCACAGCTTCGAGATGTAGTCGTAGAGCCGCTGCGCATGCTCCTGATCGTCGGCATAGGCATCCGCGACGCGCGCGAAGATGTCCTGGTACTTCTCGCCGGGCAGCAGGTAGCGGTCGTCCAGCGTCTCCTTGCCGAAATCGGTCAGGAGCGCATCGCGGCTGTCATCCGTGACGACCTTGAAGCGGCGGTCATGGATGGTCTTCGAATCGCTCTTGCGCGGTGCCTTCGCCGCGTCGACCAGATCTGCGGTTGCGATGTCGGATTTATCCATGGCGACTGCCGGGCCCTTGCCCGTCTCCTTGTTCTGTTTGCTCGCGTCCTGCGCCCCTACGGCACAGTCCGTATCCGAAGCCACCGCCCCGACATGTTCCACGTCAGCACTTTCCACGACCGCGTCGCTTTCGTTCCTGAAATCCACTTTTCGCCCCCGTGTCATCGCACTTGTCATCGAACTGCCCGAAAGCAGCGTCATCTTTTCCGCATCGGCCGGGCGGTACCGTCACGAGTCGGCGAGGATCTGGATTCCCACCTACCAGATATGGTACAAAAAGAGAACGGAATTACCCGTTCCGCCTTGGCCCTAGAGGCTTCCGGTCGGCCTTCACACCGGGACTCGCCCCCTGGTGGGCCCTGATCCGCCCACTTGCGATCCCTCTAGGTATTGAGCCCCGGCCGCCGCTGCGACACAACCCATAGTGCCTGTTCTGGATTTCACTGCAAGAGGGGGGCCCCTGATCCGACGGGCTTCGCATCGGACGGCTGGACAGCCCCGCCGCTCTCGCGACGCGTGGGAAGTCCTTCACCCGCGTCTCTGGCAAGTCCGAATGTCACGCCTGCGCCGAAAAATTTTTCCCCAGTAATCTGACGACGAACCGAATCAGGAATACGACGAAACGAGACCTCCGGTGCCCTGATCGCGAGCCCCAGTTGCCTGCCGGGGCTTTCGCAAGCAGGCCATGGCGGGATGCAACCGTCTTGTCTTTCAACGGTTATAAGGCAGCCTGATTCGAGAACGGACTGGCAGGAGGGAAACGAAATCATGCTCAACATCATCGGCGCAATCATCAGCGGCCTCATCATCGGCGTGCTGGCGCGTTTCTTCTACCCGGGCGCGGTCGACATGGGCTGGATCGCGACGATCCTGCTGGGCATCGGCGGTTCTCTCGTCGCCGGGCTGGTCTCCAGCCGTGGTCAGCGCGACTTCAGCCGCGCCGGCTGCCTCGCCTCGATCATCGGTGCCATCGTGCTGATCTTCCTCGGTCGGCTGCTCGGAATCGGCGCCTGATTTCCGAAGGCTGAAGCGCGCCCCGCTGCCCGCCCTGGCGGGGAAGGCGGTGGGGATTGCGCGATGGAGAACCCGAACCCGGCCCCGCGCGCCTAGGGCACCATTACGGTGTCCTGCGCCTCGGGAAGCGTCCGGGGATAATCGAGCGTGAAGTGCAGGCCGCGGCTTTCATGACGGCGCAGGGCCGACTGCACGATCAGTTCCGCCGACTGCAGCAGGTTGCGCAGTTCGACGAGATCGGTCGAGACGCGGAAGTGGCGGTAGTATTCCTCCACTTCGCCGTTGAGCATCTGGATGCGGTGCATCGCGCGTTCCAACCGCTTGGTGGTGCGCACGATGCCGACGTAGTTCCACATGAACCGGCGGATCTCGGTCCAGTTCTGCTTGATGACGACTTCCTCGTCCGAATCGGTGACGCGGCTTTCGTCCCAGTCGCGGATCGGCGGCGGAGCATCGAAGGCGTCCCAGTGATCGAGAATGTGCGCGGCCGCGGCCTCGCCGAAGACGAAGCATTCCAGCAGCGAATTGGACGCGAGGCGGTTCGCGCCGTGCAACCCGCTTTCGGTGCACTCGCCCGCGGCATAGAGCCCGGGCAGGTCGGTCCGCCCGTCGAGGTCCACCAGCACGCCGCCGCAAGTGTAGTGCTGCGCCGGCACCACCGGGATCGGCTCCTTCGTCATGTCGATGCCCAGCGAGATCAGCTTCTCGTAAATGTTCGGGAAGTGCTCCTTCACGAATTCGGGCGGACGGTGGCTGATATCGAGGTGGACGTAGTCCAGGCCGTAGCGCTTGATCTGGTCGTCGATCGCGCGCGCGACCACGTCGCGCGGCGCCAGTTCGGCCCGCTCGTCATAATCGGGCATGAAGCGGTGGCCGGTAACCGGGTGCTTGAGGTGCCCGCCCTCGCCGCGCACCGCCTCGGTGATCAGGAAGTTCTTGACCTCCAGATTGTAGAGGCAGGTCGGATGAAACTGCATCATCTCCATGTTGGAGACGCGCGCACCGGCGCGCCAGGCCATGGCGATCCCGTCCCCGGTGGCGCCGCGCGGGGCGGTGCTGAAGCGATAGACGCGCCCCGCCCCGCCGGTGGCGAGCACCGTGGCGCGCGCCGTATAGGCCTCGACGTGCCCGGTCTGTTCGTTGAGCGCATAGACGCCCCAGATGCGCCCCGAGCCGGAATAGCGCATCTCGTGCCGTCCGGTGATGAGGTCGATGCACGAACGGCCCGGCAGCAGGGTGATGTTGGGGCTGTCCTCGGCAGCCTTGAGCAGCGCCTGCTGCACGGCCCAGCCGGTGGCATCGTTGACGTGGACGATGCGGCGGTGGGAATGGCCGCCTTCGCGCGTCAGGTGCAGCGCATCGCCTTCCATGTTGAACGGCACGCCCAGCTCGACCAGCCGTCCGATTGCGCTGGGCGCGCGCTCGACGACGTATTCGACCGTCTCGAGCCGGTTCAGGCCCGCACCGGCGACCATCGTGTCACGGATATGCTCTTCAAAGGTGTCACCGGCATCCAGTACGGCTGCAATGCCGCCCTGCGCCCAAGCAGTGGAGCCACCGGTCAACTGGCCCTTGGCGAGGACCAGAACCTTGAGCTTCGAGGCCAGTGCCAGAGCTGCGGTAAGGCCCGCTGCCCCCGAACCAATGATGACGACATCGTATTGCACGCTACTGCGATCTGACGGTTCCATCCCGCCTCATTGGCGAGAGACGCGCCCAATCGCAATAACCTGCCGGTAGACAGAGAGTCTTTTTGGCTTTTCCGCTCCCTGCCCTCTTACAAGTGCAGGTCAGGCCGCCTGGCTGGTCAGGCTGACGAAGACGTCCTCGAGATCGGCTTCGCGGGTCGTCACGTCGACAATCGAGAAGCCCTGCGCCTGCACCGCCGAGAGGATCTCGCCGGCATTGGCGCGGTCCTTGTCGTAGGTGATCTCAAGCATGCGCTCACCGCTGGTTTCGCACTTCACGAAGCCGGGGTGACTGGGCATCTCGGTCAGGTCGCGATCGAGCGTGAGGACCAGGATCTTCTCGCGCGCCATGCCGACCAGTTCGCGGGTAGGCTTGTTGGCGATCAGTTCGCCGTGGTTGATGATGGCGATGCGATCGCACAACTCCTCGGCTTCCTCGAGGTAGTGCGTGGTAAGTACGATCGTCACACCTTCGCGGTTCATCTCGGTGACGAGTTCCCAGAGCTGGCGGCGCAGTTCCACGTCGACGCCCGCGGTCGGCTCATCGAGCACCAGCACCGGCGGCTGGTGGACAAGCGCCTTGGCGATCAGCAGGCGCCGCTTCATGCCGCCGGACAGCGTGCGCGAGTAGGCATCGCGCTTGTCGGCAAGGTGGACGGCGCGCAGCAGTTCCTCGCTGCGGCGCAAGTGCTTGGCGATGCCGTAGAGGCCCGCCTGGATCTCCAGCACCTCGTAAGGCGTGAAGAAGGGGTCGAAGACGATTTCCTGGGGCACGATGCCGATCGACCGCTTGGCGTTGCGCTGGTCGCGATCGATGTCGAAGCCCCAGATATCGATCGAGCCGGAAGTCTTGCGAACCAGCCCCGCCATGATGTTGATGAGCGTCGACTTGCCCGCGCCGTTCGGGCCGAGCAGGCCGAAGATCCCGCCTTCCGGAACGTCGAAAGAGACGCCTTTCAGGGCAAGCTTGCCTTCGTCGCCGCCAGCAGGAGCGTAACGCTTCTTGAGGTCGCGAATGGAGATGGCGGGGGCTGCAGTGCTGGTCATTCCTGCGCATTTGGGGGAAGTTGCCCTCCGGGTAAAGCCCCGGCTGGCAAGGCAGCGTGCAGGCGCGCGTCCCGCGGCGGCGCGGGATCTTCCCACATGAGGTTGCGAATCTGCGCCGTTCCGCGCTGGAAATGGCCAGCACTCGCTGCTAATGGCGCAGCTCATGAGCAACGCGCCCGAAACCGTCTACACCGATTCCCCTCGCGTCTCCTGCGACGGGGCTTCCGACATCCGCGCCAACGGCGCCTACAAGCCCGCCGCGCTGGGCCATCCCCGCGTGTGGATGGAAATCGACGAAAAGGGCTATGTTGATTGCGGTTACTGCGACCGCCGCTTCGTGCTGAAGGGCGGCCCCGCAGACCAGCAGGCGGCCTGATTGGCTTACGTCCCGGTCCTCGGCCGGGACGCCCCGCAAGATCTTCGGCACTGGCCCGATTGCGGCCATTGCCATTTCAATTCGCGCCGGTGGGCCTATATCCGGTCCTATGACCGTTACCGACCCGCGCTCGCTACTTTACCGCCAGCTCACGCCCGAGGACGCACAGGCGCTTGCCGCCGAAACGCTGCAGGCGTGCGACGACGGCGAACTCTACATGCAGTTCATGGCGACCGAGGCCTTCGGCTTCGACGACGGGCGCCTCAAGACCGCCGACTATTCGCGCGATGCAGGTTTCGGCCTGCGCGGCGTTTCCGGCGAGATGACCGGCTTTGCCCACGCCAACGAGATTTCCGCCGCCGCGATCCGCCGCGCGGGTGAGACGCTGCAGCTGCTCGACCCGGCAACCGGCAAACGCGCCGCACCGCCGCAGAAGAGCAACCGGCACCTCTATACCGATGCCTCGCCGCTCGACCTCGTCGGTTTCGGCGAGAAGGTGAAACTGCTCGAGACCATCGACGCCGCCGCCCGCGCCCGCGACCCGCGCGTCGCGCAAGTCAGCGCCAGTCTCTCGGGCTCCTGGTCGGTGGTCGAGATCGTGCGGGCCGACGGCTTCGTCGCCACCGACGTGCGCCCGTTGGTCCGCCTCAACGTCTCGATCGTCGCCGAAAGCAACGGACGGCGCGAGACCGGCTCGTTCGGCATGGGCGGGCGCTGGCTCTACGACGACCTGTTCAAGCCCGAGAACTGGAACCACGCCATCGACACTGCGCTTGAACGCGCGCTGATCAACCTCGAAAGCGTCGATGCTCCCGCAGGGGAGATGACCGTGCTGCTCGGCCCCGGCTGGCCCGGCGTGCTACTGCACGAAGCCATCGGCCATGGCCTCGAGGGCGACTTCAACCGCAAGGGCACTTCGGCCTTCACCGGACGCATCGGCGAACGCGTGGGCGCACCTGGCGTCACTATCGTCGACGACGGTTCGATCATGGGCCGCCGCGGCTCGCTCACCATCGACGATGAAGGCACGCCCACGCGCGAAACGGTCCTGATCGAGGACGGCGTGCTCAAGGGCTACATGCAGGACCGCCTCAATGCGCGCCTGATGGGCGTCGAGCCGACCGGCAATGGACGCCGCGAAAACTACGCCCATGCCCCGCTGCCGCGCATGACCAACACCTTCATGAAGTCCGGCGAGGACGATCCCGAGGAACTGCTCGCCCGCATCGGCAACGGCATCTACGCCAAGAACTTCGGCGGCGGCCAGGTCGACATCGTCTCGGGCAAGTTCGTTTTCTCCTGCACCGAAGCCTACAAGGTGGAGAACGGCAAGCTCGGGGCGCCGATCAAGGGCGCCACGCTGATCGGCGATGGCCCCTCCGTCCTCACCCGGGTCAAGGGCATCGGCAACGACATGGCGCTCGACGAGGGCGTGGGCATGTGCGGCAAGGGCGGGCAGAGCGTGCCGGCTGGCGTCGGCCAGCCCAGCCTTCTGATCGAGGGTCTCACCGTCGGCGGAACCGCCTGATATCGGCTGACGGCATTCCCTGCCGATCGAAGCCCCTGCGGTCAGCTTCGGTTAAGACGGTTCGTGCGAAAGTCGCGATGAAAGGGAAGTGGGATCAAAGGAGAAATGACATGCAGAAGGTACTTGCCGCTGTAGCTGTCGCCGCCACGCTCCTTGCCGCACCCGTCGCAGACGCGCGCACCAAGCTCACCGGCGAGGAACAGCTGGCCAAGATGCTCGATGGCCGAGAGGCCGGGAAGCCGGTCAATTGCATTCCATCGTACATGGCGCAGGACACGCGCGTGATCGACAAGACGGCGATCGTCTATCGCGTCGGCAGCACGCTTTACGTCAATCGCCCAAGCAATGCCGATTCGCTCGATGACGACGACATTCTCGTCACCAAGCTTCATTCCAGCCAGCTTTGCCGGCTCGACACCGTGCAACTGCACGATCGCGGCAGCCACTTCTGGAACGGCTTCGTGGGGCTTCAGGACTTCGTGCCCTACACCAAGATAGCGTCGGCCAAGTAAACGCCAGCGCTATTCTACCAAGAGGTCCCCTGCGGAAGGCGGCCGGGAGTTTCTCGCGGTCGCCTTCTGGTTTGCGATCCACCTGTTCCAGACAGATTAATGCCTTGCAGCGGTTGCAATCCACAAGCGACCTGCGGCATGTCCTGCGCCCTCGAGCCCACCCTGGCTTGGCAACTCATGCGCCCGGGCAACAAGCTCGGGCGCATTTTTCATGCGCGCGATGCGTTATGGAAGGAAACCCAGGATGGCCATACGATCCGGTAGCCGATGGCTCCTCGCCGCGCTCTATGCGGCAGCAGGCGTGCTGCACCTCGTCATGCCTGACCCGTTTGTTTCGATCGTGCCGCCGTGGGTTCCGTTTCCGGCAAGCGTCGTCGCGCTGACCGGACTTGCCGAATTGGCTGGCGCGGCAGGGTTGGCCCAGCCCTTTTTACCCGCAGTGCAACGTGCCGCCGCTTGGGGTCTTGCAGCCTATGCGCTGTGTGTCTGGCCAGCCAACGTGCAACATATGCTGATCGACATGGCGAGGCCCGACCATGGCCTTGGGCTCGCCTATCACCTGCCCCGGCTAGCCTTGCAACCGGTGCTGATCTGGTGGCCGCTATGGGCAGGCAAGGTTATCGCCTGGCCCTTCCGTTCACGCCCCTGAGCCGCACGTGCCCTCTCGGCGCAAAAGCCGATATTCGTCTGAAATCGGCTAGTCCCTCCTCCAGCCAAGGGCTTCGGGTATTTCACGGCTCCGCGCATTGCCGCTGCATCGGCCAATTCAGCTTCGTACTCGGCAATGAACTCCGAAGCGATACGGGTCGAATCGATCACCGCCGGAATCCCGCAGTAGGCCGCAACCGACCGTCGGCGGGCTCGTGTTCGACACCAAACTCCTGATCGCGCGACCATTGAAGATGGAAGCCATGCAGGAATTGGCACAGACACGCGCCTCCAGGAAGAACTGAACTTGCCGTCGTTCGCACGCATGGACGCTTACCCACGAGGTCTTACCCTGCATGGGGGCTTGCCCGACTCACTCGCGAGGCGTATTCAGGAATCGACCGCGAAAGGCATCCCTTGCCAGGATCGCGAACCAGACCACGACATGCACCGTAAGGGCAAAGTCCATGGACAGGTTCGGGAACAAAAGGGCCGGTCAGGGGGCCGCTCCGAAAGGAGCGGCCCTTTCTGATTCCTGGCCCGCATTTCACATGTGCAGTATCACTGGATCGCGCTTCCGCATGGCCGAAAACGGCGCAAGGCCTTTACGCGGAATTGGCGCCGCGCGGTGCATTCTGCGATCTCGGAAAGGTCGGGTGCTGCCTGCCTGCATGCCGGGATTGGAGTCCAAGGGGGGACGGCCCGAGGCGCAACGTCCGAAACGTGAGCAGCGATTTCCCACTATCCTGCGCTCGTCGGAGTGGCAACTTCGGCTCGTCAGATGGACCAGTCACCTTATCGCATTCCGGCAAACTTGGACCGCTTGCAGGTCGCGACCCTGCCCTTGCAGACCGGTTCAGGCCGCAACCTGAAGCCGGTTGCGACCCGCCCGCTTCGCGGCATAGAGCGCCATGTCGGCACTGTGGATCATGTCTTCCACTCCCAGTCCGGCGATATGGTAGACAAGGCCGCAGCTGATCTGCGTCCGGACTTCCTGCCCGAACCGCATGTCCACCGGATCGCTCGCGACCCGGTCTACGATACGATTGCAGATGGCATGAGCGATCTCGCTGTTGTCGGTGTGCAGGAGAATGACGAACTCGTCTCCGCCGAGGCGCCCGACCACGTCAGTGTCGCGCACTTCGTTGACGAGGCGCGCGGCGATTTCCTTTAGAACGGCATCGCCGACAAGGTGGCCAAGTTCGTCGTTGATCGACTTGAACCGGTCGACGTCGATCAGAGCAAGGCTGATGCCGGTGGCCGGCTTGTCCGCGATGGCGGCCTGGAAGCGCTCCATGAAACCCGCGCGATTGAGCACGCCGGTCAGCTCGTCCCTCTGGGCGGCATCGGCCAGTTCACGCTCGCGCAGCTTGCGCCGCGTGATATCGAAAATCGTGGCGATGGAGCCTGCAAACAGGCCCTCGCCGTCATAAGAAGCGGTGAAGGTCGCCTCGATCCAGCGCCCGTTGCCCAGCGGGATTTCGGCGACGGCTTTGCCCTGCGGGTTGTCGATCGCCCTGACGTGGGCGCTCATCAGCGCGTCGGCGCAATCTTCCTGCAAGTCGAGAATATCCTCGCCAACAAGCTCGGCCGCCGGACGGGAGAAGATCGAGGAAGCATCGCCCGCGACCTGGGTGCACCGCCCTGCCGGGGAGAAGTTGACCAGCAGGACCGACGAGCGCTCCGCCAGCAAGTGGATCGCGCGTTCGCGCTCGGCCAGCCTGTCGAGTAGTGAGCGGCGCTCATTGAGCGAAGCCGCGATAGGCATGTTGGTAAGCAGGAGGAAGGCGAGATAGATCTGAAAGAAGGCCGGTTGGACCCAGAAGCCGCGAACCGAGGCAAGCGAAACCGGCCCGATACCGTGCATCGTTGCAAGGGCGCCGATCGCGGCAATCAGCATGACCGCAAGATTGGTCCCCAACCAGCCGAGCCGGAAGGTGACGAGGATCAGTGGCAGAACGGGCACGAACAGCAACGGATAAGTGCTTTGCGCAAATACACCCGCGGTGACGGCGACCACCAGCCCCTGCAGGGCCGCCGTCTTGAGACGTTCGATCCCCGACTTCGATCGGAAGCACTGGAGGTAATGGCCGGCGATCAGGCAGTGGAAGAACGGTGTGAAGATCAGCAAGCCAAGAGCATCGGCGGCGAACCAGATGCCGACCGATTCGCCGATAGGCTGGTCGAACATCAGATAGGCGGTCATCGCCCCGAAGCCGGTGCTGGCAGCAGGCGCGATCAGGCCGGCCGCAAGAATGAAGCTGATCACCGATCTCTTGTCGTGCAGCAGCGAATTGTCCGCGCTGACGATGCGGCGAAACATCCATGCCGCGATCAGGATTTCCGGCAAGTTGGACAGCCCGAGCATAAGCGAACCGATCCCGGCCTCGCGTATGACCACGTTCGCAGCGCCATTACCCAGCAATGCGGCCAGCAGGTAAAGGAGCCATTCCGAGCGCGGGCGCTGCAGCATCATGGCGACCACGACTGCGTTCGCAGGCCAGACCGTGGCAATACTTCCTTCGTGGCTGGTGAGCCTAATCGTCGCAGCAGCCAGTGCGAAATAGAGGCACGCTGCCACAAGCGCCCTGCCCGTCGAACGCAGCGATAGTGCTGCACTGCCTGTTCCTGCGACCCTTCCCATGCCTGCAGTCGATACGCAGCACAGGGTTATCAACGGGTTAAACCGGCCATTTAAGTCTCTGATTTCATGATGTGTTTACTTTTCACACAACCAGATGCCCCCAAGGATTCCGCTTATTTTACAATCGATTGTTTCAGTTTAGCAAAGGCGCATATCCCCGCATGAAATCCGGCAGTTCGAGGCGACGCGCAGCGGGCGACATGCTTAACCGCGAGAAAAATTCGGCTTGGCGGGTGCTCCGGACTGAAATTCTTCCCCGCGATGCCGTAGTTAATGGCCGGAAGCACGAACGCCGGAGCATCGACATGGCCTATCTCGACCACGAACTCGGATCACCGCCGATCCACCGCCGCGAGCAACGCGAACAGGTCGAGATGTTGGCGAAGTTCCGTCGCGACTTCGTGAGTAGCACAGTGCTGCTCAAGGACCTGACGCGCTTCGGCGCGAAAGTCGAAGGAGTCGGCCGCCTCTGCGCCGATGAAGCCGTCAGCCTGGCGCTGCCGGGATGCCGACCGTCTATGGCCTTCGTCGCATGGGCCAACGATCACAGCGCCGGCCTGGAATTTGCCGACCCGCTCGACGGCCAGACCTTCTCCGATCTCGTGGCCCGCTTCGGCCTCGGTCGCAGCGCTGCCAAGGCCGCCTGATCACGAAAAATCCGGGGCGGCCGGGTCGCCTGCGAAGTTTCAGCTTACCGCCGGTTCAAGAACTGAAATCGTCCCTGCATCGGCATCGATTTCGGCCATGACGCCGACCGGCATGCTCACCTGCCCGGCAATATGGCCAATCTGGGCGCCCTGGAATGCAGGAACGCCCAGCCCTGCAAACTGGCGGTCGAGCACTTCGTAGATCGTGAAGTTCGAATAACCGCCCTCGGCATTGCTGCAGCCGGTGCACTGGCCGAAGACGACACCCGCCAGTTTTCCGAGAATGCCTGCAAGGGCCAGCTGCGTCAGCATCCGGTCGATGCGATACTCTGCCTCGTTGGTGTCCTCCAGGAACAGGATCGCGCCGCTGAAATCGGGCAGGTAGGGAGTCCCCACCAGAGCCGCGAGGACGGTAAGGTTGCCACCGATCAATCGGCCACGTGCCTTGCCGCCCCGGAAAGTCCGCACCCGCTCGCTGCGCCGGCCAAGGTAGGTGCCGGCATGCTCGGGCACCGCATATGTCGGCGTCGCCCCGTCGAAAGCCAGTGCGCGGAACGATTCCCAAGCAGCCGGGGGCCAGGACGCCGAGGCGTTCGGTCCGTGAATGCTGGGCACGCCGGTCCGGGCGGCAAAGGCGAGGTGGAGCGCGGTATTGTCGCTGAACCCGGCGAACAGCTTGGGCGTGCGGGCCATCGCGTCGAAATCGAGCCAGGGCAGTATGCGCGCGCAGCCCCAGCCGCCGCGTACGGCCATGATCGCGCGCACCTCGTCGTCGGCGAACATCGCCATGAGATCGCCTGCTCGGTCCTTGTCCGATCCGGCAAGATAGCCTTCGCGATCGAGCATATGCGGCGCAGCCCTGGGCTCCAGCCCCATGGCCCGCACGGCCTCCTCGATCTCCTCCAGCCCGAAGCGGTCGCCGATGAAACCGGCCGGGGCGACGAGGCCGAGCACGTCGCCCCGGCGCAGACGCGGCGGCTTCTGCCTGCTTGGCGCGCCGGTCGGTCTTGCCGGTATCGCAGGGACCGCAATCGTGGCGGCGGCAACGCCGAGGCCCATGAGCGCACCGCGCCGCGAAAGATCGGGGATCGTCATGGCGCAAGCCTAGCCGCAGGAGCCCGGGCAGGCGAGTCCCCGCATCTTCGCAAGAGTTTAATATGATGCGGCTATTCTCTCGACGGAAGCCGATCGAACCTCCATCTAGGATCTATGACCGAAGAAGAAAAGAAGATAGCCGACCGCCGCTTCTACAAGGCGGAGCAGGAAGCCTCGTTCGCCGATCAGCAGGAAGGCACCCTGCAAACCCAGAACCCGGCCTATCGCCTGGCGTTCCAGGACACCGAATTCCTCCTGCGCGACGAACTGCGCCCGGTGCGATTCCAGTTGGAACTGCTCAAGCCGGAAATGCTGCTCGAAGAAGCGAACATCGGCTCGACCCTCGTCATGTACGGATCGGCCCGTATTCCCGCGCCCGACGAGTGCGACGCCCTGCTGGCGAAGGCGAGGAGCGAACAGGAAAGGAAGATCGCCGAGCGGCTAGTCGCCAAGTCGAAATACTATGACGAGGCGCGCAAGCTGGCCCAGCTCGCCAGCAAGTGCGCGGTGGTCGAGAAAGGTATGCGCCAGTTCGTCGTCTGCTCGGGCGGCGGCCCGTCGATCATGGAAGCAGCCAACCGGGGCGCGGCAGACGTCGGCGCCGAATCGCTGGGCCTGAATATCGTCCTGCCGCACGAGCAGGCACCCAACCCTTACGTGACGCCGCGCCTCTCGTTCCAGTTCCACTATTTCGCGCTGCGCAAGATGCACTTCCTGCTGCGCGCCCGCGCCGTCGCAGTGTTCCCGGGCGGGTTCGGCACGCTCGACGAGTTCCTCGAACTGCTGACGCTGGTCCAGACCGGCAAGATGAAGCCGATCCCGATCCTGCTCTACGGCCGCGAATTCTGGGAGCGGATCATCAATTTCGAGGCGCTGGCCGAAGAAGGCACGATCAATGCCAGCGACCTCGACCTGTTCCACTGGTGTGAGACCGGCGAGGAAGGCTGGACCCGGATCCGCGAATTCTACGACCTCGACTGCGGCTAGGAGCCGGCGTCGATCAGCGGACCGCGTGGTGTCCCATCGGTCCATTGCCCGCGCCGAATTCCGGCGCATTGAGCAGGGCTGCGCGCACGAAATCGCGGGCATCCTCGATGGCTTCCTCAAGTGTGCAACCCTGCGCGAGAAACGTCGCGATGGCGCTGGACATCGTGCAGCCGGTGCCATGGTTGTGCCGCGTGTCGATGCGCGATCCTTGCCAGACGACAGGCTCGTGGCCCGGCACGATCAACCGGTCCTCGACTGTTTCGCCTTGGGCGTCGCCACCTTTGGCAAGGTATGCCGCCCCGCGCGATGCCATTGTCTCGGCCCCGCCCAGTGCTGCCAGTTCGCCGATGTTCGGCGTCGTCAGCGCGGCAAGGCGGATCAGCCGTTCGAACGCAGCCACCGTTTCCTGGTCAGTCAGCGTCGATCCGCTCGTCGATACCATGACCGGATCGAAGATTACCGGCACATCAAGCCCTTCCAGCCGATCCGCAACCAGTTCCGCAATCGAGGCCGAGCCGAGCATGCCGATCTTCACTGCGTCGACACCGATGTCGGTAATGCAGGCGTCGATCTGCGCGCCGACCAGCTCGGGAGACAGCGGCTCGATCGCCTGAACGCCGAGCGTGTTCTGCGCAGTGATCGCGGTGATTGCGGTCATGGCATAGCCGCCAAGCACGGTGATCGTCTTGATGTCGGCCTGGATGCCAGCGCCCCCCGAACTGTCGGAACCGGCAATGGCAAGGATACGAGCTGGCTTCATGGAATAGTCTCGGCCGCACGCCCACGGGCAGGCTCAGGGCGAACGGGTCAGGTGTCGCTACAAGGCCCCAAAGCGTGCCGAGCCTGTCGCTGCACCTGCGGGGGGAAGTCCTCCCTTAGGCCTTATACTGCCTCTGCGTCGAGGGGGGATGCGCCGCGTGGTGTTTTTTCGCGCGCGTCGGGCGATCGGTCAGTTCGCCCCCGCAGTTGGGGCACAAGTCGTCAAGGTCGTCCGCGCACTCGGCGCAGTAGGTGCATTCGAAGCTGCAGATGAAGGCGCCGGGCGCCTCTGCCGGCAGATCGGCGCCGCAGCGTTCGCAATCGGGGCGCATTTCGAGAGCCATCAGGCAGCCGCCTCTTCCACGGCAGAGCAGATCGAGGCGACCGCTGCCTCGACATCGCCGGCATCGTCGCCTTCGGCCATGACCCGGATCACCGGCTCGGTACCCGATGGGCGAATCACCAGTCGGCCCTTGCCCGCAAGCGAAGCCTCGGCATCGGCGATGGCGGCCTTGACCCGGTCCACTTCCAGCGGCTTGCCGCCCGCGAAGCGCACGTTACGCAAAAGCTGGGGCACCGGATCGAACAGGTGCAGCAATTCGCTGGCCCGCTTGCCCGACTTGACCAGCGCGGCGAGCACCTGCAGCGCGGCGACGGTGCCATCCCCGGTCGTCGCATGGTCGAGCAGGATCATGTGCCCGGACTGTTCGCCGCCGACATTGTAGCCTGCGCTGCGCATCTTCTCGAGCACGTGGCGGTCGCCGACCTTGGTCCGTACGAGATCGAGCCCGCGCCCCTGCAGGAAGCGTTCGAGCCCAAGGTTGGACATGACCGTGGCCACCACGCCACCGCCGGTCAGGCGGCCCTGCTTCGCCCACTGGCTGCCGATCAGCGCCATGATCTGGTCGCCGTCGACCGTCTGGCCCTTCTCGTCGACGACGATCAGGCGGTCGGCATCGCCATCGAGGGCAATGCCGATGTCCGCGCCGGAAGAGACCACGGTTTCCTGCAACAGCTCGGGATGGGTCGAGCCGCAGCGTGCGTTGATGTTCTTGCCATTGGGATTGACCCCGACCGCGACGATTTCCGCGCCCAGTTCCCAGAACGCCGATGGGGCGACCTGGTAGGCCGCGCCATTGGCGCAATCGATCGCGATTTTCAGCCCGTCGAGGCGAATGTCCTCGGGCAGCGAGCGCTTGACCGCGTGGATGTAGCGACCGCGCGCGTCGTCGATGCGGCGGGCCCGCCCGATATCCTCGGCATCGGCAAGCGCAAGGTCCTGCCCGAGCATTGCCTCGATCGCCAGTTCGTCCTCGTCGGAGAGCTTGTACCCGTCCGGGCCGAACAGCTTGATGCCATTGTCCTGGTAGGGATTGTGGCTGGCCGAGATCATCACCCCAACGTCGGCGCGCAGTTCACGCGTGAGCAGGGCCACCGCGGGTGTCGGCATCGGCCCGAGCAGGACCACGTCCATGCCCACACTGGTAAATCCGGCGACCATCGCGTTCTCGAGCATATAACCGGACAGGCGCGTGTCCTTGCCGATCACCACGCGGTGCCGGTGATCGCCGCGCAGGAAGCGGCTGCCTGCCGCCTGTCCCACTTTCATGGCGGTGGCGGCGGTCATCGCCCCCTGGTTGGTGCGCCCGCGAATGCCGTCGGTGCCGAAGAACTGCTTGCCCATGCTCAAAGATCGCTATCGAATGTGTTGTCGGACTTGCCCATGCGGGCAAATTGCCATGTCGCGCAACTTCGTTAATGTCTGTTGCACCACAAGGCCAGCCATTGGTGCAATCCTGAGCAACGAGACTTCCCGAACAGGCAGCGCATCACGGATGCCCGAGATCCGCGTTCCCGGCTTGTTGACGCTGGCCGGTCTCGTCGCGGGTCTGGTCTGCGGCGCGCTGCTGGCACACTCGCCGGAGATGGACAGCGCACTTGCGATTGCCGGACCGGTGGGCTCGCTGTGGCTGCAGGGCCTGAAGATGACGATCCTGCCGCTCGTCGCCGGACTGCTGTTCACCGGCATCGTGGAGACAGCCGCCGCGGCCCGCGCCGAGGCCATGGCGAAGCGCACGATGGCCTTCATCTTCGGCTCGCTGGCTTTCAGCGCCTTCGTCGGCGCGACAGTCATGCCGCTGCTGCTGTCGTTCAGCCCGCCGCCCGAAGGCGTCGCCGTGCCCGGAACCCAGGCTCCGCCCCAAGTGCCCGGCATCGGCGACTTCCTGCTGTCGATCATGCCGACCAATGTCGTCACCTCGGCCGCGAACGATGCGCTGCTTCCCGTCATCATCTTCGTCGCCCTGTTCGCCGTCGCTTCCTTGCGGCTCGACGAGGCGCCGCGCCGGCAGCTGGCCCTGCTGTTCGAAGGAATGGCCGGGGCGATGATGGTCCTGATCGGCTGGGTCCTGAAGGTCGCGCCGGTCGGCGTCTTCGCGCTCGGCTTCAGCCTTGCCGCGCGCAGCGGTGTCGCCGCGATCGGTGCGCTGGCGCACTACATCGTCCTGGTCAGCACTTGCGGCGCGGTGTTCCTGCTCCTTGCCTATCCGCTTGCCGCCGTGATCGCGCGCAAGCCGCTGGGCCGGTTCGCCGCAGCGGTCCTGCCCGCGCAAGTCGTCGCCATTTCCACCCAGTCCTCGCTCGCCAGCCTGCCCACGATGCTCGCGTCGTGCCGCCGCCTGGGCGTGGCGACGACGACAGCCGAGTTCGTCCTGCCGCTGGCCGTGACCATCTTTCGCGCGACGAGCCCGGCGATGAACGTCGGCGTCGTCATCTATGCCGCGCACCTGGCCGGGGTGGACCTGCATCCCGGCGCCATTGCCGCGGGCGTCTTCGTCGCCTTCCTCACCACTTTCGGGTCGGTCTCGCTGCCCGGCACGGTCAGCTTCATTGCTTCCACCGCGCCGATCGCCGCGGCCATGGGCGTGCCGCTCTGGCCACTTGCAGTGCTGGTCGCGGTGGAAATGCTGCCCGACATCATGCGCACGGTCGGGAACGTGACCATGGACGTTGCGGTTACGGCCAGCGTAGATATCTCTCGGCAGAGCGCACCTGCCACGACAGAGGACTAAATCTGGGGCTACTGGCTTAGGGACGATACCCGATCTTGCCCCCGCGAGAGTCTCGACCTAGAGGGCCCGAAAACTCCCATCACTGCAGGAAACCACCGCCATGACCGATTCCGTCCAGATCCGCCGCGCACTCTTATCGGTGTCCGACAAGACCGGCCTTGCGGAACTCGGCAAGGCGCTGGCCGACCGCGGCGTCGAACTCGTCTCGACCGGCGGCACCGCCAAGGCGCTGCGCGATGCCGGCCTGACCGTCAAGGACATCTCGGAAGTCACCGATTTCCCCGAAATGATGGACGGCCGCGTCAAGACGCTGCACCCCAAGGTCCACGGCGGCCTGCTGGCGGTGCGTGACAATCCCGAGCACGCCAAGGCCATGGCCGACCACGAAATCGGCGCCATCGACCTCGTCGTCGTCAACCTCTACCCCTTCGAGGCGACCGTCGCCAAGGGCGCGGACCGCGACACGATCATCGAAAACATCGACATCGGCGGCCCCTCGATGGTGCGTTCGGCGGCGAAGAACCACGCCTACGTCACCATCGTCACCGACCCCAGCGACTACGAAGGCCTGCTCGTCGAGCTGGAAGCGACCGACGGCTGCACCACGCTGCCCTTCCGCAAGCTGATGGCCGCACGCGCCTTCGCCCAGACCGCCGCCTACGATTCGATGATCTCGCAGTGGTTCGCCTTTGCCGACCAGGGCCAGACCTTCCCCGAGAAGCTCGCCGTCAACGGCCGCCTCGTCACGGAGCTGCGCTATGGCGAGAACCCGCACCAGAAGGCCGCGCTCTACACGCCGGTCGGCCCCTACACCAAGGGCCTCGCCCAGGGTGAGCAGGTGCAGGGCAAGGAACTGTCCTACAACAATTACAACGATGCCGACGCCGCCTTCGAACTCGCGGCCGAGTTCAAGGGCCAGGACCCGGCCGTCGTCATCGTCAAGCACGCCAACCCTTGCGGCGTCGCTCAGGGCAAGTCGCTGCTCGAGGCATGGGAAGGCGCCCTGGCCTGTGACGACGTCTCGGCCTTCGGCGGCATCGTCGCGGTCAACCAGACGCTGGACGGCGCCACGGCCGAGGCGATCTGCAAGATCTTCACCGAAGTCGTCGTCGCTCCCGATGCCGACGAGGACGCCCGCGCCTTCTTCGCCAAGAAGAAGAACCTGCGCCTGCTGCTGACCGGCGACCTGCCCGATCCGCGCCGCGGCGGCCTTTCCGTCAGGCCGATCACCGGCGGACTGCTGGTGCAGGGCCGCGACAATGGCGCGATCGGCTTCGACGACCTCAAGGTGGTGACCGACCGCGAACCGACCGACCAGGAACTGAAGGACTGCCTTTTCGCCTGGACCGTCGCGCGCCACGTGAAGTCGAACGCGATCGTCTATGCCAGGGACGGCGTCACCGCCGGCATCGGCGCAGGCCAGATGAACCGCCGCGATTCCTCGCGCATCGCCGCGATGAAGGCCGCCGAGGCCGCCGAGAAGTTCGGATGGGACAAGCCGCGCACGGTCGGCTCGGCTGTGGCTTCGGACGCATTCTTCCCGTTCGCCGACGGCCTGCTCGCCGCAGCCGAAGCAGGTGCTACCGCCGTGATCCAGCCGGGCGGCTCGATCCGCGACGATGAAGTCATCAAGGCCGCCAATGAGGCAGGTCTGGCGATGGTCTTCACCGGCATGCGCCACTTCAAGCACTGATAACGGGGCCGGGACGGCCATGTGGCTGCACTGGCTCGGACCCCTTCTCGGACTGGCATTCCTTGCCGGTCTGGCTTCCGCTGCCGTGCTCCTTCGCCTTGGCAAGGTGCACGGCAGACGGCGTATCCTCGCCACTGCGGCGTTGCCTTTCGGATGCCTCGCGGTCCCGCTGCTCGGCCTGTCGATACTGGCCGTCGCAGGCTGGGCATTCCGCCCCGGCTGACCGCGCCAACATCCAAAGGGACAGAAACCGGCGCGCAGCGGTGCTGCGGCTTTCCCTGCCTCGATTGTTTCCTCCATTCATCGCACGCGGCGCGCAATTGATCGCAGCATCATGCGAAATGTGGGTTTATTCACTGGACCGAAAGCACTTTAGCGGCATGTGGGCCGCATCGAAATCGAACTACGGATTGCTACGCAGGACATGGGACTCTTCAAGGCCGACTTCTACCGCTTCTTCGCTCTCGGGTTCGCCGGGGGCGCACTGCTGGTGTTCGGTTCCATGAATCTGCACCACAGCGCTTCGCTGGCCGACAACATCGTCCCGCCGGCCGAGGCCGCGACGACGCGCTGAGGCCCGGCGCCGGGCAGGCCGGAGCCTCGTGCCCGCCCGCCGCGATTGCTTCCGGCCGCTTCCGGCCCCATATTGCGGCCATGGCGACACGACACGTACATCACGAACATTCGGGCGAAGGCCTCGTCAAGGCTGCGCAGTCCGCGCTTCTCAAGGCCGGCGAGCAGTGGACCGAAATGCGCGCCGACGTCTTTGCCGCACTGGCAGAGCATGACCGGCCCGCCTCCGCCTACGACCTCGCCGAAAACGTCTCGGCGCTGCGCGGAAAGCGCGTCGCGCCCAACAGCGTCTATCGCATCCTCGACCTCTTCGTGCGCACCAACCTGGCGCGCCGGGTGGAAAGCGCCAATGCCTATGTCGCCAACAGCCACCCCGGCTGCCGCCACGACTGCATCTTCCTGATCTGCGACTCCTGCGGCCAGATCGTCCATATCGACGACGACCGTCTGACCGGCTCGCTGATCGCCGCGGCCCGCGATGCGGGCTTCGCCGATGTACGCCCGGTGGTGGAACTGCGCGGCACTTGCGCGGCCTGCAGCTGACCCGGCGCATTCGCACCGCCATGCGCCAAGCCCCTCGCAGCCTTGCGAAGTTGTCCGCCATGCGGCAGGGCTGGGTATTCGACTCCCGCCCGCAATCCGTGTAGACACGATCCATGACCGCCAACCCGGCAACGCCCCTCCTCGACACTGTCGATACGCCCGTTGACCTGCGCAAGCTCAAGCCCGCGCAGTTGCGCCAGCTCGCCGACGAGCTGCGCGAGGAAATGATCTCCGCCGTCGGCCAGACCGGGGGCCACCTCGGCTCCGGCCTCGGCGTCGTCGAGCTGACAGTGGCGCTCCACTACGTCTTCAACACACCTGAGGACCGGCTGGTCTGGGACGTGGGCCACCAGGCCTATCCGCACAAGATCCTCACCGGACGGCGCGACCGTATCCGCACCCTGCGCCAGGGCGGAGGCCTGTCCGGCTTCACCAAGCGCAGCGAGAGCGAATACGATCCGTTCGGCACCGCGCACAGCTCCACCTCGATCTCGGCGGCGCTGGGCTTTGCCATCGCTAACAAGCTTTCGAACCAGCCGGGCCGCGGGATTGCCGTGATAGGCGACGGAGCGATGAGCGCCGGCATGGCCTACGAGGCGATGAACAACGCGCGCGAGGCGGGCAACCGCCTGGTCGTGATCCTCAACGACAACGACATGTCGATCGCGCCGCCGGTGGGCGGGCTTTCCGCCTATCTCGCGCAGCTCGTTTCCTCGCGCCCGTTCCTCAACATCCGCGATTTCGCGCGCAAGGTTTCGCGCCGCCTGCCCGAAGCGCTGCACCGCGCCGCGAAGAAGACCGACGAATTTGCCCGCGGCATGGCGATGGGCGGCACCCTGTTCGAGGAACTGGGCTTCTACTATGTCGGCCCGGTCGACGGCCACAACCTCGAACAACTGATCCCGATTCTCGAGAATGTGCGCGATGCCGCCGAGGGCCCGATCCTGATTCACGTCGTTACCAAGAAGGGCAAGGGCTACGCCCCGGCCGAGGAAGCGGCGGACAAGTATCACGGCGTTCAGAAATTCAATGTCGTCACCGGCGAGCAGGCCAAGGCACCGGCCGGTCCGCCCAGCTATACCGGCGTCTTCGCCAAGGCCCTGATTGCCGAGGCCAAAGGCGATCCGCGCGTCTGCGCGATCACGGCGGCGATGCCTTCGGGCACCGGGCTCGACAAGTTCGCCAGCCAGTTCCCCGAGCGCAGCTTCGACGTCGGCATTGCCGAACAGCACGCAGTGACTTTCGCCGCCGGGCTTGCGGCCCAGGGCATGCGACCGTTCTGCGCGATCTACTCGACGTTCCTGCAGCGCGCCTTCGACCAGGTCGTGCACGACGTCGCGATCCAGAACCTGCCGGTGCGCTTCGCCATCGACCGTGCCGGCCTAGTCGGTGCGGACGGCGCAACCCATGCCGGATCGTTCGACGTGACCTATCTGGCCACCCTGCCCAACTTCGTGGTCATGGCCGCCGCCGACGAGGCGGAGCTGGTGCACATGGTCCACACCGCCGCGCAGCATGACAGCGGCCCGATCGCCTTCCGCTATCCGCGCGGCAACGGCACCGGCGTCGCCCTGCCGGAAAAGCCGGAAGTGCTGGAGATCGGCAAGGGCCGTATCGTCAGGGAAGGCACCAAGGTCGCCCTGCTTTCGCTCGGCACCCGTCTGGGCGAGGCATTGAAGGCAGCCGACACGCTGGAAGCCAAGGGCCTGTCGACCACCGTCGCCGACCTGCGTTTCGCCAAGCCGCTCGACAGCGAACTGATCCGCAAGCTGATGCTGAGCCACGAAGTCGTCGTTACGGTCGAGGAAGGCTCGATCGGCGGCCTGGGCGCCCACGTCCTCACCATGGCGAGCGACGAGGGCCTGACCGACAATGGCCTCAGGATTCGCACCATGCGCCTGCCGGACGTGTTCCAGGATCACGACAAGCCCGAGGCGCAGTACGACGAGGCCGGGCTCAACGCCCCGCAGATCGTCGACACCGTGCTCAAGGCGCTGCGCCACAACAGCGCGGGCGTGAACGAAGCGCGCGCCTGAGCCGCGCCGCCCCTTACCCCTGTACCGCTGCCCCCCTCACCCTGAGGGTGACGAACTGAGGGTGTCGAAGGGAGGGCACCGTGCGCCCGTGCTTCGACAGGCTCGGCATGAGCGGATGAGGCGACCCCCAGAACCATTCATCATTGCGAGCGGCCACAGGTCGCCCGCCATGCCGAACCGCTTTACCAGTCGTAGGCCTTGGGCAGGTACGTCCTGTCGAGGTCCTTGTAGCGTTCCTTCAGGCGGCTCTGGTGGTTGTCCAGCGGCTGCTTTACGCCGTCGATCCACACTTCCAGCGGGGCCGAGGACAGTTCCAGCGGATCGCCGTCCCAGACCACCACGTCGCCAACCGCGCCGGGCGCAAGCACGCCGGCGCGCATGTGGCCGTTGCGGCCGTCCATGCCGCTGATCTCAGCCGGGATCGAAGTGATCGCGGCCAGTGCCTCTCCCCAGCTCAGGCCTGACGCGCCGGGGATCTTGTTCAGAGCGACAAGATTGCCCGCCTCCTGGGGCGCGTACCGAGGCTGGTTGTCGTTCGCGAGCATGCCGATGGCAACCTTTACGCCCGCCCGCTTCATCCGGCCGACGTTGGACTGAGTGGCGGCGATGCGGTCGAACTGGGCCGGCAGGTCGTTCAGCGCCGTGGCAATCACCGGCACGCCTGCCGCCGCGATCTCGTTGGCGACGAGCCAGCCCTCGCTCGCGCCGACCAGCACGAGATCGAGCTTGGGAAACTCGCGCTTCAAGGACAGCACCGAACGGATGTCGGCAGCGCGTTCCACTTCAACGTAGAGCGGCTGGGTCCCGGCGATGACCGGCCCCAAGGCGGCGGCATCGGCGCGCGTCAACATCGCGTCGGACTGGCGGTCCGCGCCCTGTGCCATGGCCGCCACATCCCTCGCCTCGCGCAGGGCATTGCGCAAGGCGACATGGGCCGCGACGCGGCTGCCACCGGCGAGCTTCGCCCCGCCCTCGCCCAGAGCGACGACCTGGAAGGCCCGCGCCTTCGTCACTGCCTCGGGATCGGCACCAAGATCGATCAGTGCGCCTTGGCCGGCGAAGATCGAATTGCCGTTGAACGGCGTCACGCTGGCCCGCGTCACCCCGCCTTCGCGGCTGACCGCGATGTGCTCGTTCGCCGGATTGATCGCCGGGGCCACGTCGAGCGCGGCGTTGAAGGGCGCCTGATCGGATCCGCGGTCATCGCTCTCGCTCACTTCCTGAACATCGAACAGGCCAAGGTCGGTGTAAGTCGCGAAGATACCTGGCGTAACCCATTTGCCACTGCCGTCGATCGCCTCGACGCCCGCCGGCACGGTGACGCCCGCCCCTGCGGCAATGACCTTGCCGCCGCGAACGACGACAGTGCCGCCCTCGATGGGCGCACTGCCGTCGCCGATGGCAAGAGTGGCATTGGTGATGGCAAAATCCTGCGCAGACGCGAGCGAAGGCAGGCCCAGCGCGGCGACACCGGCAAGAGCAGCGGCGACCGTGGAGAGGCGCTTCATTTCACATCTCCTTCACCGGGCTGACCCAATTCGAAGTCGCTCACCGGGCGCCGCTTGGGATCGAGTGCATCGTACATCAGCGCGCCGTCGATCCAGACTTTCTCAGGCCGGGTGTAGACCGAGAGCGGATTGCCGTTCCACAGCACAACGTCGGCCATCTTGCCGGTTTCGAGGCTGCCGGTCCGGTCGGCAACGCCCATCGCCTTGGCCGGGTTGTAGGTGAACCAGCTCACCACCTCGGCATCGGGAATGTCGATACCGATGCGCCGGCCGTCCGCCTGCGCCTTGGCCGCTTCCTGGTTGAGGCGCTGGATGCCGTTTGCACTGTCGGAGTGGATGATCACGCATACGCCTTGCTTCTGCAGCAGGGCTGCATTCTCCGGGATGGCGTCGTAGGCTTCCATCTTGAAGCCGTACCAGTCGGCCCAGACGGCGGCGCAGATGTCGTTCTGCTTGAGCAGGTCGCCGATCTTGTAGGCCTCTACAGCGTGATGGAACGCGGCGACCTTGTAGCCCATCTCCTTGGCCATATCGATCACCAGCGCCATCTCGTCGGCACGGTAGCAGTGGTTCTGCACGAGGATATCGCCGTCGAGCACGCCGACCAGAGTCTCGTTGGCAAGGTCGCGGTCGCGCTCCTCGTCCTTGGCGTATTTCTTGGCATCGAGCCAGGTCTGCCGGTCGACCGCGAAATTGCCCATGCGGGTCGAGGGTTTCTGGCCCTTCGATCCATAGACGCGCTTCGGATTCTCGCCGCAGGCCATTTTCAGCGAATAGGGCGCGCCGGGGAACTTCATTCCCTGCACCGTCAGGCTCGGCACGTTCTTGAGCGTGACCGAACGCCCGCCCATGAGATTGGCCGAGCCGGGCAGGACCATCAGCGAGGTAACCCCGCCATTGGTGAGGGCGCGGGTGAAACCGGGGTCCTGCGGCCATACCGAGTGCTCGGCCCAGACTTCGGGCGTGGTCGGGCTGGTCGCCTCGTTGCCGTCGGCCAGGGCATCGACGGAGGGCGAAGGATAGTCGCCCAGGTGCGAATGCGCGTCGATCACGCCGGGAGTGACGAACTTGCCCGCGGCATCGATGCGCGTGTAGCCATCCGGCACCGCGAGATCGGACCCGCCCACGGCGACGAGCTTGCCGTTCTCGAACAGCAGCGTGCCGTTGTCGATGCGGCCGCCGCGCCCGTCATAGACCGTCGCGCCGACCAGTGCCGTGGGCCTGCCGGGGTAGGGTTTGTAGGTCGAAGGATAGGGCGTCTCGGCTGCCGCTTCCTTATCCTTGTCCTTCTTCCTGGCCAGCGCGTCGCCGCTGGGCAGCGCGAGGGCGAGGCCCAGCGCAAGCACACCGGTCCATGGCCGCAATGCGGGCGGTACTTTCATGACAAAACCCCTGTTCACCCAAAAAAGCGGCCCGGGCGTTTCCACCCGGGCCGTCGCATTCCTGTCGTTCAGGTCGGCCGGTTTTCCGGGTGCATCCCGGCTTCCTGTGCCTCGAGCCCGACTTCGCCTTGCCCGACCAGACCATCGCCATGATCGCGGTCTTCCAGCGTATCGAGATGCATCCAGCGCTTCACGATCGGAGAAAGGAGGAGGACGACGATGGCAATGCCGATCGTAACCCAGCCGATCTTGCTGTAGATCGCCAGCGTGAGGTCCTTCGACATCTCGCCGCTTTCGCCGCCGGTCGCCTCGCCGATCCGTCCGGCCACGAAGTTGCCTACCGCGGTCATGTAGAACCATGCGCCCATGATGAAGCTGCCCAGGTGCGCCGGTGCCAGCCGCGTCATGGCCGAGAGGCCGACGGGCGAGAGGCACAGCTCGCCGGTGGTGTGCAGCAGGTAGATGAGGAAGACGAAGACGACCGAGGTCATCACCGCCGGATCGCCGGTGCCCGCGCCCCAGACGAAGACGAGGAAGCCAAGGCCGACCTGGATCAGCGCAAGGCCGAACTTGGCCGGGGCCGAAGGCTCCAGCCCGCGCTTGGCGAGGATCTGCCAGAGACCGGCGAAGAGCGGCGCGAAGAGCACGATGTAGATCGGATTGATCGACTGGAACAGGCTGGTCGGGACGCCGCCACGATCGACATACTTGTCGGTGTAGAGGCTGAGCGATCCGCCCGCCTGCTCGAACAGGCCCCAGAACACGGGGTTCAGCGCGATCAGGAAAAGGATCGCGAAGATCCGCTCACGCGGTTCCTTGGGCAGCTTGAAGGCTTCGTAGAGCGTATATGCAAGCATCGCGACGCCGGTGATGATCAGCAGGTTCTGGATCACGTCGACGTACTGGATCAGAAACCAGATCACCGCGACTGCGGCAATGCCGGTACCGTAGAGCTTGAACTCGTTGTTCTTCTGCAGCGGCCTGGGCGGCTCGCCCTGCCCCAGCAGCGCCGGTTTGCCGACAACGAAGATGATCAGGCCCAGCACCATGCCAATGCCGGCAAGGCCGAAGCCCCAGGACCAGCCGATCGTCTCGCCCAGGTAGCCGACGAGGATCGTGCCGAGCGCGGCGCCAACGTTCACGCCCATGTAGAAGATCGTGTAGGCCGAATCCCGCCTCGCATCGGTCATCTTGTAGAGCTGGCCAACGATCACCGAGATATTGGCCTTGAGGAAGCCCGAGCCGACGATGATCAGCGACAGCGCCAGCCAGAACACGTTGATCGCCGGGTCCGCCTGTTTGACGGCCGGATCGGCAACGCCCTGCATGCCTTCCCAGGCCATGAACAGGTGGCCGAGCGCCAGGACGACGCCGCCGAACAGCACCGCCTTGCGCTGGCCAAGCCAGCGGTCGGCGAGGTAACCGCCCAGAACCGGGGTAATATAGACGAGGCTGGTATAGCCCCCGTAGATCAGCGAGGCGTCGCCGTCGTTGAACAGCCAGAACTTCGTCAGATAGAGGATCAGCAGCGCGCGCATGCCGTAGTAGGAGAAGCGCTCCCACATCTCGGCATAGAACAGCACGAACAGGCCACGGGGGTGGCCGACGAATTCCTCGCTCTTGCGCGTGGCGATGAGGCCGCCGATGGCGAGCGTAGCGAACAGGGCCAGAGCAGCGATTGCCGCAATCCAGTCACCCTCGTTCCAGTTTGTTATGTCCTTCATGCGACCTCTTGTGGCCTTTCCTTGACGGCAGAGAAGGTATGAAGCGGGGCAAGGTAGCGGACAAAACGAGGGTGTAAATGGGGGGCACCCGCGACAGGGCCCGCGCCGCCCTGTGCTTTAGGGTGCATTCTAAGGGATTACTGCTAAGCCATTGCGCATAAAGCCGTGGAATGGCATTTTCTCTTTTCGCAATCGGCAAAGTTCACGAAATTTTGTGATTCGCCCAAGCCATGAAGATTTTTTTGGGGGGACGTTGAAATGATCAGGTCGGAACTGCTGCAGGCCCTGGCCAAGGACAATCCGGAATTGCGAACCGAAGACGTCGAGCGCGCGCTCGATACCTTCTTCGACGAGATCGCGCAGCGCCTTGCCGATGGCGGCCGCGTCGAACTGCGCGGCTTCGGCGCATTTTCCACTCGCCACCGCGACAGCCGCAAGGGCCGCAACCCGCGCACCGGCGAAACCGTGGAAGTTCCCGAGAAGAAGGTGCCGTATTTCAAGCCCGGCAAGGAAATGCGCGCCAAGCTGAACGTCAGCTAAGGCGCGCACGGGCGCACTTCGACGGACCTGTCATCCCCCGCAGGCCGAGCCCGTCGAAGCTAACCCCTTGTTCCCTTGCCGAATCCCGCGCTCACGCATAATCGCGCGCGACGCGGATTTTCTGCTGGCTGCGTTCGGGAACCCACTTGATGGTGGGCGCAGGACGCCCCTTGTCCACCTGGATCAATGCCGCGCCCGGCGCATCGATATCGGCATTGTAGATGGTCACAGTCGCCGGCACGCTCGACTGGAAGTAGAGGACAGGCGCCTTGTTGGTCGCTCCTGCACGAACCACCGGACTGTCGAGCACGTAGTTCGGGCCGCTTCCTCCCACGAACGAGAAGTGCCCGATCCAGCCGGTGCCGCCGCGCTTCACCGGATTCTCGCTGCGGCAGTTCTTGAGCGTGCCGCTGTTCCAGAGCCGGTAGTTGAGCTTGTTCCCGCTGGCGAAGCAGCCTTCCATGTAGACCTCCTGCGACTTGGTATCGAAGCCGCCATCGCTCGACCCGGTCGCCACGCAGGAATAATAGCGGATCTTGCTGTTTCCGCGCTCGTCCGAGAATCCGTCGCCATTCCAGTACTTGTCCGAAGGGCGCTGGGTTTCGCAGAAATCGTGCGCCTCGACGCGGCGATAGACGATGTCGTGCGCTTCATCGTCGAGCGCGAAGCCGACGCAGTAGTTCGCGCATTCGCCATTGCCACGCGCGACGACGTCCTCGATCAGCCCGCGCGTCGAACCGTAGCGGATTCGCATGAAGTTGCGGGCCAGCCGGGCGGCATTCACCCGCCGGACGGTAAAGTCGCTGACCGGGGCAGGCACATCGGGATGGTTCCACGACCAGTTCTCGATGAAGCGGTACATGTTGGCGACCTGGCAATCCTCCACCGTGACGTTCTGCGTCGTCGTGTGGAACAGGCGAATCGCGCCATTGCCAAGGTCGAGAAAGTAGCAGTTGCGAATCAGCGTGTTGCTTTCCGCCTTTATCGCCGTGCCGCCATCAGTGCCCGAACCGCCGGGCGAACGCGTGCCCCGGAACGTGCGGCCGTCAATGATGGTGAGGCCCGAGGTCTGTGCCTGCAGCAGGGAAGGCCTCAGAACGATACCGGCGGCGGCGGTTCCGATCAGTCCACGGCGCGTGATCAGTCCAGTCATGCAATTCCATCCTTTCGTTACGACGAGAGGGCGGGGGGCCTACCGAGAGGTGAACATAGCACGTTGATATTTCTTTAAGTTTAGGCGTTATGTTGCAATTAACCTTACGTCACCGAAAGCTCGCGAGACCGCGCTTTGCGGCTGCGCCGACAAATCCCGGGCAACTGCTGCAGGCGGATTGCGCAGCGCAGCGCAGCCAGCTAGGACCCATGATCCTGCGACGTGCGGACGTGGCGGAATGGTAGACGCTGCGGACTTAAAATCCGCTTGGGTATCCCAGTGCGGGTTCGAGTCCCGCCGTCCGCACCACAAGATCGCCTACGTAACTGCGCTCATACCGGCATTTACCGGATTGAAACCATGCGAAGGCGATACAACCGGACTGCAATTGACTTCGGCAATGCAGATCGTAGCAACAGGTGTCGCCAGAGCGCGAGTACCATGGGGGGTACGCTCGCAATGAAATACCCGGGAATTCTGTCCGAGCCCGAGGCAGGTCAAATCGACGACTACAACGAAAAGCGCGTTCAGCCGCGCTTTGCGCTCATGCTGCGCAGCGCCAAGCTCGTCGGCCCCAGCGGGGAATTTCTCTGCATCGTCAGGGACGTTTCCGAAAGCGGCGCGAAACTGAAGATCTTCCATCCGGTCATCAGCGACGAGCCGCTGGCGCTCGAAATCGCGACAGGCGAACGCTTCGGTATCGAGAAAGTCTGGGAAAGGGACGGCGAAGCCGGCGTCCGCTTCCTCGATTCGGTCGACATCATGCGTTTCATCGCTGAAGCAGGCCCCTTCCCCAAGCGTCCGGTCCGGATCAGGGTCAACCACGATGTGACCCTCGCCTTCGCCGGGACGACTGCCCCGGCAACGTTATGCGACCTGTCGCGCCAAGGCGCGCGCATCGAAACCCCGCAGCATCTGGCGATCGGCCAGACGATCCGGATCAGCGGAGACCACCTTCCCGAGTTCGAAGCCACCGTGTGCTGGCGCAAACATCCCGCCTATGGCCTGGTCTTCCGCCAGCTCATGAGCATGGAAGAACTGGCCCAGCGCGTCTATCGCATGCAGCTTCAGGGACCTGCGGCGGCCTGAGCGGATCGGCCTGACAGGGAATCAGGCGGGGCGGAACTTCATCGCCGCGCCGTTCATGCAAAAGCGCTTGCCGGTGGGCTTGGGTCCGTCGTCGAAGACATGACCGAGGTGCCCACCGCACTTGGCGCAATGCACTTCGGTGCGCGGATAGCCGAGCTTGTAGTCGGTCGAGGTGCCGACGGCGCCGGCCAATGGCTTCCAGAAGCTGGGCCAGCCGGTACCGCTGTCGAATTTCGTGGCCGAAGAGAACAAGGGGTTGCCGTCCGCCGCGCAGACGAACGTGCCCTTGCGATGTTCATCGTTGAGCGGTGAGGAATAGGGCCGCTCGGTGCCCGCCTCGCGCAGGATGTGGAACTGTTCGCGCGTCAGGCGCTTGCGCCATTCCGCCTCGCTGTAACTGACCGGATAGGCCTTCGCTTCGGCATCGCCGCTGCCGCAAGCGGTCAGCACCGGCAGGGCCGCGCCCATTCCCAGCCAGGCAAGCAGTCGGCGGCGAGAAGTAGCGAGCGGCATCCGGTTTCTCCTGTTGCAGGCACGGCAGGGCAGCTGCGGGTCGGCGCAGACGGCCTCGAGATCGGGACATACCTCGCGAATTCAATACGCAGCCTTAATGAAGGGTCCTCAGACCGCTTCCGACGCGTTCGCCGAAGCGCGGCGCAGGAGCCCCCTGAAGCCGCCGCGCCGGTCCGAGCGCCCCGGCCCGGATTTCATCACCCGGCGCCTGAACAGTGCCGAGCCGAAACGCACCAGCAGGCCTACCCAGATCATCTGCCAGATCACCGCGAACAGGTGCGGGGACAGCGCCGGGTCCTGCGCGGCGCGCGCCAGCATCGCGAAAGGCGAGCTGAACGGAAAGAACACCGCTGCCACTTCCATGAAGGAGCCCGGCTGGGTCATCGCGAAGCTGGCGAAGAAGAAGACGAGAAGCTGCAGCATCGTGACCGGCATCGACAGGGTCTGGACCTCGCGCACGGTCGTTGCCATCGAGCCGATCGCCAGGAAGACCGAGCCGAGAAGCAGGTAGGCCATGGCGAAATAGACGATGCCCAAAGCCATGAGCATCGGCCAGCCTACCGCCGGATCCGGCAACTGCGGGACGGCCGTTCCGGCCGCCACATAAAGCGCCGCCCCGACTGCACCCCAGACGGAGATGCCGACGAAGGACACCCCGAGCATGGCGAAGAGCTTGCCGAAGAAGACCGATTCCATCGGAATCGCCGCGGCCAGCACCTCGATGATCTTGTTGCCCTTTTCCTCGACGAGGTTGGACAGGACCATGCCCGCCAGCATCATCGTGAGCAGGAACAGCAGCATCTGCGCGGACTGGGCAGTCCTGAGCTGGCCCTTGCGTTCATTGGCGTTGCTGGTCACAGTCCGGTCCAGCCGCACTTCGGGCAAGGCCCGTTCGCGCGGCGCAAGCGCTTCGGAGGCGATGAGCGCCACCTGTCCCCGCCAGCGTTCGATCTGGTCTTCCGGGCCGGTGAGGACCGGCGCCTGCGGCGTGCCCGAGAGCACCGCCGCGATATTGGCCCTGCCACCGTCGACGATGGTGCGCGGATCGAACCGTTCTCCCGGCTCCAGTCGTCGCAGGATCACGAAATCGGGCAGGAGATTGCCGATATTGGTCGCCAGTCGGTCCCTTGCCGCCCGCATCGCCTCTGCATCGTCGCCCTGCATGACAATGGCGACATGAGGATTGTCCGCCGTCTGCTGCACACGCTGGCCGACGCTGCCGGCCAGTCCACCGACGATGAGCGGGAACAGCGGGCCGAGCAGAAAGAAGAAGAAGGTCCGGCTCATCAGGATCGCCACGAAGTCACGCCGGGCAACGACCCATGCAGCGCGGGTGATCGACAGTCTGCCGCGGGGACGGGTCATCGGCGCAATTCCTCGGGCTTTTCCTGTTCCAGCGCCCGGGCCGCAGCCTCGCCGGCAATCGCGACGAAGGCGTCGTGAAGCCCCGCCCGCTCGATCGAGAGCGAGAGGATGCCGGCTTCGCCTTCGATCAGAGCGCGCAGCAGCGGCTCTATCCCGGTATCGGGCAGCGAGAAGAACCAGAAGCTGCCTTCATGGCGCGCATCGGCAGGCAGCGCGGCGCGCCACGGACCGTCCTGCGCACGGGTCTCCAGCCGGACCTGCGCGGGAATCCGGTCGCGCGCGACGTCAACCGGTCCGGCAAAAGGCACCTTGCCCCCGGCGATGATTGCCACTTCGTCGCACAGCCGCTCGGCATGGGCGATGACATGGGTGGAGAAGATGACCGTCGTCCCGTCCTGCGCAAGGCCGTGCATCATGCGTTCGAGCTTGCCCTGATTGAGCGCATCGAGCCCCGAGAACGGTTCATCGAAGATCACCAGGCGCGGCTTGTGGACGAGCGTCCCGAGGATCTGCACCTGCTGCGCCATGCCCTTGGAAAGCTGCCGGATCTGCCGGTCGGCGGCATAGCCCAGACCATGCTGTTCGAGCAGTTCGCGCCCGCGCCGGCGGCCTTCCTTCAGCGGCAAGCCGCGCAGGGCGCCGACGAAGGCGATCGCATCCACCGCCTTCATCGCGGGGTAGAGACCGCGTTCTTCGGGCAGGTAGCCGATGGCATGGGCAACGTCATGCGGTCGATCCGCACCCAGGATGCGGCGATAGCCCCGGTCGGGGTCGATGATGCCCAGCAGCATGCGCAGGGTCGTCGTCTTGCCTGCGCCGTTGGGGCCGAGAATGCCGTAGACCGCGCCGCGCGGCACGGTGAGATCGACGCCGTCGACCGCCGTTACCCCGTCGAAACGCTTGACCAGTCCCCGCGCCTCGATGGCGAGCGGCCCGAAGTCAGGCCCATCGGCACAGGCAGCCTGGTCATTGCCCGCCACTCGCCAATCTCCTAGTGCGACATTCATGGACGCTCTCCTGCGGTAACCGCCGACGAGGGAGAGCCATAAACGGGAACATCCGCAAGCTTGGTTAACTCCGCATTGGTCGATGTCGCGCCGGACACATTCATCGAGGACCTGCAGGCGCAGGCCCGTTCGCTCGGGTTCTGCGCTTTCGGCATCGCTTCGGCAAGCGAAGACCCGGTGCGCGCGCAGCGGCTTGAGACGTGGCTGGACGATGGCATGCACGGTTCGATGGCGTGGATGAAGGAACGCGCCCACCATCGGCGTTCGCCACAAGGGCTTTGGCCGGAAGCGCGCAGCGTGATTGCCTTGGGTATGAGCTATGCTCCCGCCGCCGACCCGCTGGCTCATGCGGATCGTCCTGAAATTGCGCGCATATCGGTCTATGCGCAAGGGGCCGATTACCACGATACGGTGAAGAAGGCGCTCAAGCACCTCGCGCGCTGGATCGTCCTCGAGGGTGAGAAGCGGGGGCTTGGCGGCGCGGACGGCTCGGTCGGCGTGAAAGTCTTCACCGATACCGCACCGGTCATGGAAAAGCCGCTGGGCGCCGCCGCCGGACTGGGCTGGCAGGGCAAGCACACCAACATGGTCAGCCGCGAGCACGGCTCCTGGCTGTTCCTTGGCGAGATCTACACGACGCTGGACCTTGCAGCGTCAACGCCCGGTCGGGATCGCTGCGGGTCATGCAGCGCCTGCCAGGACGCCTGCCCGACACAGGCCTTTCCCGCGCCCTACCGCCTCGATGCGCGGCGCTGCATCAGCTACCTCACGATCGAGCACAAGGGCGAAATCCCGCTCGAGTTCCGCGAGGCACTGGGCAATCGGATCTACGGCTGCGACGATTGCCTGGCCGTGTGCCCATGGAACAAGTTCGCGCAAGTCGCGCATGTCCACCGCACTTTCCTGCCGCGCGGGGAACTGGCCGCGCCGCCGCTGGCCGACCTGCTCACGCTCGACGATGCGGGCTTTCGCAAGCTCTTTTCAGGCTCCCCGATCAAGCGCATCGGCCGCAACCGCTTCATCCGCAATTGCCTCTATGCGGCCGGAAACAGCAAAAGGCCCGACCTGCTGGAACAGGTCGGGCCCTTGCTGGACGATCCGGACCCTGCCGTCGCCGACGCGGCGCAATGGGCCGCGAGCAAACTTCAGAGCGTTCCTTGAATAGCCGACCCCTGCCCCGCCATCGCGGGGACAGGCAGGCGGCTGTCCTTAGAGCAGTTCCTTCAGCGGCTTGGCCGCATCGGCCAGCGCTTCGAGATCGGGGGTGGCCCCGGCTTCGACCAGCTTGCGGCCCTGCACGTAGTCCTTGACCATGTTCACGCAGTCGAGGGCGAGGACGCGGCCATCCTTGAGATAGATGACCGAGAAGCTGCGCTCCTCCGGATTGCCGCGGATCACGGTCTTGTCGAAGCCGACATTGATGCCGGCCGTCTGCAGCTTGAGGTCGTACTGGTTCGACCAGAACCACGGGAACGCCTTGTAGGGCTTCTCGTCGCCGCAGATCGCCTTGGCCACGCAAGTGCCCATGTCGTTGGCGTTCTGCACCGATTCCACGCGCATCACGTTGCCGCCCGCATAATCGCAGGCGAAAGCCGCGCAGTCGCCGATCGCATAGACGTCGGGCAGCGAGGTGCGGCAATACTCGTCCACGTCGACGCCATTGGCGCCGGCAGCGCCGGCCGCGATCAGCGGACCGACGGCAGGCACGATGCCGATGCCGACGATGACGCCTTCGGCCGGAATCACTTCGCCGCCGGCAAGCTGCACGCCGGTCACCTTGCCGTTCTCGCCGACGAGGCTGTCGACCATGACTTCGGTGCGCAGGTCGACGCCGTGTTCGGCGTGTTCCTTCTGATAGAAGGTGGACAGGTCTTCACCCGCAACGCGTGCCAGCACGCGCGGAAGCGCTTCGAGCAGCGTGACCTTGAGGCCCATCTTGGACAGCACGGCCGCGGCTTCCAGGCCGATGTAGCCGCCGCCGATGACGACGATGTTCTTCGTGCCGGCATCGACTTCGGCCATCAGCGTGTCGCAGTCCTCGCGGGTGCGCACGGCGTGGATGCCGGTAAGGTCCGCGCCCTGGCACGAGAGGCGACGGGCATCCCCGCCGGTGGCCCAGACGAGCTTGCCGTAGCCATAGCTCTCGCCGTTGGAGAGCGTCAGTTCGTGCGCCTTGGGATCGACCTTGGTGACTTCGGTGCCCAGCTTGAACGCGATGTTCTTCTCGGCCCAGAACGTCGGCGGACGGATGTAGAGACGATCGAAGGTCTTCTCCCGCGCGAAATATTCCTTCGAGAGCGGCGGGCGCTCATAGGGATATTCCGGCTCACGGCCGATGACGGTGATGGTGCCTTCGAAGCCGTTCTGGCGAAGGGCGATCGCGCACTGTGCACCGCCATGCCCGGCTCCCACGATTACGACGTCTGCCTTGCTCATGGTGTTCCTGTTCCCTGACTCGCCGTCCGCTTGCGCAATTTCGCAGCCGGGGTCAATGCCTAGATCCTTGCCGATTTCCCCCCTTCGGCGAAAGATCCTTTCTCGCGTGGGGATGGCGGCCTGCCCGCCCCGGATCAGCCCGGCACCCGTTCCAGCGCTTCCATGGTCAAGGCCAGCGAGCGGTATTGCGCCTGCGGATCGAAGGTGGCGCCCGACACGATCAGTTCGTCCGCCCCGGTGCGCGCAATGAAGGCTTCGATGCCTTCGCGCACTTTCTGCGGCGCGCCAATCGCACTGACTGAGCGGACCTGTTCGAGCATGGCCAGCGCCGATCCCGGCAGGTTGGCGCGGTAATCTCGCACAGGCGGCTTGAGGCGCCCGGGATTGCCGGTGCGCAAGGCGACGAAGCTCTGCTCCGTCGACGAGGCGAGATAGGCGGCCTCCTCGTCGCTGTCGGCCGCGATCACGTTGATCGCCGCCATGAAATGCGGCTTGTCGAGCACTTCGGATGGCTGGAACCGCTCGCGATAGACCCGCGCGGCATCGTCTAGCTGCGCAGGCGCAAAGTGCGATGCAAAGGCATAGGGCAGGCCGAGCATGGCGGCGAGCTGGGCACCGAACAGGCTCGATCCCAGGATCCACATCTCGACATCGGCCCCGTCCGCCTGCGGCGCAGGGACGCCGCCCACCGCCTGTCCGGCAAAGCGCGCTCGCAGTTCGACCACGTCCTGCGGGAACTGCTCGGCTGCAGCCATGATGTTCTTGCGCAGGGCATTGCCGAGGCGCCCGTCCGCGCCCGGTGCGCGGCCGAGACCGAGGTCGACACGGCCCGGGAACAGCGCGGCGAGCGTACCGAACTGTTCGGCGATCACGAAAGGCGTGTGATTGGGCAGCATGATCCCGCCCGCACCGATCCGGATCTTCGAGGTCGCCTGCCCGATGTGGGCCAGCACCACCGAAGTCGCGCCTCCGGCGATCCCGTCCATCCCGTGATGCTCGGCCACCCAGAAACGCTTGTATCCCGCCGCTTCGGCGGCCCGGGCATAGTCGGCGCTGATCGCCAGCGACTGGCCAACGGTGCTGCCTTCGCGGACGGTGACGAGATCGAGGACGGAAAGGGGAATCATGGGGTCTTGGCTCCTTCGAGGCCGAGCTGGTCGAGATAGCCTTGTGCCTTGGCGGCCAGGTCGCTGCCGGGGGCCAGCGCAAGGACGGAGTTGAAGCTGCGCCGCGCGGCGCCGTCGTTGCCCGAAAGCGCGGCGATCACGCCGGCCTCGAGCCCGATTTCGGCATCGCGCGGGGCCAGCCCGGCGGCCTGCTCGATCTGGGTCTGCGCCTCGATCAGCTTGTTCTGCCGCCGCGAAAGCGTGGCCGAAAGCAGCCAGGCCTGCGCATTGTCGGGCTCGGCCGCGCGCGCCTGGGTCAGGGCGTCGGCCGCCTCGTCGGGCCGGTTGACGGCAACGAGGGCGCGGGCGCGGTCGAGCGCGATCGAAGCGGTGAGCGAATTGTCCTCGGCCAGCTTCGCCTCACCCGCCGCGGGGCCCAGCAGCATGAGCGCCTGCGCCGCGTCGCCCTGCGCCAGCGCGGCATTGCCGGCCATGGCGCCAAGCCGGGCGCGGGTCTGGTGATCGTCCGGCTCGGTGGCGTCGCGGGCATTGACGAAGGCCTGCTGCGCCTCGCCCCACCGGTCGAGATCGCTGAGCGCGACGCCGAGGCACAGGCCTGCGCGCACCTTCTCGCGCCCGACCGCCTGGTTGAGGGCATCGCGCGCGACCTGCACCGTGCGCTCGGGGCTCGCCTCGGCTGCGGCCATGCAGCCTGCCCCGCGCGGGGCACTCGGCTGGGGCATTGCCTGCACGGCACGCTTGCGCGCTTCGTCCTGCTTCTTCTCGATGATCTCGAGCGGAAGCTGCGAGGCAGGCGAGGCGCCGTAGCCGGTGGTGGGACCGACTTGCGCCAGCATGAAAGGGGCGAGGATCAGTGAAACGGGCAGGAACATCGGGACAGGTCTCCGGTCAGGCCGCCCCGCTGACGATTTCGTCGAGCGTGCGCAGGAGCAACGCGATGTCGCTCTCGCGCGAAAGGCGGTGATCGCCGTCCTTGATCAGCTGGACCTGCACATCGGCTGAACGCAGTGCCTTGGCCAGTTTCAGCGCAGTCTCCCAAGGCACGTCGGGGTCCTGCTGGCCCTGCAGCAGACGCACCGGGGCATCTATCGCGATCTCATGGCCGAGCAGGAGATTGGCCTGTCCGTTCTCCCAGAAGCCGGGATGGGTCGGCGTCGGCTCGGGCCCATATGGATTGTCCTCCAGGACGACTTCGCCCGCTGCGAGCCGCGCCTTCTCCGCCTCGGTCTTGCCCCAGTCGGTGAAGTCGGGCGCGGCGGCGATGCCGACCAGCCCGGCGCAGCGTCCCTCGGGCAGGGCCAGCGCAACCAGCAGCATGAGCCAGCCGCCCATCGAGGAACCGATCAGCACCACCTGCCCCGGGCACAGCGCCTCGATCAGCGCAACCACCTCGTCCTTCCAGCGCAGCAGGGTGCCGTCCGCAAAGTCGCCCGGGCTTTCGCCGCAACCGGAATAGTCGAGCAGCAGGCAGGCGCGGCCGTGACGATGCGCCCAGTCGAACACTGCAGCCGCCTTGCTGCCGGCCATGTCGGACATGTAACCGGGCAGGAAGACCATCATCGGCCCTTCACCCAGGGTAAGGCGATAGGCGATCCGCCGCCCGTCGGGCATCTCGTGGAAGCAGGTTTCGGTCATGCCCCGGAAGGTGGGGTCCATGGCGCTCGAGGGCAAGGCGTAACCTTGGAGCTTCAGGTGGGTGACTCCCCGGGGCTGACCTGCTAGATGCCGCGGCGATGACGCGGCTCACTCCCACAACGACCACAACGACTACCCGGCTGGCCCGGGCACGGTTGGTCGCGGCCTGAAGACGCGAGCCACCGTCGCCCGGGGGTCCGGGCGGCAGGCGTCACTTCCCGGATCCGAAACGAATTTACCTGACGCCGGACCTTCCGCCGCGCGCAGCCATGTGCCATGGCGCTGCGGCTCAGGAGCGAAAGACGAGATCGATGTCCGAGATGTTCAAGATCAGCCTTCCCGATGGTTCCGTGCGCGAGATGCCGCTCGGGTCGACCCCCGGCGACGTTGCCGCCGCCATCGGCCCCGGCCTCGCCAAGGCCGCGATTGCCGCAAGGATCGACGGTGAGCTGGTCGACCTGACCCGTCCCTTCACCGGCGATGCGACGCTGGCGCTGGTCACCGGCCGCGACGAGGAAGAGGCGCTCGAACTCGCCCGCCACGACTATGCGCACGTGCTGGCCGAGGCGGTGCAGGCGCTCTGGCCCGGCACCCAGATCACTTTCGGCCCCGCGACCGACGACGGCTTCTACTATGACGTGATGGCTCCGGCCTCGCGCGAGCCCTTCGGCATGGACGACCTTCCCGCCATCGAAGAAAAGATGCGCGAGATTATCAAGGCCGACAAGCCGCTGCGCCGCGAAGTCTGGAGCCGCCAGCAGCTGATCGACAAGTGGACCGCCGAGGGCGAGACCTTCAAGGCGCAATGGGCCGGCGAACTGCCCGAGGGCGAGGAACTGACCGTCTACTGGTCCGGCGACGACTGGCTCGACATGTGCCGCGGCCCGCACCTTCCCTCGACCGGCAAGCTCGACCCGCAGGCCTTCAAGCTGATGCGCGTAGCCGGGGCCTACTGGCGCGGCGACCAGAAGAACGCGCAGCTGACCCGCATCTACGGCACCGGCTGGCTCAACAAGAAGCAGCTTAATGCCCACCTTACCCGGCTCGAGGAAGCGGCCAAGCGCGACCACCGCAAGCTCGGCGGCGAGATGGACCTGTTCCACCTCCAGGCCGAAGCGCACGGCTCGGTGTTCTGGCACCCCAAGGGCTATGTGATCTGGCGCGAGCTTGAAGCCTACATGCGCCGCGCCATCGATGGTGCCGGCTACAAGGAGGTCAAGACCCCGCAGGTGATGGACGCCCGCCAGTGGGAGCAGTCCGGCCACTGGGGCAAGTACCGCGAGAACATGTTCGTCATCCCCGACGAGGTTCCCAACGTCGAGGACGAGGGCCCGCTCGTGTCCGACGATGCGGACTGGATGGCGTTGAAGCCGATGAACTGCCCGGCGCACGTCCTGATCTTCCGCCAGGGTATCAAGTCGTATCGCGACCTGCCGCTGCGCATCTACGAGAACGGCTGCTGCCACCGCAACGAGCCGCACGGAGCATTGCACGGACTGATGCGCGTGCGCCAGTTCACCCAGGACGACGCGCATATCTTCTGCCGCGAAGACCAGATCGTCGCCGAAGTGCAGTCTTTCTGCGAACTGGCGGACCGGATCTACAAGGACTTCGGCTTCACGTACTCGATCAAGCTCGCCCTGCGCCCCGAAAAGCGCTTCGGCAGCGACGAGATGTGGGACAAGGCCGAGGCCGAGCTGCGCGACGCGGTCGTGCGCGCAGGGCTTGCGAGCGAGGAATACGGCTGGGAGGAGCTGCCCGGCGAAGGCGCCTTCTACGCGCCCAAGCTGGAATGGCACCTCACCGACGCGATCGGCCGTACCTGGCAGGTCGGCACGATCCAGTCGGACCGCGTCCTGCCCGAACGCCTCGATGCAAGCTACATCGCCGAGGACGGCGAAAAGCACCGCCCGGTCATGCTGCACCGCGCGATCTTCGGCTCCTATGAGCGCTTCATCGGCATCCTCATCGAGCACTTCGCCGGCAAGCTGCCGGTCTGGCTCGCGCCGGTGCAGGCCGTCGTCGCGACGATCGTTTCGGATGCCGACGACTATGCGAAGGAAGTCACCGCGAAGCTCAAGGCTGCGGGCGTGCGCGTCGAAACCGACCTGCGCAACGAGAAGATCAACTACAAGGTGCGCGAACACTCGCTCAAGAAGGTCCCGCACCTGCTGGTCGTGGGCAAGCGCGAGGCGGACGAGCAGACCGTCGCCGTGCGTACGCTGGGTGCCGAGCACCAGAAGGTAATGAGCCTCGAGGACGCCATCGCCATGCTCAAGGGCGAAGCGACCGCACCGGACCTGCGCCCTTGATCCAGCGCGAACTCATCGGCACGGCGCAAGTCCCGGGCGGCGAACTGCTCGAACTGTACCGGCACGACCGCGATTTCATGATCGTGCTCGGCCACAACGAACTGATGAGCACGCGCAAGTGGGGCTCTGAGGAAGCTCTGGCGGTCCAGGCGATCGAGCGCATCGGTCACGTCCGCCAGCCGCACCTGCTGATCGGCGGATACGGAATGGGCTTCACCTTGCGCGCCGCGCTCAGGCTGCTGCCCGCCGATGGCCGGGTGACCGTGGTCGAACTCGTGCCCGAGATCATCGAGTGGGCGCGCGGACCGATGGCCGAACTCGCCGCCGGCTGCCTCGACGACCCGCGCGTGAACCTTGTGCAGGCCGACGTCGCGCCGATCATCGCCGGTTCGGAAGGCGAATACGACGCGATCCTGCTCGACGTCGACAACGGCCCTGACGGCCTCGTGCGCGCCGACAACGACGTGATCTACACCTCGTCGGGCCTGCGTGCGGCCAAGGCCGCGCTCGCGCCCGGCGGCGTCCTGGCGATCTGGTCGGCCGGCGCCGACCCCGCCTTTACCCGCCGCCTGCAGAAGGCCCGCTTCGACGTCGACGAAGTCAAGGTCGCCGCGCGCAGCAACGGCAAGGGCGCCAAGCACGTGATCTGGTTCGCCAAGGCCGCCTGAGCGGCCGGGCTGCCTACTTCTTCCCGACCGGGATCGACTTCGGCTTCTTCTCGGCCGTGGCCAGCCGCGGCACCGAAACCTTCAGCAGGCCCTTGTCGAGATGCGCGCTCGCCTTGTCGGCATCGGCCTCGAACGGCAGGGCCAGCCGGCGCAGGAAGGTGCCCTGCGTGCGCTCGACGAGATGATAGTGCTTCTTCTCGTCCTTTTCCTCGCGCTCGTCCTTATGCTCGGCCCGGATGGTCATGACGCCGTCCTCGATGTCGAGCGAGACGTCCTTCTCATCGAAGCCCGGCAGCTCCGCAGTCAGTTCCAGCCCGGCCTCGGTCTCCGCAACATCGACCTTGGGGACGAGAAAGCCAGACTTGCCATTGCCGAACGTCGAGGGAATGCCCTGCCCGAAGTCCTCGAGCAATCGGTCGATCTCCTGACGGAAGCCCGAAAACGGATCGTAACCACTCCGGCCCAGCGCACCGCGCCCGAATGGGATGAGGGAACGAAATTCAGCCATTGCCTCTCTCCTTTCTGGTGAGAAACAAGTCCCTCAACGGCTGCCAGATTGCATTGATTGCGGTCAAACGACGCGCAAAAGAAGTCCACCTGCCGTCAATGCCGGCAGGTAATCAGGTCGTCAGAAGGGAAGCGGCGCCTTGGCCAGGATCAGCGCGAGGGCGCAGCCGGCGACGATTGCCGTGCGCAGCACTTCCGGGGCGCGGTTCGGGCGCTGGATGGTCCGGGCAAGAGCAATGACTTGAGCCATGCCGCGTAGATTGCGCCGCGGACTCTTACCAATTCGTTAAAATCCACATCAATCGCTTCGTCGCAGCGCTGCGCCGCGCAGCCTGCGACGAAGGGACAATGTCAGGACTGCACAAGTCAGGGGCGCGAGGGCATCTGCTGGCTGGAGCAGTGGAACGAGCCGCCGCCTGCCAGCACGGCATCGGCAAGGATGCCCACGGTATCGCGGTCGGGGAAAAGCTGCGCGATCGCATCGATGCCGTCGTCGTCGTGCTCGGTTCCGTAGATCGGCACCACCACCAGCTTCGAGGTTATGGCAAAGTTCATGTAGCTGGCCGGTTCGATCCGCCCGTCGGTTTCGACCCGGCCCGGCGAGGGCACTTCGCGCACTGCTATGCCCATGGCCTCGGCGCGCGCCCTGGCATCGGCATAGATGTGCGCATTGGGATCGTCCGCGCCGGTCGCGCGCGGCAGGGCGAGCACCCCGGGCGCGACGAAGCGCGCGAGGTTGTCGACATGGCCGTCGGTGTGATCGTTGATCAGCCCTTCGCCCAGCCACAGCACGCGGTCGTAGCCGAGGTCGCGCTGGAGCCGGGTTTCGAGGTCGTTGCGGGTCAGCGATGGATTGCGGTTGGGATTGAGCAGGCACTGCTCGGTCGTGGCGACGAGGCCGGTGCCGTCCCCGTCGAGCGCGCCGCCCTCGAGAATCCAGTCCGCCGTCTCGACGGGCAGGCCAGCATCGCGCGCCAGTTCCGCGCCGATTTCCTGATCGCCGTCCATCAGGTACTTGCCGCCCCAGCCGTTGAAGCCGAAGCGCATGGCCTTGCGCTCGCCCGCCTCGTCCATGACTACCAGCGGACCGGTGTCACGCAGCCAGACGTCGCCGTAGCGCCGCATCTCCAGCTTGACGCTTGCAGAGCACAGCGCCGCCGCGCGGGCTGCATTGGCCTCGTCCCGCACGATCAGGCGTACTTCCTGCCCGGAATCGGCCACGGCACTCGCGAAGCGGGCCATCTGCTCCTGCGCGGCGCCCAGGAAGCCCGGCCACTCGACCGGGTCATGGGGAAAGCCGATCCAGATCCAGTCCTGGGGATGCCACTCCGGCGGCAATTGGAACGTCAAGTCAGCAGCCTCCTTCGGGGGCACAGGATTTGTCACGGATGGCGCGGAACTCGTCGCCCTCGCGCCAAGTGGCGCCACCAGTCGCCATCGGCGAGGTCGCGGCCAAGCGCGTAGTAGAGGTCGATGTCCTGGACAATCCCGTTACAGTTTCAGCTGTCCAAATATTCGCCGCTGGATGCGCGGCCTTCGAATTCGTCGGAGGCAAGGGTCTTCACCATTGCCTTCATCGTATCTACCGAAATCTCCGGACTGGCTGCCGGGGCCGTCTCTTCGGGGGGCGGCAGCGCGGTGCCCTTGGGCATGTCCGGCCCCGCATAGGGCGTGCTGCAGGCGCTTAGCGCCAGCGCGGCGAGCATAAAGACTCTCTGCTTCAAGATTGCGACCTCTGGGTGCTTTGGGGGGATGGCGAACAAGTGCCAGAACGGCATGGCTTTCACAAGCAGGCGCCTGAGCCATAAACCGATCGGCCATGTCGCGCCCGGCACACTTGCCCTCGGCGCGGGCAGCAGGCAGGGATGGGACATGACAGTCGACTGGACCGGAGCGATCGATCGCGCCCGCGCGCATGCCCCCTACTTGGCCGGGGCCCTCGACCGCTTGCCGGAACTGACCGAAATCTTTGCCTCCGGAGACGGCGCGGGGGCTCTGGCCTGGGCCAAGGCGGCCGGCGATGGTATCGCCGATGTCGGTGTCGCGCTGCGCCGCGAGAAGCAGGCCCTCGCCCTCGCCCTCGCCATCGGCGATCTTGCCGGAGCATTTCCACTGCTGCAGGTGACGGGCGAATTGTCCGCCTTTGCCGACCGGGCGCTGGATGCAGCCATCGCCGAGGGCATCCGCCGCCGCGCGCCCGACGCGCAGCCGGCCGGGTTCCTCGCGCTGGCGCTGGGCAAGCACGGTGCGGGCGAGCTCAATTACAGCTCGGACATCGACCCGATCCTCCTGTTCGATCCCGAACTGCTGCCCCGGCGCGAGCGCGACGAACCGGGCGAGGCGGCCCAGCGCGTCGCCCGCGCAGTGGTCGAGACGCTCGCGAAGGTGACTCAGGACGGTTATGTCTTCCGCGTCGACCTGCGCCTGCGTCCGGCCTCGGAAGTCAGCCCGCTGGCCATCTCCATCGATGCAGCGCTGACCCATTACGAATCCTCGGCGCTGGCATGGGAGCGCGCCGCCTTCATCCGCGCCCGCGCCTGTGCCGGCGACATCGCTGCCGGGGAGGCCTTCCTTGCCGCGATCCGGCCGTTCGTGTGGCGCAAGAGCCTCGACTTCGGGGCCATCGCCGAGATCGGGCGCCTTACGACGCAGATTCGCGCCAATGCCCGCGGCGGGCCAGTGGTCGGGCCCGGTTTCGACCTCAAGAAGGGCCGGGGCGGCATTCGCGAGGTGGAGTTCTACGCCCAGACCCACCAGATGATCCACGGGGGCCGCAATCCGCAACTGCGCCTGCGAGGCACCCGCGAAACGCTGGTCGCGCTGGCCAATGCCGGACTGATTCCGGCCGAAGAAGCGCGAATCCTCGGCGAATGCTACGACCGGCTGCGCACCGTCGAACACCGCCTGCAGATGGTGCTCGACCAGCAAACCCACAGCCTGCCGGTCAAGCCGGAAGCCCTAGACGAAGTGGCCCGGCTCGACGGAATACCGGACGGGCAGGCGCTCATCGCGGAACTGACGCAGATCACCGAGACGGTGGGCGAACGCTATGACGCGCTGATAATGGACAATACGCCCGAAGGCCCTTCGACCAGCGTCTCAGTACCCGAGCAGCGCAGCCTGGTCGAAAGGCTGGAAGAGATGGGCTTCGCCGACCCGGCAGCGCTCGTCGAGCGGATTGCCGGATGGCAGTCGGGCCGGATGCGCGCCTTGCGCAGCGATGCCGCGCGCAATGCCTTCGAGGCGATCCAGGAAGACCTGCTCGCCGCGCTGGCCGCCGCTCCCGAACCCGAACGCGCCCTGCTGCGCTGGGAACAGCTGCTCAACAACCTGCCGACCGCGATCAACCTGTTCCGCCTGCTGGAAGCCCGGCCCGCGCTGCTGCAGCGCCTTGCCCGCATCCTCTCGCTGGCCCCGCCGCTGGCCAATGCCCTGACGCGCCGGGCCGACCTGCTCGATCCACTGATCGATTCCAGCGCCTTCGAACTGCCGGGCGATGTCGAGACGCTGATCGCGCAGTTTTCCCGGTTCGAGCCGGACGACGACTATGAACGGATCCTCGACACCGTGCGACGCAAGGTGGGCGAGAAGCGATTTGCGCTGGGGGTCCAGCTGATCGAAGGGGTAAACGACCCGATCGCGATCGGCCACGGCCTTGCCCGGATCGCGGAAGCGGCCATCCATGTCCTCACCCGCGCCGCGATAGAGGAATTCGAGCAGACTCACGGCAAGGTTGCCGGCAGCGAACTGCTCGTCCTCGGCCTGGGCCGCATGGGCGGCGGCGTCCTGACCTACGCCTCCGACCTCGACCTCGTATTCCTGTTCAGTGGCGATTTTTCGCTGGAATCGGACGGGGAGCGGCCGCTTGGCGCGACACGGTACTACAATCGCCTGTGCCAGCGGGTGATCGCCGCGCTTTCCGTGCCCACCGCCGAAGGCGCGCTTTACGAGGTCGACACGCGGCTGCGCCCCTCCGGCGCGCAAGGCCCGCCGGCAGCCAGCCTCGACAGCTTTGCACGCTATCAGGAAGAGCAGGCCTGGACCTGGGAGCACATGGCCCTGTGCCGCGCGCGGGCATTGTTCGGTTCCGCCGCAGGGCGCAGCGAAATCGACGCACTTGTCCATGACGTGCTGACACGCCCGCGCGACCCCGAAAAGCTGCGCAGCGACGTGCTGGAAATGCGCGAAACGATGGCCCAGCACAAACCCGGCAAGGGCCCGCTTGACGTCAAGCTGTCACGGGGGGGGCTCGTCGACCTCGAATTCCTCGTCCATTTCACCCAGCTGCGCGAAGGCAAGGGGCTGGTTTCCGACTTGCGCGAGGCCATCGTGCAACTGGCGGACGCAGGCCTGCTGCCGACGGACCTGATCGCGGCGCACGATGTGCTCACCCGCTTCCTGGTCGCCGCCCGCCTGCTGGCACCGGATTCGCAGATGCCGGTAGAGGCGGCATGCATGGCGCTCGTGCGCGCTTGCGGCTATGGGGCGTGGGACGAACTCGAAACGGCGCTGGGCCAGGCGCGGACGCAAGTCGCACAGGCCTGGCAGGCCGCTTTTGGCGAAACACTGGAGACTGACAGATGAGCACCCGCCCCGGCGTCGGCGACGCCTTTCCCGACATCGCCATGGAAACCCCGGATGGCGGCAGCGTGAAAGCCTCGGATTTCGCCGGCCAGAAGCTCGTCGTGTTCTTCTATCCCAAGGACAACACCCCCGGCTGCACGACCGAGAACATCGAGTTCTCGGCGGCCAAGCCCGAATTCGACAAGGCAGGCGTCGCGCTGCTGGGCGTGAGCAAGGACTCGGCCAAGAAGCACCAGAACTTCATCGCCAAGCACGACCTCACCGCCCCCCTGGCAACCGATGCCGAAGAAAACGGCCTGTCCGACGCGCTCGGCATCTGGACCGAGAAGCAGAACTACGGCCGCACCTACATGGGCATGGTCCGCACGACCTACCTCGTCGGCCCGGACGGCAAGATCGCCAGGGTCTGGGACAAGGTGAAGGTCAAGGGCCACGTCGAGGCCGTACTGGAGGCCGCGAAGGCGCTTTAGGCATGTCTGAATCGATTGCACGCACGATCCGTTCAGCGCTGCTCGAACGCGATCCGCGCACCAAGGTCATGGCCGCGCGCAAGGTCGCGCGCGACTGGCGCCTTGGCCGCCTCGCCATTGCCTTCGACGTGTCCATGCCCGATGTGCCGGGACGCCCGGATGCGCCCGAACTGCTGCCGCCCAACCGCATGCCCAAGCGCGGCAAGGGCGGATCGCAGCGCGGGCGAATCGCCTTGTGGCACTCGCTCGCCCACATCGAATTCGTCGCCATCGACCTTGCGCTCGACATCGTCGGGCGCTTCGGCGGCGAGATGGGCGAACCGTTCGTCAGCGACTTCCTGTCCGTCGCCGCCGACGAGGCGATGCACTTTGCGCTCATCGAACGGCACCTGCACACGCTGGGCAGCCACTATGGCGACCTGCCCGCTCACAACGGCCTGTGGGACGCCGCCTACGAGACGCGTCATGACGTCGCCGCAAGGCTGGCGGTCGTGCCGATGGTGCTCGAAGCGCGCGGTCTGGACGTCACGCCGGCAACGCTGGAGCGCGTTCGCAATGCCGGTGACGAGACCGGCGCAAAGATCCTGAGTCGCATACTTGACGACGAGATTCGCCATGTCGGTTTCGGCGCAAAACACTTCGTCGAACGCGCTGAAACGTTAAACGAACCGGTTAACGGATTGTGGAAATCCTTGGTTTCCCGCCACTTTCGAGGGCTGCCAAAGCCTCCGTTCAACGACTCGGCGCGTCTCGCAGCCGGTTTATCGCGCGATCTTTATGCAGGGGTTGCCTGAGCGCGAACGGTAAGCATAACTGCAACTCGCGAGACGGCGGGGGGTTCCGACCATCTCCATTTTAACTTTGACCGGGCCGATTTCGTGGCCTGCGTCAGACAAGAAAAGCGTCGCGTCCAAATATGGATGCCGGCGGACAAAAAGGTATTGCGAGTGGTCGTAACGAAGTCTTTCGCCAAGTTCCGCGCAGTGACCGGTGTCCTGGTTGCAGGCGGTTTTCTCGTCGCGGCGCATCCCGCGATGGCAAACAGCAGTGCAGCTGCAGCCGACATCTCCGCCCCGCTCCGCGCGTCGCAGTCGGCAAGCCAGTCGGTCAGCGGCGGCGAGGACGAACAGTTCCGCCAGCTTTTCAGCTCCTGGCAAAATTACGAGGAAACCGGCCTCGCCGTTTCCAAGGCCAAGCCGTCGGTTGCCAGCGGTGCCAGCATCGCCGCCGTGTCGATCCCTTCGCGCGATCCGCTCGAGCATGACACCATGACCAGCAGCTTCGGCATGCGCGAGCACCCGATCCTCGGTGGCCGCCGCGCTCACAAGGGCGTCGACCTTGCTGCTCCGACCGGCACGCCGATCCACGCCACGGCCGACGGCGTCGTCAGCCGCGCCTCGACTTTCGGCGGTTACGGCCTGTTCGTCTCGATCGAACACGGCGGTGAACTGCAGACCCGCTATGGCCACATGTCGCGCCTGAACGTTGCCGACGGCCAGGTCGTCCACAAGGGCGACGTGATCGGTTACGTCGGTACCACCGGCAATTCGACCGGCCCCCACCTGCACTACGAAGTCCGCGTCGACGGCGTTGCCGTCAACCCGATCCCGTACATGCAGGGCGACCGCATGGCTGCTGCCGCAGCCGAGAGCGACGCCAAGGGCGGTTGATCGGCAAAGGCTTCGCGCTGACCCGCCGCAGCGAAGCAGGCAGGAAGCGCTTACGGGTTTGGAGAGGAGGAGAAGGCGGCCGTCAGGCCGCCTTTTCTGATTCTGGAGTGCCGTTCAGGGCCAGGGGCAAGTCAGGCGAGACGTGCGAAGACCGCCGCGCCGCCGCTTCGCCGAATCGCTCCCTCCCGGGCACGTGCAGCAACCGACAAGGCCTCGTCGCTGCCGACCAGCGCCGACAGACTGTCGCGCGCCTGCGCCATCGCGCCCTGCTCCAAGCCATAGAACACCAGCTTGGCCTCGCGCCGCGAAGTCACCAGCCCGGCTTGCCTGAGAACGGACAACTGCTGCGAGAGAGTCGGCTGCCCGATCCCGGTCATCGCCTCGATCTCGCCGACATTGCGCTCGCCTTCCGCTACTGCAGCAAGGATGGCGTAGCGCAAGGGATGGGCAATTGCCTTGAGCAGATCGATGGGCGGCTCGCCGGCCATCACTTCCGCTCCTGCAGGAACCAGCCCATCGGATCGTCGGCCGCAAGGACCGAATCGAGCGTGGGCTCAGGCTGCGCAAGGAGTGGCTGGCCCGGCATCCACCCCTCGGGCGGAAGCGCCTGTTCGCGATCCGCGGCCTGGAGAGCGGCGACGATGCGCAGGATCTCCTCCACCGATCGGCCGATTTCCACCGGATAGCAGATCATGGCGCGCACCACTTGCGCCGGATCGATGACGAAGACCGTGCGCACGGCGCCGGCATCGTGCGCGTCCTGCGCCACCATGCCATAGGCCCGGCCGATCACCAAAGTCGGATCCTCGACGATCGGGAAGCGCACTTCCACGCCGTGACGATCGCGAATTGCCCGCACCCAGGCGAAGTGGGCATAAAGACTGTCGACCGACAGCGCCATGAGCGCGCAGTCCATCGCTGCAAAACGATCCGCCGCCCGCGCAAAAGCCACGAATTCCGATGTGCATACCGGGGTGAAATCCGCCGGATGGGAGAAGAACACCAGCCATCGCCCTGCGAAGTCCTTCATCGCAACGGGCCCCGCGGTGGTCCGCGCGGTGAAGTTGGGTACCGTGTCGCCGATACGCAGCGGACAACAGTGCGGACGGGTCTCTTCTTCCATGGGCTGCTCACTATCGTGATTGTCTGCTTGACGCAACTGAATTACATACTTACATAAATTGAAAATCGGAGAATCGCAATGCCTGAAGCCATCCTGTCCAAAGCCACTGCGCAGATCGAAGCCGCGGGAGCCGACCCGGTCCTGCGCCCCGCCATTACCGCCTTCTTCGACGAAGCCACGTTTACGGTGAGCTACGTGGTCGCCGACCCCGCCACTCGGGAAGCTGCGATCATCGACTCCGTGCTGGACTACGAGGCGGCTGCCGGTCGCACCTCGACCGCTTCTGCGGACCGCATCATCGCCCATGTCACTTCTGAAAATCTTAAAGTGACATGGCTTATCGAGACCCACGCCCACGCCGACCACCTTTCCGCCGCGCCCTACCTGCAGGAGAAGCTGGGCGGGAAGCTGGCGATCGGTCGCGAAATCCAGCGGGTGCAGGACGTCTTCGGAAAGCTGTTCAACGCCGGCACCGAATTCGCCCGCGACGGCTCGCAGTTCGATCATCTCTTCGCCGACGGCGAAACCTTCATGATCGGCTCGATCCCCGCGATCGCGCTGCACGTCCCGGGCCACACCCCTGCGGACATGGCCTATGTCGTAGGCGATGCCGCGTTCGTGGGCGATACCCTGTTCATGCCCGACTACGGCACCGCCCGTGCCGACTTTCCCGGCGGCGATGCGCGCCAGCTCTACCGCTCGATCCGCCGCCTGCTCAGTCTCCCGCGCGAAACGCGGCTGTTCATGTGCCACGACTACAAGGCGCCGGGCCGCGACACCTTCGCCTGGGAAACCACCGTCGAAGAACAGCGCGGCAGCAACGTCCACGTGCACGACGGCGTTAGCGAGGACGAATTCGTCAAGATGCGCACCAGCCGCGACAGCACCCTGGCGGTGCCGAATCTGATCCTGCCCTCGGTGCAGGTGAACATCCGCGGCGGCCACTTCCCGCAGCCGGAAAGCAATGGGGTCAGCTACATCAAGATCCCCATCAACGCGATCTGAGGGCCCGGGACATGCTTTCCGAACTCTTCCCACACGCCCAGCCGCTCCACGGCTTCATCGGCGGCATCCTGATCGGACTGGCCGGAGCGGTCATGCTGCTCGTTGCCGGGCGCATCGCCGGTGTCAGCGGCCTTGCCGCGCGCACGCTCGGCCTCGCTTCGGGGGCGCCGCGCATGCTGGCAGCCCTGTTCATCGCCGGCCTGCCGATCGGCGCGCTGATCGTGGCCACCGCTCTGGGCGGCATCGAGGCACGCTTCCCGCCATCCTACGCGGCTCTGGCCGTGGCGGGCCTGATCACCGGATTCGGCACGCGGCTTGGCAGCGGCTGCACCAGCGGTCACGGCGTGTGCGGCCTGTCGCGCCTGTCGCCGCGCTCGATCGTGGCGACCGCAAGCTTCATTGCATCGGGCATGGTGACTGTCGCCTTGGTCAATGCCCTCGGTGGAGGCTGGTAACATGCGTCACCTCATCGGGCTTCTCTCCGGCATGCTCTTCGGCGCCGGCCTTGCCATCTCCGGCATGATGGACCCATCGCGGGTGCGCGGCTTCCTCGACGTGGCCGGAAACTGGGACCCCACTCTCGCCTTCGTCATGGGCGGCGCGGTACTGGTCATGGCCTTGGCGTGGCTGGTCCAGCGGCGCATGCCCGCGCCTGTTGCCTGCGAGGAATTCTCGCTGCCCGGCACGCGCCTGATCGACGCCAGGCTGATCGGCGGCGCTGCCCTGTTCGGCGTGGGCTGGGGCCTGGGCGGCCTGTGCCCGGGGCCTGCTGTCGCGTCGCTTGTCACCAACCCCGTCCCCGCCGCCGTCTTCGTGCTGGCGATGGTGGCAGGAATGGTCGGCTTCCGCCTAACCGAAGGCGGATCGAAATAGCCCGCCCCCCGGACCTTACGGAGTAATAGCCATGGAAATTCGGCAAATCGCCCCCGGCCTTTCGGTCTGCGGCCAGATCGCACCCGGCGATCTCGAGGCGCTCGCCGCGCTGGGCTTTCGCGCCATCGTGTGCAATCGCCCCGACGGCGAGGAAGCCGACCAGCCGAGTTTCGCCACGCTGGCCGATGCGGCGGGCGCATACGGCATCGCCATGCGCTACCTGCCCGTCGGCGGCGGCGTGACGGCCGAAGACCAAGCCGCCGATTTTGCTGCCGCCCTTCGCGAGCTTCCTGCCCCCGTGCTTGCATACTGCCGCACAGGCAACCGCTCCGAACAGGTCGCCAGGGCCGCCTTTGCACGGGCCCCGGCAGCAAAGGCACCGCACTACAAGGTGCTGATCGTCGGTGGGGGCTCTGCAGGGATCGCCACCGCAGCCTCGATTCTCAAGCGCCGCCGCGGGCTCTCCCTTGCGATCGTCGAACCGCGCGAGGATCACTTCTACCAGCCGGGCTGGACCATGGTGGGCGGCGGGGTCTTCCAGCAGCGCGATACCGTGCGCAAGACCGCCGCCGTACTGCCGCGCGGGGCGGACTGGATCCGCGATGCCGTATCCGGTTTCGATCCCGATGCCAACGCGGTCCAGCTCGCAGGTGGCATGCGCGTCACGTACGACATCCTCATCGTCGCCATGGGCAATCGCCTCGCCTGGGAAAAGATCGCCGGGCTCGAAGAGACGCTCGGCCGGAACGGTGTGACCTCGAACTACCGCTTCGACCTTGCTCCCTATACCTGGCAGCTCGTCCAGCGGATGCAGCGCGGGCGCGCGCTGTTCACCCAGCCGCCGATGCCGATCAAGTGCGCGGGCGCCCCCCAGAAGGCCATGTACCTGTCGTGCAGCGAATGGGAGAAGCAGGGCCTGCTCGGGAACATCGAGGTCGAATTCCACAATGCCGGCGGCGTTCTGTTCGGCGTGCCCGAATACGTGCCCGCGCTGATGGAGACGGTCCAGCGCTACGGCATCGGCCTGAACTTCGAATCGAACCTCGTCGCCGTCGACGGGCCGAACCGCACCGCGACCTTCCGCACCCCTGACGGCGAAGTCACCCGCGGTTTCGACATGCTCCACGTCGTTCCGCCGCAAGAGGGCAACAGTGTGGTCGCGGCCAGTCCGCTGGCCGACGCGAACGGCTATGCCGAAGTCGATGCAGCGACCTTGCGCCATGTCCGCTTCGCCAATGTCTTCGCGCTGGGTGACGGCTGCAATACCGGCAATGCCAAGACCGCAGCCGCGGCGCGCAAACAGGCCCCGGTGGTTGCGGTAAACGCCCTTGCCGCGCTCGGCGGCCGCGATCCGGTCGCAGCCTACGACGGCTACGGCTCCTGCCCACTCACGGTCGATCGCGGCCACATCGTCCTGGCCGAGTTCACTTACGGCGGGAAAGTCTCACCGACCCTGCCGACCTGGCTGATAGACGGCACGCGGCCCTCGCGCCTCGCCTGGCATCTCAAGGCCGACGCACTGCCGCCGATCTACTGGCACGGCATGCTCAAGGGCCGCGAGTGGCTCGTCCCGCCGGTGCCGCTGCAGTAGCCGAAAGGATCGCAGGCCATGGTCGACCCCGTCCAGATCGATACGCTCCACCTCGCGCTCGGCGCTCTTTCGGGCGTTCTCGTCGGCTTCACGCTCGGCCTCGTCGGCGGTGGCGGATCGATCCTCGCGGTGCCGCTGATGGTCTATCTCGTCGGTGTGCAAAGCCCGCATGTGGCAATCGGCACCAGCGCCTTCGCCGTTGCCGTCAACGCCGCCACCGGCCTTGTCCAGCACGCCCGCGCGCACAACGTGAAGTGGCGCTGCGGTGCGGTCTATGCCGCCTCGGGTATCCTCGGCGCCTTCCTCGGCTCGACGCTGGGCAAGGCGATCGACGGGCAGAAACTGCTGTTCCTCTTCGCGCTCGTCATGATCGCGGTCGGCGTGCTGATGATCCGCGGCCGCCGCAACCAGGGGGAACCCGGGGCGCAGTGCAATCGCGAGAATGCCCCCAAGGTCGTCACGTTCGGTCTGGGCACCGGCGTCTTTTCCGGATTCTTCGGGATCGGCGGAGGCTTCCTTATCGTCCCCGGCCTCGTTGCGTCGACTTCGATGCCGATGATCAATGCGGTAGGCACCAGCCTCGTCGCCGTGACGGCCTTCGGCCTCACCACCGCGCTCAACTACGCCGCATCGGGCCTCGTCGACTGGCTGCTGGCAGCCGTGTTCATCGCCGGCGGCATAATCGGCGGCGTCGGGGGGACCATGGCGGCCAGGCGCCTGTCCGGCGCGGGCGCGCTAACCATGGTGTTTGCCGGGCTGATCTTCGTCGTTGCCGCCTACATGCTCTGGAAAAGCGGAACTTCGCTATGAGACGCATTGCCGACAAGGAGCAGAAATGCCTTCAAATCGAGGCTCTTGTAGGTCAAGGTCGCGGCGTCGTCGAAAGTTGTCGCGAGGTGGGCATGTCGGAAAAGACCTTCCAGCGCTGGCGCAAGGCGCGCTTGCAGCGCCCCATCCAGACCGGCCGCACAGGCCGCACTACCTGATCGCATCATCCTGCCGGGCGTAATTCCACGCGCGCCCCGCGACCGTCACGACACTGCAGCCGGACAGCACGGACCGGCACCGAAAGGACAGGAGGGAAAGATCCATGTGGGATCACGCCGACGCCTTGCTGCTGGCACGCATCCAGTTCGCCTTCACGGTGAGCTTCCATTTCATATTCCCGGCCTTCTCCATCGGCCTTGCCAGCTACCTTGCGGTGCTGGAGGGCCTGTGGCTGAAAACGGGCAAGGCGCTGTACCTCGACCTCTTCCGCTACTGGCTCAAGATCTTCGCGGTCGCCTTTGCGATGGGCGTCGTCTCCGGCATCGTCATGTCCTACCAGTTCGGCACCAACTGGGCGGTGTTCTCGGACAAGGCCGGGCCGGTGATCGGGCCGCTGATGGCCTATGAAGTGCTGACCGCCTTCTTCCTCGAAGCCGGGTTCCTCGGCGTCATGCTGTTCGGAATGGAGCGGGTGGGGCGCAAGCTGCACTTCTTCGCCACCTGCATGGTGGCCGGCGGCACTTTCGTATCGGCCTTCTGGATCCTGTCGGTGAACTCGTGGATGCAGACCCCGACCGGTTTCGAGATCGGTGCGAACGGCCAGTTCCTGCCGGGGCCGAGCTGGATCGACGTGATATTCAACCCCAGCTTCCCCTATCGCCTGCTGCACACCGTGACCGCCGCCTACCTCACCACCGCCTTCGCGGTTGGCGGCGTGGGCGCATGGCACCTGCTGCGCGAGCGGACCAATGCCCACGCGCGCAAGATGTTCTCGATGGCGATGTGGATGGCCGCGCTCGTCGCGCCGGTGCAGATCTTTCTCGGCGACGCCCATGGCCTCAACACGCTGGAGCACCAGCCGGCCAAGGTCATGGCGATGGAAGGCCACTACCAGAGCCATCCCGAGGGTGCGCCGCTGATCCTCTTCGGCATTCCCGACAGCAAGGAAAAACGCGTCGATTACGCGATCGAGGTACCCAAGCTTTCCTCGCTGATCCTCAAGCACGATCCCAACGCACCGCTTGCCGGCCTGGACACCGTTCCCGAAGCCGACCAGCCGCCCGTCGGCCCGGTATTCTGGGCCTTCCGGGTCATGGTCGGGCTGGGCTTCGCGATGCTCGGCATCGGCCTGTGGAGCCTGCTGGGGCGTGCGCGCGGCAAGCTCTACGACTGGCGCTGGCTGCACCGCGCGGCAATCGCGATGGGCCCCTCGGGTTTCATTGCGGTGATCGCCGGATGGATGACCACCGAAGTGGGCCGCCAGCCCTGGACGATCTACGGCCTGCTGCGCACCGCCGATTCCGCCTCGCCGCTTGACGCGCCCGCGGTAGGAGCCTCGCTGCTGGCTTTCGTCGTGGTCTATTTCTCCGTCTTCTCGATCGGCACCTGGTACATTCTCAAGCTGATGGACAAGGCGCCGCACCCGCAGGAAAGCGGCCTTGAGGACGGCCCCGTCCGCACCGCCGGGATCACGCCCGGGCCGCACCAGCATCCCGCCGGAAAGGGGGAGTAAGCACGATGGACGTCAACTTCGACCTCACCGTCATCTGGGCCTTCATCATCGCCTTCGGCGTCTTCGCCTATGTCGTGATGGACGGCTTCGACCTTGGCATCGGCATCCTCTTCCCCAGCTTCAAGGTGGGCGAGGGACGCAATCGCGCGATGAATTCCATCGCGCCGGTGTGGGACGGCAACGAGACCTGGCTGGTGCTGGGCGGCGGCGGCCTGTTCGCCGCCTTCCCGCTGGCCTATGCCATCATCCTGCCCGCGACCTACCCCCTGATCATCGCCATGCTGCTGGGACTTGTGTTTCGCGGCGTCGCTTTCGAATTTCGCTGGCGCGATCCGGCGCACCGGCCGTTCTGGGACCTTGCCTTCTCGGGCGGATCGCTCGTCGCGGCGATGTCGCAGGGCATGACGCTTGGCGCGATCCTGCAGGGTATCGAGGTATCGAACCGCGCCTATGCCGGGTCGTGGTGGGACTGGCTGACGCCCTACACGCTTCTGACCGGCCTCGGCGTGGTGGCAGGCTACGCCTTGCTCGGCGCGACCTGGCTGGTCTGGAAACTGGACGGCGCGCCGCAGGCCCATGCCTACAAGGTGGCAAGGCGCGCCGCGGTGGCAACGCTCGTGCTGCTGGTCTGCGTCAGCCTCTACACGCCGCTGCTGGACGCAGACTACTGGACCCGCTGGTTCGAGATGCCGAACGTCCTGTTCGCAGCGCAAGTCCCGCTGCTCACCGCCATCCTCGCCTTCCTGCTGTTCCGTGCCCTGGCCAGGCGGCGCGAGGCAGCGCCTTTCTGGTTCGCGCTCGGCATCTTCCTGCTCGGCATGGCGGGCCTTGGCGTCAGCATGTGGCCCTATGTCGTTCCCGGCGAAGTGACGATCTGGGACGCTGCCGCCCCCGAACGCAGCCAGATCTTCATGCTGGTCGGCGTCGCGCTGACCTTGCCGCTGATCCTCGTCTACACCGGCTGGGCCTACTGGGTATTTCGCGGCAAGGTCGGCCACGAAGGCTATCACTGATGAAGCGTACCCGGCTGGACGCCGACGAAGCTCCGCTTTGGAAGCGGCTGGGCTGGATGGCGCTGATCTGGGCCGGAAGCGTAACCGGGCTGGGGTTCGTTTCGCTCGCAATCCGGTTCTGGCTGAAATAACGGACGCCCGCGCTTACCGGATCGCCTACGGATAGGCAGTATCGACCCCTTTGGCCGCGGCCCGGGCACGCAATGCGCCCACAGTGACTTCGGACCGGGAGAAGCGTTCGAACAGCGCCGCGTGCCGCAGCCAGCGGATCGCATTGCCATGGGTGACCTTGTCGATCACCGCCTCCGGCATGTCGCCGAGCTGCTCGAGGCACTGCGCCGCGGTGTCCGCCCATGGCCCGAACGTGCGCGGATAGCCTGCCGCGAAGGCGATGTTGTCCTCACCCACTTCGGCCCAGTTCGCAAGCCCCGAAGGGTCCCACCGGAAGGTGTGGCAGAAGTGCCGGGCAAGCAGATACGAAGGTTGTACCGCACGCCGCCCCGAACGCTCCCATGCCGGGCTGCGCCAGTCCATCAGGTCGGCCCTGGCGGCCAGGAACGGCACCCAGCCGATCGAGCCTTCGGGCATCACGATGCGCAAGTCGGGACAGGAATGCAGCGCGTCGAGTTGCAGCCAGTCGGCAAGCACTTGCGCCGCCGCCAGCGGCATCCCCGCAACCCAGGCGCCGGGGAGGCTTCCGGTGCCGAGCGCGCCATTCCCAGTTCCGGGACGGCAGGCCACGGTCATGTCATTGTCGGCAAGCGCGCGGAAGATCGGCCGCCAATGGTCATCGCGGATCGGCGGCAGGCCCTGCAGGACCGGGTTCGCGCCAAGGTCGATGACCCGCAGCCCCTTGCGCGCGAGCCGGTCGATTTCCTCGAGGCTTGCCTGCACATCCCAGTTCGGCAGGATGCCCTGGGGGATGAGGCGACCGGGGTACGCCATGCACCACTCGTCGAAATGCCAATCGTTCACGGCGCGCAGGTGACGCAGCGCCAGCGCCTTGTCCGGGGCCGCATGGAAGATGGCGCTATCGGCTCCCAAGGCATCGCCGAAGCACAGCGAAGCTGCCACCCCATTCGCGTCCATCTCGTCGATCCTTGCGTGAACGTCCCGGCAGCCCGGTCGCAGGTGGACCCGAGCCGCATCTCCGGCGAGCGCGCCACCGGCGAGGAACGAGGCGCAGTGAGCTACCGGCCATGCGCGGTCCTGATAGATCCATACCGGGTTGCCCTGCGCATCCTGCCCCGACCTCGGCGCGGCTGCCAGCAGCCTGCCGCAAAGCTGGTTGTCGAACAGGTTGGACGGTTCGCAAAGGTAATCTTCGGTGCTGATGATGACCAGGTCATCGCGCTGCATCACTTCAACTCCCAGCTTGCCCGCCACGCTCCTGCGCAATGCCTCAGGGCTTTCGGCAGTCTGGCCATCGCTGCGCCGCGCGCATTGACGCGCGTCAACCGGATTCCCGCCAGGCTCCTGGGCAAAAAGAAAGGGCGACCCGTCACGAGGCTGGGTCGCCCGAAGTTGGGGAGAAGCGGTTCGCACCTTTCCCGAGGGAAGCGGTACAAGACCGGCACCCCCTTACTGTCGCAGGTCGCGCCACCCGACATTGACCAGGGTCAATATTGGAATCGAAGTTCAGAAAAGCGCATCCGGGGCGCCCAACTCGGCCTGCGCACCGCATCTCCAGGGTACCATCCCTTAACCATCCCCGGCTTATGAGGCGAAGCATGGACACCAGCCGCTTCAAGCCGACACCGATTCTGCGTGAACGCCGCCGCAACCAGTGCACGCGATTCACGCTGTACGATGCCAGTGGCCAGACGATCGACGTGATCGTGCGCGACATTTCCTCGCGCGGTCTCAGCGCTGCCGCCGCGGGCGATCCGCCGGCACCCAATTCAATCGTGCGCGCCCAGCTTGAGGACGGCCGCGAACTCTGGGGCCTCGTACGCTGGACGGAGGGCAACCTGTTCGGCGTGGAATTCGACACCCGCGCCTGACGCGCAGCGTCGCCGTCCGCTAAACCGCCGAACTGAACCGCCGCAGCGAATCCTTGCGATAAGGATCGAAGCGTGCCGCGATGGAGCGCGCATAGGGCAGGCCGCCCGGACGGATCACCAGGTTGTCGCCATCGGCCTCGCACAGCCCGGCCTGAAGATAGGACTCCAGCATCGGAAACGCCTCGCGCGCCAGGTCGGGATCGACATGGGCGCGGCCCCGGCACAGCAGCCCCTCGATTACGGCGCCGCGACGGCGATCTTCGGCACTGCGCACGATCCCGCGATTGGCGGTCAGCCGATCCTGCGAGAGCATCATGCGATAGCGGCCGGTATTCTTTTCGTTCTGGACCAGTAGCTCCGGGAAACTGCTGATCGAGGAAGCGCCAAGCCCGATCAGGACCGGCGCCTGATCCTCGGTGAAGCCCTGGAAATTGCGCCGCAGCCTGCCAGTTAGCGCCGCGCGGGCGAGCGAATCGCCGGGCAACGCAAAGTGGTCGAACCCGACCGGAACATAGCCTTCGCTGACAAGATATTCGTAGCCGAACGCGGCCATGCGAAAGCGCGTTTCGGCATCGGGCAGCGCGCTGTCGTCGATCTTGCGCTGGCGCGCGATCAGGTGCGGGACATGGGCGTATCCGAAGAGCGCTATCCGATCCGCTCCGAGCGTGACGCTCCGCCTCAGCGAATCCTCCAGGTCGGCCATCGTCTGGCCGGGCAGACCGTACATGAGATCGTAATTGAGCGAAGCCACCCCCGCCGCGCGCAGCATTTCGGTGGTTTCCTCGATCATCTGCGCCGGCTGCACCCGGCCGATGGCCTCCTGCAGCGCGGGCGCAAAGGTCTGGACGCCAAGGCTGGCGCGCTCGATCCGCACCGCCCCGACCACCGCAGCCCATTCGGGGCCCATCGTGCGCGGGTCGAGCTCGATCGAGATGACCGGGCGCGAAGCGGCGAACTGCAACGTCAATGCATCGACCAGCCGCACGAAGTCGATCGGCGGAATGCCGTTGGGACTGCCCCCGCCAAAGGCGATGCGCGTTACCTTCGCGGCATTGGGCAGGTGTTCTGAAACAAGCGTGATCTCGCGGTGCAGGGCGTCGAGGTAGCTCGACACCCGGTCGCGCCGGTTGGCCACGCTTGTATTGCAACCGCAGTACCAGCAGATCTTCTCGCAGAAAGGAATGTGCACGTAGAGCGAGACTTCGCCGGTCTCTCCCTCCAGCACCCGCAGGAGATCGGCCGCGCCGACGCGGTCGTCGAATTCGGCCGCCGTCGGGAAGCTGGTGTAGCGCGGTACGGGAATCGCGAGCAGGTCTGGCAGATATGTCCACATGCCGGGGACATTCGCCGCAGCGGCGCCGCTCGTCATTGCGTTCGATCAAGCCGCTTGCGCGAAGACCCGGTGTGGCACCCTTTCGCGCAGCACGGCCCCTGCGCCGGTCCCGGGGGACCATCGGGCGCGACCGGAATCGAGACCGCGCCGCCGCCGCACAGCGGGGCGACAAGTGCACGCGCCTCGGCCTCGAGCGGGCCGATCATGGCGGGCAACAAGGCCAGAGCGGCGAACAGGGCAAGCTGGCGATTCACGAATTGCTGTCCCCATCGAGATCGTCGTCTTCATCGATCAGGATGCGGTTGGCCGCACCGTCGAGATCCTCGAACTGCCCGCTTTTCATCGCCCAGAAGAAGGCGCCGAGCCCGACGAGGCCCATAAGCAGTGCCAGCGGGATGAGGAAGCCAAGAATGGTCATGCGCCCTGCCTGCCGGCCGCGCGCGCAAGCCGCAGCGAATTCCCGACCACGATCAAGGAACTGGCCGACATTGCGATGGCGGCAAGAAGCGGCGTCACGAAGCCGAAAATCGCCAGCGGCACTGCAAAGAGATTGTAGATGGCGGCCAGTGCGAAGTTCTGCCGCACCACCCGCATGGTGGCGCGCGCCACCCGGATCGCCATGGAAACCGGCATGAGCCTGTCGCCCACGAAAACGGCATCGGCAGCCTGCTGGCTGACGTCGCTCGCCCCGCCGGGAGCGATGGAGACATGGGCACCGGCAAGCGCAGGGCCATCGTTCAGGCCGTCGCCGATCATCAGGACCTTGCAGCCCTGCCCCGCCTTGCGCTCCAGCAGCGCCAGCTTGTCGGCCGGACGCATGGCAGCGGTAGCGAAGAGCCCCAGCTCGCGCGCGACCTGCGCCACTGCCGCCTGCCGGTCGCCCGAGGCGATGGCCGAGACGATGCCCTGTGCGCGAAGCTGCTCCAGCGTCTCGCGCACGTCCGGGCGGAGCGGATCGGCAAAGCCGATGCGCGTGCGCGCCCCTCCGACGAGCAGGTCGACGGCGAGTCCGCCCGCTTCCACTTCCGGACGCAGCAGCGCGACCTCTTCTCCCGCGCAGAGCCCGCCCATTCCGTGCCCTGCCGTCTCGTTGACGGCATCGAGCGTGGCCGGCTCGACGCCTTCGCCGCGCAGGGCGCTCGCCAGACCGCGGCTGAGCGGATGGCGGCTCGCCTGCGCCAGCGCGAGCGCAATGCTGCGCTGCCGGGGGTCGAGCATGGTGAGGTCGACGGGGCGCGGCTCGCCAAGGGTGAGCGTACCGGTCTTGTCGAACAGCACTTCATCCACTTCGGCGAGACGTTCGAGCGCGGAGCCGTCCTTGATCAGCAGGCCGCGCTTCATCAGTGCGCCTGCAGCAACGACCTGCGCCGCCGGTACCGCAAGGCCCAGCGCGCAAGGGCACGTGATGATCAGTACCGCCACTGCGATCAGCAGCGACTTGTAGAGACCCGCCCCCGCCAGCATCCAGCCGCAGAAGCTCAGGAAGGCAAGACTGTGCACTGCCGGTGCATAGTAGCGCGCCGCCCTGTCGGCGATGCGGACGTAGCGCGAACGCGACTGACCGGCCTCGTCCATGAGGCGGGCGATATCGGCAAGCGCGGTATCCTGCGCCGCCGCGGTCACCCGGACCCGGACCGGATTGCCCAGGTTGATCATCCCGGCATGGATCGTCTCGCCCGTGCCTGCCGGGCGCGGATCGCTCTCACCGGTGAGCATCGAGGAATCGACCGCGGTGCGCCCCTCGACGATCTCGCCGTCGGCGGCCAGCGCTTCTCCGGCGGCCACCAGCATGATCATGCCCGGGGCCAGGCGGTCCGCCTCGACATAGCGGGTGGAACCGTCCGCTTCGAGCACATGCGCGCCGCGCCCCATGCGGCCCAGCAGCGCGGCGATCCCCGACCGGGCGCGGCTGCGCATCATCGCGTCGAGCACGCGGCCCGCCAGCAGGAAAAACAGCAGCATCACCGCGCCGTCGAAATAGGCATGGGGACCGCCGGTCAGCGTCTCGTACAGGCTCATCCCCGTCGCCAGCAGGACGCCTATCGAGATCGGCACGTCCATGTTGGTACGGCGGTAGCGCAAGGCCATCAGCGCCGAGCCGAAGAATGGCCTGCCGGCATAGGCGATGACGGGAATGGCGATGAGCGCCGAGAGCAGATGGAACAGCTCGCGCGTCTCGCCCCCGGCTCCGGCCCATACGCTGACCGAGAGCAGCATGATGTTCATCATGCCGAAGCCGGCCACCGCCAGTGCGCGCAGCAGGCGCCGGGTTTCGGCGTCATCGCGGCCCAGCGGGTTCTCGGCAGCGCGCTCGGCCTCGAAACCCAGCTTGCGCAGTTCCTCGATGATGGCATCGCCGGTCAGTGCGGGATCGTGGCTCACCGCGACGCGCCTGGCAGAGAAATTGACGCGCGCCGCAGCGACCCCGGGCACGGCGGCAAGTCCGCGCTCGACCTTGCCGATGCAGCCCGCGCAGCGCATGCCGGGCACCGTGAAGCGGCTGTCGATACAGGCCTGTGCGGCAGCGGCTTGTGCGGTGAAGGCGGAAACCGGCGCGTTCATCGGATCGCCTGCTCGGTGCGCCAGGTGCGCCCGCCTGCCTCGACCGCGAAGCGCAGGGTCCAGCGATCGTCGGGCAGCACTTCGCGGCTGACCCAGTCGCTACCGGCATCGCGCTCGAAATGCAGCGTCATGTCCGGCTTGTGGCCCAGAGGGTGGCGGGCCACGGCAGAGACCGTGGGAAAGGTGGGCACCTCGCCCAGAATGGCAACAACGCGGCCATCGGCACGGCGATCGGCATGGAGCGTCCAGCCCAGCGCCTTTTCCGACTTCGCTTCATCGAGCCAGCGGTTGAAATGCTGGCTGGCGACGTAGGAATTCTCGACGACGATGCCTCCGAAGGTCGAGCTGGCGAGCCCGGCCATCGTGAAATTGACGGCCACGACAACGCCAAAGCCTGCGACGAGGATCGCGGTCATGTGCTTGCCGGTAAAGGGGCGGACAGTGCGGCTCATCATTGCTCTCCCGGGGCATCGAACTGGGCCTCGGCGCTGTCCTGTTCGCGCGCTTCGCCAAGGGCCTGCAGGTGGAAGGTGAACTCCTGCGCGGGGGTGCCGGCAGGTACCACCAGGTAGGCGCGCAGGCTCTGGGTCTCGTCGGCGGGCACGATGCGGGTCAGCGCGGTCCCGGCCTCGGCCATGCCGACGTCGTCGCTCCAGATCTTCGCTCCGGGCAGTCCCTCGATGGAAATCTCCATCTTGCGCGGGCGGCCCTGCATGTTGCGCAGGCGCAGGGTATAGGCATTGCGGACCGAACCGTCGCTCAGCAGGATGTAGGGCGGGTTGCGATCCTTGGCGACGGTCAGGTCGGTGTGCACGCGCGTGCCCAGCAGGAACAGCAGCGAGAGGCCGATCCCGGCCCAGACCGCGAAATAGAGGATCGTGCGCGGACGCCAGATCAGCTTGAGGTGGCGGGTCGGCGGCTGCCCCGCTTTCTCGCGTTCGGCATCCTCCAGCGTGGCGTAGTCGATCAGGCCGCGCGGGCGGCCCGTTTCACCCATCACCCGGTCGCAGGCATCGATGCACAAGGCGCAGGTGATGCAGCCGATCTGCGGCCCTTCGCGGATGTCGATGCCGGTCGGGCAGACTGCGACGCACTGGTTGCAGTCGATGCAGTCGCCGAACCTGTCGGGGTTCTTCCCGGCCTTCTTGACGCTGCCGCGCGGTTCGCCGCGCCAGTCCTTGTAGGTGACGATCAGTGACTTCTCGTCGAGCATCGCGGTCTGGATGCGCGGCCAGGGGCACATGTAGACACAGACCTGCTCGCGCATGAAGCCGCCGAGCACGAACGTGGTCGCCGTCAGCACCGCCACCGTGGCGTAGGCAACCGGGTCGGCGGTGCCGGTCCAGAATGCGTGCTGCAGCGTGGGGGCATCGGCGAAATAGAAGATCCAGGCGCCGCCGGTGGCGAAACTGATCGCGAGATAGACCGTCCACTTGGCCAGGCGACGGGCGATCTTGGCCGGACCCCAGGGCGCCTTGTAGAGCCGGAAGCGGGCATTGCGGTCGCCGTCGAAGAAGCGGTCGACATGCTGGAACAGGTCGGTCCAGACCGTCTGCGGGCAGGCATAGCCACACCAGGCGCGGCCCACGGCACTGGTGACGAGGAACAGGCCGATGCCGGCCATGATCAGCAGCCCTGCCACGAAATAGAATTCGTGCGGCCAGATCTCGATGCCGAACATGTAGAAGCGGCGATGGGCCAGATCGACCAGCACCGCCTGATCGGGCGCATAAGGTCCGCGGTCCCAGCGCAGCCACGGCGTGCCCCAGTAGATCGCGAGGCAGATCACCATGATCGCCCACTTGAGGCGACGGAACTTGCCGTCGATGCGCCGGTTGAAGACCGGCTCCCGCTTTGCATAGAGCGAAGCGGGGCGGTCCTGCGTCTTGATCTGGTCGGGCTTGTTCATCGTTCCAGTCCGCTTGGGGGCAGAGCGGCAGGCGGCTTATTCAGCCTCTGTCGGTTGCGTATCGGGTGGGGCCGGGGTCTCGGCGAAGTCTTCGCCGCCGCCCAGCGAGTGGACGTAGGCCGCCAGCATCTTGATCGTCACCGGATCGAGGCGATTGCCCCAGGCCGGCATCACGCCGTGGTGCGGACGCGTGAGCTGCGCGACGATGTCCTCGCGCCGACCGCCGTCGAGCCAGATCGCATCCGACAGGTTCGGCGCACCGAACTGGCGGCTGCCCTTGCCCGCGGCGCCGTGGCACACCGCGCAGTTGTCGGCGAAGACCTGCGCGCCCTGCTGCGAGGATGCACTGGCCCTGGCCTTGCCCGAAAGCGTCAGCACGTAGTCCGCGACCTGGCCGATCTGTTCCGCCGTCAGCAGGCCATCGGCGCCGAAGTTGGGCATCATCGACTGCCGGGTCTGATCGTCGCCCGGCTGGCGAATGCCGTGAATCAGCGTGGTCTCGATGGTCTTGAGATCGCCGCCCCACAGCCAGTCGTCGTCGTTGAGGTTGGGATAACCCTTGGAACCGGCCGCGCCTGCGCCGTGGCACTGGACGCAATTGACCTTGAAGGCCGCCGATCCGCCGGCAATCGCCGCGCGCATCAGTGCGGGATGGTCCGGCAACTGCTCGATCGGCATGTCCGCCAGCGCGGCCACCGTCCTGGCCCGCGCCGCCTGCTGCGCATCCAGTTCGTTCTGGAGCTGACCGCGGCTCGACCAGCCCAGCACGCCCTCGGTCGCGCCCGAGATCATCGGCCAGGCCGGATAGGCCACGCAATAGCCGATCGCGAAGACGATGGTCGCGTAGAAGGTCCAGAGCCACCAGCGCGGCAACGGGGTGTTGAGTTCCTCAATCCCGTCCCACTCGTGGCCGACGGTTTCGGTGTTGGTCGCTTCGTCGATGCGCCTGCTGGCGGCTGCCGGCGAATTGTGAGCGTCAGCCATCGTTCTCGTCCTTGAAGATCATGTTGGCGGCATGGTCGTTCTTCACGCGCTGGCCGGGCCGGAAAGGCCAGGCGACCAGCACCACGAAGACCAGCAGCATCGCCAGCAGGCCCCAGCTGTCGGCCATGTGCCGCAGCATGTCGTAAGTGGAATGCGTGCTCATCGGCCGTGCTCCGAAGCGAGTTCTTCCTGCGCCGCGGCGCCGTCGACATCGACCAGCGTGCCGAGCATCTGGAGATAGGCGACCAACGCGTCCATTTCGGTCAGGCGCGAAGGATTGCCGTCGAAGTCGCGGATCTGCGCCTTGGGGTAACGCTCCTCAAGATCGCCTGCGTCCGCCTCGGGATCGGCCTGGGCCTCGAGGTCGGCCAGCGCCATCTTCACGTCCTTGTCGGTATAGGGCACGCCCACCCGGCGCAGCGCCGTGAGGTTCGCCGCGATGTCGGGCACGTTAAGGTCGTTTTCCGCGAGGAAGCCGTATTGCGGCATTACCGATTCCGGCACCACCGACTGCGGGTTCTTGAGGTGCTGGACATGCCAGTCGTCCGAGTATCGCTTGCCGACGCGGGCAAGGTCCGGCCCGGTGCGCTTGGAGCCCCACTGGAACGGGTGGTCGTACATCGATTCCGCAGCAAGGCTGTAGTGCCCGTAGCGCTCCACCTCGTCGCGGAAGGGACGGATCATCTGGCTGTGGCAGACGTAGCAGCCCTCGCGCACGTAGATGTCGCGTCCGGCCTGCTCGAGCGGGGTGTAGGGGCGCATGCCCTCCACTTTCTCGATCGTGTTGTCGATCCAGAAGAGCGGTGCAATCTCGACCACGCCGCCGATCACGACGGCGCCCAGCGCGGCAATGCCCAGAAGCGTGACGTTCTTTTCGAGCGTCTTGTGGCGTTCGGTCATGGAAGTCATTGTCGTTGTTCCCTGTTCGTCACGCTTATTCGGCAGGAGCCAGGATCGGACGGTCGGCGACCGGGTCGTATGCGGCATCGCGCATCGGCGCTTCCCGGCGCAGCTTGCCCAGGATGGTCGCCCAGACGTTGACCACCATGACCACGGCGCCGGCAAGGTAGAGCAGGCCGCCGAAGGCGCGCATGATGAACATCGGATGCAGGGCGGCGACGGTGTCGGCGAACGAGTTCACGAGGTAGCCGTCGGGCCCGTATTCACGCCACATCAGGCCCTGGGTGATCCCCGCCACCCACATGCTGGCGGCGTAGAAGACGATGCCGATGGTCGCGAGCCAGAAGTGCCAGTTCACCATGCGCAGGCTGTAGAGCCGCTCGCGTCCCCACAGGCGCGGCACCAGATAGTAGACGCAGGCGAAGGTGATCATGCCGTTCCAGCCCAGTGCGCCCGAGTGAACGTGGCCGATGGTCCAGTCGGTGTAGTGCGAGAGCGAATTGACGCTCTTCACGCTCATCATCGGGCCTTCGAACGTGCTCATGCCATAGAAGGCGAGCGCCATGACCATCATGCGGATGATCGGGTCGGTGCGCACCTTGTCCCAGGCGCCGTTGAGCGTCATCAGGCCGTTGATCATGCCGCCCCAGCTCGGCATCCACAGCATGACCGAGAAGACCATGCCCAGCGTCTGCGCCCAGTCGGGCAGCGCGGTATAGTGCAGGTGGTGCGGCCCCGCCCAGATGTAGAGAAAGATCAGCGACCAGAAGTGGATGATCGAGAGCCGGTACGAATAGACCGGGCGCTCGGCCTGCTTGGGCACGAAGTAGTACATCATCGCCAGGAAGCCGGCGGTCAGGAAGAAGCCGACCGCATTGTGGCCGTACCACCACTGCACCAGCGCGCCCTGCACCCCGGCGAAGAGCGGGTAGCTCTTCGAGCCGAGCAGGCTGACCGGCATGTCGAGGTTGTTGACGACATGCAGCATGGCCACGGTGATGATGAAGGCAAGGTAGAACCAGTTGGCAACGTAGATGTGCGGTTCGCTGCGCTTGATGATCGTGCCGACGAAGACCGCGAGGTAGGCAACCCAGACGATCGTAAGCCACCAGTCGACGTACCATTCCGGCTCGGCGTATTCCTTGCTCTCGGTGATCCCGAGCAGGTACCCGGTCGCGGCCAGCACGATGAACAGCTGGTAGCCCCAGAACACGAAGCGGGCGAGGCCGGGAAAGGCAAGCCGCGCCCGGCAGGTGCGCTGCACGACGTAGAAGCTCGTCGCGATCAGGGCATTGCCGCCGAACGCGAAGATCACCGCCGAGGTATGCAGCGGCCGCAGGCGTCCGAAATTGAGGAAAGGCTCGAAGTTGAGGACCGGCCAGGTGAGCTGCAGGGCGATGAACAGCCCCGCGGTAAAGCCCGCCATGCCCCAGAACACCGTGGCGATTACACCCCAGCGGATCGGGTCGTCGTCGTACCGGCCCTCGTCCGCCGGCATCCTGAGGATACCGCGCGAGACGGCGGCATAATCCGTGTTGCGCAAGCTGAACCAGAGGCAGACGAAGGCCGCGAGCGCGACGATCGCCATGTGAATTGCAAACCCTGCGTCGGCTGCCATCGCAGCAGCCATGACGGCAAGGAATAGCACGACAAGCCAAACGCCTGCCCGCGCAAGGACCGTTACCATATACCTTCTCTTTCGAGATTGTTGCTGAACCTGTCTGCCCCCTTGGAGGCTGGGAATCGATCCGGCATTGACCGGAATCAAAATCGGGACAACATGGCAAAAATAACGGAAATCCAAGGAAATTTGCGCGGAATCAAATCAAGCTGGCGCAGGATCGAGGAAAGGCTGTCCCTGCAGCCGCTGGCAACAGGGGGACCGCAAGGGGCGGTCCCGGCGGCGACGAAAGACAGGCAATATGCGCAAACTGACGATGATGGCCGCACTGGCCGCAGCCACTGTTTTTGCGGCTCCGGCCATGGCAGGCAGCCCTGAAGGTCACTTTCAGGTCAAAGTGCTCGGCACCGCCGTCCTGCCGGATGGCAAGATCGACAGCGTCAAGTCCGTCGACACCACCACGACGCTGGGCGGCGCCGTCGCCGCGCTCGCAAATCCGCAGACGAAGGCGAACGACAACGTCGTGCCCACGCTCGCGCTCGAGTACTTCTTCAACAGGACGTTCTCGGTCGAGACGATCTGCTGCTTTACCCAGCACCACGTCAACGGCGCCGGCGACCTGGCCGGCACGGAACTGGTCGACCATGTGCTGATCCTTCCCGCGACGCTGACCGCAAAGGCGCACCTCGACACCGGCGGCCCGATCAAGCCTTACGTGGGCGCGGGCCCGGCCCTGTTCCTCGTGTTCGACGAGAAGCCGGGCGCGACCGCCGCGGCGCTGGGGATCGACAAGGTCAAGATGTCGAACAAGCTCGGCGTTGCCGCGCAGGCCGGCGTCGACATCGCGCTGGGCGACCAGGGTTTCGGACTCTCGCTCGACGCCAAGAAGTACTGGATGCGCCCGACCGCCTCTTTCTACGAAGGCGACACGCTGGCGCTCAAGACCCGGCACAAGCTCGATCTCTGGGTGCTGAGTGCGGGCGTATCCTACCGCTTCTGACCCGGTCTTATTCCACGACGACACGAAGGGGAGCCGTTCGCGGCTCCCCTTTTTCGTCAGAGCTGCCGGAAGTTGATCGTTGCGTTGAGAATGAAGACGATCGTCCCGGCGCAAAGCGAAGCGATGACCCGGGCGATCAGGTACGGCACGCCCAGTCCATCCGCGAGAAGCGCGAACAGGGCCAGGATGATGGCCAGCCCGAACAGCGAATTGCCGAGGAAATAGACGTAGCCGCTGGCAATGCCGCGCAGGCTGCCGCGAAAGATCCACGCCCGTGCCAGCAGGTAATGCAGCGCGTTGGCGAGGACGAAGCCGACTGCCACGGCCACCAGCTTGTTCCAGCCCCATCGTTCGATCATCAATGAGATGAGAAGGAGATCGAATAGGAACGAGGCCGTCGAAGCCACAGCATTCTTTATGTAGAGAAGAGAGCTGCGACGATTGATCAGGCGTTCGCGCAAGCCGGGATGACCGGTTTCATCGTTCAACCGACCGGACTTTCGGCCTGATCCGTGGAGAAAGGAACGCATGTCCTTTGAACACCACGCCGTGGACCTTGTTGCAAGCCGCTTGCCGGTCAGAAAGATTTTCGCCCGATTGAACAATTCTTCCCGACATGCGCTTATTGCGATCATGACCGGAGAATTCTCGTTACCGACCCGCTCACCGCTTGTGGGCGTAGCCAACCGCATACTGACCGGCCTCGATGCCTGCTCCATCATGCCGCAAGTGCAGCTCGACGTACAGGAACTCTGTTCGGTCGCCCGCGAGCAGACCGGGCTCGACGATTTCGGCGATCCCTGGTTCCTTGAGCCGCTGGAAGTCCTCGTCGAAGCGCTGAAGGCGGAAGCCGCGCTCAACCCGATCGGCCATTTCGCGGCGACGGGGCAGTTCCTCAAGGTCATGCGCGAGCGCCTATGGGCGCAGCAATGGTTCAAGCGGGAACGCGAAATCCTCGCTGAACCGCTGGTCCCTCCAGTGATCGTCGTCGGTCCGATGCGATCGGGCACGACGCGCCTCCACCGCCTGCTCGCGGCCGATGACCGCTTCGAACACTTGCGCTTCTTCGAGACGGTTTGCCCGAGGCGCGGCTGATCTTCATCCATCGCGATCCCGAGCGCGTCGTGGGAAGCAGTTGCTCGCTGGTGTGGAACCAGATGACCATTCACAGCGACGAAGCCGATCCGCAATGGATCGGCCGGCATTGGCTCGAGAAGACCGGTCTGCAGATCGACCGGATGCAGGCTGCGCGCAATCGCATCCATCCGAGCCAGCGCATCGACGTGCATTACCGCGAAATGGACACCGACTGGGAAGGCGTCATGGAACGGGTATACCGCTTCCTGGGCATGGAAATCGCCCCGGCCCTGCCACGCATGCGCCGCTATGTCCGCAAGGCGCGCAGCCAGCATCGCTGGCAGCACCATCGCTATGACCTGTCAGCTTTCGGGCTTGAGCGCAGCGCGGTTCGCGCCCGCTTCGAACACTATGTCGATGCCTTCGATCTCGCCCCCCCGCTAGAGCGAAGGCATTACGCAAGCGTGCAGGAGAGGCTGCGCGAAGCCATCGCCTGAACCGGGAGCGACGTCAGCCGGCTTCGGCGACGAGCGCGTCGAAATCGAGAATCGTCACATCGCGGCGTGAAGGCAGGTCGATCACGCCTTCATTCTTGAGCCGGGTGAACTGGCGGCTGACCGTCTCGATCGTGAGGCCCAGGACATCGGCGATCTGCTGGCGCGAGAACGGCAGCGTGAGATGGCGTTCGTTGGGCTTGTCGAAATCGATGCGACATCCGGATCCCTGGAGGCGCTCCACCATCTCGATCAGGAAGCTGGCCATCTTCTCCGAGGCCGACTTGCGGCCAAGCAGCAGCATCCAGCGCCGCGTACGGTCCAGCTCACCCAGCGTACGCTCGAGCAGCTTGTGCTCAAGCTGCGGGTGTTCGCGCGCAAAGGCATCGAAATCCCGGCGCGAGAAGACGCAGACCTTCGCATCGGTCAGGGCTGTGACACCGTGCCCGGAAGTGCCGCCGAAGGGCCGGCCGATGAAGTCGGAGGGATAGACGACGCCCACGATCTGCTCGCGCCCATCCTCGGTATTGGTCGAAAGCTTGAGCACACCTTCGATGACATTGGCAACGAGGACCGAATCCTCGCCTTCCCAGATCAGCGATTCACCGGGCGTGATCGTGCGGGTACGGCCGATCGCATTGAGAGCTTCAAGCTCCTTCGCGTCGAGCGATGCGCAAATCGCCCGGTTGCGAACCACGCAAAGATCACAATTGGCCATAAGATTTATTACCAGCGCCGTGCCATTGTCTCAAGTCGCCGCATTTACCGTAATTCTTTGCATACTCAAAGCCTCAAGCCCCTTACTCGACCAATGTCGCAGGTCGAACCGGCCACGACTGGCTGAATTGCACACTCAGTCACGGCAAAGATCGAGAACCCTTCGGCCAGTGTCTTCGCGAAGAGGCTCCCTCGCCAGTGCCTGTTCGCATTTACGGGCAAACCAGATGACATGCTGGTGCCCTTTCCCATCGGGTTCGGACGTGACCGTAACGACCGAGACCTCGAAGCCGACTTCCTCGAGCAGCGCCGTGAAAGCCGGATCGGGCCATGCCGACCAGATGGCGGCGATCCCCCCGGGGGTCAGGGCCTGCATGGTCCTTTCCAGGCCCGACTTCGAATAGAGCAGGTCGTTCTGGCGGCGGGTAAGCCCCTCGGGCCCGTTGTCGACATCGAGCAGGATCGCATCGTAGCCCTCGCGCGCCGCGTCGATCAGCATGGCGAGGTCTTCCTTGACCAACATCACCCGGGGATCGTTGAGACAGCCCGCGGTGACATGCCGCATCGGGCCGAGCGCCCATTCTATGATCTCGGGCACGATTTCCGCCACGACAACGCTTGCGTCCTCGCCAAGGGCGCTCAAGGCAGCCCGCAGCGTATAGCCCATGCCATAACCGCCCACGAGCATGTGCACCGCATTGCGATCGCCAAGCCGGGCGCAGGTCATCGTCGCCAGGGCCTCTTCCGAATGGCTGGCCTCGGTGCTCATCAGTTCATTGTCTTCAAGCAGGATGGTGAAGCCGTCGCCGTGTTGCACGAGCCTCAGTTCGACACCTTCGGGCACATGGGCCGTGCCGACCAGCACATCGTCTTCTGTCATGAACGCTCCTCGGGGAGGTTGCTTCGCACACGGCTCCGGGCCGGTCGATCGCATGTCTGGGGGGAAATCGTGGGAGCGCCGAGGCTCAAAGCGCAAGTCCGGTGCCGGCGACCACCGGCAATCGTCTGATGCCGGTGACCACCGGCAGTGCAGATTGAATTTTCGAAAAATCTGGTGAGAACCGCATGAGGCGCGCTCCTGCTGTAAGCGGGAGCGCGCGAGGTCTCTCAGCCGGGACGTGCCTACGAAGTAAAGGCCCCGATGGCGTTTCGATGAGCGCCTTTGCCTCGCCGCGCAAGAGGCTTGTGCCCGGCAGGTCGAATGATTGTGGATGGCCGGCCTTTCGCGCAGCGACACATATGTTGATCTTGAACCAGTTCCGCGGGTGAGATTCCGGCGTGAGCCGGAGCGGCTGCCTCAGAACAGCACGTTAAACTCAAAGCCCAGGTTCGTCAGGTCGCGCTGGCCAAGTTCCTTGTATCCGTCGCTGGACAGGAGACGGGCAGCCACGGCCCGCATCGATATCTCGCGGGTCAGCTGGTACTGCACCGACACGGTCGGCAAGGTGCCGATGAACCGTTCGCGCGTCTTTGTGTTGTTCACGAAGGTCTGGTAGCCGATCGCGTGGCCATCGTGGATGGAATAGCGCCAGAAATTCCTGACACCCGCCTGCAGCACAAGGTCCTTGGACGGTTTCACCCTGAGAGCGCCGCCGAAGCTGTAGAGGTTGGTCAGCCCCAACAGGTTGCCGAAATTGTTATGCCGCTGACGACCGTACATATGGTTGTACGTATGGATGACGGCCCCGTTTCGATCGCCGCCCGAAAGCACATCGGCCTGGAGAATCAGCGCTGGCTTCAGGCTCCCGGTCGACAGGTTGATACGCGTTGCCGAAATCAGCGACCATGCGCGGATCGGCTTGTCGGCGATTTGCCCGGTCTGCCGGTTCAGGGTGAAGTCCAGCTGTGCCGGTCCGACGATGCCCCAGAGCCTGGTGCCGAAGTTGTTGCGTTCTTCCACCGACCGCTGGCCCAGCAGCGGACTGTCTTCATCACGGTAGCGGAAGTAGAAGGCATCGAGGTTGAGTGCCACCCGCTTGCCCCTGGGCAACGCATAGGCTGCGTAACCACCCCAGATGCTCTCCGTATCGCTCGTGCTGTCGTTGAAGGCGCCGTGCGTGAAAGTCGACGGCCTGACGGCGATGGCATCGAAGCGGAACTTGTCCCGTTCGTAGTAGGCGCGCACACCATCGTAGCTCCGCTGGATGTTCTGCGCGATCTGCAACGATATGACCGAGCCTGACCCCAGCTGCATCTTCTGGCGCCCCAGCACCGCGCCAACGCGCCCGCCCGCCATCTTGTCCTGCATTTCCACGAAGGCTTGCGATATTTCCGGACCGTTGTCCTGCCGGTCGATGGCCGGTGTGACGTAGTTCTTGCCGGTCACCTGGCCGTAGACCAGTTCGCCGACGAAACGGACGCTGTCGTTGATGTGCAGTTCGGCACCCCATTGGTGACGGAACTGGATGTTGAGTTGTCGCGGCTGACGACTTGTACCGAGAGAGGAGCGATCCTGCCGGATCATTCGCATCCGTTCTTCGCCATGAATGGACAAGTAGGCGCCGCCATCGCCGAGAGGGATGTGGCTGAGCGGGCCGAGCGGAAAATCGGACTCGGCGCTTTGCTTGATCGCTTTGAGGGGGCGGTTCTGCCAGATGCGCAAATGCTCGCCCTGCCGCGGCCCCTTGTGAAGGTTGGCAGGAAGATTGGGCGTGATCCGCGGCTGGCCCCGCGCCGCGCCGTCACGTGTGTCCGCTTCCGGTGCCGCATCCTGCAAGCGCGGCGGATCATCGGGAACCGGTGTGATCGCCGCTTCGCGACCGTGTGCGGGATCGAAGGACAGGCCGTACAAAGTGAGACCGGCAAGGCTGGCCCGGCTGCGCAAGATGGAACGATTCTTGCGCTTCGGAAACGAAGACATCTTGAAGATATGATCCTGGGGGGAGTGGGGGGAGAGAAGTTCGACGGCGGCGGATGCACATCCGCCGCCGTCAACCACCTTCACGCGGGAGGAGAGATCGCGTGAACGTGGCCCATTTCAACTGGGCTAGGCCCTGATGGTCACTCGGCGTCGCTTTGCAACGAAGGCACCGACACGCGAAACGCTTCCAGTTCGTTGCAGGCCGCTTCCACAGCCAGAAGCCGCGGGAAGTCCATTCTGGCGCCGAACCTGCGGGCATTGCCCAACTGCGGTATCAGGCAGATGTCGGCCAGCGTGACCGTATCACCGAAGCAATAGGTGCCTTCGTTCCGGGCGATCAGCTTCGAAAATGCCTCAAGCCCGCCTTCGATGACGTCTCGGGCCCAGCCCGTCACGACATCTTCACTGTGGCCAAGGTCGCGCAGCTTCTGCAGGACCTTGAGGTTCTGCAGAGGATGAACGTCGCAGGCGATCGCCTGTGCGGCAGCACGGATCTTGGCGCGCTGCATCGCGTCGCCCGGCAGCAAGGCCGGTTCGGGATGCACTTCGTCGAGATACTCGCACATCGCCAGGCTTTGCGTCAGCGTTGCGCCATCGATTTCCAGGGCGGGAACCAGCCCTTGCGGGTTCAGCGCAAGGAAATCCGATCCGCGCTGCCTGCCTTCGCGAAGATGGTAGGTCCGCCCTTCCCACGCGACGCCCTTGAGCGCCAGCGCGATGCGGACCCGCCACGCCGAAGACGAGCGCCAGAAGCCGTGAAGTACCGTATTCTCAGGCATCGAGGGGCGGTCCGACCTTGATGACGGTGTCGCTGAGGCCCTCGATCGAGATCACGATTTCGTCACCCGGAAGCACGGCTCCCACGCCTGCAGGCGTACCGGTGTAGATCAGGTCGCCCGGTTCCAGACGATAGGCCTTGGAAATATAGGCGATCAGCGCCGGTACCGAATGGATGAGGTCGGCCAGATCGGCGTCTTGCTTGACTTCACCGTTGACGGTCAGGCTGATCCTGCCCTTGGTCAGTTCACCCGTTTCGGAGATCGGATGCAGCAGGCCCAGCGGTGACGACTGCTCCACGTTCTTGCCGGCATCCCAGGGGCGGCCCTTGCTCCGTGCTTCCAGCTGGAGATCGCGGCGCGTCATGTCGAGGCCGGTAGCATAGCCATAGATGTGATCGAGGGCCTGCGCTTCGTCGATATTGCGGCCACCCTTGCCGATCGCGACGACGAGTTCGGCTTCATAATGGAAGTTCTGTGTCATCGGCGGGTATGCCATCGTCGAACCGGTCGGGATCACCGTCTCGGCCCACTTGGTGAAATAGAACGGAGCCTCGCGGTCCACCTCGACGCCCATTTCCTTGGCATGGTCGGCGTAGTTGCGACCGATGCAGAAGACGCGGCGGACGGGGAAGTCATTGCCATCGCTGGTTTTGGCAAGGACGGGCGCGAGCGTTTCGAAAAGCTGGGTCAATGGTTTACCTCACGATAGAGTTCGAGCTTCATCTGCGAAGCCTTGTCGGAATAGCCGAACAGGATCAGTTCCGATGACGCCCGGAACTGATGACGGATCCAGGATGGGACTACGACCACATCGCGCGGCTGCAGCGCGATCACGTCGTCGCCCAAAAGCAGCTCGCCCTCGCCTTCGCACACAACGAAAACGGTGCCGTCGGTCGCCTGCCGCGCACGGGTTTCAAAGCCGGCGGGGAGCAGCCGGACGTGGGCCGAGATGGTCGACAGGACCGGGCCGCCGTCGGCTGGGTTCAGGAATTCCAGCGCATGGCCCAGATGGGGATCGATGTCCGCGCTTGCCGCCATGGCGCCCAGCGCTTCGCGCCATTCGGCATAGCGGTAATGGAACAGGGGCCGACCGCCCGGCCTGCGATCCGCCGAACTGCCACGCATCGGCCGCATGTTGTGACCATAGCGGGCCGACGTGTCGCCGGGACGAACCGTCTCGGGATGTGCCGCGCTGCCCAGGCGTTCGGCGTAGCTTGCATCGAACAGGCGCACGGTCGGAATATCGAGGCCATCCAGCCAGATCATCGGCGTATCGGTCTGGTTTCCATGATCGTGCCACTGCCCCGCCGGCGTCAGTACGAGGTCGAACTGTTCCATGATCGCCTTCTCGCCGTCCACCGCGGTGAAAGCGCCGCTGCCTTCCATCACGAAGCGCAGCGCGTTCTGCGCGTGGCGGTGGCATGGTGCCACTTCGCCCGGCAGAATCAGCTGCAAGCCGGCATACAGGCTGGGCGTAATGGCCGCCTGCCCCGCGATCCCCGGGTTCTCCATGATGAGCACGCGGCGTTCGGCCTGTTCGGCGCTGATGATGTCGCCCGCGCGCATCAGATAGTTGCGCGTATCGTCATAGCTCCAGCGCCATGGCCTTGCCGGGGACTTCGGCTCCGGCAACACCAGTGCGTGCAGGCTTTCCCAAAGCGGCTGCAGTCCTTGCGGCGCCATCGCGGCGTAAAGAGCTTCCAGCTGCGAACGCTGGTCGTTCGCGCCTTCGGCCTGCCGGCTGGCGGCTTTTTCCTCGCCATTTACCATTGCAATTGCTCCGTACCACAAAAGGCATCGACCGGGCTTACCCCGATGAACGGCTCTTCGCCCGTCAAGCGCTTGGCTGTCTCGCGTTGCACCGCCTCGATCGAGCTGTAGGCGTTGACACATGTCCGAATGTGCGGGGCGTCGTAGAGATAGTAGGGATGACCAAAGGACAGAAGCGCGGTGGGCACTTCCCGCGAGAACTGGGTCATTGCCTTGCGATTGCCGCCGTGCAGCTTCACGAAATCCAGATAGATGTGCGCCACACTCGGTGTCGCTTCCTGCCCGGCCAGATACAGGATGAGATCGGTATCCTCTCGAGTCGGCATGGCATCGGCATCGTAGGAGCGCACCTCGAACCCGCGGGCTGTCAGTTCTTCCACAAGAGGCGCATAGCCGCGATCGAGCGCCCCGTCCCAGAAGCTGAAGCCTTCCTCGGCGATGATCACCACGCGGCGATGGGTGACAGGGTCGAGCGGCAGGAGGTTCTGCACGTCCTTCACCAAGGTCACGCCCTGCCCCGCAGCGGCGCGCGCCACTTCGCGGCTTGCCGGGGTCTGCAGCTGTTCGCGCATGGCATCGAGCGGAAGCATCCGCTCATCCGGAGCGCGCAGGTGCAGGCCCAGCCGCGCCTTCAGCGTCAGGATCCGCGTCACCGCCTCGTGCAGGCGCGCTTCGGAAAGCAGACCCTTGCGCAGACCATCCAGCATGAAGCCGAAGTCACGCTGGGGCGCCCGGCTGAACAGGAACATGTCGCAGCCGTTTTCGATCACGGTCGGAACGGTTTCCGACCGCTCCATCCAGCTCGTGAGGCCGCCCATGCCCGTCGCGTCGGAAATGATCAGGCCGCGAAAGCCCAGTTCGCCGCGCAGCAGGTCCTGATTGAGTATCCGCGACACTGTCGCGGGCTGGAAGGCCTCATGTCCGGCATCGGGCATCCGGCTGCGGATGTAGGCTGGGAACGCAATATGCGCGGACATGACCGTCATCGCGCCTTCGCGGATCAGCGCACCATAGATGCGCCCGTAAAGCGCATGCCACTCCTCCACCGACAGCGGATTGACGCTGGTGACCAAATGCTGGTCGCGATCATCGAAGCCGTCGCCTGGCCAGTGCTTCAGGCACGCGGCGATGCCTTCTTCCTGCAGTACGCGTGCATAGACGCTGGCCTGCTGCAGCACCTTGAGCGGATCGGAGCCGAACGAGCGCGTGCCCACGATGGCACTGCGGAACACGGCGTTGATGTCGACCACCGGGCCGAACGACCAGTCGTAGCCCAGGGCGCGGCTTTCCCGGGCAACGACGCGCGCGACGGCTTCCGTCGTGCCAAGATCGTTGCAGGCGGCCAGCCCCATGATATTGGGCACGGTCGTGGCGAAGGGATAGCTGATCGTGCCTCCTTCGATGTCGCCGGTGAAGATCGGCGGCACCGATGCAGCTTCGATCGTGCGCACGCTGGCGTCGCGAAAGGCGGCAAGATCGCGGGTGGGGAAACGGTTTATCCCGCCCGGCTTCAACGCCAGCAGCGGGTCAAGCTCCTCGCGACTGTCCTGCGACGTGGAGAAGACGAACAGCTGGCCTACCAGCTCCTCGGCGCTCATCGAATCGCGCGTCCGCTCGACCCAGCAGCGGGCGGCGGCATCGATCGCCAACGGATCGGCTGCTTCCACGGTCATTTCAGCCATGCGCGGCGTCCCGCGAATTTTCGGCAGGTCCGCCCGTGAACGGCGCGAATCGCGTCTTGGCGTCGCCGAGGCGGCCGCGCATGTCGACCAAACTGTTCAACTTCATGCATCCATCTTGTTAACATCTTGAGAAGTCGACGCTTTTACGCCACCCCTTGAATCGGCCGGATTCCAACCGCTGTTTATATTTACCGCTAAAATCAGAAACGGAGGACGTCGTCAAACCTTTTCGGCGGCGCGAAGCCATATTCCGCCGACGGCTGAGAATACGTATCATTGCAAAGCGACAAACAATGCCTTGACCTGCCGCTCACTTTTGGCACAAGGGCTTTTAGCGCTACAATATGCGAACCCTATGGGAGGACGAATGCCGGAAGTTGAAAAGGATCGCAGCTGGCCCTCGCCGCGGCGAGCCTGGTTTGCCGCAGGCATGCTTGCGGCTGCCAACACGCTGGCGTTCGTCGACCGGCAGGCTCTTGCTCTGCTGGTTGAGCCGATCAAGCAGGATCTGCAGGTCAGCGACACGGCCATGAGCCTGCTTTATGGCCTCAGCTTCACGATGTTCTACGTCCTGGTCGGACTGCCTGTCGCGCGACTGGCGGACAAGGCGAATCGCCGCAACATCGTGGCTGCAGCCGTCCTCATCTGGAGCGTCGCGACCGCTCTATGCGGCGTCGCCCGTTCCTTCGTCACGCTTTTCATCGCCCGAATCGGTGTGGGCGCCGGAGAAGGCGGCCTCAGCCCGGCCGCCTATTCCCTTCTGGCCGATTACTTCCCCAAAGAGCGCCTGCCCGCCGCCATGGCCGTCTACCAGATGGGCATCTATATCGGCGGCGCAATGGCGTTGCTGCTGGGTGGTCTGCTGGCCTCGGTCGTGCCGCCGAGCAGCGTCTTGGTCCTGCCCCTGCTCGGCGCGGTAAAGGGCTGGCACCTGATCTTCCTGGCGTTGGGCGCACCAGGAATCGTCCTGGCCCTGTGCATGTTCCTGGTGCGCGAGCCCGTGCGCATGAGTGCCCCCGGTACGGGCGCCGCGGACGAGAACACCAACACCAGCCCCTCCCTCTCAGAACTGATGGCGCACATGCGCCGTCACTGGCAGGCGTATTTCGGCATCAGCGCAGGTTTTGCCCTCATGATCCTCGTGGGCAACGCAACGGGTGCCTGGATCCCCGCCTTTCTGGAGCGCAAGTTCGGCCTGACAACCGCCCAGATCGGCGCGCAGTATGGCCTGATCACCGCGCTGTGCGGCGTAGGTGGCACTCTTGCGGGCGGCTTCATCGCCGCCGCCTTGCGCCGCCGGGGCTATGAACGCGCCAACTTGTTCACGGCGATGTTCGGCTTCACGGCTCTGATTCCTGTCACCATCAGCTTCCCGCAGGCTTCCACGGCCACGCTGTCGCTGGCCCTGATCGGGGTGATGAACTTCCTGGCGGGCTTCAACTTCGGCGGTGGCCTTGCGGCCTTGCAGGAAATCACGCCCAACCGCATGCGCGCTTCGGTTTCGGCGGGCTACATGCTGATGGTCAACCTGATCGGCGCCGCGGGCGGTCCTCTCGCGATCGCCGCCGTTACCGACTTCTGGTACAACGATCCGGCCCAGCTTCCCAACGCCATCACGATCGTCTGCGCCATCGCGTCGCCTCTATCGGTTCTCGCCTTGCTGCTGGGGCTGCGCGGATACACCGGTATCCTGAAAAGCACCGGCTGAGCCGAAAGGCCATCACGATTGCAATTACAAGAAGCACAAGGGACAGGTCGATGAAAGCACAGCAAGGGTCGCGACTGAAAGGGATGCTCCGACTGGCCACCGGCCTGTCTGCATGCCTGGCAATCGGCGCGATTGCCGTGCCTTCGACTGCCCGGGATGCTCCGCCTTTGCGCGCACGCGCCAGCGCGCCCAACATCGTCCTTATCGTGCTGGACGACGTGGGCTTTTCTGACCTCGGCGCTTTCGGCTCGGAGATCCGCACGCCCAACATCGATGCGCTGGCGCGCGCGGGACTGCGGTACAATCATTTCGATTCCAAGGCGGTGTGCACGGCCACGCGCGCGGCATTGCTGACAGGGCGCAACCCGCAAACGGTCAGGCTGCCGGACCTTCCCGCCCGCGTCGTCGATCCGGCGGACATGACGCGCGACCGGGGAGAACTGGCGCCTAACGCCAGCACCATCGCGCAAGTCCTGCACGATGCCGGCTACGGCACGCACGTCTACGGCAAGTGGCATCTGGCTCCCGAAAGCGAGGACGGATCGCCCGGCCACAACGCCTCCTGGCCCTTGCAGCGCGGCTTCGACGACTTCTATGGCTTCATATCGGGCTGGACGGACCAGTATCATCCCGATCTGGTCGAAGATAACCATGCGTTGGCGAAGCCGGATCGGCCGGGCTACCACTTGTCCGTCGATATCACCGATCACGCGATCAAGGCTCTTGCGGGCGGAGCAACCAAGCCGCAGTTCGTCTATCTGGCCTATGGTGCCGGACATGCCCCGATCCAGGTGCCCAAGCGCTACATCGATGCCTATGCCGGAATCTATGAAAAGGGCTGGGACGCATTGCGGCCTGCCCGCCTCGCCCGGCAGAAGCGTTCCGGCATCATGCCCGCGAATGCACAGCTCACCGAGCGGGCGACCGGAGATCGCGCCTGGGCCGACCTGACGCCTACCGAAAAGACCGTCTTCGCCCGCTTCATGGCGACCTATGCGGGGTTCATCACGCATACCGACGAACAGATCGGTCGTCTCGTCCAGCACCTCAAGGACACAGGCCAGTTCGACAATACGCTGATCGTCCTGGTGTCCGACAACGGTGCGGCTTCGGAGGCTGGCCAGAAGGGCTCGTTCGAGCGGATGTACCGCCCCAACACGCTGACGCCCGAGCAGATGCTTGCGCGCCTCGACGAACTTGGAACCGACAAGACGCAAAGCGAGTACCAGCGCCCCTGGGCATTCCTGGGCGACACGCCGTTCAAGCGCTACAAGATCTGGCCGCAGCTGGGCGGAGTGCGCACGCCGATGATCGTGAGCTGGCCAAAGCGCGTGAAGGCCAGCGGCAAGGTTCGCACGCAGTATGTCGACGCGATCGACATTGCCCCCACGCTGGCGGCGGCGGCAGGTGCCAGCTTCCCCGAGGAGGTCGATGGCAAGTCCGAGATCCCGGTTGCCGGCGCGTCGTTCCTGCCCAGCGTGACGAACCCGGCTGCGCCGTCCGCGCGCACCGTGCAATACTTCGAACTGCGCGGTAACCGCGCGATCACGCAGGGCAAGTGGCGCGCCCTTGCCATCCACCCGCGCGACGCCGATTTCGCCAAAGACGTGTGGCAGCTCTACGATACCGCGGCCGATCCTTCGGAAAATCACGATCTGGCCGCGGAAATGCCCGCCAAACTGGAAGAATTGAAGGCTCTGTGGTGGCAGGAAGCGCGCAAGTATTCCGATCCGCCGCTGGCAGAAGCCCCCAAGCTCTATCGATACCGCGAACTATACGACGGCAGCGGCGACCGCACGGTCCACGCTCCGGCGCAGGAGAAGTAATCTTGCAACGTTTCACCAAGTTTTGCGCCGCCATCGCGGCCACCAGCGTTCTGGCCGGCCTTCCCCAAGGCGCATTGGCAGCGCGGCCGAAGGCCGAGGCCGCGCAGGCGCCCCGCCCCGTGAACGCCGGCGTTCCTGCGCGCACGTCCGGGCCCCCGAACGTCATCCTGATCCTCGCGGACGACCTGGGCGTGGAAGGCATCAATGCCTACGGCGGAGAATATTACACGCCCAACGTGGATCGCCTGGCAGCACAGGGCACGCTGTTCCAGAACGCCCATGCCACGCCGTTGTGCTCGCCATCGCGCACCCGGCTCATGACGGGTCAGGAAAACTGGCGCAACTACGAAGCGTTCGGGTATCTCGCACCCGGCCAGCGCACCTTCGGCAACGTCATGAAGGATGCCGGCTACGTCACCGGCATGTTCGGCAAGTGGCAGCTTATGGGCAACGGTTTCGACGGTCGCGTCGGCATCACGCCCGAAGCTGCGGGCTTTGACGAAAGCTACCTGTGGCAGCTTCAGGCCCTGACCGCCAAGGGATCGCGCTACTGGGGGCCGACCCGCGCGTACAATGGCAACCCCAAGATCAACGAGGAAGGCTTCGGACCCGATCTCGACAGCGACATGGCGCTCGATTTCATCTCGCGTCACAAGGACAAGCCCTTCTTCCTCTATTATTCGATGGTGCTGGTCCACAATCCCTTCGTCCAGACGCCCGATTCCATGACGGCCAAGGGCAACAAGGATCGTTTCAGCGGCATGGTCACCTACATGGACCGCAAGGTGGGCGACCTGATGCAGCGGCTGAAGGACGAAGGGCTCGACAAGAACACCGTCGTGATTTTCACCGGCGACAACGGCACGAACCGCCAGATCACTTCGACGCGTGACGGATATGCGATCCAGGGCGGAAAGGGCCGGCCCACCATCAACGGCACCCATGTCCCCTTCATTGCCTGGGGCCCCGGCGTCGGGCAGCACAAGGTGTCTGACGCTCTGGTGGACTTTGCCGACATGCTGCCCACCTTTGCCGATATCGCCGGCAAGCCGCAGCTTGCGGGCAAGGTCGACGGGGTCAGCCAGTGGCCGGTGATGGAAGGCAAGGCATCGTCGGTCCGTCAGAACATCTTCATGCACTATGCCCCCCAGTGGGTGCACAAGCCTGTCCGCTTTGCCTTCGATGCCACCTGGAAGCTCTACGGCGATGGCCGCTTCGTTTCCATGAACCCTGTTTCCGGCGTGGAAACGGAAGTGCCCTCAGCGCAGCGCAAGGGTGAAGCCGCCAGGCATTATGCAGCCCTTCGCAAGGTGCTGGACGAAACCAAGGACGGGCCACTCAACCCGGAACGCTTCCCGTGGTGCGAGGGATACCCTTCCGTCGATCCGGCCCAACCCTCGACCGTGGCCGGATGCGGCCGCACTCCATCGGGAGACGAATGATGACATTTCGCAACGCAATCGCCGCCAGCCTGCTCGCGGGCGCCTGCGCGATCGGCATGACCGGCGTTGTGCCGGTGCAAGCGGCTGCGCGCCGCGTGCCCGCAAGCGTCCCCGCCAAAGTCGATCTCACGCGGCCCAATGTGGTCGTGGTGCTGGTCGACGATCTCGATTGGGCGGATGTCTCCACATATGGCCGGACCGACGTGCCCACTCCCAACATCGATCGCATCGCGAAAACCGGCGTCGCCTTCTCGAGCGGCTATGTCGCCGCGTCGGTCTGTGCGGTCAGCCGCGCCGGCCTGATGACCGGGCGCATGCCGCAGCGGTTCGGGTTCACCTACAACATCAACGACAAGGGCGATGTCGGCGCCGGTTTGCCGGTGGGCCAGAAGACCATCGCCGATCGCCTGCAGCCGCTGGGCTATCGCACCGCCGCTTTCGGCAAATGGCACCTCGGCGCCGACCGGCAGTTCTATCCCACCAACCGCGGCTTTGACGAATTCTTCGGATTCCTTGCCGGCGAAACCAACTACGTCGACCCCAAGACGCCGGGTATCGTCACCACGCCGACCAAGGTCGACAAGTACGAGATCGGCCCGGGCGAAGGCAATCACGCCATGGTCGAAGGCCCCGATGCACGCCCGGCGGACGACTTCTCGAAGTACCTGACGAACCAGATCACCGATCGTGCAGTCGATTTCATCAATCGCTCGGCCGATGCCAAGCAGCCCTTCTTCTCCTACGTCGCCTACAACGCGCCGCACTGGCCGCTGCAGGTGCCCCAGGCCTATTACGATCGCTTCGCGAACGTGAAGGACCCGGTCCGACGCACATACATCGCCATGATCGCGGCGATGGACGATGGCGTTGGCCAGATCCTCGACACGCTGGAAGAGCGCGGCTTGCGCGAGAACACGATCGTCGTCTTCCTGTCCGACAACGGCTGCCCCGAACGCTTCGGCTTCTGCAATACCAACCATCCCTGGGGTTCAGGCAAGTTCACCTATCTGGAAGGCGGGACGCGCGTGCCGTTCATGATGTCCTGGCCCGCTGCTCTCAAGCCGCATGCCACCGTCGATGCACCGGTTTCGTCGCTGGATATTGCGGCCACGGTGATGAAGGCGGTCAACCCCAGGAAACCGCTTCCGGCAGAACTGGAAGGCCGGGATCTCTTGACGACGGTGCGCAAGCCTGATGCCGACCGCCTCCTCGTGTGGGGTCAGGAACCTGTCTATGCGGCGCGCCAGGGTTCGAAGAAGCTGTGGGTGTCGCGCGATTGGCAGCAGTCGCACCTGTACGACCTGGAGAGCGATCCGGCCGAATCGCAGGATCTGACGGCCAAGGACACCGCCAACGCCAAGCGCCTGTCGGGCGAAATCGACCGGTTCCGCACCAGCCTGCCCGATCCGCTGTGGGAGCTGCACCTCACTCGCAAGGTAAAGATCAACGGTCGCGAGACCGAGATGGTTTATTGAGAAGGCTGTCATCGATGAAGAACAAGCTCGCTATTACCGCACGTGCGCTTCTGGGCGCCGCCTGCTTCGCAGCCGTTGCGCTGCCAGCCCTGCCCGCCGCCGCCAAGACTCCCGAAGCCGCCCCCGCTCCAGCGGCGCAGCACCCGCGCAACATTATCTTCGTGCTGGTGGACGACTTGCGTTATGATGGCATGGGCTTCCTCCAGCCCGGCTTGCTCAAGACGCCCAACATCGATCGCATGGCGAAGGAAGGCACGTACTTTCCCAATGCCGTCGTCACGTCGTCGCTGTGCAGCCCCAGCCGCGCCACGATCCTGACCGGGCAAACCGCCCGCAACCATGGCGTGGTCGACAACAACGACAGTTCCGAAGAAGGCCTGACGTTTTTTCCCAAGTACCTGCAGCAGGTAGGCTACGACACGGCTTTCTTCGGCAAGTGGCACATGGGCGCCAGCACCGATGCGCCGCGTCCCGGCTTCGACAAGTGGGTCAGCTTCATGGGCCAGGGCAATTACTGGCCTGCAAAGCAAGCGGGCCCGCATTCCTCGCCCAATCTCAACGTGGATGGCAAGGAAGTCCCGCAAAAGGGCTACATCACCGATGAGCTCACCGATTATGCGATGAACTGGCTGACGAAGGAGCGTGATCCGAAAAAGCCCTTCTTCCTCTATCTCAGCCACAAGGGCGTCCATTCGGACCCGCTGCCGCCGCCGCGCTATGCCCACCAGTACGACGACGCGAAGTTCACCCTGCCCGCCAGCGCGGCCGACACGCCGGAAAACAACGCCGGCAAGCCGGTGTGGGTGCAGAACCAGCGCAACACCTGGCACGGCATCGATTTCTTCTACAACGCCGACGTGCCGATGACTGAGTACCTCAAGTACTATTACGGCACGCTATCCGCGATCGATGACAGCCTGGGCCGCATCATGACGTACCTGCGCAAGAACCACCTGGAAAAGGATACGCTGGTCGTCTTTACGTCGGACAACGGCTTCATGACCGGCGAGCATGGCCTGATCGACAAGCGCAACGCTTACGAAGCCTCCATCCGCGTGCCGCTCGTCGTCTGGGAACCGGGCACGGTGCCCGCCAACGCAGTCAACACCGGCCGCATCCGCAATCTCGATTTCGCGCCAACCTTCCTCGATGTCGCAGGCGCCCAGCGTCCGCCGCAGTTCGAGGGCAGCAGCGCGTGGCCCTTGTGGAAAGGCAAGATCGAGGCGGCCGACTGGAAGCCGGGCGATTTCACGTACGAATACTATTGGGAATACAACTTCCCGATGACCCCCGGCACCTTCGCTATCGAGCGCGACCGGATAAAGTACATCCAGTATTACGGCGTCTATGACATCGACGAGCTCTACGACCTGAGGAACGATCCAGAGGAGATGCACAATCTTGCCGAAGATCCCAGATGGGCGGCGAAGAAGCAGGAACTGCGCATCGCGCTTTACGAGCAGCTCGCCAACAGCGAAGGGAAGCACTCGATCCCCTACAGCGCGCGCCTTTCCACCGGCGCGGTGCGGCGCAGCGTGAATGGCCCGCACGCGGCTGATTTCCCCAAGGAATGGTACATCAAGCCGAATCCGACGGACCGGCTCGATCCGATCCTCCCCGACACGCCCTACAAGCTGCAACAGCATGCCGCCGGCAAGCCGGTAATCTACACGCCTCCGCTTGCCCAAGAGCTGAAGCGCCAGGTCGACGGAGACGCGAAGTGATGGGACACGATCTGACACGCCGCAATCTCCTCGGAAGTGCCGCGGGCGCTGCCGCACTGGCGGCAGCGGGGCCAGTGCGCGCCGCAGCCACCGGACAGGCACGGCCCAACATTCTCTGGCTCGTGAGCGAGGACAACAACCCCTTCATCGGCGCCTACGGCGACAAGCTGGCGCACACTCCCACGATCGATGAGCTGGCCAGGAAGGGGCTCCTGTTCCGCAACACCTATTCCAACGCGCCGGTCTGTGCACCCTCGCGCTTCGGCATCCTCACCGGCGTCTATCCGGAAAGCTGCGCGCCAGCCAACCACATGCGCGCCCAGGCGCAGCTGCCGCAGGAACTGCGCACGTATCCCGAACTGATGCGCGAAGCCGGCTACTTTTGCACCAACAGCGCCAAAACCGACTACAACTGCGATGTCGACCCGGAGAAGATCTGGGACGGTCAGGGCGACGAAGCGCACTGGCGTTCGCGCGAGGACAAGAGCCAGCCGTTCATGGCCGTCTTCAACTACCAGACGACGCATGAATCGCGCATTTTCAAGCCGACGACGGGCCGGGTCACGCCAGAAATGGTGTCGATCCCGCCATTCCTGCCCGATACGCCGGGCACGCGGCAGGACTTCGCCAGCTATTACAACCTGATGGAAAAGATGGACGGACAACTGGCCGAACGTCTTGCCGAACTGGAGGCCGATGGCCTGGCGGACGACACGATCGTCTTCTACTATTCGGATAACGGCGGCGTGCTGGGCCGATCCAAGCGCTATTGCTACGATGAGGGCCTGCGCTGTGCCATGGTCGTCTATGCCCCGCCCAAGTGGCAGCACCTGCTGCCCGGACGCCCCGGATCCGAGATCACCTCGCCCGTCAGCTTCATCGACCTGGCCCCCACCGTGCTGGCGCTGGCAGGGGCCAGGCAGCCCGCCTATATGCGCGGCAAACCGTTCCTGAGCGCCAGGGCGCAGCCGCAACGCTATGCCTTTGGCATGCGCAACCGCATGGACGAGCGGATCGACTTCCAGCGCACCGTCACCGATGGTCGCTGGCGCTATATCCGCAACTACATGCCGCATCGTCCCTGGGGCCAGCAGCAGGCGTTCGAATGGCTGGCCAAGGGCTATCAGGAATGGGAGCAGGCGCACATCGACGGCACGCTGAACCCGGTTCAGGACCGTTTTTTCCAGCCCAAGCCATTCGAAGAGCTCTATGATCTTGCGGCCGATCCCCATGAGATCAACGACCTTGCCGCCTCACCCGAGCATCGCGCCACGCTGGCGGAACTGAGCGGGGCGCTCGATGCGCAGATGTTGGCGATCAACGACAACGGCTTCCTGCCCGAGACGATGCCCGGCGAAGGCTGGAGCGAAAGCCGCGACACCGCGCTCTATCCGCTCAAGGAAGTGATGGCGCTTGCCGCCACGGCCGCTCGCGGCAAAGCCAGCGGCCTGGGCGCCCTGCGCCGCGCGGCTCGGCACAGCGCCCCCGTCATGCGTTATTGGGCGGCGACGGGCCTTCTCATCCTCGGGGAAAAAGCCGCATCGGCCAAAGCCGACCTGCAGCGTCTCCTAGCCGACAATGAACCGCAGGTGCGCATAGTCGCGGCAGAAGCGCTGACCAAACTCGGCCATGCCGACGAGGGAGTGGAAGTGCTGGTCGCTCTCGCGGCCTCGGGCCCATGGCAAGTGCGCCTCTATGCCCTGAACGCCCTTACCTATATCGGACGCGCAGCGATGCCCGCGCTCGAAATAGCCAGGGCTACGCAAAATGACAGCAGCGAATATATCAAGAGTGCCGGAAAGTACTTAAAGCTGCGGCTGACCGACGCCTATACCCCGCAAACCACCATCTTCGATTACGAAGGCCTGATGCGGAAAATTCGCGCCGGAAACGGCCCCGGTTGAAGGCCGCTTTTCAAATGCGCGTTGGCGATTAAGGATGCGTGCAACGCCGGTACTTCGACATAAAGGCAAGGACTCCGTCGATATGGCGTATCGGTGGATGGTCCCTTTCCCATAGGCCCTGACCGCTTCTACCCAGAGGGGGCCCGGCTCGAAAAGTGCAGGTTGCCCCCTTCCGGATCGACGAAAATAGCCGCTGGATTCCCGACGCCTGCGATTCGTGGAGCGAGGCCGTTTCATCGGCCACTCTCCGCGCGCTGACGGCACGGAGATATCCACGGGCAGCCCAGAAGCGAAGACCTCTCCGGATCGGCGACAGGCTACGATTGGGCGGGCGGGCTGTAGCGCACGAGGCAAAGATCAGCGCGGTGCCGACCACCTGGTGGCTTTGCCAATCTGCCCTGCCGGTCGGCCTTTCGACCGTGTCAACGATCTCGAGGCCTATCGAACCTTCGGGCGCACCCAGTCCAACGAGTATGCTGGCAATCTTCCCCCCTCCGGCGCACCATGTCTTAGCGCTCTGTCAGGATTTCGCCATCTGATCTGGCCCCTGTTTTGACCGGACACCCTCAGGCCTAAGATGGAGGCTTGGGGCTATGTCCTGAGCATATGCGGATGTCTGTGTATGAGATTATCAGCAATGGCGGTCGTCGGCGCCATTGGTCGGGGCTGCGGATTGCCTGTGAGGCCGAGTCGGCGCCGCAGTTTCATCGCGAGAATTTCGAGAGTACCAAGCACGATCTCGTTACATTCCGACGAGAGTTCCGCCAGCGCCGATGCTCGCCCGTCATTGCGAACGCCGCTGCATTCAACGGCCCGTCTCTGACAATGCCCTCGAACAGCAACCTGTCCCAGACTGCGGATTGCCCCAGTCGATAGGCGCATAGCCTCGCCAGAAGTGCTCCCAATGAGACGTAAGCGGTGTTTTCAGCCCACGGCTGTCCAGGGCATGAGTTCGCTGACGGCATTGGCGGGATGACCCGCGGCCAATTTCGTGAGCGTATCACTCAGCCAGACGTGCCGGTTGATTCCAGAGATCTTGGAACTGCGCCTGACGGTCCAGCGGCAGGTGATCGGCCTACTTGGCCGCCAGAACCTGCGCGACCAGCGCTTCGGTGTTGATGCCACCTTCGACGATCCGTGCCGGTGCCGGGGCCTGCACGACCGCACTCTCGCACGAGCGGCAACCGTAGCGCGGACGGCGCGTGACAAGAACACGGAAGGTGGTGGGCATGAAATCGAGCCGTTCAGCCACGTCTTCGCCGATCTGATGGTGGGCGCCGCCACAACTGCGGCAAGCCTTGCTCTCGACGTCGACGACCTGTTCAATCCGCTCCAGGTGAGCTGGCAGCGATCCCCGGTTGGTCTTGCGCGATCGCCCGCCGCCGACAGCGTCACATACCGCTCGTCCAGATCGAAAAAGCCACGCTGTAGAGACACTTTCCGCCTCTATCGCTCAACGCCATGGAATCACAATCACCGCCTCCTCGCCAACGGTAAATCAGGGTGTGCGATTGGCTCGAGGAACACGATCCGCGCTCTGATCGAGGCAGTGGTGGTCCATGGCGGTGACAGCCGCGGTGGCAAGCATGGCCGCGGGCTGCAAACGACAAAGCCCCCGGCGGCTGGGCGCTGGGGGCTTAAGTCGTACACCATTGGTTGCGGGGGTAGGATTTGAACCTACGACCTTCAGGTTATGAGCCTGAGAACAGGCCTATTCCGAACCCCTTGAATTAATTGCCATATCCGGCATAAATTACTGAATTGCAGCGCTTTTCAACGGACAATCGTGCGCGCTCGGAGACAGCCAATGCCAACCATATCGCAATCAAACGCGGACACAGAACGGACACAAGCGCGTCGAGACAAGCTTTCAGACCAATTGGTGCGGGATGCTGAGCCGCCCGCCTCTGGCAATCGGATCATCTATGACGCAAAACTACCGGGCTTCGGATTGCGCGTCACGGCCAAGGGCGTTCGCTCTTTTGTGCTCAACTATCGCGTCAAGGGGCGGGAACGCCGAATCACTATCGGGCAATATCCCACTTGGAAGCTTCTCGCCGCCCGCAAGCAAGCCGAGCACTTAAAGCGGCAAATCGATCTTGGCATCGATCCTCTGGATGAGCGGATCTCAGACCGCAAAGCGCCCACTGTCCGCGACCTGTTCGAACGCTACGCCATAGAGCACTTGCCAACGAAGGCCCCGCGATCTGCTGCAGACGATCGCTCAATGTGGATCAAGGACATTCTGCCTGCCCTCGGCGCACGAAAAGTCTCTGACCTGACCTCTGCTGATTGCGACGAGCTACATCGAGCTATCAGCACCAAACGTCCAACCCGCGCGAACCGGGTAATCGAGGTTCTGCGCAAGGCCCTCAATCTTGCGATCCGGTGGGAGTGGCTCGAACGCAATCCGGCGTCCGGGGCACGCAGAAATCCTGAACCGAAGCGGACGCGATATCTTGGGCGTGACGAGGTCGGAAAATTGGTTCGCGCCTTGGAAGAGCATCCCGAGAAGGCGTCTGCCGATGCTCTGCTTTTCATGCTGCTTACCGGCTGCCGTAGGGGCGAAGCATTGAACGCGAAATGGAGCCAGTTCGATTTGCAGCATCGCATCTGGATCAAGCCTAGCGCCGAGACCAAACAACGCCGGGAACATCGCGTTCCATTCTCGACCACTGTTGCGGAAATTCTCGAACGGCGGCGCGCCGTGGCTGTAGGGACGTTCGTGTTTCCCGGAAGTCACGGCGCGCCGCTCGTTGAAGTCCGCAAGACATGGCGCAAAGCTTGCACGGTTGCCGGTTTGGATCAGGTCCGCATCCACGATCTACGCCACACATTCGCCAGCCTGCTGGCATCGTCAGGCCAATCCCTGCTCGTCGTCGGTGAATTGCTCGGGCATTCCAGCCCCCAAACGACCAAACGTTATGCCAACCTCTATGACGATTCGCTCCGGCTGGCCGCCGAAAGCGTCCCTCTATCAGTTGGGATTGGTCTGGAACGATGACAAACGACGCCTCTGGATGCCATCCCCTGCCAAGCCAAAAAAGAGCTTGCATGCTTTTGAACGCTATGCCTTCTTAAAGCGGCAGGGCTGGCCCCAAGACATTCAGCTATCGAGTATCAACGCCATCTGATCAGTAACCGACGCGACAAACGCACATTGATTGAAGGCAGCACGCAGCGAAATGCCACTGAGGCAAACGTGACCTGGCCTAGATAGACAAGAAGCGCGTCAGACAGAAGATACCGGCGAACACTTCAAAGCACCACAAACGACCGCCAACCGGCCCTGCTCCCTTCTACTCGGCGCAAGCGACGGTGTGCATCCAACACAGCCGCAGGCGCCTCAGTTTCTGGAGACATGCGGTGCGTTCATCTGCCTTACCTAGCGAATACCTTACCCCAGACGAAGCAGCTCCCGTCCTTCGTCGTAGCCCACGAACGCTTGCAAGAATGCGCCATGAAGGGCGCGGGCCGAAATACCATCGTGAGGGCGGACTAGTTCTCTATTTGAAGGCCGATCTGCTGGACTGGCTGATCCGTTTCACGATCACGCCCCCAAGGTACTGACAGGATGCAAAACGCAGCGCGAACCGCAGCGAGAGCGAGGAACGCACTGCGTGCAGCGTCATGCTCCACATTTCAGGACAACGTTATTTGGAAGGGGGGTCTTTGTAGCACCCCCCTCCAGAAATACATTCGCGGACAAAAACCATGACGGAATTGCTTTATCGCGGGTTCGATGGACTGGACGTCAGCTTTCAGGGCCAGATCAGCACCAAGTTCGCCGAAGCTCTGGACAACGCAAAAACCCAAGCCGGTAAGTCGCACCAAAGAGAGCCGCTCGAATGGAATGGCATTCTGCTCGCCGTGTTCGAGACCGGCGCCAAAGGCGGATATGCGTTCAGCGCCACTACTGGCGAGTTCGGCGCAACGTGGTTCTTTAAGCGCCCCAGCATTCATGACCCTTGGGGCGTTCGGGTATCATGCAGTTCATTCCTATTGGCGACGAAGGGCCTCGGCGGCGCTAGAGCCTATATCTACGCCGTAATGGGGGCCTTGGACATTGCCTTGCAGCCCAATGCAGAGAGCATTGGCAGGGTGGACTACGCGCTTGATTACCTGCTCCCGGGTTTCACGCTGACGCCTGAGCATTTCGTCATGCACTCCAACGCTCGCCGTGCCGATCATCACGAAATCCATGAGATCGGCGTCAATGGCCGCTCTGGGCGCGTTACATCGGTCACGGTGGGCAAGATGCCGGGGCGGCAGTTAATCGTCTACGACAAGCGCGCAGAGATCGTTGCGAAGCGCAAAACGGCGTGGTGGGACATTTGGGATGCCACACGCTCAAAAGAGGGGCGCCCTACCCTCGTCCGTGACTGCCCCGCTGATAGCCCGGTCTGGCGGGTGGAAATCCGCGCAGGTAAGCAGCACCTCAAGACACGATGGAGAATTTCGTCCTGGCGCGATCTGGACAATCGGTTCGGCGATACCGTCACTGGCAGCCTGAACGCTATCCGCTATGCCACCCCGACCGATGACAGCAATCGTTCCCGGTGGCCGGAAGCCTCATTATGGCAAGCCGTGCGGCAGGAAATCAGCGACGACCTCTTCGAGATGCGGAATTTTGCCGATCCAGATTTAACGAAATCCGTCCAGCGCGACGAGCACGATAAAATGTTAAAGCAACAAATGGCAGGCTTGCTGACGACGCGCGCAGCACTTCACGGACTAGATACTGATAAATTGAGAGAATTTGCAGAATTTTGTGGCAAAGAGATGGCGCTAGAGATTGATAAAGCGCCACCCCATTTCGCGAAAAAGCTAGCAAAAGCAGTTAGTAGATTCCGCACCATCTATTAACTTCTCAATTATAACTTATATCAATGTTGCCATTTTTTCCCTAAACATCGAAGAGAACGTTTCGGAGCGGATTGTATCTCGAATGCGCTCCTGTGTCGAAACTCCAGCACCTTCTAGTCTGGCTTCCACCACCTCAACAATCGTCGCGATGGTAGCCTTCAGATCGTCCTCCGATTTAGCAATCGCGACGATTTTCTGGGCGATAGCTGCAATTTTTGCGCGCTTTTGTTGGAAAACGTCGCACCCCTCCGTCGTGATTAGCCCAATTCCGGCAAGAATGTAATACCTGAATGTTTTATAGCTATTCTCGATCTTCTGGTTACGCCACAAGAACTCCAATCGGTAGTACAAGTAAGCTATGGCGTGATATATTCTAACATCATGCGCATCTTGGAAAATTTTGCTTTCATACTCCGCCAATATACCGCGATAATCACGCGCAGCCCTCTGCGGCTGGAATAGCAATCCAGCGGCAACCGCTTTCATAAGAACTGAAGGTTGCATAACGCGTGTACGCTCGACATCTTGATACCGATACTGATTGTCGCGCCGCTCGAAGAAAATTATTTCCTCCGCGTCTAGATTTCTGCAGTACTCTTCCAAGCTTTTCATGAACGGGCGCAATGCCCAAAACTGTTCGTCGCGAACAGGGTTCTGGCGATTTGTCCCTACGATAATGGAAGAGACAAAGTCATCATCCTTCGATCCAATAAGTCGAAGCGGAACCTGAATAGAATCCAGGAGCCCTTCACCAAACTCAGAATCTTCGCCTGAATGAACCATATCAAATATCACGTTGCTAGTTTGGCAACCATTTACGATCTGATAGTCCTCCAATTTGAACTTATCACCCGTCCTATCTATATTCTTCGAAACTACCGTAATTCCGTTGTTGCGGAATACGAATTCGGAACCACCGCCAGACTTAACCGATTCTTTGATCGCAACGTTCACTCGTGACGTTGGATCATAGTCACGGATGTTATCGTAAAACACGGAACGATTGATTCCAACGACAGCGCCGTCAGCATCTAATTGAGTGAATAATTTCACCAGGTCGCGCGCACCGATATATCCGACGTAGGCTTCTTCCACGTGTGCATTCGACGGCATAACCACATTCCGAGGAAAATCGATCTCCACTTCAACAGCGCTGGTTGCCGCTCTATACCAAGCCTGTAGATCACGAGCCCCAACGAATTGAACAGTTATCGTTTCGTTGTCGAAGATATTTGTTTCCTCAAGATCAGACTTAAATTTCGATTTAAGTTTTTCAGTGCGAGTGGGCTGCTCGTAAGTTCCAGTTGCAATATAATAGCAGCTTATCTTTGGATTTCGCTTACCCGTTCCAGCTTCATAGATCGCATCCTTAGCGGCGATACAATCGTCGATGTCAGGACTTTCGCCGACGAGATTTCCGTCAAAAAAGCCGGTAACAGCGTCGAAAAATTTGGAGATATCGCCGTAATCATAGGAAGTTCCAGTTTTCGACTGGAAGAAAATAAACTCGACAACGGGGTTTTTTATCGCTGCCAGCTTTTCCTCTGCCTCGGCGCGATTACGGACAATCTCACCTTGAATTATGATTGCAATGCCATCGACACCGAATTCACTGCCAGCCAAATGCACCTCGTATGGGTCAATGCCTTCACCCAGCAGGCCATTCAAAACTGCGAATATGCTATAGATTTCGAACTGAGTATCTTGGCCAGTGCCGCCGAGAGCGTGGTTTTTAGCAAACTCGCGAAGTTGAGCACCGATCACAGGATTCATTAGAGCAACACCCTCATCAAATTAGAGGCTTGCTCATAACATAGAGATTGTCGCCAGCCACCTTCGGGACCAGCGTTTCATTTTTTTAATCGGGAAAAGCGGACCTGGCGCGGACACGGTGTTCCGTGGAGCTTGGCTCTTAGCGACTAAGTCATTGTTATCATTGGTTGCGGGGGTAGGATTTGAACCTACGACCTTCAGGTTATGAGCCTGACGAGCTACCGGGCTGCTCCACCCCGCGTCAATGATGTTGCCTCAATTACCGGCACCGGCATCCGCCGGTTTGGCTATCCTTGCATAAGCTCGGACGGCCGTTCGGCCTTGCGAAGCCCTTGGCTTCGGTTCGGCGTAATTTCCACGTGTCTCAGGTTAGAGACACAAAGAGGGCCTTGGGAGTTATCCCTTGGCCCTCGTTGTTCTTGAGATTGTGATGGGTTTTTTGCACGCCGGCTTCAATGCCTGGCGACGTCCTACTCTTCCAACGCTTGAGCGCAAGTACCATCGGCGCTGTCAGGTTTCACGGCCGAGTTCGAGATGGGATCGGGTGGGTCACTGACGCTATGGTCACCAAGCAATGGAGCTGGCGTGCTTTTTAATCGATGAATGTATCCGTGCATTATCTGGCTGGATGATCGTCCGGTCATCACTGACGCTGCTGCACGGTGTGCAGAGCTGTCATTGATGGTGGGATTCATCAAGCATGATCAGAGTTATTAGGACCGGTTAGCTCCACGCGTTACCACGCTTCCACACCCGGCCTATCAACGTGATGGTCTATCACGACTCGAAGATACCTAATCTTGAGGGAGGCTTCCCGCTTAGATGCTTTCAGCGGTTATCCCGTCCATGCATAGCTACCCTGCTGCGCGGCTGGCGCCACGACAGGTACACCAGAGGCATGTTCAACCCGGTCCTCTCGTACTAGGGTCAACTCCTCTCAAGTATCGACGCCCACGGCAGATAGGGACCAAACTGTCTCGCGACGTTCTGAACCCAGCTCACGTACCACTTTAATTGGCGAACAGCCAAACCCTTGGGACCTGCTCCAGCCCCAGGATGTGATGAGCCGACATCGAGGTGCCAAACGATTCCGTCGATATGAGCTCTTGGGAATCATCAGCCTGTTATCCCCGGCGTACCTTTTATCCGTTGAGCGATGGCCCTTCCACGAGGGACCACCGGATCACTATGACCGACTTTCGTCTCTGCTCGATTCGTCAATCTCGCAGTCAGGCAGGCTTATGCCATTGCACTCTTGCAGCCGGTTTCCAACCGGCCTGAGCCTACCATCGCGCGCCTCCGTTACTCTTTAGGAGGCGACCGCCCCAGTCAAACTACCCGCCACAGAGGGTCCCTGTACCGGCTAACGGTACGAGGTTAGACATTAAAAAATCACAGGGTGGTATTTCACCTATGGCTCCACACCAGCTGGCGCCGGTGCTTCAAAGCCTCCCACCTATGCTACACAATAATTTTCCAATGCCACTCTGAAGCTGCAGTAAAGGTGCACGGGGTCTTTCCGTCTAACCGCGGGTACTCCGCATCTTCACGGAGAATTCAATTTCGCTGAGCATATCCTGGAGACAGTGGGGAAGTCGTTACGCCATTCGTGCAGGTCGGAACTTACCCGACAAGGAATTTCGCTACCTTAGGACCGTTATAGTTACGGCCGCCGTTTACCGGGGCTTCAATTCGGAGCTTGCACTCCTCCTCTTAACCTTCCGGCACCGGGCAGGCGTCAGACCCTATACGTCGTCTTGAAGCCGACTTAGCAGAGTCCTGTGTTTTTGCTAAACAGTCGCTACCCCCTGGCCTGTGCCCCCCACATCTGCTTGCGCAAACATGGGGCCTCCTTCTTCCGAAGGTACGGAGGCAATTTGCCGAGTTCCTTCAGGATACTTCTCTCAAGCGCCTTGGTATACTCTACCTGACCACCTGTGTCGGTTTCGGGTACGGTCTATACGGAGAGGCTATTTCCTGGAACCGCTTCGAAGCACAACCAATCCGATAAGGTTGTACAACACACGCGATCCGTCACACATCTCCAGGCCCACGAATATTAACGTGGTTCCCATCGACTACCCCCTTCGGGCTCGTCTTAGGGGCCGGCTCACCCTGCTCAGATTAGCTTTAAGCAGGAACCCTTGGTCTTTCGGCGAGAGGGCATCTCACCCTCTTTATCGCTACTCATGTCAGCATTCGCACTTCCGATACGTCCACGGTCGGTTACCCTCCCGCTTCACTCGCCTACGGAACGCTCCGCTACCGCGTGATCCGAAGATCACACCCTAAGCTTCGGTGCATCACTTGAGCCCCGTTACATTTTCGCCGCAGAACCTCTTATTTAGACCAGTGAGCTGTTACGCTTTCTTTAAAGGATGGCTGCTTCTAAGCCAACCTCCTGGTTGTTTTGGAAGTTCCACATGCTTTCCCACTTAGTGATGACTTGGGGACCTTAGCTGTAGGTTAGGGCTGTTTCCCTTTTGACGACGGACCTTAGCACCCGCCGTCTGTCTGCCGAACTAGACTCGTTGGTATTCGGAGTTTGGTTAGAATTGGTAGATCTCGCGACCCCCGCATCCATCCAGTGCTCTACCCCCAACGGCAATCATTCGACGCTCTACCTCAATAGATTTCGCGGAGAACCAGCTATTTCCCGGCTTGATTGGCCTTTCACCCCTAAACACAACTCATCCGAGAATTTTTCAACATTCACCGGTTCGGTCCTCCAGTGCGTGTTACCGCACCTTCAACCTGGTCATGCCTAGATCGCCGGGTTTCGGGTCTAATACACCATACTCAATTCGCCCTGTTCAGACTCGCTTTCGCTGCGCCTACACCTAACGGCTTAAGCTCGCATGGTACATTAAGTCACTGACCCATTATGCAAGAGGTACGCTGTCACCCCCTAAAGAGGCTCCAACTGCTTGTAAGCATTCGGTTTCAGGTACTGTTTCACTCCCCTCATCGGGGTGCTTTTCACCTTTCCCTCACGGTACTGTGTTCGCTATCGGTCATGTACGAGTATTTAGGCTTGGAGGGTGGTCCCCCCATGTTCAGACAGGATTTCACGTGTCCCGCCCTACTCGAGTCTTCTTGTCTCGCTTTCGCATACGGGACTGTCACCCGCTATGGTCACTCTTTCCAAAGTGTTCTGCTAGTTGAACAAGAAGCACTGGCCTGGTCCGCGTTCGCTCGCCACTACTAACGGAATCTCGGTTGATGTCTTTTCCTCCGGGTACTTAGATGTTTCAGTTCCCCGGGTTCGCTTCACCAAGGCTATATATTCGCCAAGGTGATACCTTATCCACCTCACTCAACCCGTGATCGCTCACGAACCGAGAGAAATGGTGAAGGTGGGTTTCCCCATTCGGAAATCGCCGGATCAAAGTTTGCTCACAACTCCCCGACGCTTATCGCAGCGTGCCACGTCCTTCATCGCCTGTACATGCCAAGGCATCCACCAAATGCTCTTACCTCACGCTTGAGAATCCACACCATCAACGACAGCCCTGCATAAAGACCGCGCTGTTTA